>JBCCQH010000029.1:0-65482 GCA_039024435.1 Bacteroidota bacterium
GCGTAAGCGAAAAGTACTTGCAGAATTACCTGGATGAATTCTGCTACAAGCTGAACCGACGTTACGAAGGGGAAACCCGATTTGCGACCATCCTGGGCAATTCGCTCCGGCATTGGAACCGATATCACGTGTGGCAAAGAAGCGGATAGCCATTTAAATTCATTTCTGCTATGGCATCTTTTTCCGCCCCTCTTCCGTTATTTTCTCGCCCATAGCTTTGGCTATAGGCTCCAAAATGAGCTTCGATGGACAAAAAAATCTGCGCTAGCAAATTTCAACACCAATTTTAAACCGCCTTTAATCGCTTGATTTCCGATGCCATACTCGCGCCAGTGCTGGAATTGTCAATGGAAATTTTCAATTCCCAATTGAGGCTTTGTTTGGTAGTTGATGGGGCCTCACTTACCGCACCGGAGCGACCATTGGAAATCGAGCAATTGTAAATTCTCCCTTTGTCCGCCAGAGGATAAACCAAGGTCCCCTTTTTGCGGTTGAAAAAGCATGTCACCCGGGTGCACTGAGGTTAATGTGGTTTGGTTCAAGCGGGATCTGCGATTGCACGATCACGATCCCCTAAAAGCAGCCGTCGCGGCCGGGAAACCCCTGATTTTAATGTATTGTTTTGAGCCTTCGATCATGGCGTCCGACGATTGGGATGTGCGCCACGGGCGCTTCATCCAGCAGGCGCTTGCGGATATGCAGCAAGGACTCAAGGTGCGCGGTGGAAAACTCCTCGTGCTGCACCGGGAAGTGATCGCCGCGCTGGAATCGATCCGGAAAGAATTTTCCGTGCAAGCACTTTATTCCCAACAGGAAACCGGAACCCAGCTCACCTTTGATCGGGACATTGCGCTTGGGGATTACTGCCGCGAACAAGGCCTTCCCTGGCACGAATATGCGGCCGACGGTGTGGTCCGCCGGCTGAAAAATCGCAAAAACTGGGTGAAGCGCTGGTACGATTTCATGGAGCAAGCACCGGCGGATCCAGACTGGGCCACCGCGACCTTTGCCGAGTGGACCGAAGCACAGGCTCAGCCCTGGCGGGGACCCGCGCTGCCAGCGGCATTTTTTGAAAGTGACCCTCAAATGCAACCCGGTGGCACCACTTACGGCCGGCGCTACCTCGATAGCTTTCTCCGCTTGCGCCACCGCAGTTACAACCTGCACCTTTCGAAGCCAGTGGCCTCGCGAAAAAGCTGCGCCCGAATTTCGCCTTATCTCGCTTGGGGCTGCCTGTCGATGCGCGAAATCGTGCAACGCCTGAAACAGACGCCCAGTGCCCATCAATGGCATTTGGAAAGCTTCTTTTCCCGCCTGCGCTGGCGGAGCCACTACATCCAAAAGCTAGAGCAGGACGTAAGCCTGGAAACCCGCAACCTCAACCGCGGCTACCCCGATTTGGGCCAAGTCGTCATTCCCGAGCGGATCCGGGCTTGGGAGGAAGGCCGCACCGGCATTCCCCTCGTCGATGCCTCCATGCGCTGCGTAGCAGCCACCGGCTACCTCAATTTCCGCATGCGGGCCATGGTCGTCTCGTTTTTCAGCCACCAACTTTGGCAGCCCTGGCAGATCGCCGCCCGCTACCTGGCCCGGCAATTCCTGGACTACGAACCCGGAATCCACTACGCCCAGCACCAAATGCAGGCCGGTGTCGTTGGCACCCACATCATCCGGGTTTACAATCCGATCAAGCAAGCGGCCGACCACGATCCTGAAGCCGAATTCATATCCCGCTGGGTGCCCGAACTTGCTGGCTTGCCCCCGGCCCTCGCCCGTGAGCCCTGGACCATGACCGCAATGGAAGAGATGCTGTACAACTTTGAGCGGGGTGTCGACTATCCCGAGCCGATTGTGGACGAGGAAGCCAGTCGAGTTCATGCGCGCGACGTCCTCCACCGCATGCGTGACCTGCCGGCGGTGCGGGAAGACAGCGCCCGGATCATTCGCATGCTCTCGAACCCTGGCCGACAAACCTAAAAAAAAGACGGGGGTGCGACAACAACCCGCCCAGGCTTCAGTTCTAGTAACATGTTGAAATTATATCCTGAGTTTTTTCTCCGCATCTGTTCTGTCTCTCTTCCGACTTTATCTTCTCCCGTAGCCCAGATTATAAACGTCAAAATGAGTTTTGATTGACGCAAAAACCGTCGATTACATACTTGATAAATCAGTTTTAAACTTCCTCCAAGCGATATAAAATCCGACTACTATGAGCAAAGTGCAAATTCTTTGGTTTCGCAACGATTTGCGGCTCCGCGATCACGTGGCCCTGAATGGAGCGGCCGAAGAAGGACCGGTGATTCCGGTATATGTCGTCCCCAACGCCTGGAATGGCAAGTCGCGCGAGGCCGGTCTGGCGCGGATGTCGGCGCGGCGCAAGGCGTTTTTGCGGGAGTGCCTCGCCGATCTGCGCCAATCGCTGCAGGAGCGCGGCAGTGAATTGATCGTGCGAACCGGACGTCCCGCACAAGTACTGGCGGATCTGGCCGAGGAAGTGGGCGCGGAAGCGGTCCACTACACTTTTGAGCCGGCCGATCAGGAACGCCGGGCAGCCGCCCGGGTCAAGCAAGCCCTTGCCGGAGTGGGCGTAGAGTGCTACGATTACGATGGTGCGACCCTATATTACTCGGAAGATTTGCCTTTTCCCGCTTCCCAGACACCGGATACTTTTAGCAAGTTCCGGGGCAAAGTAGAAAAATACGGCGAAGTCCAGCCCCCGGTCACGATTCCCACCTTGGAAGCGCCGGCCACGTGGCCCGACGCCGGGAACTTGCCCGAAGTGCCGCAAGTAGAGGCCGATCCCCGCGCGGTGCTACCTTTCAAAGGTGGAGAAACCGCTGCCCTCGAACGCCTGATGGCTTATTGTGGTCCCAAAGGCCCGTTGCGTGAGTACAAAGAGACCCGCAACGGCCTGCTCGGAGCGGATTATTCCTCCAAATTTTCTCCCTGGCTGGCCACCGGCTGCATCTCTCCCCGAACCATCTACGCGCAAGTGCGCCGCTACGAGGAAGCCGTCATCAAAAACAAGTCCACTTACTGGCTCATTTTTGAGCTACTTTGGCGGGAGTACTTCCGTTTTTGGACCGAGCGCCACGGCAACAGCCTCTTCCAGTTTGCCGGTCCCCGCAATGCGCCGTACAAGGTGCATCCCCAGCAAGAATCGCGTTTCCAAGCTTGGATCGAAGGTCAAACCGGCGCTCCTTTGATCGACGCCAACATGATCGAACTTTCCCAGACCGGCTTCATGTCGAACCGGGGGCGGCAGATCGTTGCTTCCTTCCTGGTCAAAGATCTGGGGGTCAACTGGACCTGGGGCGCGGAGTACTTCGAAAGCCAATTGCTCGACTACGACGTGTGTAGCAATTGGGGCAACTGGACCTACGTGGCTGGAGTCGGGGCCGATCCGCGGCAGGACCGCTACTTCCATACCCTGGTGCAGGCAGATCGCTACGATGGCAAGGGCGCCTACGTCCGGCACTGGATTCCGGAACTCAAGGCGGTGCCGGATGGGCGGGTCCACACTGTATTTGCCCAACCGGTTGCCGATCTGCAGCGCTGGAACGTGAGCCTAGGCGATGACTACCCGATGCCCGTCGTCGTGCCTCAGCCCTGGCGCAAAAATTTACCGAAATCGTATACCGCAAGAACTGTTTGAGCATGAATGAGAAAACGCTTCGTCTGATCTTGGGAGACCAGTTGAATGAACAACACAGTTGGTTTTCCGAGGTCGACCCCCAGGTGACGTATGTATTGATGGAAGTAGGGACGGAAACCGACTACGTGCGGCACCATGTCCAAAAGGTGGTGGCCTTTTTCTTGGCCATGCGCGGATTTCGCGACCGCCTCAGGGATCTGGGGCACGAAGTGATCTACTTGGAATTCGATGATCCGGCCAATGCGCACAACTTCCCCGATAACCTCAGCCGCATCATCTGTGAGGGTAAATTTTCCGGTTGGGCCTTTCAATTGCCCGACGAATACCGCCTGGATCGCATTTTGCACGACTTTGCCGCGACAGCGGGATTGCCGGTAGAAGTCGCGGATACTGAGCACTTTTTTACCACGCGCGATGATTTGCCGGCTTTCTTCAAAGGCAAGAAGACCTACTTGCTCGAGTATTTCTACCGTGATCTCCGCAAGAAGGAAAACATCTTGATGGAGGGAAAAGATCCAGTCACCGGACAGTGGAACTACGATGGGGACAACCGAAACAAGTACCGGGGCAAAGATCCCATTCCCCCGCTGCCGGGCATCGCGCACGACGCCCGGCCGATCATGGATTTGCTCACCGCCAAGGGCGTGAAAACCATCGGTAACCTTCCCGAAGCGACCCTGCGGTGGCCAGTTACCCGCAGGGAAGGATTGATGTTGCTGGAGCACTTCGTTGAGCACTTGCTGCCTTGGTTCGGTAAGTACCAAGACGCCCTGTTTACCGACGATCCCTTTTTGTTCCATTCGCGGTTGTCGTTTGCGATGAACGTGAAGTTGATTTCGCCCCGCGAAGTCATCGATGCAGTGATCGAAAAGTGGAAAACCGATCCCGAGCGCAATGACATTGCGCAGGTGGAAGGCTTTGTACGGCAAATTTTGGGCTGGCGTGAGTACATGCGGGGGATCTATTGGGCAAAAATGCCGGACTACGCCACGATGAATTACTTTGAGCACCGTGCCGATCTACCCGCCTGGTTTTGGAGCGGCGACACCAAGATGAGTTGCATGTCCCATGCCATCCGCCAATCGCTCGACCACGCCTACGCCCACCACATTCAGCGCTTAATGGTCACAGGCAATTTTGCCCTGCTGTTGGGGGTCGACCCCGACCAACTCGATGAGTGGTACCTGGGCATCTACATCGATGCCATCGAATGGGTCGAAATCACCAATACGCGCGGGATGAGCCAGTTTGCCGATGGGGGCATCGTCGGGAGCAAGCCCTACGTTTCCTCGGGGAACTACATGAACAAAATGGGCAACTATTGCGCAAAATGTCACTACAACCAGAAGTTGAAGAGTGGGGAAGGCTCCTGTCCTTTCAACAGTCTTTACTGGGACTTTTATGAGCGGCACCGGGATAAATTGGCGCGCAACCCGCGGATCGGGATGGCTTACCGCACCTGGGACCGGATGGCGGAGGACAAGCGGGCCGCACTCCTGCAAACGGCGGCCCACTACAAAGCCAATGCGGCGCAATTGTGAGCCGCCAGCGCAAAAAACGCGATCTGCCCACGAAGGTTTGCCCGGTCTGTGAGCTGCCGTTTACCTGGCGCAAAAAATGGGAGCGCAACTGGGATTCGGTACGGTATTGCAGTGAACGCTGTCGGCGCAACAAAGCGGCCGCCCGATGAGTTAATTCCTTACCAAACATGGAAGGAATGCGATATGCCGCTGATTGCTGAGAACACAAAAGACTTTCGCCTGAGTCGGGTGAGCCGGATCTTGATTGGGATCGCCGCTGTGCATACGCTGGTCTGGGGACTGGCGGTGCTGTTTTCCTCAAAATCCTACTTTGCATTTTCCGGGTTGAACGCTGATCTGATCGTCCTCAAAGACGAAACCTGGGGCATTTTCGGGGTATTGGGGGGGCTGCTGTACATCGCTTCGGTGGTCGTACCCAAGCAGATGGGCAAGGCCGCGCTGGTATTTTTTACCATCAACCTCGCCAATCTGGCGCTGATGCTATTCTGGGCCTTTGGGGGAACTACCACTCCGCTGGCCGGAGCGATTCACATCCTGGGCGACATTGCGGGAGTTGTGGGCTTTGGCCTGGCCGCTTACGAACAGTACCGCTGGAAATATGAGCGCGAAGTCGAGCAACAATACTTTGAAGGCGGCGAATTGAAGCCAACCCTGCAGGAATTTACCGACCAAAGTGGAAAGACCCTCGATGCTTTGAACCGAGAAAAGCCGGTTTTGATTGTGTTTTTGCGGCATTTTGGCTGTACGTTTTGCCGGGAAGCCCTGGCAGATCTGAGCAAGCTCCGCGGTGAAATCGAAAAGAATGGCGTGCAGATCGCCTTGGTTCACATGGTGGACGACGCGACGGCGGCCCACCACATTGCGAAGTACGGTGGCCTGGACGATGTCGCGCGGATCAGCGACCCCGAAAAGCGCTTGTACGAAGCATTTGGCTTGGCCCGCGGCAATTTTAGCCAGTTGTTCGGTCTGAAAGAGTGGATCGAAGGCTTCCGTGCCGGAATTCTGAATGGCCATCTGATCGGTCGCGAAACGGGCGATGGGTTCCAGATGCCGGGAGTTTTCCTGATCCAAAACGGTCACATTCGCCGGGGATTCCGGCACAAAAACGCGGCGGACCGGCCGGATTATTGCTTGACCGCCGATTGCGACCAGGACAACGCTTCTTCCGAAGCAGCCACTTCGGCAACCATTCCGTAAATTGTTTCCATGAGCAATGCCCAAGACAATGCCCCCGGGGCGCAGGCGACCGACGAAAAGAACCGTGAACTCGGGTTTGGGACGAGGGTTTACCGCCGCCGTCTCCGGCTGATCAACAAAGATGGCTCCTTTAATGTCGTCAAGCGCGGAAGGGCAAATTTTCGCTGGTACGACCTGTATCACCAGTTGATCACGATGCACTGGGCAAAATTGGTTGGGTTGATCCTGCTGTACTACCTGGTGATCAATATTATTTTTTCCGTGCTCTACCTCGCGGTCGGCCTAGAAAATCTGGAAGGCACGGTGGGTGAGACGCCATTTATGCAATTTATGGACGCGTTTTTCTTCAGTGCGCAGACGGTGACTACCCTGGGCTACGGACGCATCAGTCCGGTGGGGACCTCGGCGAGCATCATCGCGGCCATCGAATCGCTGGTGGGACTGATGGGATTTGCTCTGGTGACGGGACTGCTGTACGGTCGATTTGCTCGCCCGGCGGCCCGCATTAAATTCAGCGATGTGGCCTTGATTGCTCCGTATCGCGGCATTACGGGCCTGATGATTCGCCTGGCCAATGAACGCAGCAGCGAGCTCATCGAAGTGGAAGCCCAAATCATTTACTCCTTCATCGACCCCGACACCAACCGCCGCCGTTTCACTCCCCTCGAACTCGAACTGAAAAAGGTCAATTTCTTGTCCCTGGCCTGGACCCTGGTGCATCCGATCAATGAGGACAGCCCGATGCAGGGAAAATCGCCGGAAGATCTGGCCCGCGCCGATGCAGAATTCTTAATTCTGCTCAAGGGCTTCGACGATTCGTTTGCGACTTATGTCTACCAACGAAGCAGCTATAAGTATTGGGAGGTGATTTTTGGGGCAAAATTCAAGAGCATCACGCGTGCGGGCGACGACGAAATGCTGCACGTGGACTTATCGCGGATCGGGGAGTACGAAGAGGTAGAGCTTTGAGGCTCGGGTGATGTCGGGGGGCTACTGGGGACGGCTACCTCCCTTCCTTTGGGTAGAAAATTAAGCCATTTCCTACCCAATAAAGGTATTGCGAATCCCAGCTTCAGTCGTGTGCTTTGTATGGCATGGGCCGAATGTTTTCAATATCCGTGGGACTCATGGTGCTGTTGCTCGTAGCAGCATTTTCGGCACGTGGGCAAGGCAGCGCCCGCTTGTACGGAAAAGTCAGTGATCTGGGGAGTGGCCGGGGCCTGGCCGGGGTAGTGATCAAGGTTTTCAATGCGGATACCCTCATCGGGACCATCAGTGACTCTTTGGGAAAATACCGGCTGGCAGCAGTGCCTTTTGGGCGCTACGAAGTGGCATTTTCCCTGTTGGGGTACGGACAAAAGCGGGAGAGCGAACTACTCTTGACCAGCCGTTCCGGGACGGAACTCAACGTATTCCTGGAAGAGCAGGCGGTGCAATCGGCCACGGTTCAAATACTCAGTCAGCAGAAGTGGGGGACCCGCAATGAGGCAGCGCTGGTGAGTGGGCGCTCATTTACGGGGGAAGAATTGAGCCGGGTCGCCGGGGCACTCGACGATCCAGCGCGGGTGGCCGCGCGGTTTCCCGGGGTGATTCCCTCGGCAGATTTTTCCCGCAATGCGATCAATGTCCGGGGCAATCCCGCGCGCACGGTGCTGTGGCGCCTGGAAGGCATCGATATCTACAATCCCAACCACTTTGGGACTCAGGAAGGGGCCAGCGGTACGGTAACCCTGTTTTCTCAGCGCTTACTTGCCCGGACTGACTTCTTTTCCGGGGCATTTCCTGCCGATTACGGCAATGCGCTCGGTTCGGTATTTGATGTTCGCTTCCGCAATGGAAGCCGCGAACAACTGCGGGCTACCTTCCAGTTCAGCGTTTTGGGGATCGACGCAGCCCTCGAAGGCCCCCTCGGCAAAAATCGAAGGACGACTTTCCTCGCCAATTACCGCTATTCCACCACTGGTCTTGTCGCGGAGATTTTGCCCAATACCGGGATTCCCACCTTTCAGGATTTTTCTTTCAAGCTGCACCACGAGTTCAAGTCGGGGGGCGAGCTCAACTTTTTTGGGATTGGGGGACGGACCGATTTTGTGGTGAATCCTGTGGCCGATACTGCCCAGTGGGACTCGCTGATCGCCGCCAATTCCGGTCGGCAAACCCGCTCCTATGCGGGCTCACTGGGTGCGACCTGGACCCACCCGCTGAACCGCAAGACCTACTTGAAGTTTGCCATCGTCGGGACCGGGTCCCAGTTCCACAACGACGGGTACGAGCTCGACCGGAGTCTGGTGCGGGATACGATCCGGCAGGCCCGTACCCGAACCAATCGCTGGTCCACCCACGTTTTTGTCAACCGAAAGTTTGGCGCGGTCCACACTCACCGCACTGGGGTCATGGCCCATCGCATGCGGGTAAACTCCTTTATTCGTTTTCCGGTCGGGGTTCCGCGGCGGGTGGACACCGCTTACGTGGCGACCGGAAATTCTTATCTGCTACAGTTTTACTCCCGTTCCCAGTTTAAAATTGGACAACGGTTGCGCTTCCACGCGGGGGCGCATGCCTTGCATTTTGGTCAGACAGGGGAGTGGAGCCTGGAGCCGCGGGTGGGCGCCCGCTACCAACTCGACGGATCCCAATTACTGGCGCTCGGCTACGGGTTGCACAGCCAATTGGAACCCCTGTACACCTACCTGGGCCGGGTAGAAACAGAACCGGGCAACTGGACCCGGCAGAATGCCGACCTGGAGCTGAGCAAAGCGCACCACTTTGTACTGGGCTATCAGCTCAACTTCAATGAACATTTGCGTTTCCTGGCCGAAGCCTATTGTCAATTTGTCTACCGCTTGGTGAGCGCGGTGGACCGGCCGGTAAGCCGCCTCGGGGGACGGGATTTTCGCTTTGAAACCTCTGAACTCATCAATAGGGGTCAGGCGCTGACCTACGGGATTGACTTCAGTCTGGAGCAGACGCTGCACCGCGGCTACTATTTTCTGATCAATGCTTCTCTGTTGGACGCGAGTTACTGGGATACCCAGAGCCGCCGCTTCCCCTCCCAGTTTGATGTCGGCTACTCCACCAGTCTATCGGTAGGGCGAGAATGGCAGCTCAAATTGAAGCGAGGCAAGACACGGATCCTGGGGTTAAATATTTCGGGAAATTTCACGGGTCCGCAGCGGTTTACCGGAGTGGATGTCGCGGCCTCCCGGGCCGAAGGAATTGTCGTACTGGACTATCAGAATCCCAACGGGATGCAGCAGGCCCACTTGCGGATGATTGATCTGGGCGTGACCTACCGGGTGAGTCGGCGCAAAGTCAATACCCTGCTTACATTTCAACTGAAAAACATTCTGAACCAGAGCATCTTGCTGGGCCAGACCTATGATCAGCAGAAGCAGTTGGTCGGGGGCTTTTACAGTGCGGGCATCCTGCCGGTGATCGGCTACCGCCTTCAGATTTAAGTGGTGGCAAAGTTCCGGACAAGCATATATTTTACGCTTTGTTGCAGCGAGTCCCTTGACCCAGGATCGCACCCCAAACTTTAAAATGAGTTTTGATCGACCAAAAAAACTGCAATTACAAATTTTACTCTTCAATTTGTGCGGACATGCGACTTGATTTTCGCCCAGTCATGTTTGATGTCCGGGGCGTATGTTTTAGCTTGTCGGCAGAACCGTGTCCTATGGAAAAACCCGACCTTGCCGCCCGGGCGGACATTGAGCAGATGGTGGATGCCTTTTACGCAAAGGTCCGCATCGATCCCCTCTTGGGAGGAATTTTCAATGGCGCGGTTCAGGACCGTTGGCCGGAGCACCTGAAAAAGATGTATCGCTTTTGGGAGACGGTGCTGCTGGGCAAGCACAGCTATGCGGGGCGCCCGTTCCGGCCGCACCGAGATTTACCGGTGGGAGAAGCCCACTTTAATCGCTGGAAAGGGCTATTTATCGAGACCGTTGACCATTATTTTGCCGGCGACAAGGCCGAGGAAGCGAAGCGGCGAGCCGAATTGATGGCCGGGTTGTTCCGCAGCAAAATCGAATTTTTCCGGAACCAGGGGTCGAAAGCCATTCAATGAGCGGCCTGGCGGTCGGGGAGGATTCCGTTGGGTATATTGGGCAGCAATGGCCGAATTTTATCCCAAACGCCGGTTCCCTTTCCGCCAATTGTTCCCGTACATAGTGCACCAGAAGTTAACCGTAGCCTTTGCCCAAGTGCAGCAAAAGGCGCCCGAAAGCACCTTCGGCTGTCTCAGAGGCAGTTTAAAATTGGTTTGTGAAATTTGCTCCCACCGATTTTTTTGTCCATCGAAGCTCATTTTGGAGTCGATAGCCACACTAGGGGCGAGAAAATAGCGGAAGAGGGGCGGAAAAAGAATCCCTAGCAAAATCGCAGGCTTAAACTTAAACAGCCTCTCAATACTTTGCGGACTACACCACGAAGTCAGGACGCCGGGTATAAGAATTGGCGATGAATTCGATCAACTCGGATCGGGTGCCGGGGAAGTAGTCCACATCAGTGCGGATGCCCGCGATGTTGCGGGTGCCGTACTGCCAGAACTTCCAGCCCGTGTGCGACCAAGCCGGAGGTACGGGTGGGAAGGAGCGCGTACGAGGATCGGCGATCCACAGCGGATAGTTGGCAAATTGTTCCGCATCCAAGTACCGGCGCCCGACATCGAGATTGGTGTAGATGATCGGAGTCCGGTTGAAGTGGGCCTGCATGCGTTCGAGCAATTCCAGGATTTGCCGCTGGAAGCCCACAACCGAATTTTCGGTGTCAAAGCTTCGTTCCTCAATGTCCAGGACGGGTGGGAGATCATTGCTTTCCAGCGTTTTGATCATCGAGGTGAAATTTTCCATCTGCTGGGCCGCGGTATCTCCCGTGTAAAAGAAGTGGTAGGGTCCCCGCAGCAACCCCTTTTCCTGGGCCAGGCGCCAGTTGGCGTTGAAGTTCCGGTCTTGTATCGTATGTCCGCCCGATGCCTTGATGAAAACAAAGGTCAAATTATCCTGTCCCGGATTGAGGCGATTCAGCAAGTTGCCTTGGTCGTGCGAAATATCCATTCCGGCACAAAAATCATAAGAAGTAAACATAATCATGAGGTTAAGTGAGCCTATTCCTCATCAATATGGCCCCCTTTACCTCCGAATCCGATCACATTTTTCGGCAAAAGTAAACGGGAGAATTTGCCATTTTTCATGGGGGGAGACCCAATTTTCATTGGGATGCACGCGACGCTGCAAGGCCAGCCAGGACAATTAAAAATGATAACTATACCCTAAGACAAGTACCCTCTAAACGGCTCAGCTATGGGGTATAACTCTATTTCTTCGACAGGATTATTGTTTCAGCCTCCACTATTCCGGTGGGAGAGATATGGCAGTTGCCATCGCTCTTTAATTCGATAAAACGTTCCTTGTGTAGTTTTTGGAGTATTTTCAAGAAGTTGGTTTTGTTTTTGTATTCGATAATTGACCGAAGATCACTTTCATTTCTTGGACTATCATGGAATAAAAGAATAAGAACCTGATTTCTTGCCGAAATTTTTGTGTCCAAAATCCTTGTGAGGTCGGTATCCTTCCAGATCATTTCAATTTGCCTTTCAACAGTTTCATCTATGATTTTCTGTGTTTGAGGAATAGTTAAACTAGATTTCAACCTAACTATTTCGGAAAGAACCCATTTCACAGTATAAAGAATGTAGGTTGAATCCATCTCATTAGGAGAAATATCCTTGATGTGTCCAACCCCACGTTTGTTCCTTATGTTGTAGATAGACTTTAATGCTCTGGGAATAAGCATCCTAAAGGATTCATGGCCCGTAGCATTTTCGTAACTCTTTATTACGGTGTCTGAAAAATTGCTGAGTTTTCCACTGAAAGGAGTAAAACTCCCAGTCAATTCCAATTCGAGAATTCTTCGAACAGCTTCCACAAAATGACCAGCATCTAATTCACTTGGTTTCCACTTTTTGACCACAAAATTTTCTTCAATGGTCCTATAAGCATCGAGGACTTTTTGTGCAATCTCAGTACCGTAGGCTGATTCCAATATGGCAAACGCACTCATTCTTCAAAGTTTTTCAACAATTCATCAACTAGGGCTTTGGAGGCCGTTTCTCCAACTCTTGTCAGCTTTAATGTTTGTTTACTACTACCAGATTTCCCCTTAATAATATAATTTTTGGGATCACCCTTTTTGATTGAACTAGCAAAATTTCCAGTATCCAAAAAGCCGTGGTGTTTGCAAACTGCTCTAATCTCTGAAATGGAAACATCCTTAATGCCCTTTTGTAGATTCGCAAACGCATAGATCAATGCTGCATTTTGAGTTTTCTCAACTTTATTCTTGCCCGGAATTTCCACGACAATTCGAATTCTATCCTCGTCATCATCGTCAACGAAAATATGATCATATTGATCAAGTCCATTTTCCGTATGAGTAGTTTCAGTAACTATCGCTGGATTTTCTGTTCCTTTTGCAGGTTTCTCATTTTTTGGTTTAACAGGCAAAACAGGTGCTTTTTCAAGCCTTTTCTCAATCAAGCCTTGTAATTTATCAAATTGTTTGTCAACAAAACCTTCTGATCCAGAGATTTCGAACTTTCCTTCACTTAGGGAGATTTTAATTCTTGCTTCGTTATCCATATCTTAATATTTACACAAAGGTAGAAACATTGATCGAAATATGGATAGGCTTTATTCACATTCTGACAAATTTTCCCCAAAATCACAATCTGCTTAGAATTTCCTCAAACATCTGGCATCCGTTCCGGTGATTGTGCCTGAAATCGAATTCATTCAGATAGTTTTGTAAATGTTTGGGTGCAACCCATGTATGTGTTCCAAAGATGGATTTCTTCAAATTTGACCAATATCCTTCAATCCCATTAGTGTAGGCATCCTCTTGCGCCCATTGATATTTCGAGTGAATAACAGTCTTGTGATTATACCCTTCTTGGCCTAGAGAGTTATATCCCTTGTACTCATCACTATTGACCGTACTTCCGGCCTCAATCGAGTCTTTAATTAAAGGAAGTAGTGTCTCCTTTTTCCTGTTCTCAACTGGCATGGTCTTGACCTTCCCGCCTCTTTCCATCATCCCAAATAGGCAGGTTTTCTTTTCAGCACCCCATCCTCGTTTGCCGCCTTTGGCTTTTCCCCCAATAAGGGATTCGTCAATCTCGATAATCCCAGAGAGGCTGACTTCTTCCTTGTCATTCATCAATTCCCGAATCTTGTGACCCATTCGCCATGCCGTTTTGTAGGTGACACCTAACTTCCTCTGGAGTTCTTTCGCACTGATTCCATTCTTGGTAGTGGAGAATTCATAGATCGCATAGAACCAAAGAGTAAGGGGTGTGGTCGATCTTTCCATCACCGTCCCGGAGAGAGGGTATAAATGGTGGCCGCATTGTTGACAGGCGTAGCATTTCCTTTTCTTCACCCGATGGAACTTCGTTTTAGCTGCACAGGATGGACAAAACTCCTCTTTCCCATATCTCTGCTGGAAAATCACATCGAGGCAAACATCATCATTCGGGAATCTTAGCATGAACTCTCTGATGGTAAATTTCTCTTGCTCTTTCATCATCTTTTCTCTTTACCTACAAGAAAAGCATGGCCTTTGACACATCATGTCAAAGAAAAGAACAGCCTTTAATAGGTGTGGAAAAGGCTGAATATGAAGGACTTGTACTGAATTTCAGAAAATTTTAGATTCGCAGATTTTTTGAATTCACTAATCTGAAAATCATGGTCAAGATCAAGAAGAATGAAATCGTCATCAGGATAAAAACGGACACACCAGAAGAAACCCTGACCGCCTATCGGGAAGCAATCATTGACTTTATTGGCTCTTTATTCTCATGGATGGAGAGACCGGAAATTTTCGAATCGGAGAAAAGGGCCGTGATGGAATTGCTGGAACTTCTGAAAGAAATGATGCAAGAATCCTGAAACCGACATTGAGTTTGCTTGGATATTCTCTTTATGGCAAAGTTGAAAGAGAAGTATGACTTCAACGCTCTGGTCTCAGAGGAAGAACTGGCTTTAAGACTTGAAGCTGGCCTAGCAGTTTCTAAATTGGAGAACCATCAAACTTTTCATTTCAAAATGTCTGATGAATTCAAAGATGGAATGACTTGGAAAGAATATTGGGCACATCAGGAAAAGCGATTTAGAGAACGCTTCGAAACGAAAAGGAAATCAATAATTGCGGGTATAGCTGTTAGGAGAATCAAAGAAAATCCTGAGATTGCTGAAAAACATAGGCTGGCGAAGTAGAGTCGATCCTTCCCAAAATATCAAGAAAGATATTTCTATCCTCCTTCTTTCGATTGTGGCGAAATGCAACCTCATTTGCATAATTCTGCGCCCACCTTCTGCTGATGTATCTATGGGTATAGGTTAACGCTTTGAATCTTGACCATAGGTTCTCTATGGTATTGCTGTAAACTTCTCCTTTCCGCCATTGTCTTGCCTTATGGTTGACTGCGCCGTGAACATATCCATGATTGACTACTTTCTTAACTGCTGCGTCATCATCTCCATAGATTTTGCTTTTTTCCTTTACCCTTGAAAGAATAATAGGAAGAAGAGTCTTCGCATCCCATTTCTCTGTATAGTAGATTAGGCAATTACCACCCCTCTCAATCATACCGAAAAAGCAGAGTTTATGTTTCTCATCAAGCGTTAAACCGATCTTTCGGGTCTTCCCACCCCAAAATGTTTCATCCACCTCAACTATTCCAGATAAAAGGAATTCAGCATCTTCATTCATCAATTCCCGGATTTTATGCCCCATGCGCCAAGCGGTTTTGTAGGTTACCCCGGTCTGCCTTTGGATGTATTTGGCTGTCACACCTTGCTTGGAGAGATGAAATTCCAAAATTACCTCAAACCAATCCAGCAAATCAGTTTGGCTTCCTTCGAATATGGTACCCTTGGTTGGGTAAATTTGATGGGCACATTTTTGGCATGAATAGCATTTTCTCCTTCGAACTCGATGATATTTTTGTTGCGCATTGCATCCGGGACACTTCGGTCTTTCTCCATAAAGTTTCTGAAAAAGGAAATCCAGGCAAGCATCATTGCTTGGAAACATCTTTCTGAAATCTTTTCTGGCGAAGCTTTTGGCCATTTATGCTCTGGCAGTTCATTAGGAACTGGAGCATAGTGAGGGGGGTAACAAGGGTGAGGTTTCACATTTTGGCGAACCCCTAAACAAAACTCACTGATAATCAGATAAATAAGCTATGGAGGTCAATAAGCTACCAGATAGAATTCCACTCTTTGAGGACTTCACAAAGAAAAGGGATAAGCCAACCCGAAATTTCAATGTGGGTGATCGGGTCAGGATTATTGGGAAAGGTTCATCAGACAACCTCACAGGTAAAAAAGGGAAAGTAACAGGGATTAATGAGCAGGAAGGAAAGGCCGATATCGTAGGCGATAAAGGGAATAAATTTCTTGGGGTTTCCTACGACCGGATCAGGAAATGTGAAACCACAGAATGATTAGTAGCATTCATTCAATATATCAGCCCCTTCTGTATGGTTGGTAAAAATTCCTTTGTCATCTATCGAAAATCGGAGGTGCTTGCTAGCATTTTCTAGCCTCTGTTTTAGATTTTCAACTAATACATACATTTGATCAAATTCTCGATAATCACCACCTGTGAAATCTACAATTTGGGGATGGATGAAACGACCAGCAATGTTTGGAGATAAATAACCCATAATAATTCAATTTTGAGCCGGACATCACTTTTGGTCGAGCAGCGTCCGGCTCATGCTTATTTAGAATAAGGTACGAATTAACCTGAGTAAAAGTTTATAGATTGATCAATACCTTTCTTCTTTTATTAAGTTCCCCTCTTCGTCATATTCTTTCAGTAGTATCAGCTTTCCCCCTTCGTAGGGACTGAATTTCTTATGGATTTGAAGATTACCACCTTCATTATACTTCTTATACTCCAATAGGCAAACGTCTCTATTATCTTCAAAATCGCTGTATTTGGCCCACTCAAATACCTGACCATTCCGGTGATATATTTTCCATTCTCCGATTCTTATAGGGTCTTTGGCAGGTATCGATTTATAGGTTCCCTCTGAATAAAGCCCACCATCCTCATAGAAGGATTTATGGGGACCATCCCATTTGTCGTAATTGATCTGTCCTGATTCCTTTAGCTGCCCGTTATCATAATAGGTTCTAGCGAGTGTCTTGTCGTAGCCATATTCTTCCTCTGCAACCTTTTGGCCAGATTCATTATAATAGACCCAAAGACCAGAGTTCTCGATCTTTATGTTTAAACCTTGTCCTTTGATTTTTGCCTCTCCTTCGCTATCAATTTTTCCATCTGGATAGAAATTGATAATCTTCCCAATGAGGATTAGTGGGCCTTCGTTGCCAGTTACCAGAATCAATTTTTCCACCTTCCCATCTCCAAAGTAGGTGAAACTACTATCTGTGAGCATGTGATCTTTGAATTTCATCCTTTCAAGTAATACGCCTGATTCCGAATAGGCTTCATAGGTCCCATTCAAAGCCCCATTGTCATATTTTTTTAGGTATTTTAATTTTCCGTTTGAATGAAATTCCTTCTTTACCCCATGGAGATAGCCGGTTTGGTAAGTCGCCTCGATCTCCAAAATCCCATTCTCATAGTAGGAGAGGTATTTCCCATGTAGAATCCTTTGGGCGAAACTCTGACCACCTGCTTCCATTCCCGTAAGAATTCCATCTTCCCTGTATTTGATGGTCCCTACTGTGGCCTTTTCGCCTTCAATGTACTGGTATTTGAGTTTGAGGATGGTCTTGCCATTATCCCAATATTCCGTGTGGGTCTTGGTGGTTTGAGCAGAGCAAAAGGAGAAAACGACGAGCAATAGGGCAATGACTAAAATGATTTTTCTTTGCGTATTCATATTTCTATCGGTTGAATCCGGAGGCCCAACGGATAGATTTATGATGCTTTTGAATGAAGAGGGGCGTGAACCTCAGCCTTCCACTTACCGCCTGAGGTACGCCAAGCACCCGCACAGATAGTTTCAGACAAATAGGAACACACCCCATACAGGTGCGCTAACCTAGTCATCTCTTCTGTGCATGATAATTTGGCGTTTTCAGGCAGAGAGATTTCCAGCTACGCTGTCTCTTGATATGTGATTACTTGATTATTTCTTCATAGGCGACTATTTGAAACGATGTCGTCCTACAAAAATAATCTTTTTGGGGGGCTTTTCTTAGTCTGTATTTTGTGGGTTCCCGGTTGTACCCCTACGGGGCACTTGTCTCTAGGGTATAGTTATCTTAAAAATTAGAAAAACTCCCAGCGGAAATTTTCCACGGAAATTGAGAATTCTTCATTGAAAAATGTTCGTATTTTGGCGCTATGAAAGTTCTGATTGCGCCGGATAAATTTAAAGGGACTTTGACCGCTGCGGAAGTTGCGGAGGCCATGGCCACGGGAGTGCGCCAGGTGCAGCCGGACTACGAGGTGGAATTGCTACCGCTGGCCGACGGGGGCGAAGGGACCGCGGCCATTTTGACGCAAGCGGATGAAGGGAGCTGGACGGGTGCCCGGGCTTCGGATGCGATGTTTCGCCAGGTGAGTTGCGGCTACGGAGTGGGTTTCCACGGGGACATGGCGTTCATCGACGTGGCGGAGGCATCGGGATGGTACCGGCTGACCGAGCGCGAACGCAACCCCCTGCGCACCACCACGCTCGGCACCGGCGAACTGATGGCGGTGGCGATGCGAAATCGGTGCAAGACCCTGGTCATCGGGTTGGGGGGCAGCGCGACCATCGATTTGGGCATGGGGATCATGCACGGCCTCGGGGTGCGTTTTTACGACAAGGAAAAAAATCTGCTCTCTCCCATGGGGGGCAATCTGGAAAAGGTACATCGCATCGACCATTCGACGGCGCATCCCCGACTACCGGTCACCAAAATGATCTTGCTTACCGATGTCGACAATCCCCTGCTCGGCGAAAATGGCGCGCTGATGTTTGCCCGGCAAAAAGGATTGCGGGAGGCGGACCGCTCTCGGATGTTGGCCGGAATGGCCCATTTTGCCAATCTGCTGGAACGCGAATTCGGGGTGCAGACCGATCTTCCTGGCACCGGAGCCGCCGGCGGTGCGGCTTTGGGCTGCATGGCCTTGGCCCGCACCAAGGTTCAGCCCGGCGCGCGCTACGTCATGAAAACCCAGGAGTTTCGTGCGGCGGCCAAATCGGCGGATCTGATTCTCACCGGAGAAGGCCACTTGGATGCTCAGACCGCTCGGGGAAAAGTAGTTGCCGAAGTGGCCACCCAGGCGGCCGCATTGGGCATTCCCGCTCTCGCCGTCGCTGGAACGGTCACCCTCGCGCCCCAGGAAATCGAAAACCTCGGTCTCATCCGCGCCACTCCGCTTTACCCCGAAGCCCCGCCAGTGCGCACCTCCGCCCGCGAGCACCGCGCCGCTATCGTCCAGGCTGTCGCCGCGCTGTTGAAAAACCGATGAGTTGTCCACGCGCAAAACTATTTTGCCCGCCAGCGGTCTTCAACAGTGTGGGGCAGTAGATCCTTCTGGGCCAGCCGCCTCCCAAACAACGCCGATTCCAACGCACGATACGATAAGTCAAGAAGCGCTTTAAAATTGATGGGTGAAAATTGCCATCGCTGATTTTTTGTCACTGAAGATCCATTTTCAAGACCAAAGTTCAAACTCGGGACGAGAAGCTAGCCCCAAAGTGATGAAAAAAATGCCCGCGCAAATGGCGCCAGATCAAATGCTAAATCGCTTCCAAAGTCGGTCCCAAAAAATCCTAGGCAAATTTTTAGCCTAGGCGTTATCCGGTGACTTTGTGGCTTTTATGTAAGGAAGAATTTTATTTAATTTTAAAAATGCAATTAGAAGAGGCGAAAGACCGGTTCATTTCCAGCTGGGGCACCCTCGGGTCTTCGTGGGGAATCAATCGGACCATGGCACAAATCCATTCCCTACTGCTGATCACCAAAAATCCGTTAAGTGCGGAAGAGGTGATGGCGGCCCTGCAAATCTCCCGTGGAAATGCCAACATGAACCTGCGTGCCCTAATCGATTGGGGACTCGTGTACCGCGAACACAAAAGCGGTGAACGCAAAGAATTTTTCGTGGCCGAAAAAGATATATGGGAAGTGGCCCGTCGGGTCATGATGGAACGCAAGCGCCGCGAAATCGAACCCGTCATCCGGGTTCTCGAAGAGGTCGGCCAGATCAAAGAAGACGACAACGAAGAAGGTGTCCTGGAATTCAAAGAGATGATCCGCAAGATCAGCGAATTTGTGGAAAAAGTGGACAAACTCTCCGAAAAACTGGGTCGCGCGGATCGCAATTGGTTCTTCCGCTCGATCATGAAGATTCTCAACTGAGGCGTGAGCCCGTCTTTATCCTACTGCTTTCATGCCAATCCACCACGTACTCCGCTCCGCTTTTGCTTTGCTCCTCGTACTCTTGAGCGCACCGGCGGTTTCGGGGCAATCGGCACGTACGGTAGGCGTTTTACAGTTTGATTCGGCGCAAGCGGTCACGGGCTATACCCTGTTTTCCCCCATTCGGGCCAAACGCACCTACCTCATTGACAACTGCGGCTTCATCGTCAATCAGTGGTCGAGCAACTACAATCCCGCTCTGATGGCCTACCTGACCGATGATGGGCACTTGTTCCATACTGGGGTTGATGAACTCACGCCTACCTTCCGTTCCGGCGGCGGTGTGGGAGGCTACCTGGAGCTTCTGGATTGGGATGGCAACGTGGTGTGGAGTTATCTGCTTTCCACCCCCTTCCAATGCCAGCACCACGACGCAATTGTCCTGCCCAACGGAAACGTTTTGGCCCTGGCCTGGGAATTGTTTACCGATGCTGAAGCGGTCAATGCCGGGCGGGACCCCAACCTGATCAACCAGGGCGAAATTTGGGGCGAAAAACTGATCGAGTTGCGGCCAGTTCTGCCCGATTCGGCGGAGGTCATCTGGGAGTGGCGCGTGTGGGACCACGTCGTGCAGAACTACGACGCTACCAAACCCAATTTTGGGATCATCGCCGACCATCCGGAGTTGCTTGATTTGAATTGGGACGAATTTGGGAACGGAAAAAAGGACTGGCTCCACTTTAACGCGGTGGATTACAACGCGGCGGAAGATCAGATCGTCCTGAGTTCCCGCAACACGAGCGAAATCTACATCATCGATCACAGCACCACCCCGGCGGAGGCCGCTGGACACACGGGAGGGCGCTCGGGAAAAGGCGGTGACTTTCTTTGGCGCTGGGGCAATCCCCAGGTCTACGACCGCGGTGATGCTTCAACCCGGCAGTTTTATTGGCAGCACAATCCCAACTGGATCGACAGCGGCTACGTCAATTCGGGAAAAATCATCGCGTTTAACAATGGGACTTACCGCCCGGGCAATGACTACTCTACGGTGGACCTACTCGACGTCTTACCGGATGCGCAGGGCAATTACGCGCTGTTGGCGGATGGAACCTTTGCGCCTGCGGCTCCGGACTGGCAGTATACAGCGCCCAATCCCACCGATCTGTTCTCCCCCTTCATTTCTGGTGCCCAAGGTCTCCCCAACGGCAATGTTCTCATCGCCAACGGCAACCAAGGAACTTTTATCGAGGTCAATCCCGCCAAAGATCAAGTCTGGCGCTACCGCAATCCCGACATCGGCAATACGATCGTCGTCCAAGGGGACTCAATTCCCGGCGAAAGTGTCGCCGACCAGTTGGTAAATGGGGTGTTTCGCGCGGTGCGCTATCTGCCGGACCATCCCGGCCTCGCGGACAAGGTGCTGACTCCTGGATCGACTGTGGAACCGGATCCGAATCCGGTGCCGTGCAATGCGCTTTCCCGGACGAATCCGTCGGTGTTGCCGGCATTTGTCCGTTACCCAAATCCGGGAACGACCTACCTCAAAGTGGAGTTGCCGGGGCGGAAGACGGCCAAGTATCGGGTGGTGGACGCATTGGGACGGGAAAAACAGTCGGGGGTGATGCGTGCGGGTTCGGGGGAACTGGACCTCACCGATTTGCTTCCGGGGTGGTATCTGTTGCAGGTAGACGGTTACGCACCGCAGCGATTCGTCAAGCAGTAAGCGGATTCATGCGCGGCTATTGGGCATCGGCCAATATTTCCGACAGCACCGCGACCACGTGGGCGACATCGGCATCTTCCATCGCGGGATAAAACGGTAAGCTGAGGTTGTTCATCCCGATGTACTCGGCGTGGGGGAAGGCCCCCGGAACCGAACAATAGGTCTGCCGGTACCAGGAAAACAGGTGGATCGGCGTGTAATTCACCGACAGTTCCACCCCTCGGGTTCGAGCGCGCTGGATGATCTCCCCGCGTGACATTTTTAGTTCTTCGCTGCGCAACACCACCTGGTAGAGGTGCAGCGCTGATTTCCCTCCTGGAGTGAGCTTTACCAGATTCACCGCGTTCTGCGGCCCGAAAGCCGCATCGTATTGCAATTTGATCGCCTGGCGGCGGGCGTACATTTCCTCCAATTTGTCCATTTGCGCTAACCCCAGCGCGGCTTCTACGTCGCTCATATTTGCCTTGTAACCGGGCATCACCACGTCGTAGAGCGGCTCACCTTCGACCTCCATGCGCTGGTACGTGCCCTTGTCGACTCCGTGGCGGCTCATTTTCCGGAGCAAAGCCGCCGTCGTTTCATCCCGGCAACTCAGCATGCCGCCCTCGGCGGTAGTGATGTTTTTGGTGGCGTAGAAGCTGAACGCGCCCGCCAGGCCAAAAGTTCCCAAGGGCTGTCCCTGGAATTCCCCTTCCAGGGCGTGGGCGCAGTCTTCGATCAGTTCCAGTCCATGCCGTTCGGCGATTTCGGTCAGGGCGTCCATGCGGCAGGGATTGCCGCCCAGGTGGACCGGCAAGATGGCCCGCGTCTTGGGGGTGATGCGCTGCTCAACCCGTTGGGGATCAAGGTTGAAGGTGTCGGGTTCCACGTCGGCGAAGACCACCCTCCCGCCCGCGTGGACGATACAATTGGCGGTCGAAACGAAGGTCAGGGGAGTAGTGATCACCTCTTCGTCGGACTTGAGGTTGAGGCTCCGCAGGGCCAGCAGCATCGCGGAGGTGCAGCTGTTGGTTGCGACGCAGGGCCGTCCCCATTTCATGGCCGAGACCCGCTCCTCGAACCGTTTGGTCCGGGGGCCTGCGGTCAGCCAGCCCGAGCGCAGGGCCTCGGTCACCGCCGTGATCTCCGCTTCGGTGATCAGGGAACGGTGGTACGGCACGTGGCGGTATGGCGCAGCATTTTCCGGCATTGCGCGATGAAGGTAGGAAATTTACCCATAAAATGGTGGAGGAATCGGGCAGGGGCGGGAGGATGTTATTCCAGGTAGGCCTTGCGGTAGAGGCGCATTTTTTCGAGGGCGGCCTGGAAATCGTCCGGCAAGGCGGAACTGAAGTGGACCTTTTTCATCGTGCGCGGGTGGGTAAAGCTCAGGGTCCGGGCGTGGAGGGCCTGCCGGGGCAGGACGGTGAGCAGGTTGTGGATGAAGGCTTCATATTTGGGGGTGCTCAACCGCGCCAGGACATTCTTTCCGCCGTAAAACCAGTCGGCAAACAGGGTGTGCCCGATGTGCTTCATGTGGACGCGGATCTGGTGGGTGCGTCCGGTTTCCAGTTTGCATTGGACCAGGGTGGCAAACCGGAACCGCTCCAGCACTCTGTAGTGGGTGATCGCGTGCTTGCCCACCGAGCCGTCGGGATAGACATCGAAGCGCTTGCGGTCCCCGCGGCTGCGGCCCACGTGCCCTTCGATGGTGCCTTCATCTTCTTTGACGTCGCCCCAGACAATCGCATTGTAGAGCCGGTCGATGGAGCGTTCGTAGAATTGGCGGGAGAGAAAGTGGTTCGCAAATTCGGTCTTGGGGATGACGAGCAGTCCGCTGGTGTCCTTGTCGATCCGGTGGACGAGGCTGGGAAATTGCCATTCCTCGCGGGGGGCATCGAGCCGCTCCTGGTTGAGGTAGTAGAGCAATGCGTGCAACATCGTGCCGGTCCAGTTGCCGACACCGGGATGGACGACCATTCCGGGCTGCTTGTTGAGCATGATGAGGTCTTCGTCTTCGTATTCGAGGACGAGGGGGATGTTTTCCGGGGCGAGTTCGGGCGGGGGCGGAGTCGGAAAGACGATGGTGACCTCATCGCCGGGTTTGATTTTGTAGGCGGGCTTGACGGTTTTACCGTTGACGCGGACACAGCCAGCGAGGGCGGCATTTTTGATCATGGTGCGCGACTTGTTGCGCAGCAGGGTGGTGAGCCACTGGTCGAGGCGCATGAGGCGCTGTCCGGGATCGGCGTAGAGGCGCTTGTGCTCGTACATGCCCTCCTCGTCGGGCCCGTCCTCGGTGAGTTCAGGGTCGGCGAGGCGTTCCTCGGTGTCGCGGGGATTGATATGTTCCGGATGGGCTTCGGGCATGGCGCGGCGTTTCCGGAGGCAAAGATAGGAATTTTGTGGGGTCAGTGGTTTTGGGGGAATGGGGGTAAAAATGCAAGGTTGGGAAAATCATCGCGTGCGCACGCTGTACCGGGCGGCTGCGATCCCCTTCGTGCATGGTAAACCGTTGGGTGGCGCCGCGCTTTCGGCACCGCAGCGCTGCATGCATTTTTCCGCACAACTACTCCCGATGTAAAATTATCGTTCGCCCGAGGGAGGGCAGAGTTCAGATCAGGGGGGGAGGGACAACTATTGCTTCCTTTCCGTTAGACTCCCAACCATGAGTTCTGTTTTCCAAACCGAATCCGGCAGTTGTGAACTCGGAACGTAGCGCAAGGTCTGCTGGATCCAGTCTTTTTTGCGCTGGACGATTTGGTCCGGGGTTAAGTGATCATAGGATGAAAGGTGCAGGAGCAAACTATCTCCAGGGGCAACCGTTTCGACCGCTGCGCCTGAATGACGACCGTAAGTGACTTCTCCTTTCGGCAAGGTGAGTATAAATGGCCCCTGTCCTTTCCGCCAATCTTTTCGCACATGTAAACGCTGGGTTTCCGTGCTTAGGTTGATGACCTGCACTTCCAAATGATCGGTCATGTAGGCGTCGTGACTCTGGGGTGAGGGGGCTTCAATGCTGGCAGAAATCCAGCGCAATTCCAGTTGCGTAGTTGAAATTTGATCGCCGCAACCTGCGAGGAGCAGGAGAAACAGCCCCGGCAATAATACCGCTTTGTCTTGCTCACTTCCATTCAATCACGTTTTCCGTTTTTCTGCTGGTCATTTTTCTGAATACAATTCCGCATTTCTCCTCGAATTTATGCACCCAATCGGTAGCCTTGGCTCTGTCCTCTAAACTTAGGTATGCGATGTGCATTGCAATGACCTGAAGATCGTATTCCTGGCTTTCCCGATCAACCCTTTGCCAGGACCAATGATTGACCTGGTCCCAGTACGCTTCCAGATGCCGCCCGGATCCCCCAGGAACTGAAGCATCTGTCCCCCTACTCTGGTAAGTATCCTCTCCCTCCGCATTTTTAGCAACCTCATAGTGGCGTTCGAAATGGCCGGCTTCATGTATGAGCGTATTGATCATTTGGTATTTGTTCCAGGCAAGATTGGAGTCGGTTAAGTCCCCAAAATTAGTTGAAACGTTCACGATTCGGCGATTCTCCTCAATCGTGGTAAAGGCCGCACTTCCCATGCTACTCCCCATTCCTACCGGAATATCTGATTTCCCCTCCTTTCGCAGGTAATACCGTCCGATTCCTCCCAGCAAGTGATCGCCGGGCCCTTCACGAAAATCGGTCGCGGTGAGGTTGCGGCTGGCCGCGTACAAATATTTGTCTAGTTCGGTGACGTCATCCGCCAGGCAGATCCCGTTGGGGCCATAGGTTTGGCTATGCAGTGCAGTGATTTGATCGAAGGTTGTTGAATCAATAATTCGAATCTCATTCTTGCCGCCGCAATCGGTGTAAAGGTACTGCCCGTTTTCATTGAAATAGTCATTTCCGTCCCGGATACCGCTGGTTGATTCAGAACTGGAAGGCGGGCCTTTTGCCGTCTCGGATTCGGGATGGTTTGCCTGTTTGAGATTCTGCTCCCGGTACCAATCGGGCCAATGGGAATTCGTTTTGGTAGGGTTGCGGTAGGTTTTCATCTTTTTCTGGGTTGATCGTTGCGATGCGGCAGAACTGCCTTCTGCATACCGGACAAAGAAATATAGCTCAGAGCCGTGAATGCACCTACCCCATTTTTGCCCGGAGCAATTATTCTTCCATCCCCATTTTAACCGTAGGTGATTCCAAAATCACCCATTGGGGAAAATTTATGCAGTTAAGCAAGCCCAATTAAGGGCCTATCCCCTCACTCCTCCACCCGCCACAGCGCGATCTCCCGATATAGATTCAAGTACTTCCGGGTGTCCGCAAAGGCCTCC
Source organism: Bacteroidota bacterium (assembly GCA_039024435.1). GTDB lineage: Bacteria > Bacteroidota > Bacteroidia > J057 > JADKCL01 > JBCCQH01. The sequence goes on from JBCCQH010000029.1 coordinate 25,820, forward strand.
TGCATCTTGCTTTGCCATTCCGCATCGATGTAGAAATAGCTGGAATCTTGCAAGCCTTTCTCCGCCGGAAGGACCACGTGGATCTTTTTCATGGGGTGTTTTCCCCGAAATACCCAGGTCGGTAAGTAGCGGGCATCGGAGATGAAAATCGTGTCCCGGAGCGTGTCCTTGGTTACCTCCAAGTCCAGAATCATTCCGGCATCGGTGTAGCGCCAGTACTGATTGGAGATAAAATTGCCCAGCGACCAGGCGACAAAACCGCTGTCCAGCCGGCCCTGGTTGGTTTTGAAGTACTCCACGGGCTGGATCACGTGCGGGTGAGCGCCCAGGATGATGTCCGCTCCGCAGTCAATCGCGTGTTGCACCACCCGCTTCTGCTCCCGGTTGGGTTCGTGCTGATTTTCCACCCCAAAATGAAAAAACACCAGCACCAAATCCGGGTCCTGCGCTACCGCCGCCGCAATGTCCCGGCGGATGAGCGCGGTATCGATCTCATTGACCATCCACGGCTTGCCCTCCGGGATCGGCATGCCATTCGTACCGTAGGTGTAGTTCACAATCGCCAACTGGATGCCGTCCAGGTCGACCACCCGGATCGAATCCCGGTCGGCGGGCGTGCGGTAAGTGCCCGTATGGGCAAATCCGTACCGGTCCAGGAGGTCGAGGGTGCGCTGGGCCCCCTTTTCGCCCTGGTCCATCGAGTGGTTATTCGCCGTCACCAAAAAATCAAAGCCGACTTCCTGCAGCGCGTCGAGAAAATCGTCCGGGGTATTGAAGGCCGGATAGCCCTCGTAAGGCACCCGCTTTCCGGCAAAAACCGTCTCCAGATTCCCAATCGTAAGATCGGCCCCTGCCAAATAGGACTTGACCTCAGCAAAGCAAGGCCGAAAATCGAAGGTGTCGACTGCGACCCGGGCGTATTTGAATTGGGTACTGTGGCACATCAAATCACCTACCGCGGCGATGCGGCGCACAATGAGGCTGTCTTCCGGAGCGGACAAGGCAATTTCCTGAATGGGAGCCGGGGGCGTGCCCTTAGGCGCCGCTTCCGGGGACGGGCACCCGGTCAACAGGAGCGATAGCGCCAGGACGGATGTAGATACGAAAAAGGACAAGCGCTGCTGCATGGATGGATCGGCCAATTTTTGGGAATTTACAAAATCCCCCGGAAAATCATTCGCGGATGAAATAATCAAATGTGCGGGGAGGAACCCAACCGCCCGCCTGTAACATGGTGTTTTGCAGGTGCTTGACGTACTGATCAATCTGATGAATGCCCAACTCGGCCGTTCCCCGCTGTTCGGCATTGGCGCGGCGGTGCTCCTTGACCAAGCGAAAGCACCGCATCGCCTGGAGCGGATCTTTTTCGCCGGTCATCGTGGCATCCCAGTACAGTTCCCCCAGTTGCAGGTAGGCCGGGAGATAGACCAGGCTGTCGGCCGCGCGCGTGACGTAGCGGATGGCGAGGGAATCGTTGCGTGGGGTTCCCTGGCCTTGCAAGCGGGCCCGGGCGCAGTACAGCAGTGCCTCCGGCAGATCGTCCTCCGCCGCCTTTTCGGCAAAAGAATAGGCCTTGATGAGGCTGTAGTAATTGTCCGATTGCGTGCCAGTGCCGCGCTCGGCAAACACCTCGCACAAGCGCCAATTTGCTTGGGTGTGGCCTTGCTCGGCCGCTTTTTTGAGAAGATTGAGCCCTCGGGGATAGTTGCGGGCGGAAAACGCGTCCTGCAAGTAGCGCGTTCCGACCAGGAACTGTCCATCGGGATCACCGAGTTCGGCGACCTGGTTCAGGTAGTGGTCCGCCGAATCATCGCTTTTCTCCACGCCCATTCCGAAGCGGAACGCTTCCGAGAGTTCCAGGATGGCCTCGGCATGGCCGAGGGCCGCCGCAAGGCGCAGGATCCTTAAGGCTTCGCGCTCATCCTTGTCCGCGCCCAGCCCAAACTGATAGGCTTTGGCCGCTTTTTGCAGCACCGCCGGGTCTTCACTCAGCAAAGCCCGTTGCATATAGTAGGCCGCCGAATCCCGGTCCTGATCGACCAAGGTGCCTTTATACAGCGCTTTTGAATACTTGAGGCAGGCCATGCCATCGCCCTCGTAGGCTGCCGCCCGCACCGCCGCAATTTGTCCGGAGGCAGATTGGCCCCAGCCCAAGCACACAAAAAGGATCATCCAACGCATCACTCAATATTACGAAAAAGCGCCGGTTATATGATGGAAAATGGGAAAATGCGGGGACCGGCCCCTGCAGTCAGGGCAGGGGCGCCGACAATTTTGCATCCGCAATCGTTGGGCGGGAAAATGCAGGTAAGACGACGGAGGAGAACCTTTGGCGCAGGCAATTGGGGCCGATCCAGCTTTGAAAAATAAGCCAGGGGCTCGCCTCAACCGCGAAATCAATCGGCAAAAACCGCTTTTTCAGCGAAAAATCAATGATTTGGGCAGTGTCGCAAATCCGGTACGGGTTTCAATCGAAAGCCGCGACAATGCGCACAAACAATTTTTGAAAACGGAAAAAAGAATTAAATTCGTTTATTACAGTAGGGTTAAAAAACGGAAAAAGTTATTGAGATGAAGAAATTTTTACTACTGCCACTTTTGCTTACCGTGGTTACATTTACCAGTACGGTTGCGCTGCAAGCGCAAATGTGCATGCACGACTCCACCATCCAGACGGTAGGAATTTTCCCGAGCGATACTCTGCCGGACTTTTCGGTCAACCTTGCCGCGAACGAAAAAGTCGACTTTATTTTTCCGCCGGATACGACTGTTCTCGGCCAAACGGTGCCGTTTGATTCCTTTCTGGTGACCAGCGTGAGCAACTTGCCTCCCGGTATCCAGTGGGAATGCAACGTGAACCACCCGGTCTGCAATTACCTTGTGACGCCGGGCGAACTGACCCGTGGTTGCGTGGCGGTATTTGGTACGCCGACCCAACAAAACCCCGCCTATCCGCTTTGGGATTCCGCGACCGTCACGGGCCAAGGCTGGGTGACCGTGCCGATCATCGGCCCACAGTCGGTCAACGATGACATCATCGTCTACTACCGGATCGGTCCGCCGGTGAATCTCGACGCATCTTTGTCCGAGCAAGTGGACCTGCAAGTGAAGCCGAACCCAGTTGTCGACAACTCGGTGGTAGCTTACAATGTCCCGTTTACGACCGACGTGAACGTTACCCTTTACAACCAGAATGGCCAGGAAGTGCGCACGATCCATGCCGGTGAACAGAATGCTGGTCGCCACGTCCTGCCCGTGATGCTCAACGGAACGCTTTCCCCGGGCGTGTACTTTGTTCGCTTCGAAATGAATGACGGCGAATTCCAGACCACCCGGAAGCTTGTTTCCCTCAATTGATCGATCATGTAGACTGTGAAAAGACTTTCCGTCAGCGCCTTGAAGTTGACGGAAAGTCTTTTCGCGTTGCTTTAGCTTTACCCAATTAGATATTGTATGACCAATCCCAAAAAAGTTATCCGGTGGGCCATCGCCGTCGCGGTATGCTGCTTGATGGGGCTGAACCTCTCGGCACAAACTGTCACCATTAAAGGCTCGGTGAGGGACGCCACCGACGATTCCCCGCTGGAAGGTGCGACTTACGGACTCCCGGCCGAAGGAAAAGGTGGGATCACCGACGAAAACGGCCAATTTGAAATCAAGGCGACCCGGGCCCCGGAAATCAACGTGCTTATCCGTTCGCTCGGCTACGGAGATACCACCCTCGTCGTCACCACTGAATCTGGAAAATCGCTCTACGAGCTGAACATCACCCTCGGGGTGGACAAGAACTCCGGAATTACCCTCGGCGAAGTCGTCTTCATCGAAGGGCGCCACGCCAAAGATCTCTCCAAAGTCACCGCATCCGTCGAAGTGGTCAACTCGGAAAAAGTGGACCTGCAGGTTACCAACGAAGTCGAAGATGCCCTCACCCAAGCTCCCGGTGTGGACATCATCGATGGTCAACCGAACATCCGCGGGTCCAGTGGCTATGCCTACGGCGTGGGTTCCCGGGTCATGGTCATGCTCAATGGCCTTCCCTTGCTTTCCCCCGATGCCGCCTTTGCCCAGTTTGATCTGATCCCCGTTGACAATATCAACCAGATTGAGATCATGAAAGGGGCCTCCTCGGTCCTCTACGGTTCTTCGGCACTCGGTGGGGTTATCAACGTGCTCACCAGTGATGCACCGGACACGGCGAAGACCTCGATTCGCGCCATCGGAACCATCTTTGACGCTCCACGGGATCCCCGACTGGACTGGGACGGCGACGGCAACGCTACCGAAGGCTCGATCAACGTCTTCCACAGCCGGAAGTTTGGCAAGGAGAAGAACAACGACATCACACTGCTCGGCGGTTTCTGGAAAGAGTCCGGCTGGCGCAACGATACCGAAGCGGAGCAAGGCCGCGTCATGGTCATGACCAAGTTTCGCCCCAAAAAGATCCCCGGGATGAATTGGGGGGTCAATGCCAGTTATCGTTTTGACTCCAGTTCCACCTTCCTGTTTTGGGACAGTTACCTGCCCGCCGACACGGTGGAACCGTTTGTGGGGGCTCCGATTCCGAATTCAGCGGGTGCACTTTCCGGCCAAAATTCCCGCCGCCGCCAGTTCAACGACCGCTTCACCATCGATCCTTTCGTTCGCTACCTCACCAAGAAAAACAACTTGCACTACTACCGCGGCCGGATCATGGGCAACCGCAACACGAACGATACTGAGCAAAACAACAACAACCGCCTGGTCTACAATGACTATCAGTACACTACGCGCTTGTGGCCGGACAAAACCACCGGCAAGGAACGCATCACCTGGGTGAGCGGGATCTCCAACCAGCTCAACTTCGCCAATGGGGATAGCCTATATGGCGACGTGCAGATCGATACGACCGGCTTTACTGCCGGGGGCGATGCCATCACCGATACTACCCTGATCGGGGGGAATTACACCTCGGTCAATGTAGCGGTCTACACGCAGATGGATGCCGAAATCACGCCCCGCCTGAACGCTTCGGTGGGCGCGCGCTACGACTACTGGTACATCGGAGGCGGTGATCAGTACGGCAACAAGGTAGAGCAAGCGCCGATTTTCCGGGCGGGAATGAACTACAATACCTTTGCCGGAAATAACATTCGTGCTTCCTTCGGGCAGGCGTTTCGCAGTCCCTCAGTGGCAGAACGCTTTACTTCCACGAATGCCAGCGGCTTGCTCATTCTCCCCAATCCGGACATCCAAGTGGAAAAAGGCTGGAGCGCGGAACTTGGGATTCGCCAGGGCTTCCGCACCGGTGGCCGGGACCGTTTCGTTCAGGGTTACCTCGACGTGGCGGGATTCATGATGGACTACGACAACATGATTGAATTCGGCGTGGCCCTACCGGACTCCTTGGGCCCCACCGAAGTGATCCAGTACCTTTTTACCAATGATCCGAGCTTCTCGGCCCGCAATGTGGCCGATGCCCGCATCTCGGGGGTGGAAGTGACGACTCTGGTGCAGGCCGGTTACGACGATTTCTTCTTCAACTTTTCCGGGGGCGTGACCTGGCTGGATCCGCGCAACCTGAATCCGGCGGATACCGCCAATCAAGTGGACATCCTCAACACAATTGGGCCGCAGGACAGTGCGTTTACGCTGGAAGCGTTGGGCCAATTTGCCGCGATGCTTTTTCCCGAGGGCGATCCCAATAAGCTTTACGACAATCCGGAATTCCTCAAGTACCGTTCGCGTTGGCTGGCGCGCTTCAGCGCTACGGTGGGCTACGGACGCTTCGCCCTGACCACCAACTTGCGCTACAAGAGCTTTGTGGAGAGAATTGATGAGTTCCTGTACATTGCCATTCCGGGCTCTGCCGACTGGGTCAAAGCCCATCCCAGCGGTTTTACCCTGGTGGACTTCATCGCGACGGTGGACTTGGTGGACGGCATGAAACTGTCCCTGGCCTGCGACAATGCTTTCAACACCGAATGGGCCGAACTGCCCGGCATTATCGGCCGGCAGCGGAACTTCAGCCTCCAGTTCAAGTACGTCTTCTAATCGGGAAACTACCGATCTCTCACTTCCGATTCCCAATGACCACTCAGTTGCCTTTCGGGTACTGGTTCATTGGGAATCGGATTTTTTGCTTGCCTGATTTCCGATATCCGAGGGGGATTGCGTTGCCGTGAGTGAGTGATTCAGTAGCATCCAAACAAAGCCCACAATTGAAAATTTTCCGCGAAAAATTCTTACTGGGGCGCGAGTATGGCATTGGAATTGCGTCTAAGGTCTTGAAGAACGGAGAGGGAAGTTTTCCGCAGCCGATTATGGAAAGTTTGCCGTCTGCGCATCTATCAAGTGAACCGACTGAAAGACAACCACCAACCAATGCAATTGACCTCATCAAACCGCTTCACCATCAGTTTGGCCTACAACCTCCAACTGATTCTGGCCCAGTCCACTGACCTGCTGCTGGCCTTTTTCCGTTTTCTTTTTGTCATTGAGCTTCCTTGGGTGCAGCGCCACCGTACGCTGATTCGGGGGCTGTTTCTGACCTATCTGATCCCGGCATTTTTTGTCTTGGGGCCGCACGCGATTGCGCTGCTTGCGATTTACCAAATCGGATTCAATATGCTGCTAAAGGCAGCATCTTATACATAACCGTCTCCGACGGGACGGAACATTCGGTCGCGGTTGCGCAGGTTGCGTGGCCGCGACCGCCTTTTGTTGCTGCCCCACGTGGATCATTTTCCAAGCGTGAGCCGCTCATAAAAATCCGGGCAAGTCTTTGCGGAATCTTACAGTGATAAATTTTCCCTAAATCGTTTAGTTCTCGGAGGGCGTACGGTTTTTTTGACGCTTAATTTTGAAGAGGTCCGATACACCAAAAATGTGTTGGTTTTCAAATGATTAGCTTTCAGAAGACCGAATTATATTCTTACACATCCTCCCGATTAGTCGACCAATTGCGTCTATTTACCCTGATTTTTTTTGTATTTATCGATGTAATCCTTACATTTGATCATACAATCGCATCGATCTATAATCTAAATTCTTAAAGCAAGACATTATTTCGCTCTCTGAGCGACCGATATATAAGAGACGCCAATCAATCAACAATTCTCTATACGCATCATCGATTACTTGAAGAGACCGCCTCCTCCCCGGAGGTGGTTTTTCTTATCCTTTTCGGTAAAAACACGCTGAATGATGAGGTAGGCGGAATATTCACCGCTACCCCCTACATTTGTGGCAAATCTCTCCGCAATGAAAGTCAACGGCAAAGCCCAACGCACCATCTGGATGGATCCCGGGGATCCCACCACCGTCAAAATAATCGACGAACGGCATTTGCCGTTTGCCTTTGTGGTCGAAGAATTGCGCACCGTAGCGGAGGTGGCCACCGCCATCCGCGACATGCACGTGCGAGGCGCACCCTTGATCGGGATGACGGCAGCCTATGGACTTTATCTGGCGGCGCGCGAGATTGGCGATGTGCCGGATTTTGCCGAACGCTTGTTGTCCGCGGCTGATTTGCTCCGTGGGACGCGTCCCACTGCGATCAACCTGGCCTGGGCTCTGGAACAACAGTTCCTTGCCCTGGGCAAGGATCAGTCGCCCGCCGAACGTACCGCGTTGCTATTGGAAAATGCCCACCGCCTCACCGAACAAGATGTTGCGACCTGCCGCCGAATCGGGGAGTATGGTCTGGAACGACTGCGCGAGCTCAGTGCCCAAAAAGTGGGTGCTCCGCTCAATATCCTCACCCATTGCAATGCCGGTTGGCTGGCCTGCGTCGACTACGGAACCGCAACTTCTCCCATTTACCAGGCCCACGACGCGGGCATCCCGGTCCACGTCTGGGTGGATGAAACTCGCCCGCGCAACCAGGGTGCGCGCCTGACCGCCTGGGAACTCGGACAGCACGGGGTTCCCCATACGGTGATCGCCGACAATGCCGGGGGGCATCTGATGCAGCATGGCAGGGTGGACGTCGTTATCGTCGGGAGTGACCGCACCACCGTGGCCGGGGACGTCGCCAACAAAATCGGCACCTACCTCAAGGCACTCGCGGCCCACGACAATGGCGTCCCCTTTTATGTCGCTTTGCCCGGGTCGACCATTGACTGGACCATCGAAGACGGTCTGCGTGACATCCCCATCGAGACCCGGAGCGCTGAGGAAGTGACCCACATCCAGGGTTGGGACGGGAAGGACATTGGCCGGGTTCAACTTATGCCCCACGGGAGCGCCGCGGTGAACTACGGATTTGACGTGACACCGGCCCGTTTGGTGACCGGACTCATTACCGAACGGGGCATCTGCGAAGCCAGCGCGCGGGGGATCCTCGGCCTGTATCCGGAGTACGCCCCGATTGCCTGAGCGGCGGTTTAAATTTAATCCTGTGATTTTGCTATGGCATCTTTTTCCGCCTCTCTTCCGCTATGGACTCCAAAATGAGCTTTGAGAGACAAAAAATCTGCGCTAGCAAATTTCACAAACCAATTTTAAACCGCCTCTGAGCGGCGGGGAAAAATCACGCGGTAGATCGGCACTGGCAAAATTTAAGGCTAAATTTAAACTACCCCTGATCGCCACCGACAAATTTTCAGAACGTCGGGGCGATATTTTCCCAAAAAGCGCGAAATAGTTAAATTCAGGGAACCGGAACGGCTGTGGCCCCCAAGCGGGGTTGCTTTCCGGGTTTGCCCTTCAAAAAATAAGAAATGAAGCCTCTCTACATTCTGCTCCTTCTCCTGCTTGCCGGATCCGTCGCTCCCGCCCAGGAGTCCCACCGATTTGACATTCCCCGCGCCGGTACCGTCGACGTCGCGGCGGTGGAGGTCGACTATTTTCCCCATTTACAGCGCCTCCAGAAACCATTTCCCGGCGGTTCGGAAGCTATGAATACCTTGGAAGCAGTCAAGCAGCAGCAGGAAGCAAAGTACGGCGGACGCACCCCCGATGCCCCGGCCAATAAGCAAAATGGTGGAGCATTGGAACCGTGGATGGGACGCAATTTCCGCAGCAATATCGCCATCCAAGGTGTCCCCAATGACAATGACCTCGCTGTCGGCGGCAACTTTGTCCTTTCGGTGATCAATTCGAATATCTGGATGCACGACCGGGATGGCAATACCCTTAAAACCATCTCGCTGGAAGCCTGGTCGGATACCCTGAATGTGTCCCAGGATCAATTTGACCCGCGGGCACTTTACGATCCGCGCCACGACCGCTTCATCATCGTGTGCCTGAGCGGATTTACCAGCACCACCAACAACATTGTCGTGGGATTTTCCGCAACCAATGATCCCACTGGCGACTGGAACCTGTACGCCTTGCCGGGTGATCCGCTCAACGATACCCTCTGGACCGATTACCCGATCATTGCGCTGACCGAGTACGAATTGTTCGTCACCGGCAATCTCTTGCGCAACGGAGAGCCCTGGCAGACCGGATTTGACAAAAGCATCTGCTGGCAGATCGATCTGGACAATGGCTACGCCGGGGACACCCTGGAAACCCGCCTCTGGGAGCGCCCGACCTTCGGGGGCGCGCCGATCCGCAACCTGTGCCCCGTGCAGGGCGGCGTATTGCCCTACGGCCCCAATTTGTACCTCCTCTCCAACCGCAACTTTGCCGCTAGCAACGACACCGTATTTGTGATGGAAATCACCGATACCCTCAATGGAAATCCGCAGTACACCGTGGATTTTGCCCTGGCCGATGTTCCCTACAGTGTCCCCACCAATGCACCGCAGGTCATCAGCCAGCGCTTGGCCACCAATGATGCGCGCTGGCTCGATGCCTTTATCGAAAACGACAACATCCAATTCGTCGGGAACTGCACCGATACCATCACCGGACTGCCGGGCGTCTACCACGGCATCATTCCCATGGTCAGCACTTCCTCCCCGCTCACGGTAACGGCAAATGTCCTCCGCGACGACTCGGTGGGCTACGGTTACGGCGGGATCACCTGGTTCGGCCTTTCTTATACCGACAACGACGCCTTGATTGGGGTCAGTTATTCGGGGCCCTACAATACCAAGCACCCGGGTTGCGGAGTGATCTACTCGAATGGGCAGGGCCTTTATTCGGACCTGGTCATTGCGCGCCGGGGATCGGGCTTCATCAATGCGATTTCCGATACCCTGGAACGCTGGGGAGACTATTCCGGCATGCAACTGGACTACGGACCGACCCTCGGGCGGGCCTGGATGGCCGGCACCTGGGGCCAGTCCAGCCATATCCCGGCGACCTGGGTGGCCGAATTCAATCACCCCGGCATCGTTTCGCGGCCCGAAACTCCGCCGACGACCGTCGACGCCAACGCATTCCCGAATCCCTTTACCGACCTGGTTGGGCTGGAATTCCGCTTGGAGCACGCGCAAGCGGTCGACATTGCACTTTACGACCTGCAGGGCCGGAAAGTCGAGACCCTACTGCGCACGCAAGGCAAGGCCGGCTTGAACCGATTTACCTTTTCCCAGCAGCCGTTGCCGAGCGGGATTTACTTCCTGCGCATCACCGGTGAGCAGGGACAACTGGCCACGAAAAAGGTAGTCAAGCAGTAAAAATTACTCAAATAGAGGTTCCTGAAAGGGAAAGTTGATGCGCGCGAACCACTCATCGCGCACGGCGATGAATTGCCCGGCCCCGACGTACAGTCCCGGAAGTGCAGGTAACCAAGAGCGGAGCTCCCCGGTTTGCCGGTAGATCAAGGTGTAGCCATTTGCCGTGAGGAGAAGTTCCTTTTCGCGGCGCTCATTGTCCAGGTCAAAAATGATATCTGGCAGCACAAAATCGCATTCGGCGGCCAAGCGTTCCCGGTCCGCAAACAGGTAGAACAGGTCCATGTTCAGCCCGCCGTAGGTCGCTCCCCGCTTCCGGGTCACCGGACAGACCAGGAAATCGTGGGTGGACAAGGCCACCAAATCCATGAAGTCGATCCGGCCAAAATGGGCTTGGGCGGTGTGGAAAATGACCATGCCGGCTTGCTGACTGAGCAGGGTGACGGGGGCTTGTTTTTCCCGGTAAATGTTTCCCACCGTGCGTTCTAGGGCACGGCAGACCAGCAGGTCGCGCATGTGAATCCGATTGGCCGTCTCAAAAAAACTGTAGCCCGCGCCGCCTTTGGCCCGTCCGGTGGTGTACCCGAGCGGCTGCCCGGTCGAATGAAAGCGCGCCGTGTGGACCAGCCCGAAGCCCTCCACCAGGAAAAACAAGATCGGGATCCAGCGCACTCCGCGGCGGCCCCCCCGTTCCCAGAGGGCGAGCGTCAGCACGATAAACAGCGGCATCATCGGCACGACGAAGCGCCCATTTTCCATCCAATCGCCCCCGGAAAACACCACAAACGCCCCCGCACTCAGCAGTAGTGCCAGGGGCAGCCACAGCTTTTCCAGCGCACGTCGGCGCATCGCCGCAATGATCCCAGCCAGGAAGAGCAGGTTGAGCACGAGAAATTCGGGGTGGCGCCACATCTGCCAGAACCAGTAGGCGGCGCCCCGGTAAACCTTACCCAATCCCCAACTGCCCGCCTTGGCCAGGACGGGGTGGGGCACCAGGGCACCAAAGGCCCCCCACCGGACGAGCGCGAGGAGAATTGCCATGCCGCCCACCACCAGCAGCGCCGTACGAATGCGTCTGCCCGACCAGTGCGGTGACGGCCGCCACCAAGTCGCAATTCCCAGCCCGCCAAGGGCAAATACGGCAATGAAGCCATTTTCCGGACGCACCAGGAGAAACGCCGCACTGGCCAGCAAAAATCCCGGCCAACCGCCCCGGCGGACAAAGCGCAGTACCGCGACCGTGAACAGCAAAAAGCAAAGCGCGGCCAGGCTGGCCTCCAATCCCCCCCAGGACCAATAGGCCACGAAACTGCTCGCCGCCACCAGCCAGGTCGTCCAGCGCATCCGCGCGGTCGACAGCCCCACCTCCTGGGCCAGCCACTGACTGAACATGACGCTGCCCATGCCACACAGTACCGCCAGCAGGCCCCCCAGCAACACGATGTCCCCCCCCAGGACCCGGTGTAGGCCCCCGACGAGCAATACCTGCAACAGCGAAGAGCTTTGTTCCAGCACTTCCCCATTGTAATTCACGATCTGTCCGAATTCAGAGAGCGTCCAGGCCGGCCAAAGCGACTTGAATACATCGTCGCGACCCGCCGAGGAAAACAGGATGATCCCGGCGAAGAACAGCAGGGAACCTGCACTCCAGGCGTGAAAAAAGTTGACGATATTCTGCCGCCGGCGGTCCAAGGCGAGAAAGCTACGAAGGAATGCCTTCCCATGCCAGTGGGGCGGGTTCGTCCCCGCGCGGACGTCCGGAGATTACTGCACGAGCAACCGCGTCGGAGCAAAGCCGGTGATCTGAATCCAGTACATTCCCGCTGGCCAGTCGGCCACTTCCAAATCGAGCCGCCCCGGTTCGGTGGTGCCTTGGCGCCAGATTTGACCCAGGGCATTGCCCACGCGGTAGGACCGGGTTTGGGGTTGGGGAAATGCGACGTGGACCCGCTGTGTGGCGGGATTGGGGTAAATGCGGGGTAACTCCCCGGGAGCGGTGGGGGTGGCCGAAACCGGACGGCAATCGCTCGGAGCGGGGTTCGGCTCAATTGGGGCCCCGGCTACCAGTGATTTTCCCACCAGGGCGGGATCGTCCGCAAAGTAGCGAAATGCCCGAAACAGGGGATTGCTGAGGTAATAGGTTGAAGTGCCGGGGGGGAGCGTATCTCCCTGGGCCACGATCACCGAGCCAGCGTCCGGGTTGATGTATTCCCAGACGATTTCGTTGTCGGGAGTAACTTCGATCAGGCGGCCGTCCGTGCCCTGGCTGATGAGGAAGTTGCCGTTGGGGAGCATTTGGGCCCCGGAAACGTACTTGGCGAAGAAATCTTCCGGAACCGGTGCCGACCAGGCGCGGTAGGGCACGTCGGGGTAGTAGGTGCTGTCGGGGAGCAATTGGTAGTTGCCGTCGGCCTCTACGATGGGATCGAGGACCAAGACCTCCGAATAGACCCCGCTGGGACGCTGGCAGCCGTTGTTGAAGACCATGATTTTGCCCGCGTCGGGACGGCCCTCGGGAATCCACGTCGGATTGTGCTGGCCGTGGAGGTCCCGGTCGACGTAGTAGTCCCGGCGGAACACGACATCGCTGCCCCAGCGAAAGAGGAAGTCACCCCCTTTGCCCGCGCGTCCCCCGGTGTGTCCGGCCGCTTCCGCCGTGGTGGTGCTGTGGTCAATGATGTAGATTTCGTTGGTGTGGCGGATGCTCATCAGGATCTGGTCCAGCTCTGGGTTGTAGTTGATGCCATTGGCGTGGAGCCAGTCGCGTCCGCCGTAGCTCAAGCCCAGGACATTGATGTCGAGGAGTTCGGGGTGATCCCGCACGGGACCGTAATTGGCTTGGGTGGAGTCAAAATCCTGGATCAGGTGGTCCCAGGCATCCCATTCCCAGACCACTTCGGCGGAATCCGGAAAGATGGGGCGCAGTTCGACCAGCTTCTCGCTCCAAAGTTCATTGTCGTTGATCTGGAAGGGTTTGCGGCCGGCGGCGATGCATTCGGGGGCCGTCCGCAGTGACCAAACCAGGGTGAGGACATTGCCATTCGGCAGGGGAATGAGGTCGTGGTGCTGCATTTCCCAGGGATCGGACAGCAAATAGTCCCAGATGAGGTTACCGCTCCAGTTGAACATTTGCAGCCGTCCCCCCCGCCCTCCACCGGAGAAAAAGGTTGGATTGTTCGGCTCAAACTGCGCGCGCAGCAGGTTGCCGTCCGGAGTCAGGTAGGTAGAAAGACCGGGTTTGCGGCCGCTGGACCATTGATTGACGACGCGACCGCAGTTGTCCACCAGGTACGTCTCGGTCGACCGCATCGGGGCAAACAGGGTGTAACCGATCTCGGAACGGTTTTGGTCCGCCTGGATCAAACCTACCGTAAGGGGCTGGCTGTGGGCGTGTGGGATAAGCAAGTATAGCAAGGCAAAAAGGAGGGTTGCCTTTTGCATAATGAACAATGTAATCGGTAGACTCAGCGCTGCAGCAGGTCGGTGAAGGCCGGCTTGAGTTCGGGAAATTTCCACTCAAAACCGTGGTCTTGCAGGGCTTTCGGAACGATGAACCCACCGCCCCACAATACGACCGACATTTCCCCAAAAATAATTTCCAAGACACCTTTGGGCAAGCGAAAAAAACTGGGACGTCCGAGTGCCTTGCCCAGGGTGGTGGCGAAGTCATCCATGTTGCCATGGCGCGGGACGACCATGTTGATCGGGCCGGAGATCCCTTCCGTATCCGCCAGAAAGCGGATCGCCCGGACCATGTCTTCGACGTGAATCCAGGGCCAGCCCTGCTTCCCGGTTCCGGTCGGTCCCCCCACAAACAGCCGGAACGGCGTCAGCAGCTTGGCCAGGGGGCCTTCTTTGGCGTCGAGCACTACCGAAGTGCGGAGATTGACCGTGCGCACGCCCGTCCCTTGGGCGGCCGCTTCCCAGTCCACACAGACCTCCGCCATGAAGCCCTCGCCCGCGGGTGCGCTTTCGTCCAGGGTCTCGGTGAAGATATTGCCGTAGTAGTTGTAGCCGGAAGCCGAAATGAAGACCTGGGGCGGTGTTTGCTGGGCTTGGATGTAGTTCACGCAAGCGGTCGTGGCATCGACGCGGCTATCGTAGATCAGCTTTTTGTAGGACTCCGACCACCGCTTGCCGATGGTCGCCCCCGCCAGGTTGACGATGGCGTCGACCGGGCCTACCGCGGTTGGGACGGACTTGCCGTCCCACTGGTGGTGGGTGAGGCCGGCGTGTTTTGAGGACCGGGAGCGGCGGCTCAAATTGTGGACTTCGTGCCCCTCTTGTAACAGTTGGGGGATGAGGTGGCTTCCGACCAAGCCCGTTCCGCCGGTGATGAGGTACTTCATTGGAGTTCGTTTTCCAATGAACCTTCCGCACCTTAAAAAGTTCGGGCGACACTTGCGCGCCGCCCGGGAAATATCTGCTGAATTATATCGGGATCGGGTACGTCAGTCATTCATCTGTACCAGCTTGATCAGTTCGGTGCGGTCCGGGGTTTGCAGGCGAATGAAATACACGCCGGCACCTAAGCCCCGCTCCTGGGCATCGAAGGTCCAACGGTGGGTGCCTTCGACCAGGATTCCTCGGGTGATCTCGGCAACGGCGGCCCCGCGGATGTCGTACACCTGGACGCTCACGTCCTGTTCACTCGGCAATTCGAGGGCGATGGTCGAGGCCCCGCGCGCCGGGTTGGGGTAAGCGGTGAATTGTAGATCGGTGACCCGCGGGGGGAGGCTGACCGGCAGCACCAGCTCAAAATAGGTCGTGTGCAGCCGGAAGTCGAGGCTGTCGTAGCTTGGGGTCGCGGCGTCGACCAGCAGGGACGGGACGTTGATGTTGTCCACTCCAGGTACGTCGACGCTCACCGCGTAGTCATCGAAGGGGATACTCACAAACGAGAAGTAGCCATTGGCGTCGGTGACTGTCTGGTCGATCACGTAGTTCTGGGTCTTGCTGTAGAGCACGACGGTGACATTGGGCATGGGATCGCCGGGACCGGCATTCTTGTTTGCGCCCTGGGCGATCAGCCCGCCGATGAAGCCCGGTCCGCCCGGATTCGTTCCGAAGCGGGTCTGGAAGTTGACGACGGTGGGGAAACTGGTCGCGGCGATTGCGGTGGCGTTGTTCCACCATACCGCCGTATCCGCGTAGGTGGGCATTTGGGTCGGGTAGGTCGCGCTGTCGGGAGCGGCCTTGATGTACACTGTATCCAGATTGACTCCGCAGAAGGAATACACGCCGAATCCGTTGGTAAAGGTGGAGTCCTCGGCAAAGAGGGCGTTCAGCGTGGTGTCGTAGCCGATGAGGTAGACCTTTTGATTGGCGAGGGCCTGGGCGGTGCTGGTGAAGATCGTACCGGTGATTTCCGGCTGGGATTGGTCCACGACCACAACGGTGTCGACGTCACCGCAGGCGCCGCCATTGTTGGCGAGGAGGGTGTAAGTGCCGGGTACGGTGGCAACGATGGACTGCGTGGTTGCGTTGTTGTTCCAGAAATAATTTGTGTAGCCACCGGTCGCGGTCAGGGTCGGGAAAGTGCCGCTGCAAGTATCGAGTACCCCAACCTGGGTGATCAGGTTGGCCGAGGTATTGGTGCCGCCGACATTGATGGTGATGAGTTGCTCTTGCTGCCCGGCGATGGGGCAGGCATTGTCTTCGACGGAGAGAAGGAACTGGTACACGCCCGGCGAAGTCGGAGTCCAGCAGAAGCGTCCGGCTGGAGAGCTGTTGGTCGTGGTGATCGTGTCGGTGACGGTGGGATTGCCGACCTGGGAAAAGGTGGCGCCGGTGATGTTAGCGTCCCACATCAAGCTGATCGATTGAGTGGCTGAATCGGCGTCACTGGCACTGATGTCAAAGCACAATTGGCCGGAGCCACAGAAATTGATGATGTTGGGGACGGTCAGGGCCGCACCGGCACTGAGGTTGCTAATGGTACTGAAGGTGGGCTGGCTGTTTGCCGGGCAGGTCAAGACCTGGACCTGCATGTCGCGGTAGGTCGTCCCGATGTTTTGGCCGTTGCGCCATTCATCGACCGCGAAGCAAATGACGCCCACGACGAGGTTACCCGGCTGGGGAACCAGTTCCATCATGCCGGTGACGGGATCAAAGTTGACCTGCCAGGAAGGCCCGAGCGGAGCGGTCGGGGAGTAGCCCGTGCCGTAAATCACCGGAGTATTGATCGAACCCTGGCACGCGGTCAAGGTAAAGGAAAGCGAGTCGCCGTCCGGATCGTAGGCTCCCTGGTGGATGGTGTAGGGCTGGCCCTGGCACGCCATGAAGAGCGGATAGTTCGTGAACTGGGGTGAATTGTTGCAACCGGCGGAGAAGTCGACTTGGTTCTCGATGTAGATCCCGCCATTGGCGGCCCCCGAGGTAATCACACTGTTGCGGCAGCAGGTGTTCCAGCTCACCGCGAAGGTACAATTGGTGGTGCTGCCCAGGTTACAGACATCGTAGTCCCGGAACCAGTAGTATTCTTCGATGCCATTGATGGGAGCACCGGGGGTAGAACAAGCGGTCGCTACCGTGGGACAGATCGGAGTGACTTCAATTATTTGTTGTACCGACCAGTTGGTGATCGGGGCTGGGGCGGAACTACAGCTCCCGGTAGGGGAAAAGGTGATGTTGTTGGTGATGAAGGCCGAGCCGGTACAATCGCGGTAGACGCGCAGGGCGACCCGGGTCGTGCAGGCATTCAGGCAAATGGATTCGATTTCCTCGCCCACGATATGAGAAGCCTTGGCAGAGGAGGGACCGCCCAGCAAAAGGGCAAACAGGCAAGCGGTGAGAAGTAGTAGTCTTTGGTGCATGGATCGTCAAGGTAAGAATCAGACAGACAGAAAATGGGGACATGCAGTATTCAATCAAATTGCTGCAGTAGAACACGATAGCCGTGTCCAGCAAAGAACGCTATTCGTTCCTAGGGCGACGGAATGCCCGATCCGCAATCTGATTTATTGGTTGTAGGCGCAGAGCGATAAAAAATGGGGAACCTTACCGCAACGCCACGTTAAGTGCGACTGATTTATGATGAATATAGGACTTTTGTGATTCAGCCGTTCTTAGGGGCTGCCGAACGGTCACAATATGAGTCCGAACGGCGAAGTGCCTTCTCGAACTTCTGGGATGCGCTCACCAAGGCCGGCCCCAATCCGCCCATTCAGACAAATTGAAAGTAGCGTTAGCAGGGTTTGGGTAAGCAATTCTGACGAATTCGGGGTGGACCTTGGTGATCGCAAGCGTAGGTTTCCGAGCCGCTCAATGGCGGATAAATTTCTTTCGGTACGGAACGCCATCGATCTGCATCTCTAGGAGGTAGATTCCGGAGGCGGTCGGCGCGATGTCCAGCGGGATGCGGTGACGACCGGTGGCCAGTGCCGTCGATATCTGCCCGACGGTAGCCCCAGCAATGTTGTAGACGGTCACCGCCACGGGAGCCGCGACCGGCAGTTCCAGGTGGAGGCTCGGGGGAGCCGTACCGCCGGGGGAGGCAATGTACCACACCAGCTCGCCGGGTCCGGGGGAGACGCCCACTGGTTCCGGTGCGAATTCCAGGTGAGTGGACTGCAACAGAAAGGCGATGCTGTCCTGCACCAGATTGCCGAGGGCGAGGGTGACGACGGGAACATTGCTCGTGCTGATTCCGGCCCGGTCGGGCACCAGTTTGTAGCTGCCGGTGGGAATATTGGCAAAGGAAAAATAGCCATTCGCGTCGGTGTCGGTGTAGTCAAGTGGGGCATTGGTGGCCGAATCCAAAAGGAAGATGCGCAGCCCGGGTACGGGATCGCCCGGGCCCTGGCGTTTGTTGGCCCCCTGGGCGATCAGACCTCCGATGAAGCCGGGACCGCCGGGATTGCTGCCCAGGAGCGTGCTGAAATTGACGGTGTAGGGGACATTGGCTACGGAAAAGGTATCCGCACCGCTGTAAAAAAGGGCGGTATCCGCGTAGGTGGGCAGATCGTTGGGATAAGCGCCGGAATCGGGCGCGGCTTTGACGTAAAGGACCGAGTCCTGGATGCCGGTGAAGCTGTAGTAGCCGTTGGGATTGGTGAAAGTGGAGTCGACCGCGGTCAGCGATTGCACTGCGGTATCGTGCTTGATGAGATAGACCCGCTGATTGGCGAGGGGGACGCTGAGGTGATCCAAAATCTGCCCGGAGATGTCCGGAGGATTGGGCAAACTGCCAGCTACGACGGCGATTTGACGGGTTTTGATGCCCAGTAGGGGGCAGGCATCGTCCTGCAAGGTCACGGTGAAGCGGTAGGTGCCGGCGGTGGCGGGGGTAAAATTAAAGCGAGCGGTTGGGCTGGCTCCGGTGACCGAGTCCAATACGGCGGCGTTGGTGGCATCGGCGAAGGTCGCTCCGGGTACATTGCCGTCCCAGAACAAGGACAAAGTCTGCCCGAGGTCGGGATCGCTGCTGCCCAGGTCAAAGCTCAAGGTTTGGCCGGGGGGAACGATGAAGACGTCACCAAGAGCGTTGGCGTTGGGGGAGACATTGCTGTAGGCAGCAAACTCGGGGGCGTTGTTGCCCGGGCAGGGGAGCGCGGTGAATATCAGGTCGCGGTTGCTGGTGCCAATTTGGGTGCCGTTGCGCCATTCTTCGACCTTCAGGCACACGACCGATACCGAAATGTTGCCGGGATTGGGCGTGAGACGCAGGTTTCCGGTCAGGGCATCGAAGCTGCTGGTAAAGTTGGTGCCAAAGGGCGCACTGGGCGAAAAGGCCGCAATGTAACTCAGCCCCATTCCGCCCATGCCGCGACAGGAATCCAACACAAACGCCAGGGAATCGCCGTCGGCATCGTAAGCTCCGAGGGCGACTTCAAACGTCTGGTTCTCGCAGTGGTAGGTCGGGACTTCGGTGAGGAAGGCGGGCGCCGAATTGCACGGGGTGATCCCGGTATTCAAGGTGGCGCCGGCCCACATGGCGGTATTGCCGGAGTTTTGCAGCGGCAGCAAACTTGCCCGGCAGCAGGTTTCCCAGGTCAGGTCAAATGCACAATTCGCCGTGGCTTGGCAGAT
Source organism: Bacteroidota bacterium (assembly GCA_039024435.1). Lineage (GTDB taxonomy): Bacteria > Bacteroidota > Bacteroidia > J057 > JADKCL01 > JBCCQH01. The sequence continues at coordinate 45,397 of JBCCQH010000029.1, forward strand.
GTCATATTCCCGGGTGTAGCGGTACAGTTCGAAGCCACTGATACTGGCGCTGGCCGAGGAGCAAAGGGTCGCCGTACCCGGACAGACCGGGGAAATGTCGGTGAAAGCGAGGCTCGGTGTGCCGCTGATGTCCACCGGCAGGGAAGTACAGCCTGGTTGGGCCGAGGAAATTGTGACTCCCGTAGGAAAGATGATGGTCGTTCCGGCACAATCCCGGTAGGTATTGACGGTGACGCTCACCGTGCAGGCATTGAGGCAGTTGTACTCAAGCTGGCCACCAAAAATGTGGGAAGCTCGGCCGGTTCCAGCGGTAATCAGTAAAAATAATGCAAGGAGGAAGCAGTTGTAGCCGTGTTTCATTCGGGTAGATGGAAGTTCCGATTTCTCCCAAAGTAGGCGAAAGGCACGATTCTTCCGGGTGATCCCGACTCAGCGGTTACAATTATTCGACGAATCGCTTTTTCACCTTCCCGAATCGAACCGGAGGGGGATTATTCGACCGCTTGGGCCGGATTGCCGAAGACGGTGGTGCCTTCTTCGACCTCGCGCAGGACGACCGATCCTGCTCCGATCATGGCCCCTTTTCCGATTTTTACTCCGGGATGGACGATGGCACCGGTACCGATAAACACATTGTCTTCCAGGGAGGCATTGGTTCCGATTCGGGCTCCGGCGCTCACGGTACAATAATTACCGATGGTCACGTCTGGCTCAATGACTGCCCCGCTGTGGACCAGGTTGTTGTCCCCGATTTGGGTATTTGCGTTTACCGCAACCCCGTAATTGAACAGATTGCCAAATCCAATGGCCGCATAAGGCGAAATCCAAGCCCCGGGATGCTGGGCATTGGCGGCGTGGCGCTTGGAGATTTCGGCGACCCGTTCGTAGACGGCTTTCCGGAGCTTGATATCGCCGACCGCAACCAGGAATTGCACCTTGTTGTCTTGCAGGACCATTTTTGAGTCTTCGCTGCCCGCGATGGCAAAAACGCTGATGTCGTTCAAATCACGGGTGCTGATTTCTTCCGCCGTTTCCAGGAAGCCCAGGACGATGATGCCCGCAGCGGCGAAGATATCGGCGGCGATCCGGCCTTCAGCGCCCGTTCCAATGATGATTACGTGGGTGTCGCTCATGGCGGCAAATATGGCGGAAGCCACGGGAATTTTCAATCACCGAGCGTGGATTTCTGCGGAAAGCATTTTCCCGAAAAAAATCGGCTTTCCCCTGTAACCATTCGGCGGTGTGGCATTATGGAGTTTGGAAAAGGCTGCTTTTCCCGGGATTAACCTTCCCGAAAGACAGTATTTCCTGTCTGAAAACTTAGCGGTTTTGCCCCGGAACTTAGGTTTCGGGGTACTTTTTTTGGGAGCAGATGTACCCCAGGGCGAACCCAGGGGCGCACCCGCCCGCAGGCTCCCGGGCGGCCTGGAAACGGGTGCACCACGTAGGATCAAGTAGGTTCGGTTGTTGGGTCAGACCGGTGGTTTGGCGGTCGGTTAGGTTGGCCTGCCCCGGCTGGGCCAGATGAAGGGCGCGCCCACTTCACCCGGACCCAGCCGCTTGGCGGCAGGATGTATATAGATCTGCACCAGGCAGAAGAGAAAAGAAAGAAAGCATCCGCGGCGGTTTTATCCGCGGGAGTTTGTCGTTATGGTGTTCGGTTGATCTCCATTTTCCTTTTGATCTTTATGTAAATATACGCCGGCGGTGTGACACCCTGTGTCAATCCCAACGCCCAAAAATGTTTATTTTTTGCCCCTGGGCCACGATTCGGGGCCGGTACGGGATCGGGTTCACCCGGCGGTGGCCGCACGGAGCAGGTCCATGATTTGCGGGTAAGTCTCGGGAATCTCCCGGCGCAGGCCGGCAAGGGACATCCAGCGGACTTCGGTGATGCCCTCTTCGGTCTGGGGAGTGGTCCGGGCATGACTGGGACTGGTCATGCGGTACCAGTAGGTCGTTTTCAGCTTCCAGTTTTGTTTTCGGCTCAGATATACGTGGAAGGTCCGGGCAAATTCGCTTTGGGTGACATGGTTCCGCAGGCCGGTTTCTTCGGCAACTTCCCGCCAGGCGGCCTCGTCTAGGACTTCACCGCGCTCGACCTTGCCTTTGGGGAGGTCCCAGCGCCCGTGGCGCCGGATCAACAGCAAATCTTCTTCCGGTCCGAAGACCAGGCCCCCGGCGGCGGCAATCGGTTTAAACTTAGATTTGAGTTGATCCACGAAGCCCGACATCGCGCTCGATTTCCGAAAGCTGACCGTCACCTGCGCGTACTGCTGGCTCACTTGGGCATCCTGCAACAGGGCCAGCAATTCCGCCAGCAGATTCGGGGTCTCCTCGGCTTGCAACCAGGCAACTTGTCCCGGGAAGAGCAGCCGCCCTGCGCGCAACCACGGTTTGATCTCCGCGATGGATTTTCGCTCAAACCGGAAGTGATGGTGGGCCGGTTCAAAGGTAAAGGAGAGGGCAAAGTTGTTCGCGAATATTTTCATAGATTTATGCCAATGTCAGCTTCACAGGTCACAAAGATCGCCGAATCTTTACTCAAGATCAAAGCGGTCCGTTTACAGCCCCAAACTCCCTTTACCTGGGCTTCAGGATGGCGCTCTCCCGTTTACTGCGACAACCGCCTTGCGCTTTCCTTTCCCCCGGTGCGGACGCTGGTACGGGACTGCCTCACCGACTCAGTGCGGGACGAGTTCCCCCAGGCGGGAGGGATCGCCGGCGTGGCGACCGCGGGGATTCCTCAAGGGGTCCTCGTCGCCGATCAACTGGCACTGCCCTTTATCTACATCCGCGCAAAACCGAAAGGCCACGGTCTGACCAATCAGATCGAGGGCCAGATCGATCCGGAAGCGGAGTACATCGTCGTGGAGGACCTGATTTCGACCGGGGGCAGCAGCCTCAAAGCGGTTCGGGCCCTGCAAGCCGCCGGGGGAAAAGTGCGGGCGGTCATCAGCGTGTTTACTTACGGATTTCCCCACGCAAACCAGGCATTTGCCGAGGCAAATATTCCCCTGATTTCGCTGCTCGATCTGAATGGTCTGCTGGAAAAGGCCGTGGAAATTCAGTATATTCGCCCCGAAGAAATGGCGGTCATCGACCAATGGCGCCAGGATCCCCAAAAGTGGTCCCAAGCTTTCTTAGCATCGCAATCGAGTTGAATTATGAGCAGTATCCAGATCAACGAATACCAAGAAATTGAGGATTTCGTCCTCAAAGCGAAGGAATATGCCGGAGAGTTGACCATCGAGGTGCGGGCCGATTCGATTGTGGAGGTCAGCCGTACTTTGCGGGACAAGTTCGGATTCGATTATCTCGCCGATATCACGGCGGTCGATTACTACACCGACGAACTGCGGTTCGGAGTTGCGTACAACCTCTGCAACCTCACCGACCGCAAGCGCCTGCGCATTTCCGTGCGCGTGGAAGAAGACGATCCGGTCGTGGACAGCGTAATTGACGTTTGGCAAGCGGCCAACTGGTTTGAGCGCGAATGCTGGGATATGATGGGCATCCATTTTGCCGGGCATCCCGACCTGCGCCGCATCTACATGCCGGAAGACTTCGAATACTTCCCGCTGCGCAAAGAATTTCCCCTCATCGGTATTCCGGGCAGTATCCAGACTCCGGAGCCAGCCCCCCCGAAAGAATACAAGTAGGTTCACCGCGACCGGGGAGGGGAAGTAGAATTTCTCCCCATTGTTTCCACAACCAGCGGTCACGCGACCTTGGTGCGCCACTGCGCAGGTTTCCGCCATCCGCCCCTATTTTTCTCCAATTCTTACGGTGGCCCGCGAGGTCAATCCGCCGAAATTTGCGGATTTTCCGCGTTGCTTTTGTGGCATCTTTTTTGTTGCCAGTGAAAGAAAGCGCGCCGGATTTGCCGGAAACCGATCCGCGTTGCCTTGAAAAAATTGTCGTTTCCGGTTATATTGGAAAAAGATAGGATGACCACCAGACATGGGATCAATGCGTAACATTCTTGGGGTGCTGTTGGCCATTGGGGCCAGCATGGCGGTTTTTGGATTTTCTCCTCGGCCCAAACCGGACGATGCCAAGGTCATCTTAGTCGATCTGCGCGTGGCCACCCCCGATGATGCCAAGCAAGCTTTTTCCGAGCAATTTGATCACAAACGCGTGGAACTCTCTCTGGAAATTGACGATCCGATCAACACGCTGGAGGATTTTGCCCTGGGCGAAAAACCCCTCGAAGGCCCGGGCTGCTTCATGCCCGACCTCAAAGTCATCTTCCGCACCCACACTTACGTATTCAGCCTGTACTGCACCGAGGTGGTCAAGTACCGCAACTCCGCACCTTACACGCCTTCCGGTCGCCGGGTGCAAAACGACATCCGCATCACCCAGAGCGTGCTCAACGTGCTGGAAGAGACACGCGAAAAGCACTTCGGCAAGTACTTTGACCCGGAAATCGCCAAACGTTTCGTCAAAGACTTGAAGCTGGAAGCCATCGACGAGAAGGTTGACGATTCTGAACTCTACAAAGAGGAAGTGGACGAAGACGAAAAAGCGCTGGAAAAGGAAGCCGAAGACAAGGAAGGCTGGTTCGATGAGGACAAGGATCCCGAACTCGAGAAAGATGAGACCCCGGAGTTGGACGAGGATGACGGAGGCTGATCGCCGCAGATGCGGTGGCAAACGGTGCGGATAAAACCCGATCACCGCTTACGCATTAACTTCCACTTGTGCGGCGTATTTTTCCTGAACGATTGCCACCAAAGCCTTTTCCTGAATTTTTGCCTCCAACCAATGTACCACAAAGATAAAGTTGTCCGCGCGGACCTCGAATCCACCCGCGAGGTACTGTTGCACTTCGGTGTGAAAGCGCACGAGGGCTTCCTTTTGGTCCTGGCGCCCGGCGAGGTCCACAAACCGGGTCATGAAATTGGTAAAGGTCCTTTCCAGCTCAAATTCCGGAGCTTTTTTTTGCCAGAGTCGCCGCCAGGTGCGGGCGTACATTGCGATCAGGTCGGGATCTTCCTGTTCCAGGGCAAAGATAAGCAGGAAGCATTTGCCGGCGGCTTGCAGATTGGTGCGTCCCGCCGGTTCACTGACCACGCGCTTGGCAAATCGATTGGCCTGGCGGACATTGCCCGCACACCACCACACGATGGCAAACAGGTAGCGGATATAGGCCAAGGTACCCGCGGGCGTGTTTTCCGCGTGCTGCTTCAGGCTGGCGGTCAGATAGGACATCTGGCTGCGAAAAGGCGCGACGTCCCCGGTATTCAGCGTGTAGGAGGAGAGATTGGAAGCAAAATTCAGAAAGACCGAGCGCCTAACCGTGTCTTTGTCGCTTTTGATTTGCAGCAGCTTTAAAGTCGCCTCCAGGGCGGAGCTGTAGTCGCCGATGACGCTGAGGGACAGGGCGTAAGCCCCCAGGGCAAAAACATAGCGCACCGGCTCTTCCCGGATGAGGAAGTCATTGGACTCAAAGACACTGAGCATGCTGCGGAGCACGTGCGCCCGGCCCTCAAAGTCGAGTTGGTGCTGCCGGATGATGTTCCAGATGCGGTACTTGATGGAGCGGGCCCGGGCGGGAAGCTTTGCGTCCGGAATCGCGAGGAGTTCGTGCCGCTCAAGTTCCGCCACGAGGTCAGCGCTGAAGCGGCCCGACTGTGAAGTACGGTCGAGGACCGCATTGACTTCCTTGTCGTGGAGGTCTTGCAAGCTGCGGATCGCGGCGAGGCTTTGGAAGGCGTCGTCCCGGGTGCCGACCACGGCGGCCCGGTGTTCGTAGAGGGCTTTGGCCGATGCAACGAAGGGCAAGGCGACCAGTTCGTAATCGGCCAGGATGCGCAGGGCACCGTAGCGTTCTTCCCGCTTGGCGATTTCGCGGGCTTGCCGGATCTTTTTCATGGCAAAATGGTACAGCGAACGTTCCAGCAGCAAGCGGATCTCGGTCAGGCGGTTCTGCATGATTGTTTCCGGATGCTCGTTGTGGATCCGCAGCACCCGGAGCAGCAGATTGCTCAGGTGTTTTTTTGCCTCGGAGAAGCTGCCAAAGTCAAACTGCGCCTTCAGCGCCGCTTCATCGTAGACTTTTTGCGCTTCGATGGCCCGGTACAGAGCGAGGTACTTGGGCAGTTGCCCCCGGTTGCGGGTGTGCATGTAACGCATGAAGTTGTCCTTGTCTGCCTTGGTGAGGGAGTGAACGAGGTAAAATAAATATTCCGAATTTTTCATAAAAAACGCGCCGAAAATATTTTCAGCATTCTTTATATAAAGTGTTGTTATACAATAAAGTAAATTTGATTATCGTAAAAAGCAAGCCTTATTTTTCTGCAAATTCGGTTTGAATGGCGGTTGGGGGAGTACCATATTTGAAAAACAATGTTCAAGGTTGGTTTACCAAACGACAGCCCTGAACCCGTTCTTTGGCGCAAAAACGTAAAGCATTGACAAAGTTCTAATTGTACACGCTTGAATGCCTTATTGTAACGATATATTCGCTACGGAAAGCGTTGAACACTAGAACTTTTGCTAGCTTCCATTGGACAAACCCTACGCCTGCGCGCGTCTTGTCAATGTTTGCAACTCGCCAGGGATTGATCCGCCCTTCAGATCTATACAGCAACGCTTTCCTATCTGATTGGCCTCATTTCCCGCTCACGTGAGCTTGCCGACTTGACAAGATGCCGCCCAGGCAAAATCAAGAAAGAATCTCGCAAATTACCTCTCATAAATAATTCCGACCTATCTAAACTGGGATCCCGTTATTGCGACGGGATTTCCTTTTTTTCGGTCCGGTGGATTTCGAAAAACGTTCACTGCTCACCGTAGCGCAAGCGGTGCATGTAGCGGTAGTACCGGTCGTGGACCGCGTCATCCACAAAGGTGGTCAGTGCGTCGTGGGAGATGAGGTTTTGCTCGAACAGTACCCGGATGCGGGAACCTTCCCAGGAGTAGCGGAACCCCATGGCGTCTTCCTTTTTGCCGCCGCCGTAGCGGTTGGCCATCCAGTCCCGAAAGCGATCCGAATCGGTGCCCGAGGTTTTGACTTCGATGGAGTGCAATTTGCCTTCCCAGAAGAACAACTTGATGGATTTTAGGGGAATGTCTTCTACCGCAACGATGGGATTAACGGGGATATAGCGCATCAGGCGCTGCGATTTGCCGTTGCGGCGGATATCCTCAATGGAGTCCGCCGGTTGCCCCAACTGGAAGTGCAAAAAGCCATTGTCCGCGTCCAGCAGCGATTGGGCTCGGGCCGGAGCCGCCAAAAATCCCGCGACGAGCACCAGCGCAAAAGTGAGTTGTTTTAACATTCGCATTGCACTTGAAGATACAATATTTATGCCAAAATCGGCGGCCGAAAGGGGGTAAAACTGCATTCGGGGTTTGGGGGCGTGTTCCCGCGGGATCCCGGGGGGCTCCAGGCAAAAGCACTATTTGAGAGGCTGTTTAAGTTTAATCCTATGATTTTGCTAGGGCATTTTTTTCTGCCCCTCTTCGGCTATTTTCTCGCCCCTAGCTTTTGCTATGAACTCCAAAATGAGCTTCGATGGACAAAAAAAGTCTGCGCTAGCAAATTTCACCCACCAATTTTAAACCGCCTCATAGATTGAGGTGGGGGGGACGTCGCCCCGCCGATTTGCGCGCTCGTGTGCGCAATGTGTACCTTGCGGTCGTGAAGATGACCCGTACACCCGGATGGCTGATGCAACTGTACCCACGCCGGATCTGGCGCATGCCCGCTGCCGGGCGCAAGGTATACTTGACGTTTGACGATGGACCGACTCCGGGGGTGACGGACCGATTGCTGGACCAATTGGCGGGATACGGGGCAAAAGCGACCTTTTTTTGTGTGGGCGCGCGGGTGGCGCGCTTCCCCGGGTTGGTGCGGCGCCAGTTGGCAGAAGGCCACACGATTGGGAATCACACCCAGCACCACCGCAATGGCTGGCAGACGCCGACGGCGGACTATTTGGACGACGTTTGGCAAGCGGATGAGGCCTTTCGAGCGGCGGTCGGCGATCATCCCCGCTTGTTCCGCCCGCCTTACGGCAAAGCGGGACGCCGCAGTGCCCGCGCTCTGGCCCGCCACTACCGATTGGTGATGTGGGATGTCATGCCGGGCGACTTTTATCCGGACCACGACGCCCCCAAGGTCGCCCAATTGGTCTGTCGCTACGTACAGCCGGGTTCGGTGGTGGTGCTGCACGATTCACCCAAGTACGGGGCGAAGATGCTGGACGCCCTGCCGGAAATATTGGCCTACCTCCGGCAACAAGGTTTCGAAATGGCGGCGCTTCCCGATGCGGATTTCAAGGCACCAAGACAAACTTGAGCGCTCCGCAAAAATTTTCCGTTGAAACCAGGCTTAGATTGCGCTCTTTTTTTCCGTCGAAAAAGGTCAGCGCGGCGGTATTCGGGGGAAATCGGCCCTCGTTCTCCGCGTAGAGGATCAGGCGATTGTCCGCATTGTCGTCCAGCTCGATTTCGATCATCCGCTTCTGTTTGCGCAGGGGGTAGTTCTGCAGCAGCCATTTTCCGTTGTAACTCAGGGAAATGACATCGCCGTCGACTTTGTCGGCGTCCCAGACGTAGAGGCGCAGCCGCTTCAACCCGACCGGGACTTCGCGCTGGCGATTGATGGGGCGTCCGTCGAGGGCGCCGTAGACCCGGAGGGCTTGCTCGGCTTCCGAATCGGGGAGCGGAGCATCGCTCGGCGGATTGGGGTTCAGGCGTTCCAGAATAATTTTTCCCGGAGCACAGCGCGCCCGCGCCGTCGATCCCTGCCAGTCACCTTCCAAGCGGTACAGCCCGCCTTTTTCCGTGACCCGCAAGGTCCCGTCCTTGATGCACCAGGACCGAAGTGCGGCATCATTGCCCCGCCGTTCCCGAGTTTCGCGGAAAGTCATGACATCGTCGGTAGTAAAGCCCATGAATTCCATCTCGGCGTAGATGTCCAGGCTATCGGGCAGGGAAATGTAGGTGGTGCCACTAAGAAGATTCCCATTTTGGGCGATGTGCATCCGAAAACGATAGGAGCTATAGGGGGCAGGCTGGCCTTCTTGGGTCAATTTTCCGAGCCAGGTTCCCTGAAATAGTGGATCTTGAGCGAACAATGATCCCCAACCCAAGAGCAGTAGAAAAATAAGTTGTCTTCGCATAGTTGACCTCTCCCTAAAGAGAACGCTGGAACTCAGCAAAAGTGATGCTGCTTCACGCGAGGGCAGCATAAATCTCACAAAAGTCCCGAACGCGGGCTTCTTCCACCGCATTGTCCGCCTTGCCGTCGCGCTTGAAGTAACTGCCCACGATGAAGCCGTCGGCGAGGGAGTGGAGGCTGCGGAGATTGGAAGGATTCGTACCGCTGCCGATGACGACCGGCAGGTGGGTATTTTGCTGGACTACCTCGAGGTCTTGGACCTGGGTGGCGGCGCCAGTTCCGGAACCGGACACGATCAGGGCATCGGCGAGGCTGCGCTCACTTAGGTCGCGCGCCTCGATGTCCAGGCCCAGAGCCGCGATGGGGGCGGCGTGTTTCACCGCGACGTCGGCAAAGATCAGAACTGGGGCCCGGAGTTGATCGCGCTTGCGCAGGGTGGCGTAGGCCCGGCCCTGGACGATGCCTTGGTCGGTAAGTACGGCGGCATTGTGGACATTGACCCGGATAAAATCTGCCCCGATGGCCGCCGCGATGGACAAGGCGGCATCGGCATCGTTGCGCAGGACATTGATCCCGAGCGGAATTTTTACGGCTTTGCGGATTTCGTGGCCGACGGCCGCCATGGCCGCCACCGTTTCGTTGGGTACCCGATCTGGGTAAAAGGGGACATCCCGAAAGTTCTCGACGATGAGCCCATCGACCCCGTGGCGGGCAAATGTTTCCGCTTCCGCGAGGGCGCGCTCGTAAATCGCCGAAGGCTTGCCGCCGTAGAGGGGAGCCCCGGGCAAGGCCAACAGATGAATGCAGGCGATCAGCGGTTTGCGCTTAGGAAATAGGTCGGAGTAGCGAATGGGAACAGCCATGCCGTAAAAATAGGAAAAATTGGGGCCGGGCAGAAAAAAACCGCAGGGGCGATCCGGCCCCCACGGTAATTGAGTAAAAAAACTACTACTACTATTATTTGGTGACGACGAAGCGCTTGGTCATCAGTGCATTGTCGTGGGCAATTGTCAGCAAATAAGAACCAGCCGGGAAATCCTGTACGTCGATGGCTTGCTGGTTCATACCGGCAAGGAGGACGATGGACTCCGCTTTCAGGATGCGTCCGGTGAGATCGGAAATGCGCAGCGTGGCTGGGGCGTCTACCTTGCTTGCATAAAGATAGTTCAAAGTTGCATTTGTTGGGTTGGGGAAGAGCAATAATCCTTCCCTTTCGGTGGCATTGGCGGCTTCGGCGCCCTTGGTGCCACCGGAGACACAGAAGCTGGTCGTCTCGGAACTGCCGAAATTGCCTCCCGAAGCGAGGGTGCTGCCACCCTCGGTCACAAGGTAGCTGCCATTGCCGTAGGCGCAGCAGATGCCATCGCCGAATCCATCGAGGATGACGAAATCGTAGCAACCGTCGGGCAAGCACTCGGTCAGGTTCAGCGTGGAGCCATCCGGCTGCGAACCGTAGGTGCCCCCGGAAGCGACGACCGTGGCCCCCTGGCGGATCTCCCAACTGGTTTCTTCGGGATAGTTGTCGAAGGTGATCGAGATGTTGACGTTGGTGCAGCCACCACCGCCACCGCCGGTGGACAGCGAGAGGTCATCGATGGCCATGTCACCTTGCCAGGTGGTGCCGGTCGTTCCGACGAAGCGCAGGCGCAGATCGCCGCCGGCATAGCTGTTCAGGTCCACACTGGCAGACAGCCAGGCATTTCCCTGGTTGCCGTTGCGGTTCCAGACATTCGCCCAGGACGTACCATTATTGGAACTGGCTTCGAGGACGAGGTTGCCCATAGCGCTTGCCCCAAACAGGTGGTACTGGAAGTCAAAGGTCGCCTGGGAAGCACCCGCGAGATCAAAGCAGGGGCTTTCCAGGGTGGCGACCCGGTTGGGGTAATTCGGAGTGGAAGATTCGGTATAGGCGTAGAAACTGCCTTCGCTGGCCCCGGAAGGCCCCGTATTGTTCGAGGGCGTACCGCCCGACCGGCGGGTCCAGTCGAAGTCGTCGCTGCCGCTCTGCGTCCAGGTGCCAAACCCCGATTCAAAGCCCTGGGCGTAGGGGAAGCTGGAGACAGTGTTGGCGCAACTGGGAGCCGTGCCGACCGCAGTGACGGAAATGTCGTCGATGGCGATATCGCCTTGCCAACTGGTAGCGGTGAGGGCGTTGTAGCGGACCTGGATCGTACTGCCGGCGTAGCTGCTCAGGTTGACCGAAGCAGCATTCCAGTTGCTTCCCTGGGTTCCGGACTGGTTCCAGACCGAAGTCCAGGAACTACCGCCGTCGGTCGAGACTTCTAGGTCAACGGTGCCGACTGCATTGCCGAGCATGTGGTACTGGAAGGAGAAGTTGACTTGGGAATTGCTCGGCAGATCGAAGCAGGGACCGTTGAGGAGGGTGCGGCGCGAGGGGAAGTTGGGATTGGAAGCTTCCACGTACACGTAAAAGGTGCCACTGGCCGCAGAGCTGGGGCCGGTTCCGCTGGAGGGCGTCGTGCCGGAGCGGCGGGCCCAGTCAAAGTCATCGCTGGAGCTTTGGCTCCAGTCACCTAAACCGCTTTCGAAGCTTTCACTGTAGGGGAAGGAGCTGATGGAACTGGCGCAGGGATTGCTCACCCCCCCGCACTTGGACGAACTGGCGAGGATGCCGCGGCGGGGACTGTTGGACAGGACGGTCTGCATGCGCGACTTTTGGTCTTGCGTGTAGATGTTCATGCAGTCGTCATTGGTGTAGTCCATGTAGTTCTCCACCATGTCGGAGGAGCCACAGGAAGAAGCGTTCGGGCAGCCGAAATTGGAGCCACCGGCGAGCGGGGTATCGTTGCAGAAATCATCGACGCCGCAGCCACCGTCGCCCCAGATGTGGCGCAGTCCGATCCAGTGACCGATCTCGTGGGTCAGGGTCCGGCCCTTGTCGTAGGGAGGAGAACCCCCCGGGTTCGTGGTGCTGCCGACCGAACGCGGAATGACCACGACGCCGTCGGTGCTGGAAGCGCCTCCGTTGGAGTTCAGGCCGGGAAGACCGGAGCTGCTGGGAAATTGGGCGTACCCCAGGATGCCGCAATTCACGTCCAGCACCCAGATGTTGAGGTACTCGTTTGGATTCCACTGCGACTGGGGCTTAATGGTATTTTCGATGTAGCTGTCATCAAATCCACCGCCGCTGAGGCAGACGCCGTAAGGCGGGGCGGTCCAGCCCTGGCTGCTGCGGCTGATCCGGTTGATTCCCGGTTCGCTCATGGGATTGCCGTTCGGATCGACGGTCGCGGGGCAAAACTCGATTTCGGTATCGGCCCCGACCGGATCGCTGTTGAATCCGGAGGTGCCCGCAATCCGGCGGAAATCATTGTTCAACTGGGTGACCTGGGCATTGATGAGGGTAGCGGAGAGGTTGTCTCCGGCACCGATGGGATCGCTGTCGTGGATGACGTGGAACACGATGGGAATGGTTGTGACCGCATTGACGCGGGCGTTGGTGGCGATGTTTTGTTTGTACTCCTCCACCAGCGGAGCCAGCCAGTTTTCGAACTGGTCCAGCGTTCCGAGTTCCGGATGGGTGTGCCGGAGTTGCGCATCCGCTTCCATGGTGTAGCAGCGGATGACGTCGTACTCCGACGTGTTTTGGGCGATGGCCGGGACCATGCCCCCCAATAGCATCAAGATTAGCGTAATTGTAATTTTTAGCTTCATTTTGCAAATAGATTTTTGGAGTTGTTCAACTCAAAGAGAAATTTTGAGACGCGGTCAGGCGCGTGCTCGTGGGTCGCAGAAATTGGGAGGTGTGGGGATTGGGAATGTCAGTGATGCATTTCCGGAAAAACCAGAAATTCCTTCACTGGTGCGTATCATTTAATGTATGGTACACCTCCAAGATTGATTTTCGGGTATAGCGATTCTTCGTTCCAAAGCGCGGCAGCAGTCGGAGAGCAGGGAAAAGATCAACGTTGCGTTATTCGATTACGAACCGTATCGATTGTATCAAGTAGATTGCCACCCAAGTGGCAAGCAGCGCCAAGTTCCTTAAAATATTGTTTTAATTACCTATCGGTACTAAGATATTCCAAATGCAGCGTGAAATAACAAAATGAAACCAATAGAGTCAAGTGAATAACGAATTAAATTTTGTGAGTGGCGTGGTTTGCGTAATTGTTACAGTTTCCGGAAAAAGATCCTGAATCGGTTTAATTCCGCGTTTTCAATGCTTGCATCGGATATGCGGGAGCCAAAGAAATTTTGAAAAAAATGTCGCCGGGCGATCATCGCGAAGGGGAAAGGCGGGATGCCGGGATGAAAAACATAACCGCCCGTATTGCGCGGGGTTATTGCGCGATACGGGCGGACACGGCAAGATTATTGCCGGAAGAGTGGGGACATTTGATTCCTTTGGAACTAGTCCGTGGAAGTCGGGAATGGATCAGCGCTGGCGGCGATCTTCCCGGGTTTCCCGGCGGTCCTCACGCAACTCGCGGCGGTCCTCCCCAAGTTCTTCCCAGTTTTCGCCCATGTCGCGGATCATGGTCTGCTCAAATTCGTCGAGGAGATTTTGCTTGGCCTGGAAGGCGGCAATTGCATTGGGGTTTCCGTTGACACGGATGGACCGATAGGCGGCGAGGATCTCCTGCTGGCGGGCGTGGCGGGCTTGGCGCTCCTTGAGGTCGTTGCGGTCATCGCGGCGGTCGCGGACATCATCGCGGCGGTCGGCGCGGTCATCGGCGCGGACCACTGGTCCTTTATTGGTGCGGCGGTTGCGGTTGATCTCGCGGTTGCTGCTGCGGACTTCGGCGCGGCTCTGGCCGAGTTCGCGGTTGGCCTGGGCGATTTTTGCTTTGCCCTGTTCGACTTCGCGCTGCATTGCGGCGACGAGTTTGGCGTGCTGGCCTTGGGCGATTGCGAGATTGCCATTGGCGCTGGCTTTTTTCATGCCCTGGCGGTAGCCGCGGAACTGATTGATTTCGGCGCGGTCGCGGGTGATGATTTCTTTGTCGTTGCGGATTTGGTTGCGGTCCTGCGCCCGCTCTACGTTATTGCGCACGGCCTGGGCATTCACCGGAGAAAAGATTCCGAGAAGTAAGGTGAGGCTGAGGAGTTGAATGATGTGCTTTTTCATGGTTTCCGTTTTCTTTACCGTTGTGTTGTTCTGTTTTGCACCTTTGACCGCAAAAATCTGTCCCGGTTTAATGGGAGCAGCAAAAAATTTAACTTTCAATGCGAAAATTTCCGAGGGTACTCGATTGCGGGCCGCAATCTGCGGTGTTGCATCGGAAAGCTGCCCACCGAAATTGTCCAAATAAGTTAGGGATATTCTTGGGCCAGAACAAGCATGGGAGCCTCACTTCCGTTTTGGTCGGAAGGGCTGCATGACGGTTTCGTCGCATTCCAAGTAGGGGCCTTCCATCAAATCAATGCAGTAGGGAACCGCCGGGAAAACAGCATCCAGGCATTCGCGGATGGACTTGGGTTTTCCGGGAAGGTTGATGATCAGGCTACCGCCGCGTAGTCCGGCCGTCTGCCGCGAAAGAATGGCCGTGGGCACGTATTTTAGCGACTCCGCCCGCATAAGCTCCCCGAAACCGGGCATCATGCGGTCACACACCGCCTCGGTTGCTTCCGGGGTCACGTCCCTTTTTGCTGGGCCAGTACCGCCGGTGGTGATTACGAGGCAGCATTGTTCCGTATCCACCATTTTGATCAGCGCCTTTTCGATCTGGTCCTGTTCGTCGGGTACGATGGTGGAGACTTCCTCCCATTTGGAGAGCAGATAGTCGTTGAGGGTAGCGCGGATGGCTTTGCCGCTGAGGTCTTCGTAGATGCCCGCATTGGCGCGGTCACTGACGGTCAGGATTCCGATGTTGATGGACATGAATGTTTTCTTTTGGAAATGGGAAAGATGTGCTTTGGCCTTTTAGCACAAGCGCCAATGCGCCAACCATGAAATCGCCTTTCAGGCCAAATTTTTCAAGTCAATGACCTCAAAGGTACGGGCGTCAAAGTAGTCGTCCAGCCCGTAGTCCGTGTTGACAATGATTCCTCCCAAAAGCGTCACCTTGTCGCTGTGAAATTCCGAGCGGCAGGCGAGCAAATGGTCGTGGACTTTCCGGTCGATGATGTCGTAAGCGGCTTCGGTGACCGCTTTTGCCTGGTTTTCGGCTTCGAGAATCTGCTTCCGGTAAGGCAGCAGATTCTCCTCCAATTTCATCTGCTGGTAGTCCTCTTCGTGGATGACAGGTGCGTAGGTAGGATCTTGCAACCGGTTCAAGGCCAGCATGAGGGCGCCACAGCAATCGCCGGTTTCCTCCTGGCGTGGGCGGTACATTTTGCCCAACTCGCCCTCCAGGGTGATGCCGATGTGGGGACCGTAGAAAATAAAGGCACTCCCGTCATCGGGGATATGGTGGGCAAATGCGGTCATTCCGGTGCGGCCGGCAAAGGGAAGCCCGCCGAGTCCCCCCAGGATGAAAGGCCCGAAGAGCACGTTGAAGAAGGTGGTAGAAGGAACATTGATGTCGTCCGAGCAGACCGAGGTCGCCATCAATACCTTAGAAATGTCGAGCTGGTGCTCAATCTGCATCTTTCCCAGGTAGTGAATGGAAGTATCCTTTGCGTCCATGGCGTCCGGATAATGGCCCTTCACCACCTGATCAAATTTTCTTTGTAGCATATTCTTGAGTTGTCCTTGACCGGAAATCGGGCACGTTCAGATCTCGCTCACCAAAAGCCGGGGTTTGAAGTTCAACACCGCGATTTTTCGGGGCGCCCTTTGCGCTATTTTTTATGCACCGCCCGGGGGCCGAATTCCAAAAACCAGCGTTGATCGCAGAAAAAATCTGCGATAGCAAATTTCACCAATTAGGTGAAAGCACCCATTAAAATTAGAAAATTAATCGTTGAATAAAACAATGTTGTACGCGAGAACGAAATCATAAACTTTAAATCCTCGTGAAATTCTTGCCCAAAATTCGCTCCGGTTTGCTTTATTTGTTATTGTCGGAATTCAAAAGTCTGACGGTAGAATTACGCCATGCGAATCAATGGTCACGGACATATCCTTCCTGAGCCCGCTCAGATTCCCCGTTTCATGAAAGAAAAGAAGCTTTTCTGGATTGACGACGACAAGAAATACATGCGGCAGGGTGACTGGTGCCGACCGATCACCGATCCCAGTTTTTTTATCCAGGAAAAACTAGAATGGATGGATCGGTACCAGATTGACCACGGGGTCATGCTTTGCCTTTCCCAGTTGTACTGCAACGGGTGGGAAGAACAGAACTGTGCCGACGGAATCCGCTTCCAGAACGATTACAATGCTTCGGTTCAGACGGATTATCCGGATAAATTTACCTGCGGATTTGTGGTGCAGCCTTTGTACATGGACCAAGCGCTGAGGGAAATTGATCGCTGCGTGAATGAACTGGGCTTAAAGATGCTGTGTTTGCCCACCCATTTCCTCAATGCTGAGGGCGAATGGCTTTCCGTCGCCGACGCTGAAGTTGAGCCGATCTACGAATTGGCCAACCAATACCAGTTGGCGGTCCAGGTTCACCCCTACGATGGCGAAAAGATGATCGCTTTGCGGAATCGGTACTGGAGATTCCATTTGGTGTGGATGATGGCCCAGTGCGCCGATACCCTGCATGTCTTTACCCTGCGGGATTTGCCAAATCGCTTCCCGAACCTGCGGACCAGCTTTGCCCACGGCGGGATGTTGGGGATCGCCAATTACGGGCGGCGAATCCAAGGCTACGATGGCCGGCCGGATATCTTTCAGGGACTTGAGGATCCCAGAAAGACGCTGGGACACCACAATTTGTATTTTGATACGCTGGTACACGATTCTTACACCCTGGAATTGCTCAAAAAGCGGGTCGGTGCCAGTCAAATCATCATGGGACTGGACGATCCCTACCCGTTGGGGGAAATGGAAGGCGTGGGTACGTCTTACCCCGGTCGGGTAGTAGACTATGCGGTGTCTACCGGCATGCTCACCGAACAGGAGCGGGGCGACATCTGGTGCCAAAACGTGCAAAACTGGCTGGGATTTGATCTGCCGGGGGGAAGGGAGTAACTGCGCGGGGGCTTTACCGGAAAATTTCACCCGGTTTTCCCGGCGTGCAAGTACCCCGGATGAATTAGGAGGATGTATCTGCCCCGCAATGCCCACCCGCCATCGGCACTGTCCATGCTCCGCACGCTCTCATTCGGCAATAAATCAAACCGACACTTGCCAATGCCACCAACCGATTTTGAAATCGCCATCCAGAACCGGCAAAATCACCCGCATCCGCGATGCTGAAATCACCTTCAATTCGTACCGCAATGCTCGCTTGGTCCGGTTTGTGCCTGTACTTGGTGGGGGGAGCTTCCTTGATGGCCCAGCACAACTACGAACTTTACAACCAAGGCGATGTGATCTACATTTCTCCGGGCGAAGTGGTTACGGTGCGCGGCGATGTCCACATGCAGGGGGGGCAACTGGCCAACCGTGGTTTCCTGGAAGTTCAGGGCAATCTTTATTCCGACAGTGCTTTTCAGCAGACCGGGACTGGCACCTTGCGGCTGGAAAACAACGACGTAAATGTCGCCGATACCCAATTTGTTACCGGCAGTTGGGCGGTGCGGGGCGGCCAGGCCGCCATTGGGGTCGACGACGGGTCCTTTTATGACTTGGAACTCGCAAATACGCAAGGCGTCGTCTACCTCGTCGGGACGGGCAACGTTGCCGATGTGCGGAACTCCATCGACTTTCAGCCCGCCGGGGCCAGTGGCACGCCTCCGGCCAACCGCTTGGTGACGCACGACCTCTCGACGGGAGTTCCGACCAATGGTTCGGGCTATTCGGCGGTCTTTGGACTGATGAATCCTACGCCGGGTTTCAGCGGCCTCACCAACAATACCGTTTCCAGCAATGGCAACAGCTCCCCGGTCGATGTCGGTTACATTCAGGGGCGCTTTCGCCGTGCGATTGCCGGTACCGGAGGTCAATATCCTTATGTTTTGGGCCTAGAACCGGCCGGAACCGGATCCCAGCGCGGCGTACAGTACGTGCGCCTGGACTTCGGGGCCAATGATTACGACGTCCTGGCGGGCTATTTTGAGACGGGGAGTCCCAATGTCATTTCCGGCAGCCTGGTCGAATGCGGCTTTAACATCAACTATTTCGGGGGCCTGGATCACGGCGAATGGATATTTGACGACCTCGGAATGGGCCGCGGAAGCTACGAGGTGTGGGTGTGGCCCCAAGACGATAATTTTGCGCCCCAGAGCACTTGGTTCATCACCAAAGATGATTCAGTGCGGGGCAATCTGGGCCAGTGCGGCCCCTCGCCGGTCGGCCTCAGTCGTTCGGCATTTTCCGGTTTTTCTGAGTTTGGGGTGGCCGGCGGGACGGTGGTGTTTCCGGTAACGCTGGCGGCTCTGGTGGCGACTCCGAGACAAAACGCCTATATCGAGGTGGGCTGGACCACCGTCGCTGAGTCAAACTCGGAGCGCTTTGAAGTGGAGCGGGCGGTAGAAATCGCGGGTGCTCCTCAGGGACCATTTCGCTACCTCGGGGAGCGAGTGGCGGCCGGCAATTCTGCGGTGGCTTTGGCGTACACCTGGGATGATTACGCGGTGACGCCAGATATGAATTATTGGTACCGCCTGAAGATGGTCGACCGCGACGGCAGTTTTGAATATACGGCACCGGTGCGGGCCCGACTGGAACCGGGAGATAGCGAAGTGTTGTTGCGGGTGTTCCCGAATCCATCGACCCAGCCATCGGTGTGGGCGGAGATTATCTGGCCCGAGCCTACTGAGGCCCGTTTGGCGCTGACCGATGCCCGGGGCCGTCTGGTCCACACCGGGCGGGTCCGGCTCGAAGCGGGGCTTAACCGGGTGTCAATTCCGCTGGCGGAGTTGGCAGTGGGGTTGTACCAGTTGCGGGTGACCGGCAGGGGACGGACGATTTCCCGCAAATTGGTCCGCTCCGGGGAGGAATAAACCTTGGTCGCGGGAGAGATTTTGGCGCAAATCTTCGGGAAAAGCGTGGCTTGTCGGTGATTCTGCGTTGGGAGCCGGTGGGTTTGCAAAAATTGTGTTAGTTTTGAGTAGCACTAAATCAAACACATGAACAGAGTTTACACTGCATTTTTTTCTGCCGTTATCTTGCTGGGAATGCTCACGGGCTGTCGTAAGTACGAGGAAGGCCCCGGTTTTAGTTTGGCGAGCAAAGACGCTCGCGCGACCAACATTTGGCAAGCCGAAAACGTCTTTCAGGACGGGATCGACTATACTGTGTATTTTACCGACTGGAGCATTGATATGCGGGAAGATGGCCGCATTGTGATCACCGACAAGGACGAAATGGATTCCACCACTACGCAGGAAGGCTTCTGGGACCTCGTGGATGACAATGAAAGACTGCGTCTGCTGTTCTCGGTGCCCCGCGTGGATCCTGACCGCAAGTTCTTCACGATCACGCGCCTCACCCGCACTGAATTCTGGTTCAAAGAGTTCACCGATTCCACTACTTGGGAGTACCGCTTGATTCCGGTCAGTTCGGACACCACAGGCGAGTAATCCCGACATTTTCTCTCCGGTCGGAATTGTTCCGGAAAAATTTATTTTCCCTTTCCGAGGCGCCGGCCTTGGAGCTGAGGTGCTGCCCGATGGTCCTAATAATATATGCTTGTCCGGAACTTTGCCACGGCTTTTGACACGAGATGTCAATCGGCGGGCTGAGATTGGGGCCAAAGCTCGAATCTGCCCATGAATCTATTCAACTTTATCGCCCAATTTCCCAACGAACAGTCCTGCCGAACCCATTTCGGCAACTTGCGCAAGCAAAAAGGCGTCGTCTGCAAACGTTGCCAGTGCCGGGAGCACTACTGGTTAACCGCCAAATCAATGTTTCAGTGCAAAAAATGCCGCTTTCGCACGACTCTGCGCAAGTTGCCGAAATGGGTTCGGCAGGACTGTTCGTGGGGA
>JBCCQH010000030.1:0-63716 GCA_039024435.1 Bacteroidota bacterium
GCGTTTTTGGATGACTTGTCTATTCCGCCTCCGTCCGGTGGGTCGACCGGGGAAGCGAATAGCTGGAAAGGAGGCGGTGCCTCACTGCGCAGCCCCTCGGACTCCGGCATTTGGTTTTCGCCATTCATCGGGGAATGGTGATGCTCATGTTCGGGCATAATGCGTGTGCTTTAACGGGTCAAAGAATACTGGCTCCTCTTCTCAAAGGGATATGTCAATATCACGGAATATACCGCTTTTTAAAGGGGAATCCGACTCATTGATCGAATCCGATGCATTTTTCGTTTGAAATGGAATAAGATCGGTTCTGGGTGACCACGAAAACCGCTTCCTGCTATCGTTCCCGGCTTTCTACCTTCCCCGATCCCCTGCCCCCAGATTTAAACCGCAAAAGCCAAAAAGCCGCTTCCCACAAAGGAAGCAGCTTTTTGATCATTGATTTTAACTCGTCGACCGATCCGCACGGACATCCTTCCAAACTGAAATTCAAGCCGTCCGCAATCTCTCAGCCGGTCACTGCTTTACCAGACGGATCCGGGTGCGGAAGTCGCCCGAGCTGACCACCACTACGTAGACGCCCTTGGTGACATTCTCCAGGGCAATCTCCGTTTTGAGGTAGCGGCCATCGTCCGGCAGGAAATTGCGTTTGAGCACTTCCTTACCGTACTGGTCGTAGACGGCCACCTTGAGCTGGCCGTAGACCGCCTTCGACTCAAAGGTGAGCGTGAAGCCATCGGTAAACGGATTCGGATAGGCTTCCACCGCCGGGACTTCCGCCAATCCATTGCCCAATGCTTCATTGCCATCCGCAATTTTCGCACTGGTAGCGGGGACACAGTTGGCCCCAGCCGAGAAGTTCTGGCCGACTTCAGTCGCCGACAATGCCCGGTCGTAGATCGCCACTTGGAATAGGTCGCCCAGCCAAGCCCGGTTGTTGGTCAATTCATTGACCAAGGCAAAAGCGTAGTTGCCATTCCAGTTGCCGAAGTTGCCGCCCCGGGTGCCTGAGTAGACCACTGCACCGTCGAGGTACATGAGGTAGTTGCCCGCCGCATCGCGGGTCATCACCACGTGCTGTACCCCGGCCGTCGCAACCGCATTGCCCGAAGAAATGTCCGGGGTGCCGTTGTTGCCCACCGCCGTGGTGCGCAAACGACCGCGGTATTCATTGCCCTGCTGGCCGAGGGTGAAGTTCCGGTCACCCGTATTTGCCGACAAGGTCACGATGCGGGCTGGACCGCCCTGGGTCGTATTCTGCGGGCTCACCCACGCTTCGACCGTGATCGCATTCGTGTTTTGGCACGCCTGAATGATCTTGGTGGCCGTACCCGGCGATTCGATGATCGTCGAGGCCGCAACCTTCACTCCATTGCCCGGTAGCCAGGCGGTGTTGCCCGGATTGGCGATGGTCAAGTCGAGCGGCGTACCAAAACCACTTTGGTCGGTGGCGACACTGCCGGAACCATCGTTCAGCGGATAGTAGGCGATCAGACCGGCGCTCACGCGCCCCGAACTGCTCACCACCACCGTCTCGCTGCTACTCGTGCTCAGATTGTCATCGTCGGTCACCGTCAGGGTCACCGTGTAGCTGCCCGCCACCACGTAGGTGTGGGTCGGGGCAATCACCGTGGAGGAATTCCCGTCGCCGAAGTCCCAGGCGTAACCGGTAATCGTGCCGTCAGCGTCGCTGGAAAGGCTTCCGTCAAAGGAGGCCGTCAGGTTGCCGCCGCAGACGTCGCTCTGGGTCTTGAAGACCGCAAAAGGCGACAAGAAACGGTTGCAATCCGGCCCGGCGTTCAGATTTTGCGCGATCTCGTTCGGGCTGAGGGCCACGTTGTAGACCGCCACCAGATGCAATTCACCCAGCCAGTCCCGGTCCTCGGTCAATTCATTGGCGAGGAGGAACTGGAAGGTATCGTTCCAGTTGCTGAAGTCGCCGCCCCGGCCCGCTTGGGCTTCCGGTACGCCATCGACATACAGTCGCCACTGTCCGGCTGCATTGCGCGTGATGACCACGTGCTGCAGGTTGGTGGTGACATTGTTTCCGGTGGACATGTCCGGAGTGCCATTGGCATTGGTGGCGGTGGTGCGCAGGCGGGCCCGGTACTGGTTGCCTTGTTGCGCCATCATAAAGTTGCGGTTGAAGGGATCCTGCGACATGGAGGCGATGCGCGCAGGCCCACCTTGGGAGGTATTGGCCGGTTTCACCCAGGCTTCAATCGTGATCTCATCGGTCGCAACGCAAGCGTCGTGGATCTTCGTCGCCGGATTGCCCGACTTGAGGACGGTTCCTTGATTGATCGACAAACCGCTGCCCGGCAACCAGGTCACCGCACTCGGATTTGAGATGCCGAGATCAAGGGGTGCCAGGTAACCCGAAGCATCGTGAACGACACTGCCACTGCCTTCGATGAAGGGATACAGGGCAATAAGTCCATTCGACACCCGACCGCCCACACTGATCGCAATCGTCTGCGCGGTGGAGGTCGTCAGGTTATCGTCATCGGTCACGGTCAAAGTCACCGTGTAGTTTCCGGCACTGGCGTAGGTGTGCGTGGCCAATTGACCCGTACCCGTCGCGCCATCACCGAAGTCCCAAGCGTAGCCCGTGATGCTGCCATCCACGTCCGACGAAGCACTCGCGTCAAAATTCACCGTGAGGGTGCTGTCGCAAGCATTGGCATCGCTGTCGAAGAGGGCAAATGGCTCCAGGAAGTTGTTGCAATCCGGTCCGGCGGTGTAGTTCTGATTTACCTGCGCTGAAGTCAGCGCGACATCGTACAGGGCCACCAGGTGCATTTCACCCAGCCAATCGCGGTCCTCAGTCAATTCATTCGCCAGCATAAACTGGTAAGAATTGTCCCAAGTCGAGTAAGCGCCCGTGCGGGTGCCGGTTGCCTCGACCACGCCATCCACGTAGATGATCCAGTTGCCCGCCGCATCGTGGGTCATGACCACGTGTTGCAGACCAGTCGTGACATCTGCTCCGGTAGCGAGGTCAGGAGTGCCGTTGCCGTTGCCCGGATTGACCCGGATCCGACCGCGGTACTCATCGTCCTCCTGCGCCAGGGTGAAGTTGCGGTTGAAGGGATCCTGGGACATCGAAGCGATGCGGGAAGGACCACCTTGGGTCAGGTTAGCCGGTTTTACCCAGGCTTCCACCGTGAGGGCGTTGGTCGCCGTGCAGGCGGCGTGGACCTTCGTCGCCGCAACACCCGACTTGATAATTGTACCCGAGTTGATGGACAAGCCACTGCCCGGCAGCCAGGTGACCGCATTGACATCACTGATGGTCAGGTCAAGCGGAGTCTGATAACCGGAAGCGTCGTGGACGACACTACCGCTGCCCTCAATGAAGGGATACAGGGCAATCAAACCACTGGCCACGCGTCCGGTGGTCTGTCCGGTCACGGTCACCACCGTTTCGCAGGTGTCCATCGCGCCGTCGTCGTCGGTCACAATCAGAGTCGCCGTATAGGTGCCAGCCGCATTGTAAATGTGGGCTTGGGTGGCTCCGGTGGCCGTATTGCCGTCGCCGAAGTCCCAGCCATAGGTGACAATGCTGCCATCCACGTCGTAGGACTGGCTTCCGTCAAAGGCAGCTTCAAAGGGCGAAGCGCAAAGCTCCGCTTCCCCTGTACAGACCGCAAATGGCGGGAAGTTGCCCGAGCAATCCGGACCGACCAGCAAGTTCTGTCCGACTTCCGCCGGCGTCAGCGCGCGCTCGTAGACAGCCACGAGGTACATTTCCCCGAGCCAGCTCCGATTGAGCGTCGCCTCATTTGCCAAGGCAAACGGGTAGTTCGGATCCCAATTGCTGAAGTTGCCGCCGCGGATTGCAGTTGCTTCCACCACGCCATCGACGTAAAGGATCCAGTTGCCCGCCGCGTCGCGGGTCATGACTACGTGCTGCATCGCACTGGTCGAGACCAGGTTACCAGTGATGATTTCCGGCGTCCCTTGGTTGTTGCTCGCCGTGGAGCGCAAACGCCCACGGTAGTCGTCGCCTTCCTGGGCCAGGGTCCAGTTGCGCACGCCCGTGTTCTGCGAGTAGGTCACGAGGCGCGATGGACCACCCTGCGTGGCATTTGCCGGCTTCACCCAGGCTTCCACCGTGATCGCATTCGATGCCCCACAGGCGGCTGCAATCTTGCTCGCTGGGGCGGTCGCTTCGATGATCGTCGCGCTGTTGATCGACAGACCGTTGCCGGCCAGCCAGTTCGTATTTGCCGGGTCAGCAATCGTCAGGTCGAGCGGCGTGCCGAATCCACCCAAATCGTGGACGACACTACCGGAAATCTCGCTGAACGGATAGAGGGCCAGTAGACCAGTTTGGACGCGGCCACTCACACACGGATTGCAGTTCGTGCCGGCATTGATCAGGGTCACCGAATCGGTCACCACGCAGCCATTGCCGTCCGTCACCGTAACCTGATAACTTCCCGCCAGCAGGTTGGTGACCGTCTGTCCGATCTGTGCATTGCTGTACGCAACCACCAAGCGCGGGGCATCGGCCGGGTTGTCGTCGTAAGCCGAAGCATCGCGGTGGCCCGTGCCCGACACGACGAATGCCAGATCGTTGCCCGAACTCCATCCGCCCCGGTTGACGACTTCCTGAACCAGAGCGGCCAGGTTCGGCGTCGCATAGGTCTGACCCGCATTGAAGGCCGGAACTCCCGTCCACGTCGCCGAAGCGGTGGTCACCGCGCGGTTGCTGATATTCGAATTGGCTCCGGTGAAGGTCGCCGCATCGTCTACATCCTCGGCCACAAAAGTCAGATTTGTTGCATCGGCCGTCGTCGGACCCGCGGTAAATTCGATGTACGCGCTGGTAATCGTCGCGCCCTGCGGGATCCCCAAGTTGGTGAACCGAAGGCCCACCAATTGTGGATCGCCCGATCCGGCAAAGTTGTCGTCCGCCATTTCCAGGCTGCCACTGTTGGTGACCATGGTTCCGCTGCTCACGGTTTCTTCCGCATCGTCGCTGCTGGCATTGACCTGAGCATTGACCGTGCCAAAACCGGTGCCGGTGAGCTGATAGCTGTACGGCGCAGTGCCACCCGCCGCCGCAATGGCTCCGTCTGGCGTACCTGGGCAACTGGCATCCGTACCGGTCAGGGTGATCGGCGTCGGCTCAACGATGGTAAACGTTTGCGTGTCGGTGCAACCGGTAGAATCGGTAACCTCAAGCGTGTAATTGCCTGCGGTCAGGTTACACAGGGTCGCCGGCAAAGCGTAGCTCACGGTCAAAATCGGTGCCTGGAAAGCATTCGACTCGTAGGCCTTCGCATTGCGGAAGCCGTTCGGACCGGATACGATCAGCACCAGGGAATTGCCGGCGTTCCAACCGGCGCGGCTGACGATCTCTTCGACCACCGGCGAGACGTCGGGCGCGGTTTGCAGACCATTGGCCGTCCAGGCCGGAACATTGTTCCAAGCCACCGCAGCAGTTGTGTTCGCGCGTCCGGAGACATCGGAATTGGCCGTGGTAAAGGTCACCGCATTGTCCGCAGCTTCACCCGTGATCACCATGCTCGTCGGATCGGAATCCGAGGTGAGCGCGGTGAAACGCAAGGTGGCATTCGTAATCGTCGCCCCCTGCGGGATATTCAGGTTGTTGAAGCGCAAGCCCACCAACTGCTGATCTCCCGATCCGGCAAAGTTGTCTTCCGGTACTTCCAGGCTCGGGCTGGTCAATACCACGGCCCCGCTGGAAACGGTTTCTTCCACGTCATCGGATCCAGCATTGACCCGAGAGAAGGTCAGACCGGTCTGCGCGGTCAGCGGCATTCCATTCAGGACGTAGTTGTAAGGCGGTACGCCGCCGTTCACTTCGATACAGCCATCACTTCCACCGTTGCACGAGACATCGTTTACGGTGTAGGCAAAGCTCGGATTCGTCTGGTTGATCGTCACCGCTGAGGTCGCGGTGCAACCGTTGGCGTCGCTGACCGTGACCGTGTAGTTGCCCGGGGCCAGATTCGTCGCGGTTGCGGTATTCTGGCTGTTACTCCAGGCAAAGGTATACGGAGCGGTACCGCCATTCGACGTAGCGGTCGCTTGGCCATCGTTGCCGCCATTGCAGGTGGCTTGTTGATCGACCGTGGCGCTGGCCACCACTGGATTTGGCTCACCGATGGTGATCGTCTGGGTGGCGGTGCAGCCATTGGCGTCGGTTACCGTCACCGTGTAGGTGCCCGGCGCGAGGTTGGAATTCGTACCGAAGGCACTTGGGATCCACTCGACGTGCAGGTAGGGCGCTTGCGCCGAATCTCCGTTGTAGGACATCGCCCGGCGACGGCCTTGCCCTTCGAGAATGAGACCGAGGCGATTGCCATTGTTCCAACCGGCCCGGTTAACGACCTCCTGCACCACCGAACTGAGGTCCGGGGTGCGCTCATTGGCTCCCGCGGCAAACGCCGTGGTCCAGTTGGGCGGCGACCAGCTCACCGAAGCCGTAGTTCGCGGACGGTTCGTGATGTCCGAGGTCGTCGTCGTGAAGAGTGGCGCATTGTCCACATCGTTCCCTTCGATGGTCAGGTTGCTCGGATTGATATTGGCAGTGTTCTTCGCGGTGAACTGCAAGTACGCGTTCGTGATCGTTGCGCCCTGCGGAATGTTCACGTTGCGGTAGATCACCCCGACCTTCTGGTTGCCGAGGTTGTTTCCGTCAAATACCAACTCAAGGTCATTGCTGCCCCGGCGCATCAGGCCGTTCTGGTCTTCTTCCGCGTCGTCCCGACCAAATCCAATCCGGAAATTGGCGGAAAGAGCGCCTTGCGGTGAGATGCTGTAGGTGTACGGTCCCGTACCCCCGCTCGCATCGATACTGCCGTCGGTAAAGCCATTGCAAGAAACATCGGTGCCACTCAGAGCGAGGGGCGCCGGCTCGGTCAGGCTCACGCTGCCCGTCGCGGTGCAGTTGTTGGCATCGGTGACCGTCACCGCAAAGGTGCCACCTCCGAGACCGGAGATTGCCGCCGAGGCGCCGCTGTTGCTCCAGGCGTAGGTGTAGGGAGCGGTGCCGCCCACTGCACTCGCGGTTGCGTCGCCATCCGCGGCCCCGGCACAAGACGGATCGTTTCCACTCACCGTCACGTTGATCGCCGGCGGTTCGCTGATCGTGATCGTTTGCGTAACCGAGCAATTGTTGGCATCGGTTGCCGTCACCACGTAGGTACCCGGCGGGAGGTTGACATTGCTTGTGGGGGCGCTGCCCGTGGTCCAAGTAATGGTCAGAACCGGAGCATCCGGCGCCGAGCCGTTGAAGGAGTAAGCCTGGCGACGGCCCGATCCATCAATCAGGAAGGCAAGGGCATTGCCGGCCGTCCAACCCGGACGGTTGACAATCTCTTGCACAAGCGCCGACAGATCCGGCGTCTGCTGGTCCGCTCCCGCAGCGCCGACGGCGGTCCAGTCGGCCGGTGACCATGCGACATTCGCCGTGGTCGTCGTCCGGGACGAGAGGCCACCATTTGCATTCGGGAAAGTCGCCGAGTTATCGGCATCTTCACCGGCAATCGAGAGCGCGGAAGGATTCACGTTGTTCGTATTCTGCGCGGTGAACTGGATATTAGCGCTGGTGATCGTCGCGCCTTGCGGAATATTGACATTGCGCCAGCGCAAGCCCACAATCTGGTTGCCCAGGTTGTTGTTCGCGAAGGCGATCCGCAGGTTCGAGCGCCCGCGGCGCACCCCGCCATTTTGGTCTTCTTCGCCGTCGTCCGCCCCAAAGGCAATCGGACTGCTGAAGCTCGTTGTCGGCAGCGCCACCGTGTAGGTGTAGGGGGCTACCCCACCCGACGCCGTAACCGAACCATCGTTGGCGCCATTGCAACTGACATCGTCGCTGGCCAAAGTGATCGCCGGCGGATCGATCAGGGTAACGGTGCCCGTAGCGGTGCAATTGTTCGCATCCGTGACGGTCACGCCGTAGCTGCCCGCCGCCAGTCCATTGGCGGTCGCACCCGTCTGGCTGTTGCTCCAGGTAAAGGTATACGGGGCTTGCCCGCCCACCGGAGTCGCCGTCGCCGCGCCGTCCGCATCGCCACTGCAACTCGGATCGGTGCCACTGACATTCAGCGCAATCGCCGCCGGCTCACTGATCGTTACTGAACCGGTCGCAGTGCAACCATTGTTATCGGTAACCGTCACGCTGTAGGTGCCGGCCGTCAGGTTCAACGCGGTGGCCGTGGTTTGGCCATTGCTCCACAGGTAGCTGTAGGGCGCCGAACCGCCGCTCGGGGTCGCCGTAGCCTGGCCATCGCCCGCCCCAAAGCAAGTGACATCCTGACGGCCAACCGTGAGGTTGATGACGCCGGCCGGAGTTAAAGTCACATTTGCCGTCGCGGTGCAGTTATTTGCATCGGTCACCGTCACGCCGTAGGTGCCACCGCTCAGGTTGGCGACAGTGGCGGTGGTGGCATTGTTGCTCCACAAGTAGGTGTAAGGCGCGGTGCCGCCCGCCACCACGACGCTGACTTGCCCGTCATTGCCATTGCCGCAGGTCGGCTGAGTGTCGACCGAGGCATTCGTGGTCAGCAAGGCCGGCTCGGCAATGGTTACGGTCGCGGTACCGGTACAACCATTGTTGTCGGTCACGGTCACCGTGTAGGTGCCCGCGGCAAGATTGGTGGCGGTGACTCCGGTCGCGCTGTTGCTCCAGGCAAAGTTATACGGGGCCGTACCGCCCGCCGCCGTGGCGGTGGCTTGTCCATCGGCAAAGCCATTGCAGGTGACGTCTTGTCCGCTCACCGTGACACTGACCGCACCGACGAAGTTGAGCATGACGCTCGCGGTCGCGGTACAGTTGTTCGCATCGGTAACGGTGACCGTGTAGGTACCGCCGCCGAGATTGCCAATGGTCGCGGTGGTGGCGCTGTTGCTCCACAGGTAGGTGTAGGGCGCAGTACCACCGGTTACTGAGACACTGGCCTGACCATCGTTGCCATTGGCACAAGTCGGCTGAATGTCCGCATTGCCGGTGGCGGTGAGGACCGCCGGCTCGGCAATCGCAATGGTCGCGGTCACGGTACAGTTGTTCGCGTCGGTGACCGTCACCGTGTAGGTGCCGCCAGCCAGGTTAGTAGCGGTGGCTCCACTTTGGTTGTTGCTCCAGGCAAAAGTATACGGGGACGTTCCTCCCGCCGCGGTGGCGGTGGCTTGGCCATCCGCAAAGCCGTTGCAACTTACATCGCTGTCGACCACCGCCGAAGCGGTCAGCGCACTCGGTTCCATTACCGTGACCGAAGCCGTCGCCGTACAATTGTTGTCGTCGGTGACGGTGACGGTGTAGGTTCCCGCCGTCAAATTCGCGGCCGAGGCTCCGGTTGCATTGTTGCTCCAAGCAAAGGCATACGGGGCCGTTCCTCCAGTTGCGCTTGCCGTTGCTGCGCCATCATTCCCGCCATTGCAACTTACATTGCTGTCCAACCCAGCAGAAAGCGTGAGCGCGCTCGGCTCAGCAATCGTGACCGAAGCACTCGCCACGCAGTTGTTTGCGTCGGTGACGGTGACCCCGTAGCTTCCCGCCGCAAGGCCAGTAGCAGTAGCTGTCGTCTGACTATTGCTCCAGGCATAGCTGTAGGGAGCGGTGCCGCCGGTCGCGGTGACGGTTGCTTGACCGTCCGCCCCGCCGTTGCAACTGACTACGTTGTCCACCACCGCATTGGCCGCAATGGCTGCCGGCTCGGTAATGACCACGGTCGCCGTGTCGAAACAGAAGCGGCTGTCCCGGATCAATACCGTGTAAGTGCCCGCTGCGAGGTTGTTCACCGTCGGCGAATTCGCGAAGCCCGCCGTCGCCGGCCAACTAAAGATGTAACCGGGCGTACCGCCGGAGACCGAAATGGTCGCCGAGCCATCATTCAATCCGGCACAAGAGACGTTGTTGTTGATCGTAACCGTATTGGTGATCTGAGCCGGCTGAGAAATGGCTCCCGAACCGGTGACCATACATCCGTTGGCGTCGGTGACCGTCACCTGGTAAGTACCCGCCCCCAGTCCCAGGGCCGTGGCCCCAGTTTGGTTGTTGGCGTTGGCGCTCCACTGGTAGCTGTAGGGCGGCGTACCGCCGAAGACCAAGGCCGTCGCACGACCATTGGTCCCGCTGTAGCAGGTAACGTTCTGGTCGATTTGGACCGCTAGCAGCAGCAAGCCCGGCTGGGTTACCTGCACCGTCGTTGCGGCAGTGCAGTTTTGGTTGTCCGTAACCGTTACGGAATAACTTCCGGCGGAGAGGTTATTCGCGGTGGCCGTCGTGGCGCTGCCGGCATTCGCGTCCCACTGGAAGCTGTAAGGCGGGACCCCACCCTGCGCCGTCGCGGTCGCCGAACCGTCCGCGAAGTTGAAGCAGGAAACCTGGCTGTTGACGCTGGCCGTGACCAGCAGAACCGGCGGTTCGGAAACCACCACACTGTCCACCGCCGCGCAACTGTTGGCGTCGGTGACGGTCACGTAGTAGGTATTGGCCACCAGATTGACCGCGGTCGCGGTTGTCTGTCCGTTGCTCCAGAGGTAGGTGTATGCGGGGGTGCCGCCGGTGGCCGCAACCGTCGCGGAACCATCCGATCCGCCACCGCAGGTGACATCCTGCACCAGAGAAGCCGTCGCCTGGATCTGGGTCGGGCTGGTGATCGTGACCGAAGCCGAGCCCGAACAGTTATTGGCATCGGTTACCGTCACCGAGTAGGTACCCGCGATCAGGTTCGTAGCGGTTGAGAATGTCTGCCCGTTGCTCCACAGGTAGGTATAAGGCTGGACCCCATTCGAGGGAATTGCCGAGGCCTGCCCGTTGGAAGATCCAAAGCAAGTGACGTTGTTGTCGACCACCGCGGTAACCAGGACGGCCGCCGGTTCGGTGATCGTCACGCTGCCCGTAGCCGTGCAGTTGTTGGCATCAGTTAGCGTCACCGTGTAGCTGCCCGCGGCGAGATTGGTCGCAGTGGCACTGGTTTGGGCATTGCTCCAGACAAAGGTATACGGGGCGGTACCGCCATTCGCCAAAGCGGTCGCTTGGCCGTCGGCCGCCGCGTTGCAGCTTGCGTTATTGTCCACTACTGCGGTTGCGCTCAGGGCCCCCGGCTCGGTAATGGTGGCACTCGACGTCGCGGTACAGCCGTTGTTGTCGGTCACCGTCACCGTGTAGGTGCCGGCCGCGAGGTTGGTGGCCGTAGCGCCAGTTTGGCTGTTGCTCCAGACAAAAGTATACGGAGCGGTGCCGCCACTGGCCGAAACCGTCGCTTGTCCGTCGGCAAAACCGTTGCAGCTTGCGTTGTCGTCCACCGCCACTGAAGCGAGCAGGGCACTGGGTTCGGAGATGGTCACACTCGCCGTCGCGGTACAACCATTGTTGTCGGTCACCGTCACGGTGTAAGTACCGGCCGCGAGATTGCTCGCGGTAGCGCCGGTCTGGCTATTGCTCCAAACATAGGTATACGGGAGCGTGCCGCCATTGGCGGAAGTGGTCGCTTGCCCATCGGAGAGGCCGTTGCAGCTCACGTTGTTGTCCGCATTCGCGGAAACCACGATTGCCGCCGGCTCGGTGATAATCACACTCGCAATTGCACTGCAGTTATTGGCATCGGTAATGGTCACCGTGTAGCTGCCGGCGGCAAGATTCGTCGCGGTTGCTCCGGTTTGGTTGTTGCTCCAGGCAAAAGTATATGGCGCCGTGCCACCATTGGCGGAAGCGGTCGCTTGCCCATCGGAGAAGCTATTGCAACTGGCGGCGTTGTCCACCGAAGCGCTGGCGGTGAGTACGCTCGGCTCGGTGATCGTCACGTTCGCCGTCGCGGTACAGTTATTGGCATCGGTTACTGTCACCGTGTAACTGCCCGCCGCAAGGTTACTGGCCGTCACCCCGGTTTGATTGTTGCTCCAGGCAAAAGTATACGGCGCCGTGCCGCCATTGGCGGAAGCGGTCGCTTGCCCATCGGAGAAACCGTTGCAGCTCACATTGTTGTCCACGCTCGCTGCCGCGGTGAGGACACTCGGCTCGGTGATGGTCACGTTCGCCGTCGTGGTACAGTTATTGGCATCGGTTACTGTCACCGTGTAGCTGCCCGCCGCAAGGTTACTGGCCGTCGCTCCGGTTTGATTGTTGCTCCAGGCAAAGGTATACGGGGCCGTGCCGCCATTGGCGGAAGCGGTCGCTTGCCCGTCGGAGAAGCCGTTGCAGCTCACGTTGTTGTCTGCTGCCGCCGCGGCGGTGATCGCCATCGGCTCGGTGATGGTCACACTCGTGGTTGCCGTACAACCGTTGTTGTCGGTTGCGGTCACGGTATAGCTGCCGGCGGCGAGGTTCATCGCCGTCGCCCCGGTTTGGCTGTTGCTCCAGGCAAAGGTATAGGGGGCCGTTCCCCCATTTGCCACCACCGTCGCTTGACCGTCAGCAAAACCGTTGCAGCTCACATCGTTGTCCACGCCGGCCGACAGTACGATGGCCGAAGGCTCAGAAACCGTCACGCTAGCCAGAGAGGAAGCATTGTTTTGATCGGTTACCGTCACACTGTAGGTACCGGCACTCAGACCGGTCGCCGTAGCCGTCGTTTGGTTCCCGGTATTGGCATCCCAGAGGTAAATGTAGGCCGGGGAACCGCCGCTCACGCTTACCGAAGCCTGACCGTCGCCGCCCGCGTTGCAGGTGACATCCGCCACCGAAGTCGTCAGGACCAGGGGCGAAACCGGATCGGTCAACGTCACCGAAGCGGTTGCGGTACAACCATTGTTGTCGGTCACGGTAACGGTGTAGGTGCCGGCGCCCAGGTTGCTGGCCACCGGACCGGTCTGCGAATTGCTCCAGGCAAAGGTATAAGGTACCGCACCACCGGCGGCGGAAGCGGTTGCCTGACCATCGGTCGCGCCGGGCACGGAAATGGCACCGGTTTCGGTCGCGGTGACAGTCAGCGCGGCGGGTTCGGAAATCGTCACCGTCGAACTGCTCGTGCAGCCATTTTGATCGGTAATATTTACCGTGTAGGTCCCCGCGCCGAGGTTGCTGGCCGTAGGCGTAGTTTGGCTACCGGCATTGGCGTCCCAGGCGTAGGCATAAGGCGCGCAGCCGCCCGTAACGGCTACAGTCGCCGAACCATCGGAGAAACCGTTGCAACTCACGTCGTTGTCGACGCTTGCCGTGCTAAGCAGCGGGTCCGGCTCGGTCAGGGTAATCGTTTCGGTGACCGAACATCCGTTGGCATCGAATACGGCTACATTGTAGGTGCCCGGGCCGAGGTTGCTGATCGAATTCTGCGCCGATGGCAAGGCAAATACTTCAATCGCCGAGATCTTCGCCTGGTCTACAACCGGCGTAAACAGGAGGTTCAGGACGCCATCGGTGACCGTCGCATTGAAGGTCTTGATGACGGCAGTGAACTGGCCGACGTCGGCCACGATGTCGTAGTTGCTGAGTACCGGAGTGCCTTCCAGATCGACATTGAAAATACGGTCGCCGACCGCGTTGTTCGGCGGGAAAATTTCCGCGAAGTGCAGCCGGATGCCGTAGTCGCCGTTGCTGACCGGGAAGTCGTAGCTGAACGTGCCGAAACGCTCGGTGCGGTACAGCGTAGGATCGTTGGTGTTGGCGATGGTCGCGCCATTGTTCGAGTAGAGACCCGAACCCGGTCCGGCAATCTGGGTGAAGAAGGCATCCGCGGCAAAGTTTTCGTTGGTGACGGTGGTGTAGACCGGGCCATTGACATTGATGCGGAACTGGGCCTGGCTCAGCCAGACGAAGCTGTAGGGCGTGGTGCCGCCACTCGGCGCGGCGGTGATCTGACCGTCGCTGGCTCCGGTGCAGGAGATATTGAAGCCGCAACCGAAAGTCGAGGTCGACAATCCGGCACTGAGGACCGCCGGTTCGGTGACCGTAGCGGTGCCGATTGCAGTACAACCATTCGCGTCGGTGACAGTAACCACGTAGGTGCCCGCAGCGAGGTTGGTCGCGCCGGCGCTCGTCTGGTTAGCGGCGTTAACGTCCCACTGGTAAGTGTAGGGCGCGGTGCCGCCGGTGACTTGCGCCAGCAAACTGCCGTCGCTGTCGCCGTTGCAGGTGGCGTTTTGGACGGTAGAAATGCTCAGGCTGATCGCGCCTGGTTCCTGAATGCTCACCGCCGCGGTGACAGTGCAGTTTTGCGCATCGGTCACGGTAACCGAATAGCTTCCCCCCGCCAGACCGGTGGCCGCCGGAGTGGTTGCGCTGGCCGCATTGGCGTCCCACTGGTAGGTGTAAGGCGCGGTGCCGCCGGAAGCGGTCACGGTGGCCTGGCCATCGTTGTCCCCAAAGCAGGTTACGTTGGCGTCGACCGTAGTGCTGGCCAGCAAGGGTGCCGGCTCACTTACGATTATACTGTCAATGTAGGTGCAGCCGTTGGCGTCGGTTACGGTTACCGTGTAGGTGCCCGCCCCCAAGCCCGGATTCGTGGCCGTAGTGACGCTGTTGTTCCAGAGGTAGGTGTACGGAGCACAACCGCCCGAAGCGGTTACGCTGGCCTGGCCGCTGTTTTGACCCGCACAATCGGCATCGGTGGCATTCAAAGTTGCCACCACCGGTGTCGGCTCGGTCAGGGTCACCGACTGTTGACCGGTACAGCCGTTGGCATCGGTAACGATTACGCTGTAGGTGCCGGCGGGCAAGTTGCTCAGAGTCGGATTTGCTCCCCCAATGCCCAGCACTTCGATGGCGGAGATCTTGGCGTTGTTGGCCGTCGCCGCAAAGTCGATGTTCAGGGTATCGTCGGTCACGGTTACGAAGGTGGTTCTCTGGGTGGCAAAAGCCGCGCCCACGTCCGCATACAGATCGTAATTGGTCAGGAGCGTGGTGCCTTCGACCGAAGCGTCAAACACCCTATACCCCACCCCAAAGTTCGATCCGCCACCGGGCAATCCGACAAATACCTCGGCAAAGTGCAGTACTACATTGTAGCTGCCATTCGGCACCGGAATCTGGTAAGACAGATTGGCCGCATAGCGTTCCGAGCGGTAGAGGGCATCGTCTTGGGTATTGAGGATGTCCGCCACCGAATTGTTATTGAAGGTCAAACTCGGGCTCGAGAAGTACTGATCGGCGAGGTAGGATTCGTTGTTTTGCGTGGTAAAGGCCGGGCCGCCCGCATTGATTCGCAGGGCAAAGTTGTTGCCCCAGTTGAAGGAATACGGGGCAGTACCGCCGGAAACTGTCGCGGTGGCGGAACCATCGGCTGCTCCCGCGCAGGTGACATTGAAGCCACAGTTGAAGGTCGCCGGGGCAATCGCTACGCTGAGCGGGGCCGGATCGGTCAGGGTCACACTGGCACTGGCAGAGCAATTGTTGGCGTCGGTAACGGTAACGCTGTAGGTGCCCGCCGCAAGACCAGAGACCGAGGCGGTAGTCGCACTCGTGCTCCACAGGTAGGTGTAGGGCGCGGTGCCGCCACTGGCCGCAACCGTTGCCGAACCATCGCTGTCCCCGCTGCACTGCGGATCACTGCCGGTGGCATTGGCCGCCAGCAGCAGCGGATCAGTCAGCGTGACCAAAGCCGTCGTGGTGCAGTTGTTTACATCGGTAACGGTCACCGTGTAGGTGCCGGCCGCCAGGCCCGAAATCGAAGCTGTGGTAGCACTGTTGCTCCACAGGTAGGTGTAGGGCGCGGTGCCCCCGCTAGCAGTGACCGAAGCCGTGCCGTCGCTGGAACCATTGCACAGCGGATTGGTGCCCGATGCATTGGCCGCCAGCAGCAGCGGATCGGTCAGCGTGACCGAAGCCGTCGCGGTGCAGTTGTTCGCATCGCTCACCGTCACCGTGTAGGTGCCCGCCGCAAGACCCGAAATCGAAACCGTGGTAGCACTGTTGCTCCACAAATAAGTGTAGGGCGCGGTGCCGCCACTCGCGGTGACAGAGGCCGTGCCGTCGCTGGAACCATTGCATAGCGGATCGGTGCCCGAAGCCGTCGTGGCCAGGAGCAGCGGATCGGTCAGCGTGACCGAAGCGGTCGTGGTGCAGTTGTTTGCATCGGTAACGGTCACCGTGTAGGTGCCGGCCGCCAGGCCGGAGATCAACGGAGCGGTGGCATTGTTGTTCCACAAATAAGTGTAGGGCGCGGTGCCCCCGCTGGCAGTGACCGAAGCCGTACCGTCGCTGGAACCATTGCACAGCGGATCGGTGACCGAAGTCGTCGTGGCCAGGAGCAGCGGATCGGTCAGCGTGACCGAATTCGTCGCGGTACAATTGTTGGCATCGGTGACGGTCACGGTGTAGGTGCCGGCACTGAGACCCGAAATTGCCGCGGTGGTCGCACTGTTGCTCCACTGGTAGGTGAATGGGGCAGTGCCGCCATTGGCCGCAGCGGTAGCCGTGCCGTCGCTGGAACCATTGCACAGCGGATCAGTGCCCGTCACACTCACCACCAGAACCGTAGGATCACTCAAAGTGATCGAAGCGGTGGCGGTGCAGTTGTTTCCGTCGGTCACCGTAACCGAGTAAGTGCCAGCGGTGAGACCAGTCACCGAAGCGGTCGGGGCGCTGTTGCTCCACTGGTAGGCCAAAGGCAGCGTGCCGCCCGTGGCCACGACGGAGACCGCTCCGTTGGCGTCGCCGGCGCAGGCCGGATCGGTGCCCGAAGTCGCTGCGGTCAAGACCGCCGGCTCGGTGAGGGTAACCGAAGCAGTCGCCGTGCAGCCATTGTCATCGGTGATGACCACCGAGTAGGTGCCCGCTGCGAGACCCGTTGCCGTAGCACTTGTCTGTCCCCCGGCATTGGCATCCCAAGCGTAGCTATAGGGGGCGCAACCGCCGGTCGCCGCCGCGGTGGCCTGCCCATCGGCAAAGCCTTGACAGCTTACGTCCTGATCGGCGGTGGCCGAAGCCTGAACTGGCATCGGGGCGGAGAGGGTGATCGTGTCGTTGATCGGATTGAGGTTGGCGTCGAGGACCGTCACGGTGTAAGTACCCGGGCCGAGGTTCGTCACCGTGGCCGTGGTGGCGTTGCCGGCATTGGCGTCCCACTGGTAAGTGTAGGGCGCGGTGCCCCCGGTCGCGGTGACCGTGGCCGCGCCATCGGCCGCGCCGGCACAACTGATATTGAATCCACAGTTGAAGGTCGGGCTGCTGATGCTGGTCGTCAGGGGTGCCGCACCGGCGGCACCGACGATCTCGATCGCCATGATGATGCCATTGTTGACGCTGGCGTCAAACGCGATGTTCATCACGCCGTCGGCGACATTCACGTTGTTGAAGGTACGGACATCGGCGGTGGCGGCGCCGACCGTGGCAAAGATGTCGTAGTCGTCGAGGGCCAGGTTGCCTTCGAGGGTCACGTCAAAGATCCGTTCCCCAACCGTAGCATTGCTGCCACCCGGTGCCCCGAAGAAAGGCTCCATAAAGTGCAGGATGACGGTGTAATCACCGTTCGGAACCGGAACATTGTAGGCAAAGTTCGCCCCGAAACGGTAGACCAGGTACATCGGGTCATCGTTTGTGCCGGCAATCGCGAAGGAGCGCGATCCAGCAGTATTGGTACCGGTGACCCAAGTGGCGGGCTGATCGGCGATGAACGTATCGCTGTTCACCGCGACATAGGTCGGGCCATTGACATTGATGCGGAGGGCAAAGGCCGACTGCACCCCGATGGTCACCGAGTCCAGGGCGGGACAGCCATTGGCATCGGTAATGGTCACGAAATAGGTGCCCGCCGCGAGTCCGTTCACGGTGTCGTTGGTGGAGTTTCCGGCGTTGGCGTCCCATTGATACGTGTAGGGAGCGGTGCCGCCGGTCGCGGCGACCGCGGCGGCGCCGTCGATGGC
The DNA here is from genome assembly GCA_039024435.1 of Bacteroidota bacterium. Lineage (GTDB taxonomy): Bacteria > Bacteroidota > Bacteroidia > J057 > JADKCL01 > JBCCQH01. Next base: position 17,776 of record JBCCQH010000030.1, read on the forward strand.
CCCCGGGAAGGTCACACCTTGCACTTGGGTAGCGTTGCCGGCGATGGCGGTCGGTTCGGTGAGGGTGACGGTTGCGGTTTGGACATTTGAGCCATTGTCGGTTACGGTGACCGTATAGGTGCCCACCGCGAGTCCGGTTACGGTGTCATTGGTGGAGCCACCGGCATTTGCGTCCCACTGGAAGGTGTAGGGAGCGGTTCCCCCGGTCACGGATACGGTAGCCATCCCGTCGCTGCCGCCGTTGCAGGAAATATCGGCGCCGTTGTAATCGGAGATGACCGAAGTATTGACGATCAGGTTGCTGGCCAGCGGAATGATCTGCACGTTGTCGAAGGTCGAGGTGTTGATCACCCCGTTGTCGTGCGAGGTCACCGCCAGGCCCACAAAGATGGTGTTCGGCATGGCGATGGTCTGCGTGGCCCCTTGCTGGGTCCAGGTGATGCCATCGGCCGAGAAGTAGCCGGTGAAGTCATTGCCTACCCGAACGATGCGCACCCACAGCGGAAGGATTTGCACCTGCTGATTGTTGGTGCTCTGGCCGTTGCCGTTGGCGTTGGTCCGCCACTGGTAAGAGTAACCATTTGCCCCGCGTTTGAGCATGAGGACGTTTTGCGATCCCGGCGTCAAGTCGGCCCGCATCATAACGCCCGCCTTCGCCCAGGGATCGGTCAGTTGGATGGAAGTCACCCGGGCAATGATCTCGCCATCGCCAGTAAAGGGCTGGTAGACAAAGTGGAACTGATCCGCACTCTGCCAGATGTCGGCGCCCGAGCCTTCGACGGTAAAGGTCTGAGTTGGGGCATCGTAACAAACGTCCCCGGCGGCAGCCACCGACCCAATATCCTGGTTGACCCAACCCGGAGGCAAGGCACAGGTGTCACAAGAAACCGTATTGGCGTCGATGACAATGCTTTCCACGGCGGTGCAGTTGTTCGCATCGGTGACGGTGACGCTGTAGCTGCCAAAGGCGAGTCCGATCACGGAATCGTTCGTGGAAGATCCGGCATTGGCGTCCCACTGGAAGCTGTACGGGGCTAGACCACCGCTCGGGGCTGCGTAGGCGATGCCACTGCCTGCGCCCTGGTCATAACACGCCGCTACCTTCGCCAGCAGCGTATCGGCGGCCAACGTCACCGCGGCAAAGGCGGTATCGTTGTTCAGATCGATCACCCGCACGGTGTAGTTGCCTGCGGTCAAGTTGCTGGCAGTCGCACTCGTCTGGCCGGATGGCGTCCAAAGGTAGCTGTACGGGGCCACGCCATTCAGGGTGGTCACCGTCGCGCTGCCGTCGCTGCCACCCACGCAGGTGGGTTGTTGCACCACCGAGGCGGAGGCGTTGAAGTTCGGGTCCACGCCTTCACCGGTGAAGGTGACATTCAACGGGCTATTGGTGCCGTCGTGGATGATTTCTAGGTTCCCCGACTGCACGCCAATTGCGGTCGGTAGGAATTGCACGTCCAAGGTCGTGGAGCCACCGGCCGCCACCGAAATCGGCAGGATCGGTGGGTTCACCAAGCTGAAGGCGGCATTGCCGGTCAGATTTAGCGCGGAAATCGAAACCGCGGCATTGCCCGGATTGCTCAGAGTCAAGGTCAGCGTGTTGGCCACGTTCAGGTTTTGCAAACCAAAGTTGAGCGGACTCGGCGCCGCCACGAGCGTTCCCCCTTGGGGACGGACGTTGCAGACCACGAAGACGTAATCCTGGTAGTCCCCGTTGGAAGCTTCTTCAAAGGCGACCAAGTAGGAATTCGGAACGAGGTTGCCCGCGCGATCCTTGAGCGGATAGGTCCGGACGGCATGGGCGGTCGGACCCGTATTCAGGTTGTCCTCGGTGAAGGTGGTGTGCTGCGCACTTTCGGTATAGAAGCCGAAAATGGCGGTGCCCGGATCAAAGTTGGTGCCACCGGAGACGATATTCGGGAAGAGCGTTTGGTGCTCGGTACCCGTGCCGTCCAAGGTGCCGGTCAGCACTTCGGTCGGGGTCGTGCCCGGAAGGTAGTAACCGTAGGGCAGCGGCTCAGCCGGCGAGTAGCGCGCAACCGGAATCATGGAAACATCGCCCGGTCCGGCCTTCTGGAAGAGCGCTTCGAGGACTTCATCCCCAATCGCACCGGCCCCGGTACCCAGTTGTAGAGCGGTGCCCCCCACGTCGAGGTTGTAGCCGAGGGTCTGGCAGACACTGTGCAGCGGCGGCTCGTTATTGCCTTCAAGTCCGTTCGTGGAAAGGCCGTAGTGGCCTTGGGTTACCGTGGCACTGCCGGGATCATTGGAGGTGATGTTCAGGACGCCGGAGAACGGTCCCACCTGGTTGCCCGGCGTGAAGTTCACGTCCAGCGAGGTCGAGGACCAAGGCGCAATGGTCAGGGGGAAGCTCGGTGGCGTCACAAAGTTGAACATGCCGGCCTGGGCTCCGGTAAAGTTGGCGCCGGAAACGAGCAGCGAATCGGTTCCGTTGTTGACGATGGTGACCGCCCGGGGACCGATGACGTTGTTCTTCACGCCGTCGTAGATGATTTCTTCCGGTTCCACGGCGATGCGCGGCGCGGCGAAAGTCGTGTCTTGCGGACGAAGCAGGGTGATCTTTTGCCCACCGTACTCCGAAACATAGATGTGACCATTGGCGAGGTTTTCGCAGAGGTCGAGCGGGTTGTTAAACCCAGTGAAGCCACTGATCCCGACGACTTCACCGGAAATATCACCGTTGGGACCGCTCGGGTCGAGCACGATGATGTCGTCGTTGGCGCTGTAGCGCACCACCAGTAACCGGCCTTGCAAGCCGCCGTTGAAAACATCAGATTGGTATTCAATCACCCCATTGGGCGACTTGTTGTTCGTAAAGTCGTAGGCAAATCCACTCCAGTCGCCGTCGGGCAGGGTGCCGACCGGATACTGGTTTACTTGGGCGGGATCGCTGCCCGAAGTGGGGTTGCCGCCGTTGAGGACGTACTCGCCGCGGGTCGGGTTCGGGTGGCCGAAATAGGTGTAGTTCCAGGTGTTGCCGGTCGGAGCCGGGATGCGGAACAGGAAGTCATTTTGGGTTTGGGTCACGCCGTTGATCGCGGGGACGGTAGGACCAGCGTAGGGCGATCCGTCCGGGCGCAGGGTGCCCACCACCGAAGCTGGGGTATTGCCGCCGGCGGCCGAACCGTTGGTCGGGACGTAGAGGTTGCCGTTTGAGTGCCAGACGAGGTCGTAGGCATTGCGAATCCCCGATCCAAAGACCTTGAGCGGGGCATTCGTCGCGTAAGGATCATAGGTGCCGCCTTCGGAAGTCTGGGCGTTCAACGGCGGGCTGCTGATTGCATTCACGTCGAGGCGCAGGGTGGCCGCAGCCAGTTTGCGCTCGGCGCGGTTGCCCCAAGTATTGTCGGGAGCACCCATGGCCGTGTTGGAGCCTTGGTTGAAGTAGAGGGCGCCATCCGGGCCGAAGGCCAGGCTATTGGTGACGTGGTCCTTGGTGGAACGGGGGAGATTCACGACGTAATCCTGCACGTTTTGCAGGTTTTCGCCGGTGAGGCGCGTGATCTTGCCCGTCCAGTCGGGCTGGTTGTTGAAACCAAAAGTGGTGTGGCTGACCCAAGCGATCAGGTTTTTTTCCGTGGAGGCCGGATCAAAGGCCAAGCCAATCAGGAGGCGGTTGCCCCCTTCGGCGGTTTGCAGCGCGTTCAGGTCCTCAGCGTTGCTGAGCGTTCCGTCGACGTTGATGTCCCAACGGCGAATCAAACCATTGGCCAGCGATGCGTAAAGCTTTCCGTCCGGACCGACGACAACCGTGGTATAATTGGCGCCATTGGTAATGGTCAGGTCCACCTTTTCGAAGGTGATGTTGCCCCCGCCGCTGCCTTGGACGATGGTACCGGTGGTGAAGCTCATCGTGAAGGGCACGAAGCCAGTAGCGGTGACGTCTTGGAGATCACTGGTGATCTCAAAGGTGTACTGGGTATTGGGGTCGAGGTAATTGACCGGGGTGAGGATGATGGCATCGCCCCCACCGGTGGTGTTCAGGATTGCCGAAACCGGACTGCTCGGCGAGGAAGTCGGGTAGAGGAATACGGAAGTGGAATCCAGGGTGGTCCCGTCGATGCTGCCGTTGGGCAGGAAGAGGTCGGTGGTGATGGAAACGTTGAGGAAAACGTTTGTCGCGCCGTCGACCGGACTGGAATTTGTCACGAAGGGTTGCGACAACTGGGGGGCCGCAGTGAGCACTTCGATGGCGGAGATTTTCGCGTTGTCCACCGAAGCGGCAAAATCCAGGTCGAGGTTGCCGTCGCTCACGGTCACGCTATAGACGGTATCGGTGTGGGCGGTCAGCGTCCCGAATTCGGCAAACAAGTCGCGGTTGGTGAACAGCGTATCGCCTTCGACTACCCCGTCAAACAGGCGGTCACCCGCACCATCGTTGGAGCCCGGTCCGGGCGCACCGATAAAGATTTCGGCGAAGTGCAGAATGATGTCGTAGTCGCCATTCGGCACGGGAATGTCGTATTGCAGATCGTCGTCGTAGCGTTCGGTGATATAGAGCTGATCGTCGCTGGTATTGGCGATCGGCTGGTTGTTGGTGTAGGTGCTGCTCGGCGTACCAAAGTAGATGTCCGCGACGAAGGTGTCATTGGCGACGGAAACGTACTGCGGACCACCGGCGTTGATGCGCAAGGCAAATGCCCCCGGAGTGGCCACGGTATCGATGGTGACCGAGGCCACCGCAGTACAGCCATTGGCGTCGGTGACGCTCACCGAGTAGGTGCCATCGGTAAGGCCGGTGGCGACGGCGGTGGTCTGCGCGTTCGCGTTGGCGTCCCAGAGGAAGGTGTAGGGACCGACGCCGCCCGAACCGGAGGCGCTCGCTTCACCGTCGGGTTGGCCGGGCGCGGAAGCCAGCGCAGTTTGCGTGGCGGTGGCCAAGACCGGGGTGGGATCAACTAGCGTGACATTGGCCACCGCGGTGTCGCTGTTGTTGTCGGTCACGGTGACGCTGTAGGTACCGGCGCTGAGACCGACCGCGACGGCGGAGGTTTGGCTGCCGGCGACGGCGTCCCATTGGTAAGTGTAGGGCGCGGTTCCGCCGGTGGCGGAAGCGGTCGCTTCGCCGTCGGTGGCCCCGGTACAGGAGACATCGACGCCGTTGTAATTCGAGGTGACGCTGGCCGAAGCAGCGAGGCTCGGTCCGCTAGCCCCCTGGATGGAAACATTGTCCAGTACCCCCGTAGTGAGTACGCCCGCGCTGTGGGAAGTCACCGCAAGGCCCACGAAGATGGTGGACGGCATGTTGATGGTTTGTGCCCCACCCTGCTGCGTCCAGGTGATTCCATCGGAAGAATAGTAACCGGTGAAGGAATTGCCCGTCCGGACGATCCGCACCCAAAGGGGGAGAATTTGCTGATTCTGCACTCCGGAAAATCCGCTGTTACCGCCTTGGTTGGTCCGGTACTGCCAGGACCAACCGTTGGCCCCGCGCTTGAGCATCATCGCGTTTTGCGCATCCGCATCCAGGCTGGCACGCATCATGACGCCGGCTTTGGCCCACTGGTTGGTTTGGATCAAGCTGGTCACCCGGGCGATGATTTCGCCGTCCCCGGTGAGTTGCTGATAGACGTAATGGAATTGGTCGGAAGTGCTCCAGATATCGGTCCCGGCCGCTTGGATGGTAAATTCACCGTTCGGCGTATCGTAGCAGACATCACCCGCCGGGGTAAAAGTACCGACGTCCTGATTGACCCAACCCGAAGGCAGGGCGCAGGTATCGCAGGTGGTCGTATTGCCATCGACGGCAATTGAATCGACGGCGGGACAGCCATTGTTGTCGGTGACAGTCACGTAGTAAGTGCCATCGGCGAGACTGAAGACGCTGTCGTTGGTGGAGCTGCCCGCATTCGCGTCCCATTGGAAGCCATAGGGAGCAGCACCGCCACTCGGGATGACCCAGGCCTGGCCGAGGTTGCCGTTGGCTTGATCACGGCACGCAGCGGCAGCGGTAAACAAGGTATCCGCCACCAGACTGACCGTGGCGTAAGCGGTATCGTTGTTCATATCGATCACCCGAACCGTGTAGCTGCCTTCGGCCAGTCCCGTCGCGGTATCCGTGGTTTGCCCAGAAGGCGTCCAGAGATAGGCAAAGGGGGCCATCCCGTTGTTCAGCGAAACGGCGGCACTACCGTCGGATCCACCGGCACAGCTCGGTTGCTGGACCACGGACGCAGCGGCGGTAAAGGTCAGGTCAATCGCTTCCCCGGTGAGGCCATTGCTCAGGGGCGAATTTGTGCCGGAGTGAGTGATGCTGACCGCAGCCGACTTCAGGCCCACGGTAGTCGGCGAAAAGGTAAACGGCACTTGGATCGAATCTCCCCCCGGAATGGTCACCGGCAGGGTGAAGTTGAAGGCGAAATCAGCCGCATCGGCGCCGGTGATGGTCAGTGCAGTCACGTCCACACTGTTCGCGCCATTGTTGACGAGGTTGAGATCCTGCGGAGCCGAAGTGGTTCCGGTCTGCTGGGAGAAGAAGTGCAGTGGATCCGGACTAGAAGCCAGGGCCGAACCTGGTACGGAACCAGCACTGAATACCTCAATCGCGGAGATTTTGGGATTGTTCACTGCGGCGGTCACGGTGATGTCGAGCGAACCGTCGGTCACTGGCACCTGGAAGGTATCGATGTAGGCGGTGTAGCCCCCGCCCGCCGCGGCAAAGATGTCAAAGTTGGTGAGGACGTTGGTGCCCTCAATGGCGAGGTTAAAGACCCGAGATCCGGCGGATTGCCCGCCCGACCAAATCTCGGCGAAGTGCAAGCGGACCTCGTAGAGGCCGCTGTTGCTCACCGGGAAGCTGTAGGAAAAGTTGCCGAAACGCTCGGATTGGTAGAGGACGTCGTCCTGGGTGCCGGCGATGGCATTGCCCGAGGAAGATGTCGATCCACCGGAGAAAAACGCATCGGCAGAGAAAGCGTCGCTGTTGACCGCGGTGTAGGCCGGGCCGCCGGCATTGACCCGGTACAAGACCGAAAGATTGATTCCTTCACCATTCAGCGGGACCGTGAGCGGGCTCCCGGCCTGGTTGGTGGCAATCTCCAAGGCCCCGGAGCGCGCGCCGATGGCGCCGGGGATGAATTTCACGTCAAAGGACAAACTGCCCCCCGGCGGCAGGACAAGCGGGAAGGTATAAGGCAGGTCATCACTGAAGTCGGGATCGCCGGTGTAGTTGAAGCCGGTGATCAGGACGCCCTGGTTACCGCTGGTATTGGTCAGCGTAAAGGAGTTCGTGGCCGAATCTCCCAGGACCACCGACCCGTAATCGTAGCTCCCGGGATTGGCGGCAAAGGTGCCGGCAGAAAGCGCGGTCCCGACCGCCTGGCGGGGACCATTGAAGAAAAATACTTCCAGGGTGTTCAGCTCGGGGCTACCGCCCCGGTTGCCCGAACCAGCGGCGACCCAGATTCCGCCGTTGTTGACAATGGAAGATGTTCCGTGGCGTGAGTCCAGCATGGGGCTGAGGGTCCGCCAACTGTTGGTGTTGAGGTCGAGGGCTTCGGTTTCTTCGTGGGCGGTGGATTGACCCCCGGATTCACCACCGGCCACAATGAATTCATCCCCGAGGACGCCGACAAAGCAACCGGCGCGCTGGGTCGGGATATTGCTCGCCGAGGGCAAGGTGGACCAGGTATTGGAAGCGATGTCGTAGACGTCGACTTCGGCGACAGTGGCGTTGAAGGTGCCTTGGGCGCCGGAACGGCGACCGCCCGCCGCGATGATCTTCCCATCGTGGACGTGGGCGTGCCAGTGGTCGCGGGCCCGGGGGGCGTCGGCAAGTTGGGTCCAGGTATTGGTCGCGGGATTGAACTTGTCGACCCAGGTAACCCAGCCGCTTTGGTGACCGTTTTGAATCCCGGATAGGACGTAGATCTCATCGTTGTAGACAACGATCCCGGAAGAACCGCGCCGGCGCGAGGCGGGAATTTCCGGTCCCACAAACCAGGTGTCGGTCACTGGATCAAAGATGTAAATGTTGGGGACGGGGGTTTCGGTGGGGAAACCACCATTCATGGCCCCGACCACCCAGATCATGCCTTGGTACTCGACCGCCTGGAAGTGGTGGATCTCCAACGGCGGATTGGCCATACTGGTCCAGGTGCTGTCGTTGATGTCGAAAGCTTGGGTGGCCTTGTTGCCGCGGCCCCCGACGAGGTAAAATTTGTCCCCGACCTGTACCCAGGAGTTTTCGTGGCGGTTGGTGGGGGCGGCGGAGTTGTAGGGAACGTCGTACCACTGGCCGGCAGAAGTATTGGCGTCGTAGGTCACCGTCAGGTAGTCCCAGGTCGCCGCGAAGCCCAGCGGTGCGTTGCGGGAAGTGGCGATCTGACCGATGGCGAGGACATTGCTCAACCAGGCCGAGGGAATGTTGACCGGAGTGCCCAGGTCGGTGGTGCTGCCCTGGCTGATGGAATAGCGTGGCTGCACGGTATTCGTGTTGGGGTCGACGGTGAGGAACAATTCGACCGAGCCGGCCCCGATGACCGCCGGGACGCTGTACATGGTACTGCTGACGACGGTCCCGCCGATTTCCAGGACGATTTCAATGCCACCCACGCCGCCATTGGCGTGGACGACGGCTTTGAGGTAGTTGTCCTGGTCCCCGGTGCCGAGGTAGATGCCCTGGGACATGTCGTTGGCCGGGGTGACATTGGCAAACGGGCCCATGACCCGGTTTTCAATGCTGAACGGCAGATAGGCCTGACTGGTGTTCAGACCGAACTGGAAGGCGTAGCGCTGGTTGTTGAAGCTGGCAAATGCATCGCCGGCTTCCACACTGTCGACGGTGTACTTGAGCGCGGCTCCCCCGACGGTCATCCGGCCATCATCAAAGAGGTCGGCGTAATCGTTCACGTAGTCGGTCATGAGACCGGTGAAGCCCCAGCCGTTGATCCCCGGATCTACCGAATTGTCAAACTGGTAGCTGATCGGGAGATCGGTGGTGGTGCCGTTTTCTTTGTCCCGGGCAAAAAAGTCCAGGGTGTCGTTGATGCCGTCGTTGTCATCGTCCCCGTCGAGCAGATTGGAGAGGAAATCCTGGTCCCAGTCGGCCGGGATGCTGGACGCGTTGCACTGGTCGGTGCCGTTGAGCAATTCGTCTCCGTTGCTGTAGCCGTCGCCATCGGAGTCCGCGGTGAACGAACTGTCGTTGCCCGAGCAAATGGTGAAGTCATTCGGTTCAAAAATCGTGATGTTGTCCGCACCGTAGGTACAAGCCCAGACGGTGCCGGGGAAGGGATCCAGATCGCCTTGGGCGATGACGTCCAGCGGGGTCGATCCGAAACCAGAAGCCAGGGAAGATTGGTTCAGGACCAAGTCCCCGGTGGTATTCAACTCGAAGCGGTAGATGTTACCGTTGAAAGCTGCCGCAAGCAAATTGCCTTGCATGATGCCACCGAAATTGGTCGCGGTGTACTCACAGAGGCCATTGGTCGAGGAATTGATCGTCGCGAGGGCGCCGTCCTGGGTGCCCGGATCGCGGTAGTCACAAAATGGCTCTTCCATCCCAATGGGGATGGGCGTCTGGGGATTGGTCGTGTTAAAGGTGTTGGCGCGGTTGGCGCGGGTCGGGTTGGGATGGCCGCCGTAGTAACCGGGGCCGGAGATGTAGTGCAGGTTGTCGGGCTTTGATTGGCTTCCTGCTTCATTTGACTGGTTGGTACAGTTGATCGGGATGCCGCCCCAACCCGAGTTCGGACCGTTGTCAAAGGTATACATGCGACCGGCCTGGGTGACCACCACGTCGTACTGGTTGCGCCAACCGGTCGAGTGGATTTGGACTGGGCCATTCACTTCGAGCATGGCTTGGTTCTTGCCAAAGTTCCCGCCCCAAGGGTCATTGACATCCTCGTAGCCGAAAGCAGGGCTGGCGACATTCGCTTTGTCTTCATCGTCCAGCGTGGGCAAGTCGTATTTGTACTGTTGGCCTTGGGCATCGGTTTGGGTAGGCAGAGCATCAATCGCCTGCAAATCAATGGCCACAATTGCGGTCGAATAGGCAAATTCGGGCAGATAGGTGAAGTTGTTGGAGGGCGCTCCTTTGTTGGTGTGCCCGCCGACGGTGAGGTACAACTCGGTCTCGGTGGCGTTCAGATCCATTCCGTTCACGGAGTGATTTTCCGCCGAGCGGGGGAAGCCCCGGACGAGGTGGACCATGTCCCAGGCGGTTCCGTTCCAGGTCAGGCGCGACAGCACGCCGGAGTTTTCGTCCAGGTTGGTGTTGACCGAACCACCGCCGCCGCCGATGCGGGGATCGGAGGACGAAACGTACAGGATGGGATTGGTCGCGGTTCCAGTAACGAAAATCCCGGTTACCTGCCGCTTGTTGAGGCCGAGGTTCAAGCTGCCGTCGCTGTTGTGGTTCGGCATGTTCTTGATGAGATTGATCGTTTCGGTTGCCGTCACGACGTAGTCATTCGGGGCATTGCGCGTGATGTCGTACGCGTAAATGGTCCCGTTTTGCTGCGAAACGTACAAGCGGTCATCCGGGCCAAACTGCAACGAGGTGGGATTGTTGAGGGATTCTCCAGTCAGACCGCTGGAGGAAAAATTGATTTGACCATTGGCAAATAAAGACAGGAACATACTGATTGCCAGCACGAAGCAAGTCTTCGAGAGTTGATTGATGCTCATAAGTATACAATTGGCGGCGCAAGGGGCGCACGGTTAAATGCCACATTACTGGCAGGTGCCAGCTTTAGGGTAAATTTGCCTTAATACGTCGTTAAATAAGAGAAGACTGTTGTTGATTTATGACAAGGTAGAGAAGCTTTCTCCCCAAACCAAATAATTTCTTACACCGCCGGGAGCGGTTGAAAATCAGCGTAAAAGACGAGTTATCCCCACAATACGATCCACAAAATCCCGGACTTACCTGCTTTTTGCGCTTTTTTTCCATATTTCAGCAAATTCCTTACATGAGCCCGATTCATAAAATAATCGGGAGGAAACGGAAAAGTACAGTCGTTGGGGGGTCAACTTTTCTGATTTGCAATTGATTCGGCAATTCAAATAATCAAAATTTTGCCGTTTTTTGCGCCCGGTGGGGAAATTTAATTTTGAAATTGGCCGAATCGAAAATATTTATTCTTACCCTTTTAATTTTTACTTTTTGATGGGTAAATATTGTTCTCCGGATCTACTCCCCGAAAAAACCTACCTAAAGTCACCATTTTCATTGATTTAAACCGTACGGACTACTGGGGGCAATCTGGTGTCCTACCTATCTTCCACAACATTTTTTGTACTTCTTCCCACTCCCGCAGGGACAGGGATCGTTGCGGCCGACCTTGGGACCCGAACGGGTCGCGACTTTCCGCACCGTGCGCAACTTGGTACGGCGGCGGTAAGCACGCTGGGGACGCCCGGAGCGCAATTTGAGCACCGAGGAGGCTCCGGTATCGAAGGGAGCGTTGGTATTGACGGTGCTGAGGCGGCGGTAAAGCTCGACCATTTCCAGTTCTTCCTTTTCGACAAATTGGCGCGCCGGATTCTGCATTTGCTTCGCGATTTCTTCGGGGGTACCACAGACCGCCGAATCGTAGAGGCCCTTCTGGTAAGCACGCTCGATCAGGGGATCGGCGGTGTCCACTTGCAGGTGGGTCAACGCCGAGATGACCGCATTGCACAGTTCGCGCGGAATGGCTCCGGGGGTACTTGCTTCGTAGTAATGCAATGCCGAAAACAGGATGGCCACCGCTTCCTCGCGGTAGGCGGGTTCCCGAAAAGCGACCTGTTCCAATGCTTCGGCGGCCGCCACCCGCAGGACACACGCCTGCCCGTACACGTCCGGATCGCGCTCGAGAATGGTTTGCAGGACCCACATTTCGACCCGGGCCAGGGCATACATCGGTCGCCAGAGTGCCCCGCGCCACTCGCGGGGAAAAAATACCGCTTCATCGAGGGACATCATCGCTACCAAACTGAGCCCCAGAGCGTTTTCCGGTTCTTCACTCAGCGCAAGGAACAGCAGCGCGTGCAGCAGGAGGGCGATCCCCTGAAAATCCGGTTCTTCGCGCAATTCATTGCGCTCGTACCAGGCATCCACAAGCTCGGGAGCGTGCTGCATCACGTAATCCAAAATCAGGCTGCAATCGACCGTCCGGGAATCCTCGGACAAGGCCAAGATCTCCCGTATGGTCTCCGGAGCCATGCGAAAATCGTCGATCAGCAGCCGCTCCATGATCGGGTTCTCCAAAGCGGGACGGGGCAGATCGGGAAACAGCGGATGGGATTCAGAATTCATGGAAAAATTGCGTTTGCGTTGGGTAAATTTACGACTTCCCCGGTGCGCCGCAAAGTTGCCGTGCACTTTGCGACTGGCGGAACCATTTGCTCAGTTGAATTGGTTTCAAATCATGAAAAACGGTCTTGATTCATAAATCAAGCCGCATCGGGAGCCGGTCCCCGCCGATTTTGCGCTATCTTCGAGGCATGAAATATTCTGCCTGGCACTTCCCTTTTTCGTTCGTTGTACTCGGCTGTTTGCTTTCCTTCTCAGCCCGCGCCACCCAACCGGAGTTTGCTCCCCTGCCCGATCAACTCACCGGCTTGCCCCAAGAGCTGTTGGTCAACCACTTTGACGATCCGGTTTTTGCTACTACGGATGCAGACGAGAAAGACACTTATTTGTGGAAGCATTCGACGGCGGTCATCTCGCCTTTCGGCGAGGCCGAGATCCTGAAATTTGGCGCTTACATCTACTACAACGACCAGTGGAACCTGCGCGTGGAGTTTAAACCGCGGGACTTTGTAAAGATGTTTGGCTGTCCCAAAGCCCAACTGAAAAAAGGCCATCCTTACACCTTTGCCGAAAACTGGCGGCGGGACGAACGCCTGCGCGGCGGCTGGGCGATGTGGTTTTTCATTGCCCGGAAAACCAAAGGTGATACCGTGGCCGGCGTCGGGAAAGTGTACACGGTCGGTTCCACCTACGAAGAAGCCCGCTACGTGCTCGATCCGGCGCAGAGTTCCTTAAAATGGACCGGACACAGTGCCTGGACCGCTTACTCCCCCACCGGCGCCATCGATTTCAAATCCGGGGAACTCCTGCTCGCCGAAAACAAGCTGTTCCGCACCGAAATTGAGGTGGACTTATTGACCCTGCGCTCAGAAACCGGGGGCATCGCCGAGCACCTGCAAACCGCCGACTTCTTCGACGCCCCGAGTTTTCCCACCGCAAAGTTCACCCTGACCGAAGCCATCGCGCTCAAAGAAGGGAGGCAGGAAGTCGAGGGCAAATTCAGCTTTCACGGGGCTTCCTTCACCACCAAAGTTCCCCTGGAAATTACCGCCGAAGGGGACCGGGTCACCGCCAAAGGCACGATCACGCTCAACCGCAGCAATTTCGGCATTGACCGTAACCTCCCGACCAAAGAAACCAAAAAGACCCGCCAAAACGAGATCGCGGATGGCTTCGAAGTGGAGTTGGAAGCGGTATTTTTGAAGGAGTAAAGGGGGGTATCCGAGGGAAGGGATAGAATCAAGGCAGTACTTTGCTGCGATAACTGCCAATGTTGCGGGCCGCAACGTCAAATCCCAGGCCGAGCAAGATGATTTTCTTTTCCTGCCCCAAAAACTTTTCGTGGTACTTGCGCCGCTGAATTTGTTGCACGGCGGTTTCTGCCGCGCCCACCTTGAACTCAATCACGTAGACAAAGGCTTCGGTCTCGATAACCGCGTCGATGCGGCCGTGCGCGGTAACGACTTCCGAGCGGATATTGTAACCGAGCAGTTTGAGACTCAAATAAAAAATACTGTGGTAAAAGTATTCCCGGCGATCCAGTCCCCCCGCGGCCGAAGGCACATTGGGGTAGGTGATCTGGGTAAATATTTCCCGCAAATGCGCCACGGCTTCCGCCACTTCTCCCGCTTCCAGGCGGCGGGCCAGGCGGTACAGTATGCTTCCCGCCTGCTCTTTGGAGCGTCCACTGAACTCCGCTAGCAGGTGAATGTTGAATGACTGCTCCACCTCCCGGTTGGGAAAGTCGAGGGTCACGATATTGCTCACCGGATCGTAGTCCCGCATGGTCAAATAGCCCGCCTGAAACAGCAGGGAGTTGACCTCGATATTGTCCACTTCAAACTTGTTGAAGTAGTTCACGTCGAGCTTGCGGTTTTTTAAATCAAATATAGAGTAGTTCTGCGTACGCACCAAGCGGATCAGGAACGTCGGGGTGCCGGTGCTGAACCAGTAGTCCTGAAACAGCCGCTTGCGGAACAGGTTGAGAATCGAAAACGGGTTGAAAACAAATTGCTTTCCATCCCAGGAATATCCGTTGTACCAATCCCGGATAGGGTCGATAATATTCGCAAAGTGATCCCGGTATTCGGCTTCCAACTGCGCGAGGTAATCCGGAAAATAGCTCCACAGTTCTTCCTCGGTATAGCCCAGCATGCAGGCAAACGCGCGGTCGGTGGTAATGTCGTACAGATTGTTCAGATCGGAGAAAATAGAAACGTGACTGAACTTTGAAACTCCGGTGAGAAAGAAAAACGCAATGAAACGGTCATTGCCTTTGATGACGGAATACAGATCTTTCAAAATCTCCCGGTGGACTTCCGCAGTCACCGGATCGGCGATATGGTCAATGATCGGCTTGTCGTACTCATCGACCAAAATGGCCACTTTTTGCTCCGCACCGACCTGCTGAACCAGTTCTTGCAACTTGCCCGCATTGGTTGGAGCGGTCAGTGCGACCCCAAATTCTGCCGCGATGTCCTGCAACTCCAATTCAATCGCCTGCGGCAAATCTTCCGCCCGCTTGGCGATTCGGCTAAAATCAAAGGCGATGACCGGTCGTGCCACCCAATCAATTTTATCCTCAATCCAAAGTCCGGAAAAAAGTTCGCGATTTCCGGAAAATATCTCCTTCAGCGTACTGACCAGCAGCGACTTCCCAAATCTCCGGGGCCGAGACAGAAAATAATAATTGCCCTCGCGGATGAGCTTGTACAAAAAGCGGGTTTTGTCGACATAGATGTACCCTTCCCTAATCAATTTGGGAAACTCTTGGATGCCAATTGGGAGTAACTTCGACAAGGCTGCGGGCTTTCCCGTGAATTTAGCCCTTTTTCGGTTATCGGAAAATGAAAAGTCTGCCTCTTAGGCGGGGGTTGAGGCAAACCAAGTGCCGCCTCGCCCTACTCCCCTAACTTCACCAAGCGCCAAGCCGTCTTCGTCCGGTCCACAAATCCGGTGATCGGCATCCGTTTGTAGGGAACATTTTCCTGGTCACGGGCAAATGTTCCCCGCACCATTTCGCCCGCCGCCATTGCTTCCAACTGCGCCTGAACCGCCGCGTCTTTCACCAGCACCGTCAAGGAAATCGTGTCCTGGGCCCAATCCTGCACCGCACAGTGAAACACCGCCCCGTAGCCGATGACCCCGCGGTATTCGGCGGAAAAGGAGAAGGTGATGGTATCAGCAGAAGAAGAAGTCAAAGCATCTGAGTTCATAGTAGTGGCAGTCGAAGAGGTGTTATCCGAAGCCGGCATGCAGCCCAATCCGGCAACGGTCACGAAGAAAAACAGTCCCTCACAGAGGAGGTACAATAAAAAAGGGCGACCTACCATGCAGGAGCTCCGTAGGTGACATCCGGCCGATCCCCAAAGTTCGTTTCCATCCAGTCACTGAGGGCTTTGACGGTACTGGTCTTTACCTTGTCGATGGTTCCCCCTGCGGTGAAAGGGGTATCCGGCGGTGGCCAAAAGGTAAGCACTTCGTCTCCCCGTCCGGTCGCGAGCCCAACGTGGGACAAACCGTCCCAAAACACCAGTTCACCCCGCTTGAGGCGGGTGACACCCTCACTGTACGCCTTTTCGCTGCGGGTCATCGTCGATACCCACGCGCTCGGGGAACGGTTCACGTACAAGTCGTGGATCCAATTCCAGTCGATGGCTCCGGCTTTATAAGCCGCGTACAGCACCATCTCCCAGCAGTTGATGGTAGTAGAAGGCTGCAATTTCGGGGCTTCTGATTCTGAGGCGGCACTGGCCCAGGTTTCAAAGGAGTTTCCGGATCCCGGACCAGAAGGCACCCAGCGGGCTTTCTGTCCGACCATGCTGCTCATGGAGGCTGCCGTAGCATCGTCCACAAGTTCTTGGGAGATGTAACCCGATTTCTTACCGCCCCCGATTTCCACTTCGACCTTGAGCCAATAGCCGCTGCGTCCGGTTACGGTCACCAGATGGCCCCGGGGGATATCCGCCAGCGTACCGGCGTGGGGATTGCTGCGGTCGATGCCGGCGCGCCGTTGCAGGGCCGCACTCCACGCCCCTACAATGGCTCCCGTCCAGGGGTAGTCGTCTTTGATCAGAAGTTGCGCTGGGGAGTCACCGCCAGCCCGCCGCATCTGGGAGACCTGATTGGTGGCCGGTCCGCCCGAAGCGACATCCCCGACCTGAGAGGATTGTGCTTGCATCTGCACTGCGTTTTCCCCCATCTTGTCGGCCTCGGATTCCAACCCTTTGTCGTCGTTGACCTGTACCCCATTTACTTCGGTATTTGCTTTGACTCGGCCCTCGCGCTGCTGGACGATGTGGCCTGCCTCATGGGGAAGGTGCTTTTCCTGGCCCGGTCCGAGGTGGATGTCATTGCCTTGGGCATAAGCGTGTGCCCCCACTTTTCCGGGTTCTTCCGAGTTGCGATGGACCTTGACATCGCTGAGATCATGGCCCGTGCTGGCCGCAAAACCACCCACCAATTCCGAACCGAGGTCACTTTCGGTTTTGGAGTCTCCTGGAGAGGAAGAGGGTTCCGCCTTGAGCTGGAAGGGCGGTGCGGCTTTCATTTGTCCCACTCCGGCGGAATCAAAGCCCGACTCGGCCAGTGCGTGGTCCTGATGCTGGGGGGATTGCAGGTCTTTTTGTGCGTGCGTCTGAGGCATAATGGTTATTCAGGGGTTGCCGATTCACGGCAATGGGTAGAAAACTCACACGCAAATTACCAATTTCCGACCAAAGTTCCCAGATTGATTCGCCTTCCCTACTCCCGCCGCGGATCCCCCAAGTACCCCAACCGCGTTATCCCGCAACGCCAATTCAATCGGCAGCGGCAAATCCTCCGCCCGATGGGCGATGGTATCAGCAGGAGAAGAAATTGCTGAATCTGAATTCAGGTTGGTGGCAGTTGAAGAGGTGATCCAAGGCCGATCACAGGCCCGCAAAAAACCAGCCCAATTTCAGCAGGCACAATAGAAAATTGAGACTTAGCGTCCCGATGAGCACCCAACCGGCATACCTGACCCAAAACTTTGGTCTCCGCCACGCTACCACAGGAAGTGCCAGAAGGCAAGCCAAGGGAAACAGAAAGGCAAGCCACTCCATGGGACGCAGAATAGCTGCCTGATCGTACACGTAGATGGTCCGGTAAATGAAGCGTCCCGGATACCAAGCAAATCCCAGCAACGCCAATTCGACAACAATTAATCCCGTAAAGCGAATGAGTTTGGCACGGTTCATGGCTTCAATTTTCGGTGGCCCGGGCAATCCTGAGCGAACGGAAGAAAGCTTCGACCAGCATCCGGCTTCCGGGGTTCATCGATAGCCCAATCGCAGATGAGTTTCGCGAAACCCAGTTGGTGCCCCAGCTATCGTTGCCGGCTCCCACGTACATCGCAGCGGCATCATTTACCTAATCGGAGTAGTCCGCGCGGCCCCAAATTCCGCCGCTCCAATTCAATCGCCGGCGGCAAATCCTCCGCCCGATGGGCGATTCGGCGGAGAAGAAGAGGGTATCGGGATAGCCCAATTCAGTCACGGGCGGAACGTGCCTGCTCCAGGTCTTCCTGCGTGCTGCGTTCCCAGGAAAAAGGGGCAAAAGTAGGTTCAACCACATAGTCTGTACCATCCATCTGCAAAATGCGGTAGCGATCCCCCTTCTCCACCAATATCCAATCACCAGACTTCCTCCCGATCTCCTCGATCTCCCGCCCACTCGGTAAAAAACAGGTTTTTAGCCGTACTTCTGTCCCCAAGAGTGAGATCTCTAAAAATACCTGATCGGTCGCAGACTGCAATTTCCAGACCCCTTCCCATCCCGCAGGTGCAGATTCCCGGCTGGAAAACGCAACTTCCAATGCTTCCTGGTTTGTCTTTTGCGCTTCCTTCCAATTCGGGAGGACCGAGCAGTTTGGAGGGGGCCGAAAATCTTGTTCCTGTGGAGTCTCAGGGGTGAGTGCCACCAGCACAGTCTCGCGAGCAAATGCTTGCCCGGCCCCTGGATATTCCTTCACCCGAAAGATTGTTCCGGGAATGCCTTCGCGATGGAGAGTACCAGCTACACGTGGAACCACAACCTCTTCCGTAAACCAAACGTCACTCCGCTCACCGTAAAGTTCGTAGCGGGCTCGCCGGCAGCGATAGCCCAAGATCTCCTCGTATTCTGAAGTCAGTTCAATCCTTGGCACGGGAGGCTCTTCTTCCGAAAATACTTCTGGCCCGGCCCCTTGTTCGGCGCACACGCAGACAAATTGCAATTGCTTACAGCGGATTTCTGCACCACCTCGCCGCGAAATAATCCGACTTGACTTACCTTTCCAACCCATGTCAGTATCTACTTCATCTATACGGACCGCCTCTTTTCCCAATATGACCGTGGTAGTCTCAGGAAGGTTGTACTGGACAAACCTGCGTGTGATTTCAACCGAATAAAGATCTTTCCAATCAGCTTTTGGCACGACAGGTTGAATTGTGGTTGCGTAAGTGAGGACCCCTTCCTGAAAGTTCAACGGAGAATCGATGTCGGGAACAGGCATAGTGAAACGTAGGGTGAAATAACCGCTCAATGCGATAAATAAATGAAAAAGAGGCATTGTGTACAATACGTAAGATTAACCAACATTGGTATTCTCGTCCTGAAGTACGGCAACGGGAACGTACCCAGAATGGCCAGTGTACGGCCCATCGATTACTTCAACTTCTACTTTTGCAGCGTAGGGAAAATCAGGAGAGAAAGGCTGGTGTTCGAAAGTGCGGTCGGTAACTTGTACCCGCGTTCCTAACGGTAAGGTGGTCACGTAACGGAAAGGGCCGTATAGATCATCATTCAAAGTCACCTCCGCCTGCGTGACATGGACGTCTTGAACGGGCAAGTCAATGGTCGCCGCCCCATCGCCTAGATCTTCAAGGTCATCGACGTGGAAGTAGGACTCTGTGCCGGCATTGGGGCCATTGAGGATCCGGGACATCTGGTACTCTCCAGCCTCAGTGGCCACAGAGTGAATACGGCGTACCTTGGTACCAGCAAGGACTTGAAAATCCTCTGCAAAACTGCCCGCAGACCACTTGTAGGCTACCGTATCGTCATTTTTAGTGGCAACCGTCCCACGTGCAGTAGTTTTGTTCCAAGCATCCCCTGCGGCCAGGAAATTATTGCTGGGGGTTCCCATCGACCCCAATTCGGTGGGCAATTCCTTCAGGATTCCCGATCCATCCCGCTCCCAACCCCATTTAATAGATCCATAAAAAGTATCCTTTTGTGCCCCTTCAATGGCAAGCACCGCCGACTCAAACTCCATTTTAGAATTGTGCACGGCAGCGTGACCGGGCGAGTCATGCATAAAAGCATTCTTCTTTTTAATGGTACCCGAATCATCGTAATGGTAACCGAGATCAAACTTAGAATTGGAACCGGTGGTGTCGTTGAGACCTCTACTTGCACCCAGGCTCGGCGTTCCGTAGAGCGGATTGTCCCGCGTGGTAAGGCGATCAATACGGAATCCTTCGGCCTCGCTTTCATCGTTTACCATCCGGTCTTTCTGCGAAGGATCAATTACGCGTGGTATATGGTTAATCGAGGTGCGCACCGCTTGGGAAAACGCAATCTTAGTGGCATCCACTTGGTCACCGGGCTCAAATTCCAGTTCTGCGTTTAATCCGCTGTTGGTCTTTGAAATATTGGGATGAAATTTTCCCCAGTATGATTCGACCCGCTGAATGACCTCAGTATCCCCCGCTGACTTCATCTGCATCGTCGAACTCCTGCCCTTTGTTACTGGTCCTGCACCATCACTGGTGGCCATTTTCTGCATCTGCACCGCCTTCTCCCCCATCCGATCCGCTTCCCCCTCAAGGGCGGGCTCATCATTGACCGGCCGGCCATTGACCTCGGCGTTGGCTTTGACTTTCCCTTCTCGCTGCTGCACGATGTGGCCCGCCTCGTGCGCAAGGTGCTTCTCCTGACCGGGACCCACATGAATGTCATTGCCCTGCGCATACGCGTGGGCGCCGACTTTGGCCGGTTCGCTCGAGTTGCGGTGTACCTTTACCTCACTCAAATCATGTCCCGTACTTACCGCAAAACCATTGATCAAATCACTGCCGAGACCATCTGCTCCGGCACCAGTTCCGGCCGGAAGTTCCGCCGTTCCCGCCTTGAGTTGAAAGGGAGGAGCAGTCATCATTTGACCAACTTCATCCGCATCAAATCCGGAGTGATCCAAGGCAGAATGCTGACTTTCAGATACTTGCTTATCGCTTGCCGCAGGTTGATGAGACATAAGACAGGGTTAATGGGTTTCAAAAGACCCCTCAATTAACCAAAAATGTCACACTATCGCTAATTGGTAGCCATATTTTCCCTACTCCCGCCGCGGATCCCCCCGGTACCCCAGCCGCTCAAGCGCCTCGACTTCAATGCTCGGCACCCCGAAGTCATTGGCCACCCGGCCAGCGATGCGGTAGATCCCCACCCCGGTCAAGGGAAATTTCCGCAAGGTATCCGGAAACAAGGTCGCATCGAAAAATTCCCCTTTCACATCGATGAAGTCACTGAAACCCATGATGTCCCCCTTGACCGTCCGGACTTGCTTGGTGCAGATCAAGTAGCCCGAAATGATGACCCGCTGCCCGATCCGGGCCGGAAACTGGTCCGCCGTCACCTCGTCCTTCCCCAATGGCCGCGCCAACAACTGAAAAATCGGCGGCACAACCGCAATAGAATTTTCAATTTCCAATTGAAAATTGTCAATTCCTCCCGCCACCTTCACCAATTGAAAATCGGAAATTGGAAATTGGAAATTCTCCATCGGGAATCCCAGCAACTCGATTTGGTCGTAGAGGTCTTCGATGGGGTCGTCGGGCAGGTCGGGCAGGGACCAATCCGGGGCATCCGGTGCGAAAAGTGCCGTGGTCTGCTTGCGGGCGGGAGCTTTGGAAAAGTGCATGTTGACCTCCCAAAGCAACCTTTTCTTGCTTTGGCCGGTGAAGCGCAGCGCGCCAATCCGAATCAAAATCATCGCCGCTTCCAGCCCCATCGGCGTGCGGCGCAGCAAATCCTTGAGGTTGACAAACGGCCCGTGGGCCTGCCGCTCCTGCACGATGGCTTCGGCCAGTTTTCGCTCAAATCCTTGTAGGTGCACGTAGCCCAACCAGATGTCTTTTTCCACCAGCGAAGTCAGGTATTCCGAATGGTTCACGCAGGGCAAATGCACCTCTGCTCCCGCCCGACGCGCCTCGTGCAGATAGACCTCCGTCCGGTAAAATCCCCCAAAGTTGTTCACCACCCCGACCATAAATTCAATCGGATAGTGCGCCTTGAAAAACAGACTTTGGTAGCTCTCGACCGCAAAACTCGCCGAGTGCGCCTTGCAAAAGGAGTAGCCCGAAAAGCTTTCCATTTGCCGCCACATCTCCGCCGTCACCGACTCGTCGTACCCCATTTCCTGGCAATTGGCGAAGAACTTTTCCCGCAACAACTGAAATTGATTTTTGGAGCGGTACTTGCCGCTCATGGCCCGCCGCAGAATGTCCGCCTCACCCAGGTCGACCCCACCAAAATGGTGCGCCACCTTGATCACATCCTCCTGATAGACCATTACCCCGTACGTCTCCGCCAGTATGTCCGCCATCCGGGGGTGCAAATACCAGCCTTGGGCGATTTCCGATTGCTGGTTTCCGATGATCCGCTTCGCGGGCAAAACTTCATCAGAAATCGGCAATCGATCATCGGAAATCCCTTTAAAAATCCGGTGTCGCTCGATGTATTGCTTCATCATGCCCGAGCGGGCGACGCCGGGACGGATCACTGAACTCGCCGCGACCAGGGTCAGGTAGTCGTCGCAGCGGAGCTTCGTGAGCAATTGCCGCATCGCCGGAGATTCCACGTAAAAGCAGCCCACCGTGCGCCCGGTGCGCAATAGATTGGCGATTTTGGGATCTTGCTTGAAAGACTTGACATCGTGGACGTCTACCGTCCGACCGCGATTTTCCCGCACGATCTCAAACGAAGAGCGGATGTGCCCCAGGCCCCGCTGGCTCAACACGTCGTATTTGTACAACCCCGCGTCCTCGGCAACAAACATATCAAACTGTACAATGGGAAAGCCCTTGGGGGGCAATTCGGTGGCCGCATAACTGCGAATCGGCGCTTCCGAAATCAAAATCCCTCCCGGATGGATCCCCAGGTGGTTCGGCATGCCCTCCAATTCGCGGCCGTAGCGGTAAATCAGGCGCACGATCTTGTCGTCGAGTTGTGGCAGGTGCCGCCGCGCCACCAAACCGTCGATCTCTTCCTTGGGCAATCCGAATACCTTGCCCAGCTCGCGGATAATCGACCGGCCTTTAAAGGTATTGTAGGTCGCCATCAGCGAAGTGTGCCCCTGCCCGTAGCGCTTAAATACGTAGTCGATCACATCGTCCCGGTCCGTCCAGGAAAAATCAATGTCAAAATCCGGCGGCGAAGTTCGGTGCGGATTCAAAAATCGCTCAAAGTACAGGTCCAGGTCGATGGGGTCCACATCGGTAATCCCGATGCAGTAGGCCACAATAGAATTGGCCCCCGACCCGCGTCCCACGTGAAAAAAGCCGCGCGACTGCCCGTAGCGGATAAAATCCCAGGTGATCAGAAAGTAGGCGCTAAACCCCAAACGGTGGATCACCTCCAACTCCTTGCGCAC
The DNA here is from genome assembly GCA_039024435.1 of Bacteroidota bacterium. Lineage (GTDB taxonomy): Bacteria > Bacteroidota > Bacteroidia > J057 > JADKCL01 > JBCCQH01. Next base: position 40,689 of record JBCCQH010000030.1, read on the forward strand.
CCGCGCTTCCGCCTCCGCGTGCCGGCGCCCGTAGCGGTAACGAAATCCGTCCCAGGCCAGCTTTTCCAGCAATTGTCGGTCGTCCTCCTGCGAAGTAGTGAAATGCAACTTGTTCTTGTGGCCCGCAAACTCCATGTCGAAGGCACACTGCTCGAGCAAGCGCAAACTGTTCGTGACCAAGTGGGGCTGGCGGCGGTAGAGGTCCAGGAGCTGTTCCAATGACAGCATCACTTCATCAGCGGCGGCGACATCCCGGGGGTCCTGCTTGCTGAGAATCGTATTCCGGTCGATGGCCCGCAGCAGCCGGTGGGTATTGAAGCCGACCTTGTTGCGAAAGGTCACCGGGGTAAAGGTGAGCAACTTGTCGGGAAAATTGCGCACCGGGCTGGAAAACAACTTGTTGAGCTGAATGGGCCGCACCCCGATGAATTCCTGGGGCCGGAGTGTGGCCGGATCGGGATGGGCTTCGAAAGGGTAAATGAAAAACGTGTCCGGCAAATCGGGGGCGCGCTCGGGGAAACGCAACCGCCGATCCGGGCCGGGCAAAACCTCGGCGGGGCCCGGCCCCGTTCCCGGCGGTTGAAACAAGGTGTCCAGCGGCAGGCCCTCTGTCGTGCTGAGCAGAGCCTGTCCGGTCGCCGCCGCGTGCAGGTGCGCCGAGAGAAACTCATTCAAATGCCGGAACCCCGTCGCATTGCGTGCCAGCCCGATGTAGCGCAAGCGGTTGTCCTCCCGGAACTCGATGCCCACCACCGGCCGGATTCCACGCTGCCGCGCCTTCATCACAAACTCTAGCGGTGCCGATGTATTGTTGATGTCGGTCAGGGCCAGGCAATCGACGCCTTTTTCCTCCGCCTCATCGAGCAGTTGATCCACCGTCAGCGTCCCGTACCGCAGACTAAAACAAGTATGACAGTTGTAATGCACCGTGGTAAATTTTCAATTTTCAATGGAACTTCGTCGATTTCTGATGAAGACTTGCCCGCGAAGCGGATCGTTAGAAATCAGAAATCGAAAGTCAGACATCAAAACCCCAATCTTCTTCATCTTCCAGGCCGCTGAGTTCTTCACCGCCGAGCATTTTTTGCATGATGAAATCGCGCAGGCTGCGCAGTTCCTGTTCGTTCGCGATCCGGCGAAACTTGTGTGAGGCGCTCCAGGGATCGCCCACTCCCGTCCAGTCCGCGCGGGTAAGGTCGAGAAACGCCTGCGTGGCCGCGTGGAGCATTTCCAGAGCATCCCCCGGCCCCGTAACCCGCACCAATCCGTGCAATGCGTGGTCATTGACCGCGTATTCCTCCCCGATCAGGTCCGGCTGCCGCCGCATCACCGCCGCCCAGTGCAATTCTACCTGGGTCCGAAAAGCGGCATCGCGGAAATCCACCCCGCGGTCCCGGGTCTCCAGGGTCACGAAGTAATACGTCCCCCCGGTCTCATCCTTTTGTTTGCTCATTGCGTCATCTCCTTCTCTTCATGCTTCCTGGGTGATCGGCCTTGCCACCACCTCAGCGGGAAAATTGGCGAGGGGCTTCCCACAAATCGCCCCGGGGAATGCTTTCCGGCACCTCGCGTTTGGTCGGCTTCACCACCGCCGTAGAACGGCCCCGCTTGACCTGGCGTCCCCCCGCTCCCCAACTTGCCGTCCCTTCCGAGGGTGAGCGCCGGGCTGCCTCCCGCGGCCCGTTCGCCTGCGGACCTGAGCGCTCCCGGCCCAGATCCCCCAAAGCACTCGCGCGGGTCACCGCATCCGCGCCAAAACGGTGCTTGATCTTGTCAATGGCTTCGTGTAGTCGAATGTGTTTCTCTGTGTCTTCGAACAAATTTATCTGGTAGCCACCACAAATCAAATGCGAGAACCGCACGCCCAGCAAGCGCACCCGCTGCCGACGGTCGTACAAACGGTCAAACAGCTCTAACGCCTTGTCCGCCAGCGTTCGGTCATTGGCCGTGTAGGCGATGCGGGCCTGCCGCGTCACCGTGTTGAAATCTGCGTAGCGGAGCTTGACCGTGATGCAAGCCGTGAGCTTGTGGCTCTCCCGCAGACCAAACGCCAGGCGCTCCGCCATCCGGGTGAGTGTGGCCCGCATCCCTACCATGTCTATCGTGTCCTCCCGAAACGTCTGCTCCGAAGACAAACTCTTGCGGGAATTGTAGGGCGTAATCGGCGTATCGTCGATGCCCCGCGCCCGTTGCCAGAGGGCAATGCCCGGCTTGCCCATGATCCGCTGGAGGAAATCCCGGGGAATCTCCCGCAGCGTTTTTACCTTCCGCACCCCCATATTGCTCAGGAATTCGGCGGTTTTTTTACCGACCATGGGCAATTTGCGTACCGCAAGGGGGTCCAGAAACGGCTGCTCCGTCCCCCGGGGAATTTCCATTTGCCCATTGGGCTTGATCTCGTTGGTGGCCACCTTGGCGACCATTTTATTGGTGGCCAGGCCGAACGAAATCGGTAGCCCCGTCTCCCGGGTCACCCGCTGGCGCAGTTCACCCGCCCAGAGGTAGGCCCCGTGAAACCGTTCCATCCCGGTCATGTCCAGGAAAAATTCATCAATGCTCGCCTTTTCGTAGAGCGGGGCGGTATCGGCGATCACCTCCGTAACCAAATCCGAATACTGTCCGTAGCGCTCATGATCTCCCGAGATGATGGTGGCGCTGGGACAGAGCCTCCGCGCGAGTTTCATCGGCATGCCGCTCCGTACCCCTAAGCGCCGCGTCTCGTAGCTGCAACTCGCGACTACTCCCCTCCCCCCGGTCCCGCCGATGATCAGCGGCCGGTGTTCGAGGCGGCTGTCCAGAAGGCGTTCGACGCTCACGAAAAAAGTGTCCAGATCCATGTGGACCACCGCGCGCTTCTCGTTGTATATCATCTTGATCGTGCATTTTTCGGGTCTAATGCACAGCGCAATCGGCCGGCAAGCGATGCCGGTGAGCGGGATGGGTACAGCAATGGCCGTCCGCCATGCGGAACTGCACCTTCCTGGACCGTTGTGATAGCTCATACCGGTCCCGGGCCAGCGGGTCAATCTCTCCTTCCAAGAGCAAACTGACACTGTGCCAGCACCGGGAACCGGGTATGAGTTTCCCGTCAGATGGCCGCAGCGTAAAAGGCGACGTCCAGACATAGCTCACTGGTGCGAGCAGGATGGCACTGGCCGGATAAACCGAACAGGCCATACCTCATCTGCATCGCGCAATGCGACCTTACCGTGCCAAAAGCACTGAACAATACGTTTCTCTGTATCCCCGCAAATTCCTCTGCACATGTCACAATCTTCCGGCAGTCTTTAATTATCTCCTGTTGATTTGGGGGCGGTGGCCCAGTCGACTGCCAAAACGAAGTCCTATATGGACAAAAATTGCCGGACTTCCAATCGACAGGTCGAAGCTGAGGGATTTACCCTCCCCAATGCGCCGCCGGAAAAGACTGCGCTACTGTTGATGCCGGGATGCAATTCTCAAAAAGATTTGCATCCCAATGTTCACAGAATTAGCTTTACCGCTAACCCCATGAAGCAAATGTCCCAATATTTTTGGCAATTGTCAAGTATATTGGCAAACAAATTTAGCAGAGTCTGCAACATGCCTTCCTGACAGGTTTACGGGCACTTTTGGGGCAGTTTTACCGAGCGGGTCGGAACCGGTCTTTCCGGAAAATGATCTCCCGACCGCCCAAACTTTCCGACACTTGCCCCTCAGCTACCCACATCTGTGCAAAACCCACCTTGCAGCAAGTCGTTAATTTTATTAGTTTTATGCCAATCAAATAATTATTTCTACAGAGAACCCTTCCAAATCTTCGTATTATGAGCCTCATCAACGCGAATATCCGCTATTTGCGCAAGCAAAAAGGGCTGACCCAAGAGGGACTGGCCAACCAGATCGGCGTGACCCGATCCGTGATCGGTGCTTATGAAGAAGGCCGGGCTGAGCCCAAGATCCGTACCATGGTCAAAATGTCAAACTTTTTCGGGGTATCGGTGGATCAACTCGTCGGGGAGGACCTCGCCGAAACTGCGGCCCAGCACATCCGCTCAGTGGACCGTGACCGTGAAGGGCCCGACACCCAGGGCAAGCGGCTGCGGGTTTTGGCCATCACCGTGGACAAGCAGGACAAAGAGAACATTGAACTAGTACCGGACAAAGCCGCCGCGGGCTACCTCAATGGCTACGCCGATCCCGAGTACGTCGCCGACCTCCCCAAGTTCCAATTGCCTTTCTTCAGTCAGGGCAGCTATCGCGCCTTTGAAATCAGTGGTGATTCCATGTTGCCCTTGCAACCTGGCACCATCATCATCGGAGAATACGTCGAGAACTGGGACAACCTCAAGGACGGCCATTGCTACATCCTGGTCACCGGCACTGAAGGCATCGTCTACAAGCGCATCTACAACCGCATCGACGAAGAGAACAGCTTGCAGTTGCACTCGGACAATCCCGCTTATCTGCCCTACAGCGTCACCATCAGCGACGTCATGGAAATCTGGAAAGCCAAAGCCTTCATCAGCCTGGACTTCCCCGATCCCGAAATGAGCCTTCAAAAACTCGCCGGCATCGTCATGGACCTCCAACAGGAAGTAATTCGAATGAAAGGTTGAATCCGAGGAATACGCAGGATTCAAAACTGATTCCCAATTTTCAAATCCGAGGAATACGCAGGATTCAAAACTGACTCCCAATTTTCAAATCCGAGGAATACGCAGGATGCAAAACTGACTCCCAATTTTCAAATCCGAGGAATACGCAGGATGCAAAACTGACTCCCAATTTTCAAATCCGAGGAATACGCAGGATTCAAAAATTAGATCCCAAACTTCAAAAACAACTCACTCTCCTCACTTGTCATCTCGACGCCCGACGAAGGAGGAAGGAGAGATCTTTCCCGATCCCGTTGATTCAAACTCAAAAAACTCACTCCGGGAAAGATTTCTCCTATCGTCGAAATGACAAAGGGGGGCTACCGAAATGACAAAGGCGGTAGTTGACGAAATGATAACCGAACCATGTCATCCGGAAAACCACACCCTACACATACCCCAACCGGAACCGAGGGACCACCTCAATACATCCGCACCTCAATCACCGTTTCTGCTTTCCGCCCCTGATCGTCCCGGCAACTGATTTTGACCTGGCCTTGCCCAGGCGTAAAAAACAGTTTTTCCCCGGGCGCCGCACTGCGAAGAAACTTCCCATCGATGTACCAATAATGCCGCGTCGTGCGGGCATCCGAAGCCGCCTGCAACAACAACTCCTGCCCGCTCCCTTCCTCGACCAAGTACTCCAGATCGGGCGCGGGGCTGGTAATCTGGGGTCCCGGACCGTCAAACGCCGCCGTACAGGCCGGATTGTGGGGCGGCGGCTGGGGATAAGGAATGCCATTGTTCTCGTACCACAGCGTCAGTTCGGCCGGATAGACCGCGTAGTGGTGCTGCACGTACCCCTCGACCGGCAGGCAGCCCGTGCAGTACTGCACCGCAGAATCGGCACTGATGTAGAGCGCGCGCTCCTGGGTACAAACCGTGCGCGGCGAAACATCACGGATGTAGTAACCCTTGCCCCGGTGTGAGCACTGCGGCGAAGGCATGTCCCCGGTTTCTGTACAAATGTCTCGCTGCATCACCAGCCTCGGACGGGCAAATTCCCGCTTGGGTTGCCCCTGTTCCAATGCATTCAGGACGTCAAACAGCAGCGGGCCCGCAATGGTAGCCCCACTGAGGTCGGCCACTCCCCGCCCGTCAAAATTCCCGATCCAAACTCCTACCGTATAGCGCGGGGTAAAGCCGATGCTCCAGGCATCGCGCCGCCCGTAACTCGTCCCGGTTTTCCAGGCGATCCGCCCCCGGGTACTGGCCGCAATCGCATTCAAAGGCAAGTCGGGCCGCTCCACCCCCGACAAAATATCCGCGATCAACCAAGCCGCTTCCGGCGAAAACAAGCGCTTGCCGAGCGGGGGCCGCCCCGACTCTTCGGCCGTATAAGCCAGCGGATAAGCCTTGCCTTCCCGGGCAAATGCCGAAAACAGCCGCACCAATTCCTCCAGGGTGACTCCGCATCCCCCCAGGATCACCGACAATCCCAGCTCCGTGCGCCGCTGGGCGACCGTCTTCATCCCGGACGCTTCCAGGACGTCGGCAAACCGCTCAAACCCCACGTCGACCAGGGCTTGCACCGCCGTAGTATTGATCGAATGCCGCAACGCGTGGGCCACCGTCATCGGGCCGTGGAAGGTCTCGTCGTAATTGCGCGGCGCGTACCCATTCCAACTCCGCGGCACATCGAGTACCCGCGTATCCGGGACGTAGATGCCACCGTCAAATGCTGCTGCGTACACCGCAGGCTTCAAGGTCGATCCCGGCGAGCGAATCGCCCGGATTCCATCCACTTGGCCCGCCGCCGCTTCGTCCTGGTAATCGGCCGACCCACAGTAAGCCAGCACCGCCGAGTTGGCATTGTCGAGGACCAGGAGCGCACCGTTGGAGATGCCCTTGGCACGGACCCGGCGGACATAATTGGCGAGGAGGCGTTCGGCGATCGCCTGCACTTCGGGATCGATGGTGGAGTGGATCTCGGGGACGGGATAGTTGGCCGCGAGGCGGCGGCTCACGTGCGGAGCTCGCCGGGGAACCGCGTGGCGAAATGCTTCCACGGGCTCAGCCAACGCCGCAGTCACCTGGGCAGCGGGAAACACTTCCCGCGTGGCGAATCGCCGCAACCACTTGTCCCGGGCCGCCCGGGCGAGGTCGCGGCGCTGGTCGAGGCGCAAAGAATTCGGCCGATTCGGAATTACAGTCAGCAGCGTGGCCTGGGACAAACTGAGCGCTTCTGGCGGACGGCCGTAATAAATGTAACTGGCCGCCTTTACCCCTTCTATGTTGCCACCGTAAGGCAGATAGCTGAGGTACATTTCCAGAATCTCCCGCTTGGAATAGTGCCACTCCAACTGGAAAGCGCGCAGCATTTCCTTGAGCTTGTTGCCGAGGGTGCGTGCTTTGGGCTCCATCATGCGTGCGAGTTGCATCGTAATCGTCGAAGCGCCGGAGGTCCGCTTCCCCGCAGTGGCATTGGACCAAAGCGCCCGCAGGATCGCCCCCGGATTGACGCCCGGATGATAATAAAACCAGCGGTCCTCTTTTTCGAGCAGGGCGGCGATCAGTTCCGGGGTTACCTCGTCCAGGCGCGTCTGCATCCGCCACTTGTCATCCGAACTCAAAAATGCACTCATGAGACTGCCGTCCGCCGCCAGGACGACTTGCGACCATGGCTTGGGCTCCGGCAAGGGATAGCGGCGGTCCAAGCCCCAGGCCAATACGGCCAGAAAAAGCAACCGCGCTGGCCACAACTTGATTTCGAAAAGCCGGTGCCACAGCTTGCCCATGATCAGAATAGTAGGCCGCTGATGGAAAGTCGCAGGTTGAGCGCCGTGTGCCGGCGCATCGCATTGAAGGTCAATTCCCCGTCCGCGCCATCGACCCGGCTCACCGTCAAGGGCCGCAAAGCCCGGTTCAAAAACGGCGCTTGCAGTTCGACCGCGATGCCGAGCAAAAACCGGTCAAATGCAACCGCCTGGTAGCCGGTGATCCATTCCACCGAACTGTACAGGCCACGGAGCACCGGCTCCTCATCGGCAGCACCCCGGGGACGCAACCTCGGCGCGTACATTGTCCAGCCAAATTCGGTATAAGGCCCCACCGGCGCGATATTGCCCCGACTCAAAAAGTAATACGAACGAATCCGGATACCTGCCCCCAGTACCCGGTACTGCCCCAGGGTGTCGAGAAAGTTGTCGGCAAAACTGAAAAAACCACTCCGATAGCCCATGCGCATCGCCGAGACCTGCGCCCCAATCGCGGTGCGGTGGTTCAAACAACGGTAAATGCCGACATTGTGCCGGGCGCGCAAGTAGAAACCGCTCCCGGCGAATCCATCTTTGTCCCCGCGGTAATTGGTGAGCTCATCCGAGAGAAAATCATTGTCCCCGAAGGGCGTGATTCCAGACAGGGAATATTCCACAAAGGTGGTCCGTCCCAGATACCCCGGAGCAATCGATTGGGCGGAAACTTCCCCAAAAAGTCCGCCGAATAAACCGATCACGATGAACGCCCGGATTTTCATTTGCGTTTCAGTTGGTGCATGGAACTGTACAGATTGGACTTGATGATGTATTTGCGGGGGGCCAGCCGCATTCGGCGACCTTCTTCCAGGGCCAGTTCATTTTGCTCTACGTCAAACACCAGATTCAGGTACAGGACCGAGCGCCGGGGCCGCAGCACCGCGATCAGAACAAACGGCAGCGGAACGATCAGTACCCCGCTCAGCACCAGCCCCAACACGGTCGAAGTCTTCTTTCTGCGGGTCAGTATGAGCATTCCGGTGTAAGCAAAGTGATCCGAGCCGTATTTTTCGGCGATGGCCTGGGCTTCATTCGCGTAGAGGTTGACCATTTTCAATTCCTCGTCCCACATCGCCATGTACTGGGCGATCCAGCGCTCGATGAACACCAAGTCATTGAAGCGGTCCGCATCGGTCACTTCGAGTTCGCGGTTCGACAAGATATCGTGGTCCAGGCCGGCCGCTTCGGCGGTTTCGTGGATCATGCCCAAAAAGTCTTCCTGCCCCCGCTCCGAGGCGAGGTATTCCGTCGTGATTTCCTTGCGTTCGTCGATGCGCTTGAACATGGGGTCGACAAACACCACCTTGTTCAGGCCGAGAGCCTGCCCGCGGAGGGCCTCACGCCGGGCTTGGCGGCGGCGACGGCGGGGCGAACGGTACTCAACGTTGTTTGCCTCTGGCTCCGCATTCATTAGGCCCCGGTAAGCGATGGAGAATTCTGAATTGTCGAAAAATTCCGCGAATGCGTGCTGAAAGTAGTCCACCTCGGGGGTATTTTCACCTTCGGTATCCCGGGCATCCCGCTCCCCGAGCGATTCGGTCTCGGTGGGATCGGAGTCCGGCAGACGCTCTCCTGAACCTTGTTCCCAAGGAGCAAAGAATCCTTCCGGAACTGCCTGGTCCGACATGCTTTCGGCGATTTCCCGGTGGGTGGCAAAGAAGTCTTCCAGCAGATCGCGGCACATCGCATTGAGCTCCCGATCCCCCGGATCGGCCACGTGCAAGCGCCAGCACCAGTCGATGGCCAGGACATTGAGTGCAGCTTTTTTCATTTGTTCCAGGAAAAAATTCACCCGTTGCGCTTCCCCTTCGACGTTTTCGTAGTCATCGTGGACCGCGTAGAAGCTGCGCTCATTTTTGTAGCGGGCCAGGCTGTACAGGGCGTGAGCGACGGTTTTTTCCAGGAAAAAGCTTCCGGGGTCTTCTTGCAACAGCAGGTGAGCGTGGTAAATGGCGGCTTCATAACGGCGCTGTTCCAGTAGGATTTGCGCGATTTCGTAGCGGCAGGTTTTCCGCAGCCGGGCAAAATTTGTTTCGTCCACGAGAAAGCGCGAACCGGTATCGTTTTCCAGCACGTCGCCCAGCTTTTCCCGGACCCTCTGGCGCCGCGATGCGATATTCGGGTGGGTGCTTTCGGAGTCGTCCTCGGCCTCCCGGGTGCTGAGGGCGGCCACGGTATCCAGACGGTAAGTGGCGGGGAAACGGAGGTTGGGGCGGGCAAAAAATTCCGGCTCCCAAGGGACTTGTGCCAGCGGCAAGTGGGCCTTGCTCAGGATGTCAAAAATCCCATCGATCTCCGCCAGCGCATAACCACTTTGGCGGAACAACTCCAGGCCTTTTTCGTCGGCCTCCAATTCGAGCTCCCGCGAATACTGGTTGCGCGCCAGCAGGGTCGCCTCCAAGTCGTCCCGGTCAAATACGCCCTGCTGGACGATCTGGTCGGTCACCACAAAACGGTTGATCGGGTGCCGGTAGATATAATGTTGCAGTTCGTGACTCAGGATGTAGGCGAGTTGCGCTTCGCTTTCCAGCCGGGCAAAAAGGCCAATGTTGAAGAGGATGATCCCATCGTTGGTTGCAAATGCATTGACCGACGAAGAACGCACCAGGTAAATCCGCACTTCGTCCCGGAGTTCGGGGCGGTCGCGCAGGAGGTGGTCCTTGACCTGCGTGAGGTAGGCGGTGACCGGATCGTTAAAAAGGACTTTGCCGCTGAGGAGCAGGTCATCGATCAGGAAGCTGCTCTGCAGCAGGAACTTGCTTTGGGAGCGGCGGACGCTGCGGTTCTGGGCTCGGGCCAATGTTTCCCGCTGATCGGCATACTTTTCCGAAGAGCGCCGCAACAACTCCGCCGGGATTTTGCCCTGCGACCGCATGATCTCGTAATGGTCAAAATCCTGGGCCGATGCGAATCCCGGACGGCCGACCAGCATCAGCAGACAACCGCACAGGCAAGACGAAATTTGGAGCAAAAGCGGTTTTATTCGCAGGAAATGGTCCATCGGGAGCGGGGAAATTATTCAGGCTTAAAGATAGCGAATTCACGCCAATGAGCTTGAGCGCCGGAAATGAGAACCGGTACAATTGCGGGGAAAACGGCAATTTTACCTGAGTTTGTCCCGGATTTACATGAGTTTGTCCCAGATTTTTCAGAAAACGCGACAAAATTGCTATTCGATTGTGGAAATTGGCCCGACCTTGCATCCAGTCAGTGAACCTGAAACCAACTTGTTTCTTTTTTCGATTTTCAACGACCAACTCAACCACTTTAGCCTGATGCAACTTTTTAAAAGCCTAATTGTCTGCGCACTGCTTGCCGTGCTGACTTACCGCTGCGAAAAAGAAATTGTCACCCCCGAACAAAATTTGATCGTACCCGCCCTCAGCGGCTCAGAAGACCTGATTCGACCCGATTTTCCCTGTGGCGCTTCCGAATTTACCGACCTCAAAGATGATCTCGGCAACTCTTACGGCGACGTCGAAATCCTCAATGACCAAGACAATGTCTACCTCCTCATCGAGATGGAGCAAGGCAAATTTCTCGATGTCGTACAGGTCTTTTTTGGTACGCAAACCCAGATCCCCAACGATGGCAACGGCAGTATCCTCATGGAAAATGCGCAATTCCAAAGCGTGATTACACGGGGAGCCAGCCTTTACACGGTCGCTTTCCCGCTGAATGGCCTTCCGACCTGCACCGACATCGTGTTCCGGGCGCAGGTTTCGGAGAAAAATGTCTTCGGCCAAAATACCAATACCACCACCGCCTGGCTCACCGGAATCCCGGTTATGAACGGCAACTATTTTAAGTACTGCCACGGCGCTTGCGGCACCAACGTGCTGACCCAGGACGTGGTGGAATGATCCACGGATATTCGTAGCGGGGGTGTCCCCGCGATCTTGATTGATACATAGACATGGAGAAACTCCGACGGCAGGCTGGCACCTGCCGTTTTTTTATTCTGTCCCAGTTCCCCGGCCCCAAGGGCCTCCCCCAATTGTACCCCGGAAAATATATCCCAGGCACCGGGCACGCCGTGCGCAACCTAAGGATTTTCCTAACCTTGCGTGATTGTCTTCAATCCAAACCAGGAAAAGGACAGCATCTTTCGCCGCCGGTCGCTAAATTCGCATTTTGAATTTGCTACCCCATCATTGACAAAGCGGCGGAGGAATGAAAGAAGTGATCAAACTGTTACCCGACCACATCGCGAACCAGATCGCGGCGGGAGAAGTGGTTCAGCGACCGGCCTCAGTGGTCAAGGAACTGCTGGAAAATGCCATTGACGCCGGTGCCACCCGCGTCGATCTGCTGGTCAAGGATGCTGGCAAAGCCCTCATTCAGGTCATCGACAACGGTTGCGGCATGTCCGCCAACGATGCCCGCCTCGCCTTTGCCCGCCACGCCACCTCAAAAATCACCGCCGCCGAAGACCTCTTCAATATCCGGACCATGGGTTTCCGCGGCGAAGCCATGGCCAGCATCGCCGCCGTCGCGCAGGTCACCCTGAAAACCCGCCTCCACCAAGCCGAACTCGGTACCGAAATCTGCATTGAAGGCAGTGACCTCAAGAAAAACGAGCCGGTCCTCTGCCCCCGGGGCACTTCGGTCGCGGTAAAAAACCTGTTTTTCAACGTTCCCGCCCGCCGCAACTTCCTCAAAACGAATCCAGTCGAAACCCGCCACATCATCAATGAATTCATGCGCGTGGGCCTCGCCCAGCCCGAGCTGAACCTGCGCTTCGAGCACAACGGCAATGTCGTCTACGACTTAGAAGCCACCGATTTGGAGCAGCGCATCGTTCAGTTGTTCGGCAAAACACTCGACGGAGCCCTGATTCCCGTCGGGGAGGACACGCCCTATGTCTGTATCAGTGGGTTTGTCGGGTCACCGGATGCCGCCCGCAAAAAACGTGGAGACCAGTATTTCTTCGTCAACCGCCGTTTCATCAAAAGCGGCTACCTGCACCACTCGATGGCCCGGGCTTTTGAGGGCTTGCTGCCGGAAGAGACGCATCCGTTTTACTGCGTGTTTTTCGAAATTGATCCCGCTCACATCGACATCAATATCCACCCGACCAAGACCGAGATCAAGTTCGATGACGAGCGCACCGTCTACCAACTGCTGCACAGCGTGATTCGAAAAGGCCTGGGCGAGTACCACGCCGCGCCCATCGTGGAGGCGGAGGAAGACCAGGGCCTCGTCCAATTGATCCGGCAGACCCCCCAGCTACGTCCGCCGCAGGAAGAAACCATCGGGACACCCGGCCCCGTGGCCGGCTGGTCTGCCCAAGCGAGCAAAAGCAGTTGGGAACAGCTTTACCCGAAAAATTCCCCCCGGGACCAGCACCAGCGCCAGCACACCCCAAAATTCTTGTTTCCTGAGGAAGAGACGCCCCCTTCCCTCGGTGAGCTCAAGGTCACCGAACCGATGACCGGGCGGCTGGCCCAACTCGGCGCGCGCTACATCGTGAGTCAGTCCCGGGACGGCCTCGTGGTGATCGATCAGTGCCACGCCCACCAGCGCATTCTGTTCGAAAAGTTCCGCAAAGCGGGCACCCGCACCCCACTGGCGAGCCAACAATTGCTATTTCCGCGCACGTTGGACTTCTCCCCGGTCGACTTTACGTTCATGCGAGAAATTGAAGCACAAGTGCGGCGCCTGGGCTTTGATCTTCAGGAATTCGGTCCGAACACCTACATTCTGCAAGGCGTACCGACCGTGGTCAAAGGCTCCAAAGCAGAAAAGTTTTTTGAAGAAATCATCGCCGAAGTGCGGGAAACCGGGGGGGCAAATGCCGAAAGTAAACTCTACGACCGGCTGGCCCGGGCCATCGCCCGCAAAAGTGCAATGCAGCCGGGCAAACAACTTAGTCCCGGCGAAATGCGTATCATGGTCGACGAATTGTTCCAATGCGAACAGCCAGCAACCTCGCCCTGGGGCAAACCCACGATGTACCGGCTGAATCTGGGCGATCTCGAACAACATTTTGGTTAAAATCACGGTTACAATACTATGCAAATGCGGATGACCCCCGTTGTGCTGAACTTACTCATTATCAACGGGCTCGTATTCTTACTGTTGAATCTCCTTCCCGAAGCGGGGCTGCAGCGCTATTTCCTCCTGTTCAAGGTGGACGGAATCCCCTGGCGTCCGGAGATCAATTACGGCATTGATTTCATGCCGGTGCAGGTGGTGACGCACTTTTTCAGCCACGCCAATTTCATGCACATCCTCTTCAATATGTACGCCCTGTTCCTGTTCGGGACGGCGCTGGAAACCACGCTCGGTTCGCGGCGCTTCCTGATTCAGTATTTGATCTTTGGGCTGGTGGCTGGCCTCATGATTGCCCTGCTCGACCCCTCACCGAATCCGGTGCTGGGAGCCTCAGCGGCCATTTCGGGGCTGTTAGTGGTATTTGCCTACTACTACCCCAATACCCGACTGGGCATACTGTTCCTCCCGTTCCAGTTTCGGGCGGTCCATTTTGTGATGGGATTGGCGGCGATTTCCGCATTTTTTGTCGTCCTGGGGATCATTAATCGAGATACCGGGGCCGGCGTCTCCCATTTTGGCCATTTCATGGGCATGGTAGTTGCATTTGTCTATGTCAATATCCCAAGGATTCGTAAATTGCTAACTGGGAATTAACGTCTGATCATGCAGTGGTACAAGCGATTTCTGGAAAAATACGGTGCGGTGGGCCTGACCATGTCCCTGGCCGCAATCGCGTACATCGCTGTTATCCTGCTCCAAGGTATTCTCGCCGACGGTTTCAATGATTTTTACAACCGGGTGACCCTCCCGATGAAGTTCGGTGAAGTGGTTCAGCAGCCCTGGTCCCTCTTTACCTATTGGTTGGCCGCGCACCCCTTTGCGATTTGGATCCTCGTCATCGATATGGTGCTGCTCTACACGTTTGGGAGCATCATCAATGCGCTGCTCGGCGACCGGTTTACCCAGGGCTTGATCTTGTTCAGTCTGATCATCGCCCCCATTTTTTTGATGCTGGTGGCGAATGTATTGCCGACGGTGGAATTGACGGAAAATGCCCACCTCTTCGGGCTGCATCTGCTGAACTGTACGCTGATCGGGGCGGCGATTACCCTGGCACCGCGCTACGAGTTCCAAATCATCCGCTGGCGCGTCCCGCTGGTTTACGTCGGCATCACGATCCTGGTGTTTGCGGCGATCCCTTACCGCGCGATTTGGACGGTGCACGGTTTGGCAACCTTTTTGGGGCCGCTGATTGGATTCGGCATCCTGCGCTTTAAACAAAATGGCACTGACGTAACCCGCTGGCTGCAACTGTCGATTTTTCCGGACAAATCGGTGCCCACCGCGGTACGCGATGAGCGCATTCGGGTGCGGGTGCGGGAGCGGGCCGAACGCAAAGAGCCGGTAACCATCAAAAAAGCCGCCCGTCCCAGCGACGCCGACGAATTGGACCGATTGTTGGACAAGATCAACGAAGTCGGTTACGATGGCTTGAGCAAAAAGGAGAAAGAAACCCTCGACCGCCTGAGCAAAGATTGACCCACCTTCACTTTTGTATTTGCGGACCGTCACCTTGAAAATAATTGTGACCGCATACACGTTTGAAAACCGTAGATTTATCGTTTATTTTGTATGAGTTAATGGTCACTATGAAGCGATTTCTTTTCCTCCTCGGACTGATCTTGACCACGTTGCCCAGCACGGCGCAAAACGTGCAATGGGCCAGTCGCGTACTGGACAAGAGCTCAGAATACAGTGATCGGCAGTACTCCGCCCGGCAAGTGCTGGGACGGCCCAACGTGCTGCCGGTATTTCGGGACAGCCCTTGTGCCTGGTCCCCTTTCAAAGAGCAAAACCGCGAGGATGAATTCATCCACGTCGCCTACAAAAAACCCATGCGCGTCCGCCAAGTCGCGGTTGCCGAAAGCTACAACCCCGGATCAGTCAGCCGGATTTACCTCTACGACACGGACGGCCGGGAGCATCTGGTCTACAAAAATGACGAAACCCGGATGATGGCGGCCAACGGCCGGATGCTCCGGGTTAAGTTCAGCCCTACGGCCTACCGGGTTGCTTCCGCCAAAGTCGTCCTCAACACCATCGGCCTGCCCGGTTGGAACCACATCGATGCCATCGGGATCAGCGATAGTGAAAGTGACATTGCGGCCGAGATCAATTTGGTCAAGGACCTCAAGTTCGAATCCAAGCCGGAAAACCTCGGCCCGGCGATCAATTCTTCCTACGATGAGATCATGCCGATCATTTCGCCCGACGGCAAAACGCTCTACTTTGACCGCAAGGACCACCCGGAAAACACCGGTGGGGTCATCAATGACGACATTTGGTTCTCGACCCTGGGCACAACCGACCGCTGGGTGCGCGCGCTGAACGTGGGCGCCCCCCTCAACAACCGGGGCCACAACTTCCTCACCGCGATTTCGCCGGATGGCAATACCGCACTGCTCGGCAATGTATACGAGTCCGACGGGGCAATGTCCTCCGGCCTGTCCATCGCCGAAGCGTCCCGCGACGGCTGGAATTTTCCCCGCAAACTCAACATCCGCAACTACTACAACAACAATAAATTCAGCGAGTTTCACCTGGGGGCCGACGGCAAAACCATCGTGATGACGGTGCAGCGCGCCGATTCTTACGGGGGCAAGGACCTCTACGTAAGCTTCCTGAACCGGGACGGCACCTGGTCGGAACCCCGCAATCTGGGCGCGGTCGTCAACACCGCCGCCACCGAGATGTCGCCCTTCCTCGCCGCCGACGGCAAGACCCTGTACTTCTCCTCGGATGGATTCAGTGGTTACGGAGGCAAGGACATGTACATGACCCGCCGACTGGACGATAGCTGGCAGCGCTGGTCGCGGCCGCAAAATCTGGGACCGCAGATCAACTCCCCGAACTGGGATGCCTACTATTCGGTTCCCGCTTCGGGCGAATACGCTTACTTCTCCTCGGAAAACAACAGCATGGGTAAAACCGATATCTTCCGGATACGGCTGCCCCAAGAGATGCGCCCCGAACCGGTCGTCCTGGTCCGCGGCAAGGTCCTGGACGAGAAAACCCGCAAGCCGATCCAGGCCCGCATATTTTACGAAACCCTGAAAGACGGCAAAGAAGTGGGGGTGGCCAACAGCAACCCCCGGACCGGTGAGTACACCATCGTACTGCCGGCCGGCGAGAAATACGGATTCCTGGCCCAGGCCCAAAACTACATGAGCGAAGGCCAGAACTTGGACCTGACCGAGGTGACCGAGTACGCGGAAATGACCCGCGACCTCCTGCTGGTCCCGATCCGGGCGGGAGAGTCAGTAGTGCTGAACAATATCTTCTTTGCCCCGTCCAGTTCCCGTCTCACGCCGGACTCAAAGCCGGAACTGGACCGCGTAGTGGAATTCCTCGAAGACAATGGTACGGTCACCGTCGAAATCGGCGGCCACACAAACAACGCCTGTTCGGACGATTGGTGCAACAAACTGTCCACCGCCCGTGCGAAGTCCGTGTTTGATTACCTGGTGCGCAATGGCATCAACATCAAACGGCTCCGTTACAAAGGCTACGGCAAGCGCAAGCCACGCATGCCCAACGATACCCCGGACGGCATGCGCGCCAATCGCCGGGTAGAATTTACCATTCTCGAAATATAACCGGCCGCCCCAACCCCCACGAAAATCAGCGACGAACGATACAATGGAACACCTGCATCTGCAAAACACACTGACCCGACAAAAGGAAAAGTTTGAACCGATCAATCCTCCATTTGTGGGCCTGTACGTGTGTGGCCCGACGGTGTACAGCGAGAGTCACTTGGGACATGGCCGCTCGGCGGTCATTTTTGATATCCTGTACCGCTACCTGCGGTTCCTCGATTACCGGGTTCGGTTCGTGCGCAATGTCACCGATGTTGGGCACCTCGAAGACGACGAGGCCGAAATCGGGGACGATAAAATGATGAAAAAGGCCCGGGCGATGAACCTGGAGCCAATGGAGGTTGCCCAGAAGTACCTGAACCTGTACCACGACGATCTCGCCCGGCTCAACTGCTTGCGCCCGAACATCGAACCGCTGGCCTCAGGCCACATCCCGGAACAGATCGAAATGGTCGAGAAATTGATCGAAAACGGCTACGCCTACGAATGCCAGGGCAATGTCTTTTTCGACACCCTGGCCTACGACAAGGTCTTCGGCTACGGCAAACTTTCCGGCCGCAACATGGAAGAATTGTTGGCGGGCAGCCGCGAACTCGAGGGACAGGAAGGCAAGCGTTCTCCGAGCGATTTTGCCCTTTGGAAAAAGGCTCCGGACGGCCACCTCATGCGGTGGAAATCGCCCTGGAGCGTGGGTTTTCCCGGCTGGCACCTGGAATGCACCGTCATGAGCACCAAGTACCTGGGCACCAAATATGACATCCACGGCGGCGGATTGGACCTGCAATTTCCCCACCACGAAGCGGAGATCTGCCAATCCAATGGCTGCATCAACGATCCCCACTCTCACTTGCTGGACGAAGCCAAGTACTGGATTCACCACAATATGATCACCATCGACGGGACGAAAATGTCCAAGTCAAAGGGAAATTTCATCTCGATGGAACAGCTTTGGACCGGGGAGCATCCGCGGCTTTCACAGGCGTATGCCCCGGCGGTCATCCGGTTCAATATCTTGCAGAGTCACTACAGCAGCGTCAGCGATTTCTCAGATAAGGCACTCAAGGCTTCCGAAACGGCATTTCACCGCCTGAGCGACGCCTACCACCGCTTGCAAGTGATCGATCCCGGGGCGTATTCCAGCGTCATGGTCAACGAAGAGTACGAAGAAAACCTCGCGACCTTTGACCGGGACGCCCGCAGCTTCATGAACGATGACCTGAACACCGCCCGCGCCCTGGCCCGGATGTTTGACGCCATCGCCCCGATCAACTACGCCGACGCGAACAAGACCAAGCCCTTCCCGGTAAATCCGGAGACTTTCCTGGTCTTCCGCGACCACTTCAATGCGTTCTTCACCGAAGTGCTCGGTTTGGTCCCCTTGGACCCAGCCGAAAGTGGCGGTGCCCTCACCGATTCCCTCATGCAGATGGTGATCGGACTGCGCCAGGCGGCGCGCAAAGAAAAGAATTTTGCGATGGCGGACATGATCCGGGATTCGCTGGCCGCCATCGACATCAAACTGAAAGATACGCCCGCGGGCACTGAATGGTATGTGGAAAATTAATCGACCCGGATCCAGGATCCTAATGCTGGCCGTGTGCCTCCTAATTGCGGCCTGTGGCGACAATAAAACTACTACGGGAGGCAGCAAGGGTGAGCCACCGTCCCCCCAAGTCAAATTTGTCCCGGTAGCCCCGGACTTCAATGCCGACAGCGCCTACGCCTTCATCGAAGCCCAACTGGCCTTCGGCCCCCGGGTGCCCAACACCAAGGAGCACCAGGCTTGCGCCGCCTGGATCAAGGAGAAATTTGCCAGCTACGGGGGCCAAGTCATCATGCAAAACGCAATCCTCAAGGCCTGGGACGGCACGCCGCTCGATGCCACCAACATCATCGGGATCTTCAATCCCCAGGCCGGTCGCCGGGTACTGGTCTCGGCCCACTGGGATTCGCGCCCCTTTGCCGACAAGGATCCGGACAACCCCAACGTGCCCGTCCCCGCCGCCAATGATGGCGCCAGTGGAGTCGCGGTCATCCTGGAAATTGCCCGGCAGATCACCCAAAAAGCCCCCACCATCGGCGTGGATTTCATTCTCTGGGATGCCGAGGACTACGGTCAGTACAGCGACAATACCTCTTGGTGCCTGGGTTCCCAATACTGGTCCCGCAATCCCCACCAAGCCGGCTACAATCCCAAATACGGCATCAACCTGGACATGGTCGGGGCCAAAGACGCCCACTTCCTCAAAGACGGCTGGAGCTTACAGTACGCCCGGCCCCAAGTGGACATGGTTTGGAATACGGCCCACAACCTGGGCTACGGAGCGTTTTTTCCCCTGGCGGAGAAAGACATCGCCTCGATTGACGACCACTACTACGTCCAGGAAATCGCGGGTATCCCCATGGTGGAAATCATCGACCGGGACATCAATACCGGCGAGTTCTTTCCGCATTGGCACACGGTCAAAGACGACATCACTTCGATCGACAAAGCGACCCTGAAAGCTACCGGGCAGGTCGTCATGGAAGTGCTTTATCGGGAGAAATAGCCACCAATTTGGGAAAAAAGGCAAAATACTACGTGGTTTGGGTCGGGCACCAACCCGGCGTGTACAGCAATTGGCCGGCGGCCCAACAGCAGATCAAAGGCTTTTCCGCCGCGAAGTACAAGTCATTTGCCGACAAGGCCACCGCCGAAGCCGCCTTTAAACTCCCCTGGCAGGAATTCTACGCCCAAAACACCGGCAAAGGCGGGGCGAGCAAATCGGAACCCCGGATCCTGACCGACGAGTTTTTAAAAGAAATCGACGCCAATAGCATCGCAGTGGACGCCGCGTGCAGTGGCAATCCGGGCAAAATGGAATACCGGGGGGTGTATACCCTGGCCCCGGAGCACGAGATCTTCCGCTCGACCGTCTTCCCCCTCGGGACGAACAACATCGGGGAGTTTTTGGCCTTGGTCCATGCCCTCGCCCTATTTTCCGAGAAGAAACCGGATCTGACCATCTATTCAGATTCGCGGCTGGCGATGGGCTGGATTGCAAAGAAGAAATGCCGTACAAAATTGCCCCGGAACCACAAGACTGAGTACCTGCACCAACTGATCGAACGGGGCGAAAAGTGGCTGCGGACCCACACCTGGACCAATTCGGTCAAGAAATGGGAAACGAAACGCTGGGGTGAGATCCCGGCGGACTTTGGGCGGAAATAGCCCAGAAAAGCAAACGGCATAGGGTACAAATAGCCGGTTGGGAGAGGGCATTTTCGTGACTTGCGGGAGCGACGACCTTTAGAAATTCCGGCGATCTTCCCTCAGCTTCATTGCTTTGCTCCCCCTACCTCACCTGTACCCGCTTCGCGCTCATCGCCGTCTTCACCAGGTAAATGCCGGCGGACAAGGCTCCCAAATCCAGTTCCAGATGCGTTTCGTCCATCAATTGCTGCGTCACCCGGGGGGTCACCTCCTGACCCAGCACATCAAATACCCGCACCACCGTCAACTCCTGCGCACTGCCCGCCAGGGTCACCTTGCCCTCGGTGGGATTGGGGTACAGCAGCAACTCGCCCACGGTGGGCACCTCAAAGTCCACCGTTTGCACCTCCGAGTACTCCGCGTGGCCATCTAATCCAAATGACTTCAGGCGGTAATACGAGCGCCCAAAATACGGGTTCAAGTCCTCCGTCTGGTACCAAGTAGGATCCTGAACGTTGCCCGTCGCGTCCATTTGTTCGAGGAATTCCCAGGTCATTCCATCTTCCGAGCGCTCAACCAAATAAAAATCCGTGTCGACTTCCCGCTCCGCCGTCCAATCGAGGCCCACCGTGCGGTCGCGCCGCGCCCAAGCGCGGAATTCCACCCCTTCAATCGGCAACACCACACCGACCCTAAGACCGTCGAGGATCGTATGGCTGTGCCCCCCCAGCGCCTGGGTCGTAATCGTGAGCATCCCCGCCGTCGAAGTCGGGATAAAAGTCACACTGCCCGGCACCCAGATCGCCGGTGTACTGCAAATCACGACCGGCGTCAACTGGTTCACGCCAAACATATTGAAGACATAGCCCCCCGTGCCCGGCGAAGGATTCAAATTGATGCAGGCTTCCCCAAAATAAAAATCAATCGTAAACGGCTGGCCCACGGTAAGGCCGGTCACAAACGCCTGAAACCCTTCCGGACCAAAGCCATTCGTGCGAACAAAAGTGCCCCCATTGGGAGAAGCCGGGGCATTAAAGCCATCCGGTCCCGGGCCCGCCGCCCAAGTATCGGGGGACTGCACCGTAGTGGACCAGCCGGGCGGCGCCCAGCCATTGTAAGTCGTAGTCGAAGGCCCCGTAAAGTCCCCGTTCGGGATGACTTGCGCGGACAACGACGATCCAACAAAGAGAAGCAAGGTCAGGATTGTGTTGCGGAACATGACGAAAAAATAAAAGATTGGCTACGGCAAAGATAACACATTTGCGCCAGCAATACGAACCAAAACGGTGGACAACGTAGAGGCACAGCACAGGAAAGAAATTAAAAATTCTCCCATTGGAAATTGATTGTTCCGCGAAGCCCTGGGACTGTACCCATTGAGGGGGCAGCTACCGACGGGTCGGTACCAGGCTGTTCCGGGAGTTCGCGTTGCTCCGTCCCGCCGGTCCGGCGTGACCCAAGCCCCTCCCATCCTTGCCGCAGCAAAGAATTTCTGGTACATCGATCTCCGATTTCCAATGTTCTATTCAGCGGAGTAGCCCCGTTGGGAATCCGAAATCCTTGATTCATTGGAAAATCCTCGGGGGCCGCACGGCGTGCCGTGCGGCTACAATCCTTGTGTGGTAGCGACGTTATGAGTGACTTTACTGATGATAGGTTGCGCGTCCAGGACGCGCCCATCGGAAATCAGAAATTGGAATTCGAGCAATTGAAAATTCTCCCATATCTTCGAGTATGAAACTTCATTCCATAGAAACCGGCAATTTCAAACTTGATGGCGGTGCCATGTTTGGGGTCGTGCCCAAACCACTTTGGCAACGCACCAATCCCGCCGATGACCGCAACCGCATCGACATGGCCATGCGCTGTCTCCTGATCGAAGACGACAATCGCCTTTTCCTGGTCGACAATGGGATCGGCCACAAATACAACGACAAGTTTGCCCAGCTTTACGCGGTAGAGCACGACAAAAATACGCTGGACCGCTCCCTGGACGCTCTGGGTTACCACCGCCGCGACATTACCGACGTGATCCTCACCCACTTGCATTTTGACCATTGTGGGGGCAGTACCGAGTGGCATCCCACCAAGGAACGGCACACCGTGACCTTCGAAAACGCCCACTTTTGGGTCCAACGCAGCCACCTGGAATGGGCCCTCAACCCCAATCCCCGGGAAGGCGCCAGTTTTTACGACGAAAACATCCGCCCCCTGGTGGAAAGCAGCCAACTCCGCCTCCTCGACGGACCCACAGAACTGTTCCCCGGCCTGGAACTGCGGGTCGTCAACGGCCACACCGAAGCCCAACAATTGCCCTTGATTGATTACAAAGGGCGCAAAATCCTGTTTGCCGGCGACCTCTTTCCCTCCTTCGGTCACCTTCCGCTTCCCTACGTCATGGGCTACGACGTGCGGCCCCTGGTCACCATGGAAGAACGCGCGGAGTACCTGCCCTGGCTCGTCGAAAACGAGATCATCCTCTTCTATGAGCACGACGCCTACCACGAATGCGGCACCGTGAAGCAAAATGACCGGGGCAAATACGTGAGCGACCAAACATTTAAACTCGCCGAAATCTAGCTGCTTCCAGAAAATCATTGCTCATAAGAGGCTGTTTAAAATTGGTTTGTGAAATTTGCTAGTGCAGATTTTTTTGTCCATCGAAGCTCATTTTGGAGTCCATAGCCAAAGCTATGGGCGAGAAAATAGCGGAAGAGGGGCGGAAAAAGATGCCATAGCAAAATCGCAGAATTAAATTTAAACAGCCTCTAAGCCCTGAATCTCTTGTA
>JBCCQH010000031.1:0-63106 GCA_039024435.1 Bacteroidota bacterium
CCTGAAAGGGGAGTCGTCGACCTTTAGCCTCGAATTGCCGCCTTATCGACCACCGCGTCTACTGCAGACGCTTTACACCTCGCTGATTGACCGGACGGTAGTTGTGCTGTGGCGGGCGATTGTGTTTGCAATTCCCGCCGGGGTAGTGATTTGGGTGGTGTCAAATGTCTCCATCGGCGAGCTGACCCTGGCGGAGCACTTCATCAACGGGACGGCGCCGTTTGCCGCAATATTTGGCCTGAATGGAGTCATCTTGCTGGCCTACATCGTCGCGATTCCCGCCAACGAAATCGTGATTCCGACGATCCTCATGTTGACCGTGCTGAGTACCGGGCTCGGTGGGGTCGGGGAAGGGGCAGGGATCATGTTTGAATTGGATTCCATCGAAGGCACGGAAACGATTTTGCGCGCCGGTGGCTGGACGCTGCTGACCGGGATCAACTTGATGCTGTTCAGCCTGCTACACAATCCCTGTTCCACGACGATCTACACGATTTACAAAGAAACCAAAAGTGTGAAATGGACGCTGGTTTCGACTTTTCTGCCGGTCGTACTGGGCTTTCTTATGTGCTTTTTCACCACGCAGATTTATCTGTTGATCACTGGTTGATTACTGGTAGATCACCTGTAGATCACCTGTAGATCACCTGTAGATCACCTGTAGATCACCTGTAGATCACCTGTAGATCACCGGTTGATCACCGGTTGATCGGCGCGGGATGCATTTTCCATCCCCCAGTGCATTCTGAAAGGCGGTTTAAATTTAATCCGGCGATTTTGCTGGGACATCTTTTTCCGCCCCCTCTTCCGCTATTTTCTCGCCCATAGCTCGGGCCCTAGACTCCAAAATGAGCTTTGATGGCCAAACAAATCTGTGATCATAAATTTCACCAATCAATTTTAAACCGCTTCCAAGCGGCATCGAAAGGCATTTTCCCCGCCCGACGGCGGGGGAGCTGCGGCATTTTCCTTAAATTTCCGGTATGAAAAGCGATTGTCCCGAATGCCAGGATGCGTCCCGGCGTGCATTTCTCAAGAAAGTAGCCGGTGGGGCGGCGGCGTTTACCCTTTTGGGGGCGATTGGGTCCTGTTCGGACGACCTGCCGGAAATGAAAGTGGGCGATCTGAGCGAAATGGAGAAAGGACCGCTCACGCCCAAGTTTAACGGCACTCGGATTTTGGCCCGGCGTTTGGACGGGGAGATTGTGGTGTTTTCATTGACCTGCCGCCACAAAGCCTGCACGGTGAAGTGGAAAGCCGAGCGGACACGCTTCGAATGCCCCTGCCACGAGGGCGTTTACGATGAGCGGGGCAAAGTCATTTCCGGTCCGCCTCCCGGCCCCCTGCGCCGCTACACCTACGAAGTGCGCGGTGAGGAGCTCTGGGTACTGAATGAATTCGAAAAAGGTTGAGGCCCCATTCCCCCTGGCACTGCACGCCTGCCACCAATCGGAAATTCTTTCGTCATGTTTGGTTGCGCGTTACGAACGCGCCCATTGGAAATTCCCGCATTGAATAGTTGTCAATCGACAAAAATGAATTTACCGCGCCATGTTTTCCCGGTTGCCACCGCGTGTACCCGCAATAGGTAAGCCCCGGGGGGCAAGCCGTCTAGCGCAAGGGTAAACTCGGTGAAGCCAGCATTCAGGCGGATCCCCGCGCGCCGGACCCTGCGCCCCGTTCCATCCAGAATTTGCACGGCTCCGCTCCCGGACTGGTCGGCGAGCAAGGATACACTCAGACGTTTAGTTTGCGGATTCACCCCGATTTTCAGCTCCGGATCGGTGCGGGGATGCGTTTCGGGACCACGCAGCAAGACCGTATTTGACCGATGCACCTGCCCATCGGCATCGATTCCGGTCAAGCGATAAATGTTCTCGGCGGGAAACGGATCTTGGTCCACAAACTCGAAAGCGGAGCTTGCGGAGCCGGGAACTGTCCGGTGCAATTCCGCAAATGTTTGGCCATCGGGGCTGCGTTGCAGCATCACGCGGGTAAATGACAACTCCGCCGGCAATTCCCCCCGCAAGCGGTTGAACTGCGCGAAGGCCAGGCCCCGGAGGGACAATTCGGCGGCAGTGAGCGGGATGATCAATTCGGCGGCCACATCATCGAGGTTGTAGTAGACCGAGGTGGGCGTGGTATTGTCGCAGGTTGACGTGGCGGTATTGGCATTGCAAAAAGGACCGATGATGACCTGGTCGTAGTTTCCCCCGGCGACAAAGGTTCCGCTGAAGGTGGTGTAGGTGCCCGGGCTGACCATTCCTCCGGGAATTGCCCATTGTGGTGTAACATTTAAACAGCAGTTGCCATTGGTGGCCGGAGGATTGCCGGCCTCAAAGAAATACATCCCGAGGTCGACGCAGTTGTTGGGCGCATTTGAAGCAAAGCCCACGCTGTCGCCGCGCAGGGCCATCGTCACGCGGTAAGTTTGGCCGGCGACCATGGCCGAAGTCAGATTGGCGCGGATCAGTTCGGAATAAGCCAGTGGAAGGCAGGAAATCAAGTTGGTGGAGGCCCACATGCTGATTGAGCCGGTGCCGGAATTGGGTCCGGAATTGATAGCGACGTTGCCGTTGAACCCGCAATTGCTGTAGTCGGGCGAGGCAGAATTGGCCGGGGTCCAACTGGTTACGTAGCCGCTTAACTGGGAAAGAGAGGTCGGGCAGGTACTCACGCTCTCAAAACCGGGGTTGGGGAGGAGATTTTGGGCGGACAGCGGGGCGGTCAGCAGGCAGCACAAGGCGACGAAAAGCGAGAATGGGACCATGGTGGCGGTGATTGATCGGACCGGAGCGCCCGCGAGGGGTGCTCGGGTCAATGCGCAAAGTGAATATAAGGGGAATCTGGCGTTTTTCCGTGGGGGATTGCGCGATGGGTCGGAGGAGGCGTTTCGGCGTCACGTGAGCGCAGCGAGGGCCAATCGGTGATTGTCAACGCACGGAGCGCCGTCAGATTTGCTGAATGAAGGCATCCAGTTCTTCGCCCCGGGCCAGGCCGAGTTTCTTGCGGAGGCGGTGGCGGGTGACATTGACCGTGTTGAGGCTGGTGCGGCGCAGTTCCGCGATGTCTTTGCTGCTCAGGTTGAGCTTGAGGTAGGCGCAGATTTCGCGCTCAGTCTTGCTCAAGGTGGGGTATTTTTCTTGCAGCCGGGCGTAAAATTCCGAATTGATGCGGTCGACATCTTCCTGCAATACCTGTAGCTTTTGTTCGGTGGCCGAATGGCCTTTGAGGCGGTTGATGAGGAGTTTTACTTGTTTGCGCAGTTGGCCTTTGTCCTCGTTCACAATGGCGGTCAGTTCGCCGATGAGGTTTTGTTGAAACTTCATCTTCATGAGGTTATTGGCGCTGAGGGTGGCCATATCGCGGTCTTTTTTCTCCAGGTCCAAGGCATGGGCACGGGTTTCGGCTTCGACCAGTTGCGCGGTGCGCTCTTTCACTTCGGCTTCCAGGGTGCGGTTGCGCTCGGCGAGGGTTGCATTGGCGGTTTCGAGGCGGACGGACAGGCTTTCGACCAGGCGGAAGGCGACGCCGCTGCGGCGGGCCAGGATCCCGGCAAAGATCAGAATGATAACCGCTATGCCCACGTGAAAGGCATTTACCCGGCTGACCGGCTCGGTGATGAAAGCGCCCGAGAGGATCACAATCAGGATCATGCATACGGTCATCACAAGCATAGCTGCGGCGTCCGGCTCCCGGCGCAGTGTTGCCAGGGAGAGCACCCGAACCATCATGATCAGGGTCAGGTACATGGTGACCGGCAAAACAATTTCTGCGTAGGTCAGGATTTCTTGGGGTGCGGACAGTACCAGCAGAAAGATGAGCAGCGACAGCGCCGTGGCGCCCCGGATCTCCCACCGGCTCAGGATCTTGGGGAACAGCGCATCCATCAGCCGGATCAACAGCCAAAACATACCGGCCAGGATCGCGAATTCCATGCGGTAGGCCCAGTGCCACCCGAGCGTCCCGATGATTTCGTAGCCCAGGTGCTCATTGATCATGAAGATGTTTTGGCCCCAGCACAGGCTGAACAGGCCAAAGTACAGGTTGAAGCGCAGGGCGGGCCGGAAAGCGTAGAAAAGCAGAAAAACGATGCCCAGGGAAAACAACAATCCTTCGAAGAAGCTTCCCCGCAGGTAGCGGCGGCGAACCTCCCGGGTCAGGGCAGTTCTGGACCCGAGCTCGGGAGCACGGAACATGCCGCCCCGCCAGTGGTGAAAATTGGTGAGCTGAATCACGATCCGTAATTCGACCTGGTCGGGCGTGAGGGAAACGGTCTGCGGATGGTAAGCGGGAACCGAAGTGGCTTTGGTTTTGCCGACGGTGCCGGCCGAGGCGACAAACTCCCCGTTGACCCAGACTTGGTGGGCCATGTAGATCGTCGGGAGGTGGAGTGCCAGGGGAGGGGCTTTCGCGGGCAGGTGTACTTTGAGAAAATAGGTCAAGCTACCCTGCATAGGCAGCGGGTTGCCCCGATAATTCAGGTTGCGCATGTTACCGGGCACCGCGATCAGTTCTCCGTCTTCCTGCCATTGTTCCACCAGGCCCGGCTGAAATCGCCAACTGCCCGCTAGTTCTACGATCTCCTGCGCCCCCCAGTCCACCGAGCGCAGGTCCAGGACCCCGTCGCGGACCAGTGGAGTACCGGGCAGCGAAGAAAAGGCCAGCATCAGGATCACGAGGCCAGCGCAATGGGGAAGGAGGCGGTATAGCGGGGCGGTATGCATGGTGATGAAAAGAGATTTAAGTTGCGGGATGAAATCTGCGAAAGCAAACCTCACCAATCAAATTTTAAACGGGCGATTGGAGGTTGTTGCAAAATGATTTATTGCGGTTGGGTACCGCAGGTTTTTTCGCTGATCGAAGCTCATTTGAGGCTCCATAGCCTGATCGGTCACCACGGAGGGAGCCGCCGATTGGCGATACACGCTACGATAGCAAAGTCGCCGGATTGAATTGAAATAACCTCTTGCGTTCAGTCTCGAAAATACATCCCTGATCTGGCCTGATTCATCGATGGGGGAGCGCCAACGCAAAATACTTGAAATTGAAGTGGGGAGACCCGCAAGGCGATTGCCGTGGGCAACGCGCGAAGCAAGGTTACAAAATATGTTGGCGGTTCAACAATTGACCCGATTGTACAGCGTGAACCAAGTACCTAAATCTTGACACTGTACTAGGTTGGACGGTTTTTTGATTTATTTCTTGTTGGGGGGGATGGAAAACGATGCGGATAAGCATCTATACTATAGACTCTCCCAAGTCCGGCGATTCCGGATGCGGTCGAGGCCAGGCGCCAATTGGGTTTTAATTGTCGCTTCGTTTTTTGTATAATTCTGAGCCGAAGGCTCGGAGTGGGTTTTCAATCGCTGGGCGTACCTTGCCAGGCAAGACTGCGTAACCAGAATCGAGATCCGACTCAACCAATTGACTGCCGCACACCGACGGTAACTGTTTTAACCTTCTTAAACTAAATCCCATGGAATCTAAATACGGATTCAAAAAAATGAACCTGGAAGAGTTCAAAGAGTACATCACTGAACTCCAGGTGGCACGCACGGTTCTGACCATTCAGCAGCACCATACCTACAGCCCATCGTACAAGCATTTTAAAGGTGACAACCACTTCACCTTGCAGCGCAACATGAAGAATTATCACGTCAACCAGAATGGATGGAGTGATATCGGGCAGCATTTTTCGACCTTTACCGACGGCACAATCGTCACGGGGCGTAGTATTGAGCGGTCTCCGGCCTGCATCTACGGTGCCAACTCGAATTCGGTTTGCATTGAGCATGTCGGGAATTTTGATGCGGGGGGAGACGCCATGAGCGAGGCGCACAAAGCGACCATCATCGGCATGACGGCCGCACTCTGCGAAAAGTTTGAGGTCCCCGTGAATACCGACAAGGTGATTTACCACCACTGGTACAATTTGTCCACCGGTAAGCGCAACAATGGCTCCGGCGGCAACAAGAGCTGCCCGGGCACCAATTTCTTCGGCGGCAACAAAGTGGAAGATGCCCAGCAGCATTTTATTCCCCTGGTCGAAGGTGCCCTTTCCGGCAACATCAACAACCACCAGGACTTGCCCCACTTCATGAAGTACGTCGTGGTCACGGCGGACAAGCTCAATGTACGCGAAGGTGCCTCGGCCAGCACGGCGATCAACTGTGATCGCGAATCGGCGGTCGGGGGGGCCATCCTGCGGGTCTACGGGGAAGACAACGGTTGGTACCGCATCTCCAGCAAGCTGCACCAATGGGTCTACGGTCGCTACACCAAGGACGTCGAGCGGGCCACCATTACCACCGAGAAACTCAACGTCCGCAGCGGGCCCAGCACTGACTTCGAAGACATCGGAGATTACTTCAAAGGACAAGAGGTTTTCATCGAAGAGCGCAGTGGCAACTGGGCCAAAGTCGTAATGGAAGAGGCGTGGGTTCACGCCGGTTACCTTAGCTTTTCGAATTCATAATGTCAATTACGTTGCGAATTGTTAAAGATTTGTCCCATCTACTAAACTTTTCGCAAAAATCTACCGTAAGGTTTGGAGAAGTCCAGATAGTTTGCTTCCTTCGTACCGAACGATGAATTACACAGTAAAATATCGCCGCATTAATTGGTATCCACTCCTCAGGAACGGATCGGGTTATATTTGGTGATTTTTTCTGATAAGAATAATTACAACGCCCGGTCCTCGAAAGGATCGGGCGTTTTTGTTTGCGTCATGATTTGAAAACACACACACTACAATGGTCCAGCAATATCACCTCTACACCGAACAAGACCACCGCACGTGGAAACTGCTCTTCGACAGACAAGCCAGTAACCTGCAGGACAAGGCCTCTACCGATTACCTGCTCTGGTTGCAGGAACTCGCCCCAGCCTTGCAGGCCGACCGCATCGCCTCTTTTCGGCAGCTCAACCAGCGTCTTTGGTCGGGAACCGGATGGAGCATCGAAGTGGTTCCGGGACTGATCCCGGTCGGCGATTTTTTCTCTTTGCTTGCCCGGCGGCGCTTTTGCTCCTCGACCTGGGTACGCAAACCCGAACAAATCGATTACCTTGAAGAGCCGGACATGTTCCACGACATCTTCGGACACGTTCCGCTGCTCATGAACCCGACCTACGCTGATTTCATGCAGAAATTTGGGGAGATCGGCATGAAATACGCGGATGATCCCAACTGTGAGCGCCAACTGGAGCGGCTGTACTGGTACACGGTGGAATTTGGTCTGATCATGGAGCGGGGCCAGCAGCGGATTTTCGGTGCGGGGATTGCCTCTAGCTTTGGAGAGTCGAATCACATCTTTGACGACGACATTACGATCCACCCCTTTAACATCGACCAGGTCTTGCAGACTGAATTCCGCACCGACATCATGCAGACGGAATACTTTGCCATTCCCAGCTACGCCTCCCTTTTCCGGAGTCTGGATGGAGTGGAAGAACACTTGAAGCAAATGACGTTAGCAGTGTAGAATTTCCAGTTGCCTGATTTCCGATTTTCAATGGGTGCGTCCTGGACGCGCAATGAGCGATGAAAGAATTTCCAATTGCCTGATTTCCGATTTCCAATTGGCGCGTTCGGAACGCACATCCAACACAATTCAAGACTTGGTCCTTCCCGTAACTACATGCAAATTTATCAATTTTAACACCGCGCGGCGGAGGCTCATTTCCGATTTCCAAGGGGAGGATTTTCAAGGCCCACTCAGTGGCCGTAAGCATTGAAAATGGGAAATTTTTCATTGGCAATTCCTTGATGCGGCAAGGATGGGAGGGACTTTGGTCCTGCCGCACGGCGGGACGGAGCACCGCGAACTCCCGGAACAGCCTGGTACCGATGCGTCGGTAGCTGCCCTTATCGGAGTGATATCCCCCCAAAGCAGCTTCATCAAGCCGGATCGTAGCGCTACGTTGCAGCGCACCGTCCCGAGGATTTTCCGTAAAAGTGAGCCACGAAGAATTTCCAATTCCCAATGGACCGTTGCGCAGATCAACCGCCGCCACGCACCCATTGAAAATTGGAAATTTTTTCCGGATAATTCCCGATACTCAGAGGCGGTTTAAAATTGGTTTGTGAAATTTGCCATAGCAAAATCACAGGATTAAATTTAAACCGCCTCTCACAAATTAAACCTTCATATATACCCGGCGGAAGTGTTTGGTGAGGTAGTAATCGATTTTGCGGGAAAATGGCAGTGACTCCTCATTGACGCAAGGCTCGGTGATTTTGTGGATGTGGTAGAGGCGAATGGAAAGATCGGGGCCATCTTCGTCGATGCTGTTGATTTTGAAGCAGAGCACGGCTTCTTTGCCGTTTTTGAGGCGACCGAAAACCAACGGAATGATGCGCCGCGGGTTGCCCTGGTAGTAGAGGGAGAGCGTTTTGCCTTGAGCGATACCGGTTTCGATGAGTTGATCTATCGTGGTAGTCATGTGGAATATCAATTTGGTTGTGGTTGAGGGTTTGTTCGCCGTCCCTTTCCGGTATGGGTAGCCGGGCGTGCCGGGAGCGTACTCCTGGGGCAAACGGTGAATGAAAACTTTCACCTCGGGGCGGAGGGGCTGGTTGAGCTGTGGGTGAGGCGCATCTGCGCTCGAGTTTGCTTTCCGTTCTTGGGCAAGTGTTGTATTCCGTATTGCTGTAGCTTCTGGTTAAATATACGTGGGGGCATTGACACGGTATGTCAATTGTAGAAAGTTGATTCCATCGCGGAGGTTTTTACTGATTTTTCGGAGGGAAGCGCGGTAGTTTTGGCCCACGATGCTGCACCACCGACCGGTAGGCGCCGCTTGGGGTGGCGTACCCGGACCCAGAAATAACCGGCGGGAAGTTTGCCCGGACAATCTTGGAATTACCAACAGACTTTCTAACTTGACTCGGCGAATGTCAATCACTCAACTCCGATGAAGAAGTTTTACTTGTTTTGCTGGCTGATGCTTGCGGCCGCGGTGCTCCGTGCCCAGGATGGCATCCACGTTTCTCTGATGGGTGCGCCCCAAAATACCTGGATTTTCAACCGGCAACCGCTGGATACGGCCCGCACCAATTTTGACTACGAAATTACCTGGGGATTTGCCGGAATGTTGGAGCTGGGATACAATTTTGGGCCTCCTTTCGGCTTGCGGACGGGTGCGATTTATTCCTCGCAGGGGCAGCGCTTCACCTCCAATGACAGCACCGGACGCAGCATCGCCACCCGAAGGCAACTCACCTACCTCAAGATTCCGCTGTTGTTGCACTTTAATTCTGACCCCGGTCCCGTGATGTTCACCCTGGAGGTGGGTCCGCAGATCGGGCTGTTGCTGAATTCAGAAGTTTCGGACGATGGAACGCCGGTGATCTTTCCTTTTGATGCGGACCAACTGTACCAAGTCAATGACATCTCGTTTGCTTGGTCCATCGGGGCGGCCTTTGCCCTTACGAAAGGCGTGCAGTTTGTCATTCAGCACCGGGGCGATTACAGCCTGTTCGATGTCGAAAACAAGTCATTCACCTTTCAAGGGCAAACCATCTACGATATCAATCGGGATCGGGCCCTGAATTGTACCTTGGGGATCATGGCGGGATTTGACTTCAGTTTTGTGCCGGGCCGGGGCAATCGCGGGTACAAATGGTGGATCCGTTAGGGTAAAAATCACCCCTCCGACCGGTCCGGCCGCTACACTTTTACCGCTTTATCTACGGAGGAGCCCGTAACACTTATGCAAAATGATGACAGATGAAGACGAGATCTGGGTCGATCAAGGTTGATTTCTGGGCGACAAAGGCGATTTGCCGTTACGCAGGCAAAAAATGAGTGCGTAAGGTTCTGGTCGAAAATGATGTGAAATTCGGGAAAATTGCATCTATCTTGAAATCACAATCATACTACCAGGCGCGTGTGGAAAGAAGAGACAATGACGAGCGCCGCAAACACTACCACTTACATACTTGACTATACATAATTGCTAATGATAAAGATTTAGTTGATTGATTTGAAAATCGAAACGATTTCCTGGGCGCCGGTCAGATCGACTCGGCGCTTCAGTTTTTTTGGTCCCTCCTGAATCACGGTCAGCGAACTGCATTCTCCCGCTGGAAAAAGTGGATTTCATGAACCACGAGCGCCGGGGTTCTATCCGCCGTTTCCCTTTTCGGATAAACGCCTGCGTCGTTCCTCGCCGGTCGCTTGGACATTCGGATGGCGGCATGGGGGACGGGTAGCAGTGGCGGAAGGGAACGCTCCCTTTGCTCCGGGACCGATCTCCTCCGCGGTACGCAAAGAAGCAGTACAAATTGGCGTCCGGGATACGCCAACCGCGCCGTAAAGTTTTTCGCTGAAGATTTGCAAAAATGATCTTCCCGATTGTATCTTTGCCCTCCCATGGGGAATTAGCTCAGTTGGCTAGAGCGCTACACTGGCAGTGTAGAGGTCATCGGTTCGAATCCGATATTCTCCACCACAAACAGAAATGCCCGCAACGCAAGTTGCGGGCATTTCGCTTTGTAAAAGTCGGCGAAAACTATCCGACCACCGATTTTGCGCGCAATTGCGCAATTTCTTCGGTTTTCAATCCCATTACCTTTTCCAGAACCGCATCGGTATGCGCACCCAAGTGGGGCGGTTCCGACAATTCCAGTTGGGCAAATCCGTCCAGCGCCAGGCTCCGCACCCCATTTCCCGCATCGCTGCGCAGTTGCGCCATTTGCGCCCAAGGTTGCCGGAAAATGTCCGGCATGTCGCGCACCGCCCCCGCGGGGATGTGTGCGGCATGCAGAACCTCGAGCAAGGCGTCGCGGTCCCACTCTAATATATGGGCGCGCAGCCGGGCATTGACCTCAGCGCGCGCCGCCACCCGTCCGGCATTGTGGCGGAAATCGGTGGTCTCGGCGAGGTCGGTGGCCGATAAGACCTCGATGAGCCGGGAGAATTGCCGGTCATTGCCCACGGCGAGGACAATGGCCTGGCCGTCGCGTGTGGGAAAAATCGTCCCGTAGGGCACGATGTTGGGGTGATCTGAGCCCATGCGCTGGGGAACTTGTCCGCCGACCAGCCAGTTTGTGGCTTGGTTGGCGAGGGAAGCAATGGCCGCACCGACCAGCGAAGTGCGCACGTGGTGGCCCCGACCGGTGCGTTCCCGCCGCAACAGCGCCAGTAAAATCCCTTCTTTGAGCTGGTGAGCGGCCAACAGATCGATGAGGGCAACCGGCATCTTGGTGGGGGGGCCGCCCGGGTCGCCATTCAAATAGGTGAATCCGGCCTCGGCCTGGATGATCGCATCGAAGCCCACCCGGGAATCTCCAGGACCGTAAGCGGTCAGATCGGCGTAGATCAGGCGGGGATTGCGCCCACGCAAAGTGGCGGGATCCAGGCCCAGCTTTTCCGCATCGCCCGGTTTAAAGCTGGCCAGCACAATGTCGGCCGTTTCGACCAGCCGGTAGACAAGGGCCCGGCCGGCGGCTTGTTTCAGATCAATCCCCACCGAAATTTTGCCCCAGTTGACCGCCGAAAAGTAAGCACTGCGGTCTTGATCGCGGTCCTCCGTGGGCAATTTCCAGCTCCGGGTCACGTCCCCCCCCTGCCGGAAGTGTTCGATCTTGATTACTTCTGCGCCCAGTTCGGCGAGGAACATGCCCACCGCTGGCCCGGCCAGCACGCTGGCGAGCTCGATTACACGGAGTCCCCCGAGGAGGGGAATTTCTTTTTCGGCCGTCATGCAAAAATCTTTTATGGAATCCCCGCGTTTGCCGCACCTTCTCCCCGAAAGTACGAAAGAACTCACATTTCAATTCCGAGAACCATGTCCGAATCCGCAAATTTCACCATCGCCGAACCCTGTCACGAGAACTGGAGCGCCATGACGCCGACCGAAAAAGGGCGTTTTTGTGCGGTCTGCGCCAAGTGCGTGGTCGATTTGACCGACAAACAACCGAATGAGATCCACGAAATTTACGCGGCAAATGGGGGTGACGTTTGCGGCCGGATGCGCGCCAGTCAAATCTGCTTACCCAGTGGGCGGCAAACTGACAACGAACCTTGGACCCGGCGGGCCCTGTCCCGCTTGCAAGTATTTGCGATTGCTTTGCTGGCCACTTTCAGTTTTGTGACCGCTTCGGCCCAGATCACCGGCCGCCTCGTCAAAGGCAAAATGATCCAAGTGCCCGTCACCACCCGCATTGAAGGGAGAGTGGTCTGGGAGCACGGGGCCGCTGTGGCCGGAGCGGAGGTAGAACTTTGGCGGGAGAGCAAGCGGGTAGCGACCGCAGTGACCAACGATGCGGGGGAGTTTGTCTTTGCCGCTCAGGCTTCCGCCGATTGTGAATTGCGGGCCCGGTTCGGTCACTACGCACAAAATCGCGTAGAGATCAAGCGCCACCAGTTGGGCGATCCGGTGCGCATCGTGTTGTTTGATGAGCCGGTGGAAGGCGAAATGGACATCGTGTTACCAGAACCTACCGTCCCGGAAACCAAGGCGGCCCCCCAGGAACCGATTTTCGTGGGGCAAATGGCAGTTATTCCGTCGCGGGAGTACTCGGCGGTACGGTGCAGCATCGCCCCCTCGGAATTGAGCGGTGCGGAGGAAACATGGGCGGAGCAAGTCGAAAATTCCCCCGAACGGGGCAGCAGTCCCGAGTCCTCCTCAGTGAGCGGCCAAGAAGTCGGCAAGGTTGAATTTGCGGTGCTCGGGGAAATGGCAATGACCGTTTATCCGAATCCCACGGTGGATTGGGTAACGGTGCGCACAGACCTACCGAAGGCGCGGGTGGTGCGGCTGTTTGTGTACAATCTGCAGGGACAACCGCTGGCCGCCCACCGCTGGAAGACGGGCAAATCGCCGGAATTCGAGATTGACTTGAGTGCTTATCCGGCGGGTGTGTACTTGCTGCGGATGTTTGCCGACGACGCCTTCGTGGAGAAGCGCCTTATCAAACAGTAAAACAATCCATCCCCCCTCGGCATTAGAACCGAATCAGCGAGCACGTATTTTCATAACGACCCCAAAAAGGACCACTTAGGTGGTCCTTTTTGTTGATTTTGTATGTTCAGGGATCAATATTCCAGCAAGGCGCGCAAGGTGGCATTGAGCCGGTGCGTGCCCAGGAACTGGTCTTCGAGGTTCTTGTTGAAGGGGACCGGGGTGTCGAGGGAGGCGACGCGCTTGACGGGGCCATCGAGGTAGGTAAACATCTCGTCGGCCACCACCGCGGCGATTTCCGCCCCGATGCCCAGTGTCCGGGTGTCTTCGTGGAGGACGAGGCACTTATTGGTCTTTTTCACCGATTCGCGCACCGTTTCTTTGTCCCAGGGAATGAGGGTGCGCAGGTCGACGATCTCGATGGAGGCGTCGGGAAATTCGGCGGTGGCGGCTTTGGCCCAATGTACGCCCCAACCGTAAGTGACAATTGTGAGGTCGCTTCCGGATTGAGCGATGGCCGCCTTGCCGAGTGGGAGATTGTAGTACGCCTCCGGAACCGGTCCAGCAATGCTGCGGTACAGCACTTTGTGCTCAAAGAAAATCACCGGATTCGGATCCAGGATCGCGGTGGTCAGCAAGCCTTTGGCATCGTAGGGATTGGAAGGGTAGACGAGTTTAAGGCCGGGCACCTTGGCGAACCACCCTTCATTGCTTTGGGAGTGGAAAGGGCCGGCGGCCACGCCGGCTCCGGTGGGCATGCGCACGGTTATGCGGACCGGCTGGTCCCAGCGGTAGTGGGTCTTGGCGAGATTGTTGACGATTTGGTTAAAGCCACAAGAGACGAAGTCGGCAAACTGCATTTCGACGACGGAGGTGCGTCCGCGGATGGACAAGCCCAGGCCCGCGCCGAGAATTGCGCTTTCGCAGATGGGGGTATTGCGGATCCGATCCCGCCCAAATTGCTCGACGAAACCTTCCGAAACTTTGAATACGCCCCCGTATTCGGCAATGTCCTGGCCCATCATGACCAGCTTGTCGTCCCGTTCCAGGGCCTGGCGCAGCCCTTCACCGCAGGCATCCACAAAGCGAATGTCCCGCTCCCCCGGAGCGGGTGCCTCCACATCCGGCAGGGCGAAGGACGCGTAGACGTCGCTGGTCTCGGGTGCGAGTTCGGCGACGATGTCCGGCAGGGCAAAGGTTTCGTCGAGGTGCTGATTGATCTTGGTTTTGAACGACTTGCGGATTTCGGCGATGTCGGTTTCGGTGAGGATGCCCTCAGATTCCAGCCAGGTTTCGTAATTGATGACGGGATCTTTTTTGCCCCATTCGGCAAAGAGTTCCGGCGGGACATATTTTGTGCCGGATGCTTCTTCGTGGCCGCGCATCCGGAAGGTCAGCGCTTCGAGGATGACCGGCTTGCGGTCCTGGCGCATTTGGGCGGCGATTTGGGAGACGGCGCGGTGGACGGCGAGGACATTGTTGCCGTCCACTTGGTGGCCTTTGATGCCATACCCGATGGCTTTGTCGAGGAATTGCCGGCAGCGGAATTGATCCACAGAGGGGGTGGAAAGCCCGTAGCCGTTGTTTTCGATGAGGAAAATCACCGGGAGGTCCCAAACGGCCGCGACGTTGAGGGCTTCGTGGAAATCGCCTTCACTGGCCCCACCGTCTCCGGAAAAAACGAGAGAAATGATATCCTCCCGGTCGAGGTTGCTGGCCAGCGAGATGCCATTGGCAACGGGTAGCATGGCCCCGAGGTGGGAAATCATCCCAATGATCCGGTGTTGCGGTGCCCCGAAGTGGAAGGAGCGGTCCCGTCCTTTGGTAAAGCCTTCTCGCTTGCCCTGCCACTGCGCAAAAAGTTGCGTCAAGGGGACGTTGCGGTTGGTGAAAACCCCTAGATTCCGGTGCAAGGGAAGGATGTAATCGGTTTCCTGCAACGCGAGGGTGGCCCCAGTTGCGATCCCTTCCTGCCCAATGCCGGAAAACCACTTGCTGATTTTGCCCGAACGCAGCAGGATGAGCATTTTTTCTTCGATCATCCTCGGCAGGAGGATGGCCCGGTAGATGTCCCGGAGTTGGTCGTCCGAGAAGCCGGTGCGGTCGTAGGCGAGGTGGGAGAGCTTTTGTCTTTGCGCGGTAGCTTTTGCCATATTCCCAGAGTCAGTAGCGATAAAAAAAGCCCTCCCGAAAAGGGAGGACCCGATATCTATGTCATGAAATGAGCATGTTCGTATATGTTATTGCGGAGCGCCGCCATTGGGAAGGCCTTGGGGCACACCGGCACCCGGATTGGGAGCAACGGGTGGAGCTGAAGGTGCTTCCATGATCGAGCTCAGATTGGTCTCGCTCGTGACGACTTGCGTTTTGTTGGTAACATTGGCCATGAACGAAAAGATGAACATGGCGGCCAGCAAGTACCAGGTAAATTTCTCAATGTCCTGAGTAGCCCGGCGCGTACCGATCATGTTGGTGAGATTCGAAGCGCCAAAGGTGCTGGACAGGCCGCCCCCTTTGCTGTTCTGGATGACCACAATCAGCGTGAGCAGAATGGCCGAGAGAATGGAAAGAAATGCGAAGACCGTATATAGCATGATCTATAACTTTTGTATCAGAAAGGCAAAGTAATCGCTTTTTTCGGGAAATCGCAAGGCAAGTGTTTCATAAATCTGCCTCGCCCGCGTCTTGTTGCCTTGTTTGGCGTAGATGACCGCGAGGGTTTCCGTAACCCATTCATCCTCTTGCGTTTCCTGGGGCTGGGAGAGATCACCGGAGGGAACTTCGATGGACCCGATGCGGCTGATACTGGGCTCTTCTTCGATGAAGCGTTCGATGAGTTCCGAAGTGCGCTGGCGGCGCTGTTCGGAAGCGTTGGGAGTTTCCGCAAGGGGGCCGGAAAATTCGGGATTTTCGGGTGTGGGGGCGGTGGATTCTTCGGCCAGGGTTTCCCGGGGGGAGAAATTGAGTTCAACCGGGAGGCGCCCTTTGAAATAGCGGTTGAGTTCCTCCGGGGTGACGGTGACTTCGACGATGCGATCTTTCTCCTCGAAGGTAATCTGGCCGGGGCCGGTGCCGGAGTCATCGGTGGCGATTTCGACGGCTTCGGCGCGGGGCATCATGGAGTCGATTTCGTTTTCGTCGGACTCGGCGTCCTCGGCCGGTTCGACGAAGGTAAAGCTGGAAAATGCGCCGATTTGGTAGTCGCTGCGTTCCTCGGTGACTGCGATGACGGCGGGTTCGAGGACTTTGGGCTTGGGTTCGCGGGACGGGGGAGTGACCTCGCTGACCGGAGTCTCCTGGGGAAGGGGCGGTACTTCGGGGGACGGTTTGCTGGCTTTGGCGGAGGGATCGGGCGTCGGTGCCTCGGGAGTTTCGGTGATCTTTTCCGGCTCGGCGACTGGCTCAGAAGCCCCATTCATCGGGGCGGCCGGGGGCACAGGCGAAATCGTGCGGGCGCGTTGGGCGGCCTCCGCACGGAGGGAAGCCAGGTTGCCGACGTACTTATCGGTGCGCAGTTTCAGGCGCATGTTGACGAACCAGTTGATCGGGACTTGGGAGGGTTGGAATCCGGGAGATGCGTCGGGAGCCTCCGCTTTTGCTGCTTCTGCGGGTGCTTCGGGGACCGGTTTCCCTTGGGCGACCGACTCGGATGTTTCCGATATCTCCGGCTCCACTTCTGGGGTTGTGGGTGCCTTGGAGGTAAGGTCTTCGGTGGTGACTTCAACGTCGGCCGCCGGAGCAACTTCGGTTTCCGGCGCCACGCTGGCTTCTTCCGGAGATGCCGGTGTTTCGGCGGCTGCCTCGGACGCTGCCTCCGGGTCCGGGGGGGCTTCAGTTGCTTCTTCGGTCGGTTGGGGCGATGCAACTGGGTTGGGCAGCACGTTGTGTAGATATTGGCGGAGCAAGCCGCGGTTCTGGGAGTAGGTGGCACTGCGTACCAGAACCCGATCCTTGACGGTGGATTTGTTGTCGAGGTGGTGGCGGGCCAGAACCATGTAGGCCAAGCTGAAATAGGGGCTTTCTTGCGTTTGTTGCTCCAACCACGCTATCTCTTGCGCCTTCAGTGTTTCCGTTTGCGCTTTGGTGTATAGATCGAGAATACTCTTTTGCACATACAAAAATAAACGCAAAATTCTGATTTTGGAAATATTGCCGGCGGGGCCGGTCGTGGCGGGGAGAACGGCGATGCTTGGGGCGGCTCGGTTGCCGGGGAAGCAAGAATGCAGGGGGCGTTTTTCGATCTGACCCACCGGCCCGGTCCGGCTCGCAGGAGCAAGTCCCACCAAGTCTCCAGCCCCCGGATCCCCGGGCCACTGATTGCACCTTCAAATTGCGCGGGGGCCCAATGATAGTTTTGTTTAATGATTAATTTAATTTGTCAAACATGTGTGATAGTGTATGGTCTACGCTTTCTGGGGATGTTAAATCTGTGCGCAAATTGTTGAATTCTTTTAAAATGCTCATTTGGAGTTTATTTGGCCCGTAAAATAGGGGGTGAGAGGGGGGAAGGGGCTTAAAAATGCCACTTGAGCACTTGCAGAAATAATAAAAATGACTAATTTCGGCCATCAAGTCTACAATCACTAGCTATCGTTTGTTCTTATCACACTCTAAATAATGTATCGCTCGTTGAGCACTGAATAACGCAACTTAAACCACACGTTTGTTCCCCTTGGTCCGGTAAATTCTAGCTGCTTCCTCCGTTTGGATCGGCAAGATCTTCCGTACTGCTCTGTTCTCTTCATCAAAACCACGAATTTGGTCCCGGTTCTCCCGTGGACCAGGAAAAACTTTGCATTACTAATACTTCATCAACTTATGAAAACATCAAAAATCACACTCAAATTCGTTTTTGCCCTCGTGGCATTTGCCTTGATCTTTACGCCGGGCCAGGCCCAGTTGCACGTTGCTTCCGACGGTGACGTCGGCATCGGCGTCACCAATCCGTCCGGCCGTCTCCACGTAGTATTGGATGGAGCGACGGCTGCCTACCCGGGGTATTTTGCCAACAATATCACCAGTTCTTCTACCAAGTACGGCGTTTATTCTTTTGTCGCCTCCAACGGTACCGGGAGCCGGTACGGACTGCGCAGTTACACCTACGCGCCGACGGGCAAGTCGAATTACGGTACGTTCCTCGTTGCCAGTGGGGGCAATTATGTCCGTGGATTGTACAACTATGCCTATCAGCCGAGCGGCGCCACGAGCACGTGCTACGGTCAGTACAACTACACCAACAGCTACACCAGCAGCTCGGCGTACGGCAACTACAGCTACATGTACTCCCCCAGTACGGCCACGGGTTCCCGCTACGGTATCTACAGCAACGTGTTCAATTATGGTTCGGGCACGACCTATGGATTGTACTCCTCGGTCAATTCGGGTTCGGGCACGCGCTACGCCGGCTACTTCAACGGCGATGTTCACGTGAACGGCGACCTGACCTGGACCTCGGATGAGCGGACCAAGGAAGACGTCGCCAATCTGGATGGTGCCCTGGCCCTGATCGATCAGATGCAGCCCAAGTCCTACAAGTACAAGCAAGGAACCGGAATGAACTTGCCCACCGGCAAGCAGTACGGTTTCGTCGCCCAGGAACTCGAGCAAGTCATGCCCGGTCTGGTCAAGACCATCGAGCACCCGGCCGCCCCGGTCGACATCGGTCCGATTGAGATCTCCGAAGAGGAAGCCGCCGGTGAGCCGGTAGAAGTGGAAATCGCCGAGACCGAAGGTGAAACCCTCAAAGCCGTGGATTATGTGGCCCTGATCCCAGTCCTGGTGCAAGCCATCAAAGAGCAGCAGCAGGAAATCGAGGCGCTCAAAGCGCAGCTCAATGACAAGTAATCTGGTTTCAGTCCCATTTCAATTTAACGGAATATGTATAGAATAAAGTCCATATTGACCATCAGTCTCCTGTTGGTCCTTCCCTTCGGGCTGCTGCCGGCGCAGACCTGGCTCGAGATGTGGAAGAACCCCGAGGGACATACTTTTCACGATATCCAGCAGGCCTTCTACGATTATTACGAGACCCACGACGTCAAGCGGGGGGATGGCCACAAGCAGTTTAAGCGCTGGGAATACTACATGGAGTCGCGGGCGGGCGAAGACGGAACCGTCATGAACCCGCAGGTCAAAGCGTTCAACAACTACCTGGAGTACGTGCAGACCCGCAGCTTCACCGAGGAAACCGAGCGAACCGCCTCGCTGGGCGGCGACTGGACCTTTTTTGGATCGCAGGACCACATCAAGGGCACCACCGGTTACAACGGTGGGATCGGCCGCATCAACGTGGTCGCCTTTCACCCGACCAATGCGTCTACCATCTACGCGGGCGCTCCGGCAGGTGGCCTTTGGAAAACCACCAATACCGGCGCCACCTGGACGCCGCTGACCGATGGAATTGATTTCTGGGGGGTATCCGGCATCGTCGTGCATCCCACCAGTACCAATACCATCTACATCCTCACCGGGGATGGTGACGGCAGCAGTTCGCGTTCGGCGGGGGTTTGGAAAACCACCAACGGCGGCTCTACCTGGAGCCCGACCGGCCTGAACATCAACTACGAGACCTCGACCACCGACGGGTACAAGTTGCTCATGGACCCCACCAACAGCAACGTCCTCTATGCGGTCATGACGAATGGCCTCCACAAAACGACCAATGGCGGGACGAGCTGGAGTGTGATCCGGTCCGGCAACTTTCGCG
The DNA here is from genome assembly GCA_039024435.1 of Bacteroidota bacterium. Classification (GTDB taxonomy): domain Bacteria; phylum Bacteroidota; class Bacteroidia; order J057; family JADKCL01; genus JBCCQH01. The sequence continues at coordinate 19,616 of JBCCQH010000031.1, forward strand.
ACATGGAATTCAAGCCGGGCAACTCAAACACCCTGTACCTGAGTTCCACCAATACCATCTACCGCTCCACCAATGCGGGCACGACTTGGAGTACGGCGCAGACGGTGTCCGGTGCCAACCGGATTGCCCTCGGGGTGAGCCCGGCCAATGCCAACTACGTGTATGCATTTTGCGGTTCTTCCACCGGCTCCGGCTCGTTCAAAGGGGTGTACCGTTCCACCAACAGCGGCGCTTCTTTCTCCCTGCGCGGAACGACCCCCAATATTTTGGGCTACTCCTCCAGCGGGAGTGACAACAGCAGCCAGAGCTGGTATGACCTCGCCCTTGCGGTCAACCCCAACAACGCCAACCACATCATCACCGGTGGGGTCAACGTCTGGGAATCGACCGACGGCGGCAATAACTTCTCGATCCAGTCCTACTGGATCGAAGGCAGCGCGAGCTACGAATACACCCACGCGGACATTCATGAGCTTGTCTACAACGGCAATACGCTCTATTGTGGTTCCGACGGAGGGGTGTACCGCTCGACGAACAATGGGGGCAATTGGTCCGATATCTCCTCTGGGCTGGGCATCACCGAGTTCTACCGCTTCGGGGGGACCCCGCAAAACGTAGGCCTATACGTGGGCGGCGCCCAGGACAATGGTTCCAACAAGCTGACCTCTCCGATTCCGGACCTGGTCATGGAGCACATCGATGGGGCGGACGGCATGGAAGCCGCGGTGGATCCCACCAATGTCAACGTGGTCTTCACCACCCGGCAGTACGGATCCTTGTGGCGCTCGACCAACGGGGGCAACACGCATTCGAGCATCACGCCGAGCAACTTGGGCGGTGGTCCCTGGGTCACGCCGTTCATCCTGAATCCCGGCAATGCCCAGACCATCCTCGCGGCTTACAATGATGTAGGGGTGTCTTACAGCCAGGGCGGCAACTGGATCAATTTGACCAGCGGCAGCATCAACGGGGGCACCAACAAATGCCTCGCCATCGCGGAGTCGGATACGAATCGCATCTACGTGGTCAAGACGGGCAAAGTCTGGAAATCCACCAACTTTGGGTCGAACTGGACCGATATTACCTCTGGTCTTCCGGGCGGCACCTACACCTACATTGCGGTGAGCAACACCGACGCCAATCGGATCTACGTGACGCGTTCCACCTGGACCGCCAACAGCAAGATCTTCATGTCCACCAATGGGGGTTCGTCCTGGACGAACTACTCCGGCACTGGTCTGCCAAATGTCCCGGCAAATTGTGTCGTCTATGAAGCAGGTTCGGACAATGGGGTCTACATCGGAACCGATGCGGGGGTCTACTACCGCGACGATAACCTCACCGATTGGGTGGACTTCTCGAATGGTCTGCCGTTCTGCCGGGTCATGGAGATGGAAATTAATCCCCTGGCCAATCGCCTCCGGGCCGCAACTTACGGTCGTTCGATCTGGGAAAGCGATTTGTATGGTTCCGATTGTGCCGATGACTTGGTACTGAGCGGGCCGGTTTCCGGCACCCAGACCATTGAGGCGAACAATACGATCACCTCGACGCAGTCGGTGCAGGCCGGTTCCAATATCACCTACTCGGCTGGGACCCGCATCACGCTGAATCCCGGCTTTACCCAGGCTTCGGGCTCGCAGTTCCACGCGATACTGGACGGCTGCGCCTCGGGCAAGATCCACGCCGTACCGGTGACCGGTACTTACGAACCGCCACTGATTCCGGAAGAAGCCGGCGTGCCGGTGGAGCTGGAAGGATTTGAGGTGACGAATTATCCGAATCCATTCCGTCATCACACCTGGATTTCTTACAAGTTGCCGGAAGCTTCCCCGGTACGCATTGAAATCTATAACCAGGCCGCCCAGCGGATCATGGTACTGGTGGACGAGCAAATGCAGGATCCGGGTACACACAGTGTATTCTTTGAAGGTGCCCGCTTGCCGGCCGGCCAGTATTTCGCCCGGTTTACCGCCGGGACGCACACCAGCTTCCAGAAGCTTTCACAACTGAAATAAGACTGCCCGCTGCGGCGGTGCTCAGTGAATAGACTTGAATTTTGACGGTCGTACCTCGTTGATTGGGGTGCGGCCGTCGCTTTGTTTTATAAGTTTAGGTGCCCAATTTTGACTGATTTAGCTGAATTGTTACGTGAGAATGCGGATGGTCGGTGGGTAAATTATAAGAATAGCGCATTTTTCGTGCAACAATGATCGGAGGGTTCCGTATGTTTGTAATGTAGCCCAATAACAATGGGCATAGAAATTAAGTGACGTTCTTTGTACTGAATAAACGTTTAAAGCGCTCTCCGCGTCGAATCGACAAAGAGAGCGCTTTTTTTGTGTCCTGATCCCAAAAATTTTCAATGGTCAGTTGGTTGGACGGGGCCATTGAAAATTGCGCAAATAGAAATACGGTTGTTGTTTGGGTTGATCGGCGCATTGCTAGAGCATTTGATCGCAGCGGCAGACCACGGTCTGCCGCTGCGATCAAATGCGATTTTTTATTTTAGGGCTTTATTTTCAATGCTTTAAATTTGGTTTGGGGAGAAATTGATCCATTGTTGGTTGCGCGTTCGGAACGCGCGCATTGGAAATTCTTCACGGAAAATCCGCGGGGGCCGCACGGCGTTCCGTGCGGCTGCGATCCCCAGGTTGTAGCGACGGTTTGGGTCGCTTTTTCATCGCCGTATGCGCGTCCAAACGCGCCAATTGGAAATCGGAAATCAGACAATTGGAAATTCTCTTCGCTGTTTGCGCGTCCAAGACGCGCGCATTGGAAATTGGAAATCGATCAATTGGAAATTCTATTGCGTCATTATTTGCTGCAGGGCAGCGTTGAAGGCCACGGGCTGCTCGATCATCGGGTAGTGACCGGTCTCGGGCATGAGCGAAACGTAGACACCGTGCCGAAGCTGCTGTTCCAATACCGGGAGGTAAGGCGGCGGAGTATCGCTCCCGATCAGGTGAAGTGGGAAAGGCAGTTGCGCCAGCTTCTCCGGTACCGAGGTCGAGTAGTGGAGTAGGGCGTAGAAAATCGGAACGGCCACGGCGGGATCCGCGCTGCGATAGGCCTGGTGGATCCGCTCCCGGACCGCCACCGGAGTGGCGGGATGAAAGAAAAATCGGTCGGCGAGTTCTTGGGCGGCATTGGGGAAATCGGTGGTAAAGCGCGACACAATCCCCGAATAGATTTCTTGTAAGTCGGCCGGGACCTCCATCCCCACAAACTTGAAGTTGTCGACCCCGACCAGGCCCACGACCCGATCCCCGGCTTGCAGGGCCGTTTCCAGCCCAAGTTCGCCGGACATGGAGTGCCCGACAATCACCACTTGGGTCAAATCCAGGGCCTCAATCAGTTGTTTCAAATCGGTGGCCATGGCTTCGATGGACCAGGTGCTGCGTTCGACCCGGGACGCTCCGAATCCGGGGAGGTCCACGGCGACGACCCGGTAATCGGTCCGGAAGTGGTCGATCTGTGCCTGCCAATAGCTCAGATTGATGCACCAGCCGTGCAGGAAGAGCAGGGTGCGCGGTCCGCTCCCATGGTCGACGTACTGCAAGCGGAGGTGGCGGGCGGGAAATTCAAGGTGCTGGGTTTTCATAGGGGTGTGATTGAAATACCCAAGCAATTACGCATCCCCGGGCGACAGCCCTTTGTCAGGGGTCGAAAAAAGTTTGGCTTCCCGCTCTTTGAGGTACTGGTCAATGCGAAAATCAGTCGCGGCGGCGAACTGGTTTCCGGTCGCAGAGAGGGCCTGAATCCGGTCCAGGCGAAATTCCCGCAGGTTATCTCGCAGTTGGCAGTGCCCGATCACATACCAGTTGAGCGCATTGAAGTAGAGGCCGTAGGGATGAAAATTGCGTTCGGTTACCTCGTCTTTGCGGCCGGACCGGTAGACCAGGCGGAGGACCTGGGACTCGATGATCGCCCGCTGAATGGTGCTGAGGTGATCGCTCTCCGGAAGTCCCAGGTGGGCGATCCCGATTCGGGAATGCAAGTACTCCAATTCGTCGGTGGTGGAGTGCCCGAGGACGGCCTTGATTTTGAGCAGGGCGGACTGAAAGTGCGCCTTGAGGGACCGGTCGGTGCTGTAGCCGAGCGCTTTTTCGACGGCGGTCAGCGCAGCGGCTTCTTCCCGGGTAAACATCACCGGGGGCAACTGGTAGCCGTCCACCATGAAATAGCCCCGCCCTTCTTCCTCCCCGACGGGAACACCGGCTTCGCGCAGGGTGCGGATATCCCGGTACACCGTGCGAAGACTGACCCCAAATCGCTCGGCGATCTCCCGGGCGGTGACGAGGCGCTTGGCCTGCAACCGAATCAATATGTGCGTGATGCGATCAAACCGCTTCATGATCCGAACATACGGAAAAAAATCAGCGCCGGTGGCGAAGTGCCTCCGGCGCTGTTTTAAATCGGCTGATTGATTTTTCCGGATCTACCGGTAATTATTGTCGTTCAAATACATAATCGATGCCATCCGCGTAGAAAGCGGTAATCCGGACGCGGCCCTGGACTTCTTCCACGACAAACTTGATGTCGTCCCAGTTGGTGGGGGGATTACCGGGTTCCGCCGAGCGGCCCATGATCTGTCCGTCGGTGACCGTCGGGTGTACCTCGGAGTAGGTCAGACAAATGTTGTCGATGACATTCGGGCAAAATTCCAGTTCCACCTGGGAGCCGTTCACGTGAAACTGCAAGGCGGCGGGAACCCCTTGGGTCAGGCAATTGTAGTTGCCGTTCAGTTCCACGACCTGGGTCTGCTGGGCGAAAACGCTCGTTGTCGCGAAGGCCAGCAGGATCACAGTGAGAAAGTATATTTTTTTCATGGTGGCTATCCTTGTCCGGTTGATTTATTTCTGCAGGGTGATTTTTTCGTAGGCCACTTCATTGCCGACCCGAACTTCAAGGTGGTAGAGGCCCTGGGCCAAATCCTCGCTCAGGGGCAAAGTCAGCAGTTGACTGCCGGCGGGAAGTTCGGAAGAACTGGCGTATACGGCGCGGCCGGCGGCATCCATGACCTTGACGTCCACCCGCTCGTTGTCGTAGAGGCGCAGATTGACGTTGAGATCTGCATGGGTCGGATTCGGGAACACGTTGACAAAGTGGCTGGCAGCGTGTTCCACCTGGCGAATTTCGGAGAAGGTCGTTTCGCCATTGACGTCGATCACTTGCAAGCGGTAGTAGTTCATGCCCGGCTGCGGATCGGGGTGGACCAGGGAGAATTGGGATTCGCCACGCTCGGCTTCGACATTTCCGATGGCGGTGAACTCCTTCGCATCGCCGCTCCATTCCACCTGAAAAGTATGGGGCGTCGCCAGTTCGTCGGTCATCCAGTGCAAATCCACGGCAGTTTCGCGGTCTTCGGCGGTGAAGGACTGCATCTCGACCGGCAGTACGGTCGCCGCCAGCACGATGTCGTCGAGGCAGAAGTAATCCATCGATCCGGTGCCCGAATTGAAGTAATTCACGAAGATGATATAAGAGTGGTTCATCGTCGGCTGCAGGGTCACCGCGTAGGTCTGCCAGTTGTTGAGGTTGGTGATCGTACCGGAAGACCAAAGCAGTTCGGTGCGGTTGCTGCAAGAAGTACCGCCCCAGATTTGGCACTGTCCCGTACCATTCCAACTTGAGTGCAGCGTGGAGCGGTACAGCGCCAGCGAACCGGTGTACGCGGTACCGGAGCTGAGTGAAGTCGCCTGCCCGGCCGCCTCGATGTAGCCGTAGCTCGTCGAAACAAAGCCCAGATAGGTGATCCCATCGTCGGCGGGGGTATTGATGCCGAAGATACCGTTGCCGGAACCATTGATGATTTGGGTATCGGGGGACCCGCCACAGTTGGTCCAACTCGGAGGAACACTCGACGAAGAGGTGCTACCTTCCAGGGACGGATTGGCGAGAATTTGGGCATTCAACCCGGCGCGGAGCAATATTACTAGAGCCAGGGCGGCGAATATCTGTAAAATGCCAGATGCTATTCTGCGGAACGACAAACGCTTCATGATGGATACTTTAAAGACTGACAGCGATCTATAATTCTGATTGACAATTCAATATAGTAGATTTTATTGAGAAAATCTAACATCTTCTTCCTGAATTGTGACGATCCTTTCCGCTTTGGGAATGTCGTTTAAACATGATTTATTTAATTTTGGGCGGGAAATCATCGATAAACATGAACTTTATCGCGACAATTTGGGGATAGACCTTACATCTTTGGCTCGGCTAAATCGTTTCAGCGGGGATCGGAGCCGGGCGGGAAAAGAATCACCGAAAATCACCGCATCGACATTTGCGGCATTATTGTACTGTCGCGTGTGGGAACTGCCGACAGGTTTTTTGGCATTCTTTGCTTATGCATCCGGGTTTTGATTATTTTTGCCGCCATGACGGCTCCTGTTCCTGCATATCGCAATGTCATTCAGTTTCCGGTTCGCTTTGGTGATCTGGACGCCATGGGGCACGTCAACAATGTCCGTTTTCTGGCTTATTTTGAAGAAGGCCGCGTCGCCTGGTTCCGTGAGGTGCTTGGAATGGCGCCGGAAAGCTACGCTTACCCGGTCGTTGTGGCCCGGGTGGAAATCGATTTCTTGGCCTCAATCGGCTTTGGCCGTGAGGTGAGGGTAGGTACGCGGTGTGCGCGGATTGGGGGCAAGAGCTTACTGATCGAAGGCGAAATCCAGGTGGCCAGCACGCCGCCGCAGGTCGCCTCGCGCTACAAATGCACGCTGGTCTATGTCGACGCGCAAAGCGGACAATCCATTTCGGTCCCCGAGGCCGACCGAAAACGGATCACCACTTACGAGCCGGGTCTTTCCTGAGCCGGCAGGTCTTTTCATTTATTTATCACCATTCTCATTTTCTATTTTGTCGGTAATGACATCTTTATCCAATTCCACATTGACGTCCGAGATCTCTTTGGCCGAGATTGCCGAAGTGTACGGAACGCCGCTGTACGTGTACGACACGTCCCGGATCGCAGCGCGCTATCAACAGTTGACGCAGGCATTTGCCGATGCCCCCGTCCGCTTCAAATACGCTTGCAAAGCCCTCTCCAATCAAAACATCTTGCGTTTTTTGCAGAAACAGGGCGCGGGATTGGATACGGTATCGATCCAAGAGGTCCGCTTGGGATTGATGGCCGGCTTCAAACCGGAAGACATCATTTTTACGCCCAACTGCGTGTCATTCGACGAAATCGTGACCGCCGTCGACCTGGGAGTTCACATCAATATCGATAACATCTCGATCCTCGAGCAGTTTGGGCACCGCTTTGCCGATACGGTTCCGGTCTGTGTCCGGCTGAATCCGCACATTCTGGCCGGGGGCAATTACCAGATTTCCACTGGGCACATTGACTCAAAATTTGGGATTTCCATTTACCAGATGCGCCACGTAGAGCGCGTGGTGGCGAGCACTGGGGTGCGCGTGCGGGGCTTGCACATGCACACCGGCTCCGAGATCAAGGACATCGACGTCTTTTTGCGCGGGGTGGAAATTCTGTTTGAAATGACGGAATACTTCCCCGAACTGGATTACATCGATTTGGGCAGTGGTTTCAAGGTGGCCTACAAGGAAGGCGAATTTGAAACGGATGTCGCGGCGCTGGGCCAACGCCTGACCGCGCGCCTGGCGGAGTTTACCGCACAGTACGGTCGGCCGCTGGAGTTGTGGTTTGAGCCGGGCAAGTTCCTGGTGAGCGATGCGGGAACGTTCATTGTCCAGGTCAATGTCATTAAGCAGACCACCGCGACCGTCTTTGCTGGGGTCAATTCCGGGTTCAACCACCTGATCCGCCCCATGTTTTACAATGCCCACCACGAGATCGTGAACCTTTCGAATCCGGAGGGCACCGAGCGGATTTACACGGTGGTGGGCAATATCTGCGAGACGGATACCTTTGCCTGGGACCGCCGCATCCGGGAAATCCGGGAAGGTGACTTCCTGGCCCTGCGCAATGCCGGAGCGTACGGCTTTGAGATGGCGTCTTCTTACAATTCGCGCTTCCGCCCGGCGGAGGTGATGATTCACGAAGGCCAGCCCCACTTGATTCGCCAGCGGGAAACGATGGACGATTTGTTGCGGGGGCAGATTGTTGTGATTTGAGGCGTTTGCTGACTGGGTAGCCGGTCGCGTAGGGTTCAACGTACGCGACCGGCGGTATTTTGGGGAGATGGAATGGGAATTCGTTGTAAGCCTCAGATGCTGAATAAAATTGGTCCGTGAAATGTGCTAGTGCAGATTTTTTGTCTATCGAAGCTCATTTTGGGGTCGATAGTCCGAGCTATGGGCGAGAAAATAGCTGAAGAGAGGCGGAAAAAGATGCCATAGCAAAATCACCGGATTAAATTTAAACTGCCTCCAAGCCAAGGGGGCATTTTCTGACGCCAGTGCGGGCAAAGAAACGAAGCTTGGACGGGAAGCATTGGTCTCGTAAATCCACAGATTGGAATATCCCGGGCTCTGCGCGGCGAAAACCGGATTGAGAAGCAAACTGAAACCGTGGTGCAGAATCCGCCGTCCCAAAACAGAAAATGCTTCCACTTACGGAAAGCACTTCCTGCCTGAAATTATACTTGATAGTATTAACCTAGCGAACCACAGAAATGGTACCCGACCTTTTCACGCGGTCGTTATTTGTATTTCTTGCGTCAAGCACAAATACATAAATTCCGCTTGGTACGCCATTTCCTTTAGAGCGGCCATCCCAACGGAAGTTTGCATTGTTCGTTTTGAAGACTTCATTTCCCCATCGGTCAAAGACCGAAAAATTGAAGGAGGTCAGATTGGCCTCGGGAATGTAGAAGTAATCGTTCACCCCATCGCCATTTGGCGTGAATGCGTTCGGTATGAAAACCGAGCCATTCTCTTTGGCCGTACTTTCATTTCCGCCGCCAAAGATATTCCCAGACTGGGCATATCCTGTACCCGCAGAAAGCAAAAGCACGAGGAGAACAAATGGTAAAATCCTTTTCATATAGAGTTCAAATTCCGAAATACCTACACACAATATACGGGAACTCCCCGTGATTAATAAGGTGTACCGGCGAATGGATGCTTTTCCTATTTGAACGGTAAAAAAACTTACGCGACCCGTCCATTCGGCTTTGGGTACCCTTTGACCTAGAACGAATATACCAATCTCGCTCAAGATTCGCAATTGTTTTTGGGTCGGGGGCGCTACCGGACGGACCGATGCTCGGATCGGGCAAGCAACGGTTTCCTGCCCAACAATTGCTATTTTTGCCGCATGAAATCCCTGCTGACCCTGATCGGGCTTCTGCTTTTGGTCCACGCCAAGGCGCCGGCACAGTCCCGCGCCCAGGAACGCGCGGATCGCTTGTACGCCGAAAAGTCCTATCCGGATGCGGCCGAAGTCTACGCCAAAATCGTCAAGGAAGAACCCCGCAACAAAGCTGCGGTACGGCGCCTAGCCGACTGTTACCGCCTGCTCAATGATTCCCGCAACGCCCTGCGCTGGTACGCGCGCGCGGTCAAGTTCAAAGGAGTCGACCCCGAGGTCTGGTACGAGTACGGTCAGGTGCTCATGGTCAACCGCCGCTACCCGCAGGCCTTGCCTTGGTTCGAAAAGTACCGCGCCGCCCAACCCGAGGATCCCCGCGCCCACGACATGATCGAGGCCTGCCTGAACCAGGACCGCTTCAACGGATCGGCCATGCTCTTTGCCATCAAACGCCTGGGCGTCAATTCCGAAGCATCCGATTTTGGACCGGCGTTCTACCAAGGGAAAGTGGTTTTTGCTTCCGCCCGCACCCGGCAACTGTTCGACAAGAAGTTCAAGCGTACCGGTCAGGGCTTCCTCGACCTCTACACCGCTGATTACGCCGGCAAGCCGAAATTGGGCGACCCAGAGCTGTTCCGCGGCAAGGTCAATTCACCCCTGCACGAAGCCACCCCCGTATTTTCCGCCGACGGGAAGGAGATGTTTTTTACCCGCAACAACTACCTGAAGGGGAAAATGGGAACCAGCAGCTCCGGTGTCGTCAACCTTGCGACCCACCGGGCGGTCTTCGCCGAGGGAAAATGGCAGCCCGAGCAACCCCTGCCCTTCAACAGCCCGGAGTACTCCGTGGGCCATCCCTGTTTGAGTGCGGACGGGAACCGCTTGTATTTTGTATCCAATATGCCCGGTGGGACGGGAGGAACCGATCTCTACTACGCCGAGCGCTCGGGGGACGGCTGGGGCGACCCGGTCAGCCTCGGCTCCGCAATCAATACGCCGGGAAACGAAATGTTTCCCACCCTGCATCCGGACGGCCGCCTCTTTTTTTCTTGCGATGTGCGGCCGGGGTTGGGGGGAATGGACATCTACGCGGTGGATTTGGCGGAGGGTTCCGCGCCGGAGGTCGTGAATGCGGGCGCCCCGATCAACTCTTCGGCGGATGATTTTGCGATGATTTATGACGCGGAGGCCGGGGTTGGTTTTTTCACCTCCAATCGGCTGGGGGGCCGGGGCGACGATGATATCTACGCCTTTACCAAACTGATCGCGCTCCGGGGAACGCTGCGGGATACCGCCGGAAATCCGATTCCCGATGCAACGGTTTCCGTACTGACCGGGCGGAGTGTGGTGCGTCTGGGCACCGATGAGCGGGGAGCATTTGCCTACGGCCTCAGTGCCGGTCAGAAAGTACGCATCGTCTTCCAGAAACCCGGCTTCACAAAGACAGATCGGGAAATCAACGCTGCCGAACTGGACCGGGACCAGATCAATCGAATTGAGATTACGCTGAAAGTCGAACCGGCAGAGTAAGGGCAAGCCTGGCTGAAAGCTCAAGCGACCGGTTACCTATTGCAAAAGGAGCCTTCGGAAACCGCTTTTGCCCCGGTGCTGCACTTCTAGGAGGTAGGCCCCCCGCGGCAATTGGGCCACGGAAAACCGACTTTCCGGGCCGAAGGCGGTGCGCTCGGCGATGACTGTGCCCCGGGGATCGTACAGCACCAGCCGGACCACGCCGGGAAGGCTAGTGCCGGGGCGAAACACAATCTCGGTAGTCGCCGGTACCGGCGCAACTTCAAAGTCGGTGAGTTGGGTGGCCGGCACGTTGGGGATGGGGAGGCTGGAAATGCTATTGAAATCGGTTGCGAGGCAGTTGCCTTCATACGCGACGCCGATGAGATAAAAATGCTCAGTCGTACCGTGGGCGATCAGATCATCGGACGCCGATTGGTTACCGGGTACGCAGACCGAGGAGCAATAAAAGGACTGGGCGTTCCCGCTGTCATTCGCCACCACCAGCGTCGGGGTGAAGGGCTCATTGAGGCTGGCCACCTGGATGTCGTCCGGTTGCACGTCGATGGCCAGGGGACAGCAAAAGCTCTGGCCCTCGATCACCGCGCGGGCGCGGGGCAGGGAACGCAGGTAGATCGCATCGTAAAACTCTTCCGGCGCATTGCCCGAAGGATGGTCCCCGCCCGGGATCGTATACAGGTAGCTGCACACTCCGGCAGCGCGGGCGGCTTCGTCGACATTGTAGCTGCCTTCCAGCCCGATGGCCGTAAACCCAAAATCGAGGTTGCCCCCCTGGTAGGGCACGACATTGTCTTCGTCGCCGTGGGTACTCACCAGTGGGGGATCTCCCGGCCTGATCCAGTCGGTATTGACGATGGCGCCGGCGATGTTGAAGACGCCCTGGGGGGCCCAACTGTAGTTTTGGTAGGTGCCGGAACTGCTGTTCCAGGGGCCGAGCGCATTCAGAGCATTGAGATTTCCGATTTCGGCAAATTCGGTGCTGTCGTCGCAGTAGGTCATCATGAGGGCGGTGATGGCCCCGGCCGATGCGCCTCCGGCGAGGACCATGTCGGGATTGATGCGGTAGACATTGCCGCCGAGGTCGGCGTTGTGGCGGAACCACTGGATGGAACCGCGCATGTCCTGCATGGCCCGGAAAAAGACGCGCATGAGCTCCTGGGTGGGATTGGGGAAAAGTCCCAGTAGATCGAAGCCGATTCGGTAATCAATCGCGGCGGCGACGTAGCCCGCCCGGGCAAAGCGGCGACAACCGTTGACGACGTACTCCTCGGTCCGCGTCCCGTTGATGAAACCGCCCCCAAAGGCAAAGATGACCAGCGGACGGTTAGTGACGGTATCGCCGTAAGGCTGGTAGATGTCCATCATCAACTGCTGGTTGATGCCATCGGAGTTGATGCCCTGACCGAATTGCTCGGTGGTCACCACGACGCTGTCAAACTGATAGCTGATGTAGCGGCAGTCGTCGCAGTGCTGCGCCGTCAAGTACATGGGAAAGAGGAAAAGCAGGTGGAAGAGAATGGATCGGTTCATGCAGCAATCGATTTAAGCCGGAATTTACATCTTTTTTCGATTGGTGCCACGGCTCCAGTAAACCCAGGGCGGACGATGATTTTATTTCGGGTAGGGGTGAATACAAAATCCTCGCGCGCTCCGCGAGGATTTTCCCCGCCTTGCTTCGTTGGTATCCCCCTAAATATCCTGCGAAGTACGGGTCCCGCCGGCAAAGATGCCAAAGCCATTTTCGACATTGGTGAAGACCTGCACCGGCTGGGCAAAAGGATTGTCCCGGCTTTCTTGGTAGAGCAAATAGGTACGGCGGTAATCAAAAAATGCCTGGCTGCTGGAGACGATGCTCAAGCGGTAGACCAACTGCTCCGAGACTCCGGGCGGAAAATAATCCTGCACCGCGAATTTGAGGGTGTAATTTTGCCCGTCAAATGCTTGGTCCTGCAACAGGATGTAGTCATATATGTCGTCAAATCGCCCTTCAGTTTCGAGGTTGGGATCGGTAGAAGCCAGATTGACGGAATAGTCAAAGGTTTCTTCCTGGCCCGGGTTGAACTCGTAGGTGACGAAGGCCCGGACATCGATCATGTAGTAGTTCGGCACGCCCGGCGGGTCGGCAAAGGTCACCTCGACTTCGAGTTCGTAGACATTTACATCCACTTCGACCAGGGTCGTTTCGACGCTGACGATTTGGATGGCGCCGGGGATCGCGTCGCGGGCACTCACGTCTGCATAACCGGGCGCGGCCACGTCGATGCGGTAGCTGCGATTGGCCGACGGCTGGGCTGAGTCGGCGGCGTAGATGCCATTTCCCCGGAAACTCAATGGGATGACATCGCCGGAAGCTTCATCGGTGATGCGCACCACCGCGTCATTGACCGTTTGCAGATCATCCGGATTGAGTACGTCCAAGCTGCGGCTGACATTTACCGCCCAGGTGGAGTCGGCGTTGAAGAGGCTGTTGATGACCAACTTGGGTTCCTGGACTTCAGACCGAAAAGGGATTTCCTTTTCGCAGGCCACGAAGCTGATGCAGAGCAGAAGGAGGTAAAATGGGATTTTTTTCATGGCCGAAATCAAAATTTGAAGCTGTAGGATACACTGGGAATGACCGGGAACAAGGCCAACTGGTAGAGGCGGCGCTCGTTGCTTTGGTTGAAGGCAAAGTAGAGGAAAAATGGATTTTGCCGCGAGTAAGCATTGTACAGTCCGAAACTCCAGGTGCGTTTGTACTTGCGCAATTGTTTGTGGAGGTTTACGCCTAAGTCCAGGCGGTGGTAGGACGGTATGCGGTAGTTGTTGCGGCTCCCGATGTTCTCCACCTCGTCCAGCCCGTCAAAGATCGAAGGCCCGGACAGATCGGTGAGTCCCAAATAACGTTCCTGGCCCAGAGTAACCGCATTGCCAGTGCCGTAGACCCAGACCAAGCCGATGTCGACTTTCTCGTTGAATTTGTGGGTGATCGCAATCCCAATGTCGTGACGGCGGTCGTAGCGGTAGGGAAATACTTCCCCGAAATTGAGGTCGTCAAATTGCCGGTTGGTCCAGCTCAGGGTGTAGCCGATCCAGCCGGTGGTTTTGCCCAGTTTTCGTTCCAGGAGAAATTCTGCGCCGTAGCTGTTGCCATCCCCCACGGCGACCTTGTTTTGCCAGTCTTCCCCGTTGCCGAAGAAGCTACTGCCGTCCTTGTACTCGATGAGGTTTTGCATGTCCTTGTAGTAGGCCTCCACCGTGAGCTGAAAGCCTTTGGGGAGGCGACGGGCGTAACCGAGGGCCACCTGGTGGGACTGTTGGGGGGGCACCTGATCGGTAGCCGGCACCCAGAGATCGGTCGGCAGCCCGATGGAGGGATTGGTCAGCAGATGGAGAAACTGGGTCATCCGGGCGTAAGAGGCTTTGATCGAGGAGCGCTCGTCGAGCAAAAACCGGACGGCGGCCCGGGGTTGCAGGCTGGTGTACCATTTCTGCCGCACCAAAAAACCGGAAGCGTGCAGGCCCAAGTTTACCTTCAGCCGCGAACTCAGCTTCCAATCGTCTTCCAGGTAGAGCCAGTGCTCGTGGGCGAACTGGGATTGGGAGCCAAACGTAGTATCGATCGGAGTGCCGCTGCCTTCATTGACCTGGAACTGGTTCACCCCGGGGGTAAAGGTGTGGTAGGTATTGCCGCCGCCAAACTTGATCGCGTGGTTGGCGCTGGGGAAGTAATCAAAGTCAAACTTGCCCCCCCAATCTTCAATGCCGGACAGGTAAACGGCGGAAAACCGTTCCTGGCGGATCGAATCGGGAGGAACGGTCACTGTGGACTCTTGTTCGATCCCCACGTCGAATTTGTAGCGACTGTAGGTGCCGGTGACATTCACGAAGAGTTTCGGACTGATGATCTTGTTCCAGCGCAACGCGACGATGGCGTTGCCCCATTGGAGGGAATTGTCGAAGCGATCATCGTAGCTCTCGGATCCGAGGGTGTACTCGTCGCGAAACCGGGCAAAGAATCGGTCCCGCCCGAAGTATCCGCTGGCAAAGAGGCGGCTGTTGTCGGAAAACTTGTGGTTGACTTTGGCGTTGAGATCCCAGAAGTAGTAGCCGCCGTTGATCTGCTCTTGCTGATTGGCATTGGCGAGGGCGATAAAGGGCCGGGCGAGGACGTCGAGGTAGGTGCGGCGGCCGGACACGATGAAGGAGGTCTTGTCCTTGATGATCGGTCCTTCCAGGGTGAGCTTCGCGGATACAATCCCGACGCTGCCTTCGCCGTGGAACTCCTTCAGGTTGCCTTCTTTCATCCGGATGTCCAGGACCGAGGAGAGCCGGCCGCCGTAGCGCGCGGGAAAGCCCCCCTTGATGAGCTTGACGCTGTTGATGGCATCGGCATTGAAGACCGAGAAAAATCCGAAAAGGTGACTGGCATTGTAGATCGGCACGCCGTCGAGCAGGAGGAGGTTCTGATCCGGGCCCCCGCCGCGCACGTAAATGCCGCTGGCCCCTTCATTGCCCGATTGCACTCCGGGGAGGAGCTGGATGGTCTTGAGGAGGTCCTTCTCGCCCAGCAGAACGGGGAGGGCCTTGACCTTTTCCATCGAAACGTCGATGGCACTCATTTGGGTCTGTTCCTCGATCCGTTCCAAGTCGCTGGCCGTGATTTCGACCGCGTCCAGGACGAGGGAGGATTTCAAGTTGATCGGGAAGGTTTGGTCTTTTTCCGGCAGGAGGCGGAATTCCATGGACTGGTAGCCCACAAAGGAGCTGCGCAGGACCACACTGTCGGCGGGCAGGGTGAGGCTGTAAAATCCATAACTGTTGGTCAGCGCTCCTTTTCCCGAATTGACATCGTAGACCGAAGCCCCGATGAGGGGTTCTCCGGTATCGAGGTCTTGGACGTAACCGGAGAGGGTGACATTTTGGGCAAGCAAGGTTCCGTGAATAGCGAGAATAAAGAGCGTCGCGAGAATACTTCGTATCATTCCCGCAAATTATCAACCAGTAAGAAGGATTCCTATCCTAAATTTTTGGGAGGGAGAGGATTGGTTTTTACCGCGACAGCAAGTGCAACAGGCGCTTGAACTGCGCACCGCGCATCCAGGCGGGGTCGGCAAAGCCACTTTTGGCGGCTCGGATGCGGGTGGTGAGCTTGTAAGTCGCGGTCAGCGCCAGGGGATACTGGCGTTTGGCGCTGCTGCGGACCACCCCGACTTCGTGGATGGGATTTTGGATTTCCAGGGTCCGGATCAAGATGTCCATCGGGGTGGCGTGCTTGCCGGTGATCATCACAAAATCAAAGGTCGACTTGGGCGAGTGAAGAATGATTTGCTGGATGATTTCGCGGGAATTGCGCAGGTCGTCGATGTCGCCGTCGGTGTAGATGACAAAGTTCGTGAAGCCCACGTACGGCTCGGTAAATTTCTTGCGGTGGGCCAATAGCTCAACCGTCTGCATGAGCGAGGGCGCGAGGTAAGTCATGGTGTTGAGTCCCCCGTGGACCTTTTCGATGCGCTTGCCGATCTCCACCAGGCTGTCTCCCGGCTGGGCCAGCGAAATCGGATTCAAGGGCCCAAACATTCCGATGTAGGTATCGTAACCGGCGATGCGCGAGGCCATGTAGTCGATTACCGCTTCCTGGATGGCCTTGTCCATCGGAAACGGATGCGCCCCGAAGGTCATGGACCGCGACCCGTCGATCAGGATGACGCGGGTCGGGCGGGTCGGGGCGGCGCGGCGGTCGTCCTTGCGGAACATCGCCAGGTCGTCCTTGTGAAAGCGCTCGTTTTTGGCGATTTGTTGCATGAGGCGCTGCATGGCGGCGTGGTCAAAGCGCCGCAAGTCGCCCCCCTCCGGGATGATGGAATGCCGCTTGGAAATCTTGTGGATCAGCTTGAGCTGGGCGATTTTGAGCTTTTCCAGGGCCTTGGCCATCAGCGCGATGACCGGACCGTGCAGTGCCACCCGGCGATTGAAGTCCTCCCAATTGCCAGTCGCAAGCTGGTCCAGGCTCATGGGCGGCGGGATCTCGATCTTGGGTTTGGGCGGTGGTTCCTCCGCGTTGCGCTCCGGTGGACGGCGTTCCGGCTTGTTTTGTTCGAGCTGCTCGGTTTCCCGGAGGGCTTCCATCAGGTCGCTGATCGAGGCCATGGGATCGTCCGGCAAGTGGGCCCGGTCGAGTACTCCTTTGCTGTCGGGCAGGCCCCCCGGCTCGTCGCCGCGTTCCCCGCTTTTGTCCTCTTGCATCTCCTCCATGGGCTTTTGCTCCGGCTCGAGATCGGGGTCTTCCTCTTCCCGCACCAGCTCCGCTTCGGCCTCTTCGTCCTCCTCGGCGCGGATTTCCGAGTCCTCGTCTTCTTTGTATTCCACCACATCGTTGAGCTGGTCCATGAGTTGCTGCATGAGCGCTTCCAGCTCTTCCGGACTCAATTGGGTGGGGGGCTCTTCCTCCTCTTGGGGGACTTCATCCGCGCGGTCCGGATCCTCGGGGGCATCGGGATCGCGTTCCTCCTTCGTTTCCGCACCTTCCGGGGGCTCCCCTTCCATTTCCTCTTCTTCCCGTTCGGCATCCTCGGGGATTTCCTGGTCCGGTTCGGGCTTTTCCGGGGGTGGCTTTTCCTGGTTGTCGGGCGCCCCACTGCCCCCCTCCTCGGGATCTCCCCCGGATTCCTCTTCATCGTCGCCCACTTCCGGTTCGCCTTCGTCGCCAGCATCTTCGCTGTCTTGGGGATCGTCGTCTTCGGCATCTCCGCCGGAACTGCTGTCTTCGCCCGAGTCGCCCGAATCGTCGTCCTGATCCTCCGGCGGCGGGGTCTGGTCCGGGGGATCGCCGTCTAGGTCTTCGTTTGAATCCTGATCAGAATCGCTGTCCGACTGGGTCGGGGGGGCGAGGTTTTCCTCTTTGGGGGGATCGTCTTCCGCGTCGTCTTTTTGCTCTTCTTCTTTCTTTTCCTTCTTTTTCGGCGGATCCTCCTGGTGATTCATCTTCATTTGGAACTGGTCCATGGCATCCTCGGCCCGGCTGCCGTCGTTTTCGATCATCTCTTCGAGGATGTCCTGGGCGTAGAGCCGCCACATCTCTTGGATGAGCGCAAAGCGCTTTTCGGCATAAGTCGTTGCGAGTTCGGCGTAGTGCTCGGGACCGCCGGCCATGTCCTGGAGGGGAGGAAAATAATACTCGACTTCCTCGCACATTGCCATGAGTTGGGCGAATGAAGCGGCTTCGTCCAAAAATTCTTCCGGGTTGCGGCGATCGCGGCCTTTGATCCACTCGGGCCGCGCCATCACCAGGTCCCAATCTTGCGCCGTATCGGCAAAGAGGTCATTGTGGGTGAGAAAGGCCCGGCTGATGATGAAGGTGAGATTTTTGAAGCGGTTTTGTGGGGTGGATTCATCGTAGTAGGGCTGCCGATTCTGGTAGCGCCGCCCTACGTCGCCGATGGCAGTGTAAAAATAATTCAGCGAATAGCCGTAATCCTGCCCGAAAACCCCGCCAATATCGGTCGTGTAGCGGTTGATGCAGTTGTCTTCGCAGGCATTCAGGAAGTATTGCTTCAACTGCAATTCTTGTTGCAAGCTCTCGCCCTCGACGTCACTTTCGATTTCGCCGACCGCATCGCTGAGTTCCTGGATGTAGTGGGGCACTCCCTTGGTCTGGACGGCGTGGCCGATCTCGTGGACGATGCACGCCCGCGCGTGGTCAAATCCCACCAGCATGGCGTAGAGCAGGTCACAATTGATCCGGCCGGGCGCCGGATGGACGGAAAAGGAAAACCAGCTTCCCGGTGCTCCCCAGCCCACCAGCACCTTGTCATTGCGCAGCAGATTGTAGATGTGCGAGCCGAACAGCACCCGCATGTAGCGCGCGTGGTGGCTGTCCAGCAATTGCTTCCAGAGCTTGGTCCGGACCAGCGCAAAACTGCCCTGCCGCTTGTCCTCCGACCAGGAGTGCATGAGCCAGGGATTGTAGATCAGGAACAACAAATGCGCCGCCCAGATCAATTGCCTCCCCGGAGTCGCCAAGTCGATGTCTTGAGGAGCCTTTCCGGTAAAGATCGCTTGGTAGGCATTTTGGATTTCAGAGTCGAGGCGGCGGTCGGAAGACTGCTCTTGTACCTGTTGCAGGACCAATTTCAGTTCCGAAGGGGAAAAACTACAGCCCCGCCAGTCGCGCACCGTCTGCTCGATGTGGGCGATCAGTCCGGGGGCGGTACCTTCGGTGGCCTGGATTATTTTGAGGGCGAGGATGAGTTCCCACAGCGGCTCCCCGATGGCCTTGCCGTTGAGCATCGCTTCCTGGACCTCGCCGGCTTTGATTTTGAAGTTGAACTGTTGGTTGATGTTCACGTGGGCCTCGTCCATGTGGGCGGCAAGCTGCTCGATCTGGCCGGGGCTGATGGGGGCGAAGCGGTCGGGACGGTTGGCGCGCAGCAATTTGTCGGCCAGGACAAAGCGGATGCCCGTCAGGGGAAGGTCGACGATGTGCTGAATTGGATGGACAGTTTCGGTTGGGCGGCTCACCGGCTAAAGGTACGAATTATGCGCTACACTCCGACCAAAACTGGCCCGATGTAGCGGAGGATGAGCCCCAACCAGATCAGCAGAGCGAGCGCTTCGGCGCGGATGAGCCAGGGGCGAGAAGTGATGAATGACTGCAGGGCCGCGTCGACGAGCAGAGCGGGAATGGCAAATCCGGCAATCATGACCAGCGCGCTGCCCGGAGCCCCAAATCCGGCGCCTAAGTACTCGTAGTTGACGATCACAAAACCGATCATCACTACGGTATACACCAGGGCGCCGATGTTGAGCGGCGTAGCTGCATAGCGGAGTTCATCGCGTTGGTCGACATTCATTGCACTTAAAACCACGGGGAACACGGCTTGGTTTCGCCGCCGGCGTCCTCCAAGCGTCAAGCAAAGGAATTTGCCGGCATTCGGACCTCCCAATGCAGCTCTCCAGGTCAAAGGCAATCGGAGGCGCAGGCCTTCTCCGCCCATTGTCTAAGCGGCGGTTTAAAACTGGCTTATGAAATTTGCGATCGCCGATTTTTTTTCATCGAAGCTCATTTTGGAGTCCATAGCCAGCGCAAGGGGCGAAAAAATAGCGGAATAGGGGCGGAAAAAGATGCCCTAGCCCAATCGCAGGATAAAATTTAAACCGCCGCTAAGCGGGCGCGATTTCTTCCATGTCGGAATTGCTCACGTCGTGGTTGTCGACCACCGAAGAAGGTGGCTCTTCCTTGCGGTGGGCCTCCAGTTCCTTCAGCAGAGATTTTGCTGGGGAAGGCATCGCTTGACCGGTCAATTGGTCGAGGCCCCGGATAGCAAAGGTGATCCCGCGGTGGGCGGCATTTTCCTTGAAATCTTCCAGTCCGTCGATGACATCCGGGTCAATGTACATCGTCTGGGTAGCGTCAATGACGACGTGGGCGCCGTCCGGCACCACCCGCAGGGTCGTGATGATATTGCCTTTGTTCAGAAAAGAAACGACTTCCGAAAGCTTGATGTTGATGACCGGCCGATTGTTGTCGCGGGTGACCTGGTAAGTGTAGGGAATGCGGAAGTTGCGGTGCAGCACGAACAAGATGCCGACCGCCATTCCGATGCCGATGCCGATGAGCAGGTCTTTGCTGACCACAATGCAGACGACGGTGATGAAAAAGGGGATGAACTGCGACCAGCCGGTATGGTACATTTTTTTCCAGAGCGCGGGGTGCGCGAGTTTGTATCCGACCATGATCAGGACGGCGGCCAGCGCTGAAAGCGGGATCAAATTCAGGAAGCCAGGGAAGGCAAGGACCGCCACCAAAATCAATAATCCGTGGAAAATGGCTGAGAAGCGGGTCTTGCCGCCGGATTGAATATTGGCCGATGAGCGGACGATCACCTGGGTGATGGGCAGCCCGCCGACGAGGCCGGAGAGCAAATTGCCGATCCCCTGAGCGCGCAGTTCTTTGTTCATCGGGGTGATGCGCCGATCCGGATCCAGCTTGTCGGTCGCTTCGGCGCAGAGCAACGATTCGACGCTGGCCACCGCGGCGATGACCAACCCGGTGATCCAGACATCGATATTGCCGATTTGGGAGAAATCGGGGAGCATGATCCACTCGGCGGGCCCGCTGTCGGCGGGGATATTTACGAGGTGGGAGTCGCCCAGCGTCCATTCTGGATGGATCCATCCCAGGGTCAATTGCATCGCGACGCCGGTGAGTACCACCGCAAGCGGACCGGGAATGATTTGGAAGAAGCGGAATCGTTGCAAAACCGGCCGGTTCCAGACGATGAGCATCACCAAGCCCACGATGGTGATGATGATGGCGGAGGGCTGCACTTGCGCAAAAAAGGCGCCGATTTCGGTGAAGATATTGGTGCCTTCAGCACCGAAAAGGGTCAAATTGCCTTCAAAATCGAGGTCATCCCCAAATGCGTGGGGGATCTGCTTGAGAACAATGATGATCCCAATCGCGGCCAGCATGCCTTTGATGACGGCGGTGGGGAAGAAATAGGCAATCACGCCCGCCCGAATGACGCCGAGCAACAACTGAATGGCGCCCGCGATCATCGTGGCGAGCAGCACTGCTTCAAATGATCCCAAAGTAACCTGAGCGGCAATGATGACCGCGACGAGTCCGGCGGCCGGGCCGCTGACCCCGAGGGCCGATCCCCCGATGGAGCCGATCACGATCCCACCGATGATTCCGGCGATGATTCCCGACATCAAAGGGGCTTCGGAAGCCAGCGCAATCCCCAGACAAAGCGGAATGGCAACCAAAAAGACGACAACGCCACTGTTGAGGTCGGCCCGGATGGTCCGTTTATTTATACTTTGAAGCAGGTCTTTCATCACGAAAGCAGTCTTTTTGTGGCGCGGGAACTGGGGGGAGAATTCTTCAGCCCGGCCAGGAAGCACGGAACCTGGCACAACTGGCTGAAGAGAGCAGAAACAGAGTGGTTAAATTTCGGGAGGAGGGACGGAAGGCTCTTCGAGGTGGACCGCCGAATCGCTGGTGTGCCAGGCGATCCAAGTTCCCCGGGAAAAGTCCCGTGAAAGCAGATCACTCAGGGCGTAAGGAAAGCGCTTTTCCAATTTGCCGTAGGTGATCTTGGATTGGGATTTATCGCTGTCCTCGCCGGATTCATCGCTCCCGGGTTCGCATTCCATCAATATGATCGACCCTGCTTCCTGAGCCACGACCTCGGTGGGGAGGCTCGCCAGCAGAAAGACGAGTATCATAAAGGTGCCCGTCGTCCGGTAAAAGATGTATCCGTGCTGAAACATGGATAAATGAGATTTAAGATAAAAATAAGAAATTATTATAAATAAACGCAGAGCCGGGGGCAAATGTTGGGAAATGGCCCTTTTAATTGTTTGAAGCGGTATTTTGGCGACAAATCTTGGTCGGTTTGGGCGGTTCGCAGGAAAAACAATTGCGGCAAGGAGTAGTTATGGCGCGGCTAGATTTATCCCGGGTGTTTGGTCGGGTTGCGGGGGCAGCGATTGGTGAATGGAGTCGGCACCGGTTAGATTGGGGGATGCTCGCCTGCGGGACCGTGACCGGCCCTCCCCCCGCTCCCTGCGCTTTCCGTACGCCGGGTGAATATTTCCCAACACCTTACATCCGCCTTGGTACTCCCAAAATTTCCTGTAATTTGACGCTGTTCATTCAGTACCACGCACAAATTTAGTTTCAATGGCAAAGCAAGATACTTCCCCGATTCCCGGTCCGGACAGTGAGTCCCGCATCGTGCATTACGCTTTTGCCTACCAAATGCTGCCCATGCTCATTTTTTCGAAGCATTGCGAGGCTGTTTGGCAGCAGATGCGCGATCCGGAAACCCGGCGCGAGACCCTAAATGATGCCTGGGCGCGGACTTGCCGCCATTTTGACGTGAAGGATTTCCAGCCGGTGGGACTCGAGGGCGATTTCATCGAAACCGAGCGCAAAGAATACCTCGTGGTCGACATGCCCCCGCCGGTCAAGTCACCGGAAGCCTACCGCTGTGTCGTGGAAAAAGATTTGCCGGCCCGAATGTTCCGTTATTTCTCCGCCGAATACGGCTCCACGGCCGAAGCGCAAAAACAAGTGGTGCTCGGTGAGTGGTTGGCCCCGATGAACCGCCGCAATTTGGGCTACGTGCGTACTGAAAACGCCGACGATATCCTCGTAGCGATTGCCGCCCTGGCGGCGAGCAGCCCTTCCTAAATGGCGGATGAGAATTTTCAATTCTTCAATTTCCGATTTCCAATTGGCGTGTCCTGGACGCGCAACCTACCACCACAAGAGCAACCCAAAGCGTCGCTATAACACAGGGATCGTAGCCGCACGGCACGCCGTGCGGCCCCCGAGGATTTTCCCTTGAAAATTTCCAATTGCCTGATTTCCAATTTCCAATTGGCGCGTTTGGACGCGCAACCTTCGATGAAAAAATCCTCCTGTCTGATCCTCAATCTTCAATGGACACTGCGCTCAATTTCCAACAATACAAAGCGCAGCGCCAATTGAAAATTCCCCCACCGCTATTATTGGGTGGAATCTTCGGGAAGGATCAGGCCCTTGACTTGGTCCATCATGTTGACCACCCGGTCTGAGGTGACCAGGGTGCGCTCAAATTGGTCCAGGATTTCTTCGGTGTGGTGGTCCACGGTTTCTTTGATCTCGGTGTAGGAGGTCTTCACTTCGTCGATCATGCGGTAGGTGCGAAAAATGCTGAACCCAATCGTCCCGATGATAAACAGCAACGCCAGTCCAAAAACGATGTTTATCCAGTCGATCCCTCCGGAAGAGGATGGAATATAGACTGGAGAGACGGGTGGGGGAGCGGTGGGAAAGGATTCCGGCGCCGGGACGTATACGGTGTGGGTGGTGAATTGGTGTTTTTCCTGTAAATACCGGCGGGTGGCGTCGCCGAGCCAGATCGGCAAGAGGTCGGAAGAGTGGTCAAATGCGCCCGCCAACCGTGCCCGCGGGGCGCCCACCAACTGCAAGCCCGCTTCTTCCCACGCTACTACCTTCCAGTGGACATGCTGGGCTGCGGCACGGCGCTGCCGAAAAGTTCCGTCGTGGGTGGGATTTTCCGCAATTCCCCGGTCCATTTCGGCGATCAACTGCTCGGCCAGGTAGACTTCGAGATCGGTGGGGGCGGACGTGATCTGGGCGATGATTTCTGGGGAGGGAGGGTTGGTAAAGTTGAGCGTGATCGGATCCATAGCGGCAATCAAGGTCAAATTCGGCGATTTCGCAAATCTTCGATGACCCGGATGTAGGGGGCGGGATCCTGGCTGCCGTGGACCACGTAGCGGTAGTAATCGGCGGCGATATCACCTTGCTGTTCGCGGTTGAATTCGCGGAGGGAGCGGTCTTGCAAGGCGGCGGCTCCCCCGTAATTGTAGCCTTCGCGGAACTGGGCGGCGACCGCCTCGCCGATGTATTGCAGGCCGGCGACTTCGCATTGGAGGACATGGACCAGTTCGTGGATGAGCCAGCGCATCTCGTGGTTGCCGGGGACCGCGTGGATGGGGCGATTGAAGTGGACGGTGTGTCCCAGGACGATGCCCAGACCAGAATAACCGAGCATCCGGCGTCCCAGGCGAGCGATCCAGGAGGATTCGTCGACGCGGACCTTGTCGTAGTTGAGCGCGCTGCCGAATACTTTGCGCGCTTCGGCGCGTTCTACCGGAGTGAGGCGACGTGTGCGGGGTTTGAGGACCTGTCCGGCAAAGTCCCAGGCTTCGGCGAGTCCCGCGAGGTCGAGCAGTTTTGTGCCCAAGCTGGCGGTCCAGGCGAGTGCGCCCACGATCCCATCGCGCAACCACACCAAAAACCGGGCCGGGGAGCCAGGCAGTGCTACCATCCACGCGGCACCTTGTTGGGCAGCTTGGACCACGTGTCGCCAAATCCGGCGCACACGTTCGGGAAAGTGGGTCAAGTAGGCCCCTTGCCAGTGGCGCACGCTCTCTCGGGTCAACCGCTGCCAGTTGGCGGGGGGAACGGTCCCACGGGGATCATAGCCCGTAATGCGGGTCCAGAAGCGCGGATTGGGATCTCGGGGAGCTTGGGTGTCCATTGCCTCAAGATACGCAGGATTTGGCGAATCAATATCCAGGACACAAAAAGCATGGCCTGCGTGGCGATTGAAGCAACCGCTGCCCGGCTCGGCGGTTTGCGGATCGGGGCGAAGGCGGGCAAACAACAACCATTCGAGAACGGAAAAAACATCCTCAACCCCCGGCATGCATTGCCCCGGCAATACATGATTCTTGGGCAGATTCCGGTGGACCGTGGCGCCTCTGGGCCAAGGCGTCTCCGAAACGATCCTACCTGACCCTTCTCGGGGCAAGAATGCTGGTCGCCCGGCGGGACCAGGTCGCCGGTCAAGTGCGATTTTGCGGTTAGGCGGAAGTTACTTTGCCTGCCAATAAGAAAAGCAATTATCAGGTTGTATCGGCGCCCACGCAGGCGCGTTCGGCAACCACCGGTTCGGGCATTTCAAGCGAACCCGAACCCCCGACCAGGAGGGCTTCCTCCCGGGCAAAGCACGCGTCGTTCCAAAATGCTTAGAAGGCAACGGTCGGCTTACTGCGCCGCAACTGGATGACATTTACCCGATCTAGCAACCAGATGATGGGGTAGACCGGATCGAACTCAAACCACTTGGTCGCAAACTTGGCCCGACCACCGAATTTGTGGTGGTTGTTGTGCAAGCTTTCGCCCAGCATGATGACATCTACGGGGAAGAGATTTTTCGAAGTGTCCTTCGTTTTGTAGTTGGTGTAGCCGTATTTGTGGGCAAACCAATTGATGATCGCGCCGTGAACCGGGCCCATGACCAACTGAATGGGGAGGAAAAGCCACATCCACCAAGCGGTAGCGAAATAGTAGTAGAAAGCTACGTACAAGAGGCCCCACAGGACGCGGGAAGGCCAGCGTTCGGCCCATTTTTCGAGGGCCATCCAGGTCGGCACTCCTTTGGTAAACTTGGGGTCCACTTTGACGCGGCCCCAGAATATATCGGAATAGATCACTTTCGTGCGCCACATCATTTTCATAATGGATTTATCGTGTTTCGGCGAATGTACGTCGTGCTCGGTATCCGCGTGGGCGTGGTGCATGCGGTGCATGATGCCGTAGGCGCGGGGGCTCAAATAGGAAGACCCCTGGGCAATGTAGGAAAATATCGAGAAGAACTTTTCCCAACCGCGGGACATGGTGAACATCCGGTGGGCCGCGTAGCGGTGGTGGAAAAACGACTGCGCGAAAAGAGATAAATAATGGTGCGCAACAAAGAAAACAAAAATAGCCATAAAGTTAACTGAACGGTGCAGCGGTACCGAAGTAGGCTTTCCGCAATATTATGCGAACTAAGTTAGCGAACTTAGGTTTACGAATTCCGCCAGAAATCGGTTTTTTTCGTACAATTTTTAATTGATTGTTATCAAGTGTTGGGAAGGCGAAAAAATCCCGAACCGAATTCCGGATCGTCACTTTCGTCGTCCCCGATGAGGGCGGTGCGGAAAAACCGGTTGAGCGGAGCCACCTGCCGAAAGTGCGCGGCAAATATTTGTTCGACCCCTTCCATATCCAGCAAATTTTCCGTGGCGTAACCCCGCACGTAGTAAAATTCTTTGTTCTGGATCTCGGGAATCAGTCCGGCAATGATGTCAAACTCCGGTCCGGCCCGCCGCACCTTTTCGCCCTGGATGCCCCCGAATTCGGCCACAAATGTTTCTTCCTGGGTGAGGGCTTGGAATTCCTGGGCCTGGGTTTTGATGTGGGCGCGAATGAGGGGCAAGCTTTTCCGGTCGACGCTGAACAGCCCTCCCCCCACGTGGATCTGTTCCGGACCGATCCCGAGGTAGTAGCCGGGCAGGTCGGGGCTGCGGTTGCTTTTCCGCGGGGCGGTGGATTCCGGCATGAAGTTCGCGCGGACCATGGGGAGATAGCCGGCGCGGCCTTGGGAACGCATGCGCATGAGGCCATCGCGGGGATCCACCGGCAGCTTGGGGTCAATTTCCCGCAATTCCGGCCAAAATGCGGCGGTGAATTCCAGGAAAGGCGCTTGCACTTCGGCGGTGTACCGCTCGGAATGGGCTTCGAACCACTCTTTGTTGTTGTTCGCCTGGAGGTCTTCGAAGAAAGCAACGATGCTGCGGGGGATGGTCGCCATTTTTGGGAATGAATATAGGAAGAAATTGCCCGCGGCGGGCCAGAAATCAAGAAAAACCACCGGAACGGGGATACCGTGCCGGCGGTTGCGGAGTTTGCGGGCATGTCGAGTGGAGATCAGCGCACACTGAGCCGTTGCGTGGCCACGGGGCGATCGTCTTCCAGCAAGGTGACCAGGTAGAGACCCGCGGCGAGGTCGGTCAGGCTCCATTCCAGCTCGGAATGGGTGACGGTCCGGTGAAGGTGGGTTTTCCCGACCAGATCCCGGACGACGAGGGATTGCCTTTCCGTGGAGGGTGCCGTACGGAAATGAACCGCACCGCTCGCCGGATTCGGCCAGATCGCCAACTTTTCCGAATCGCGGCCGGGCGTTGTCCCGACGACGACCTGTCCGTTCAGGATCTCGATGCCGCCGTGCTTGGCGACGATAAAGGTGGAATCGGTCGCTTCGATGTCGGTAACGGCAAATCCCCGCGAACCGGTATGTTCCACCTGCCAATTGCTACTGCTGTTGTCGACGGTGTAAGCATTGACCGTTTGGGTCGGCAGGTTGTCGGGACCGGTCTGGAGCAACAGTCCCAGCGAATAGGCCAGGCGGCCGGGGGTACTGGTGCCGCCGCTGCCCGAAAAGAGGGGGACGGGAGCGCTCGGGGTGGAAATATCGTAGACGTGATGCCCGTTGTTGCCGAATCCCTGGCTGACAAACAATCGGGCTTGCACCGGGTCCACGGTGAGGGCAAATGCGCCATTGGGGAGGGTGGTCAGCAGGGTGGGCTGGCCGGGGTTGCTGATGTCGTAGACATTGACTCCCGACTCAAGGGCGCCGTAGAGAACATTGCCGTAGATGGCAAGCTGGCGCATGCCGAATTGGCCGGCATTGGGTACGGTGAGGGGATTGGGCAGGACCACCGGGAGATTTTTGTTGTTGTGGTCGACCACGTAGAGTTTGTCCGCCGCGCTGATGTAGCTGTGGTTTTGGTGGTGGGCGGCGAACTGGACCCCACCGCTAGGGACCGCAACGCTGCCCAGCACGGTGGGCGCCGCAGGGTTGGTCAGCCCGAAGATCCGCAGATCATTGGTCGGTCCTCCGGTCAAGTAGAGGTAGTTGCCGGATACGTCCATTTGCTCGGCAAATGCGCCACCGTAGGCAACCGAGGGAAGTACCTGGGGGGCGGCAGGATTGCTGATGTCGTAGATTCTGACATCGGAAAATCCCGGATTGGCGTACAGGTAGTCGCCGGAGATCGCGATTCCGAAAGTGGGGGAGAGATTGATGGTGGCGATTTCGGTCAGCAGGTTGGCCTGGGCCGAAACCAGGTGAGCCGTAAGCAGGGCAATGCACAGGGTAAGTAAATGCCTCATCATGGCAGAATATTTGGGGTTTGCGTGAAAAGGAGCGTATCCCGATCTTGATCATTAAAGTAGCAATTCTTAGCCCGTCCCAACAATCAAATCGCAGTTTCTCTTACGCACTCAAGGCCCCCGATCTAGCCCAGATAAGCGCCCCAGAGCACCAAGCCACCGATGCCGATCAGGAGCATCCACTGGCCGAGGCGGAGTAGATTTTGGGGGAAGCGGGGCGAAATCAGCACCGCCAGGAGCCAGGCGATACCGGTGCCGGCCGCGTACACGGCAAGCACGTAGAGCAAGGTCGTTTCGGCCGGGAGCAGGTCGGTAAAGTTGATCAGGGTGAGGCCGAGTGTCACCCAGAACAGGTCAAACGAGACAAAGTGCCAGCCGGCGCGGGCCATGGTCCAGCGTTCCTGGAGGCGACCGGTGTTGCCGGGATCGGTGGGTTGGAGGGAGTGGAGTTCCTTGTCGCCCTGAATGGCGTGCACGAAAAAAGCCAGCAGGGTCAGGACGTTGGCGATGATGAGGGGAGCGTTCATAGCACGGCAGGTTTCGGTGGTTACTGAAAGTACGAAATGGGAAGGGGGAGGGTTTCTGAATTCCGGGTTAAATTGCGGCATGTTTTCCCGCGAAGAAGCCCGGCAGCGGCGCCAGGAATTTTGGACGGCTTTTGGCATTTACATGCGGCAGCACGCATCGGTCCGGGGGCCCAAGATCAAATGGGTGAATTACAAGACCGGTATCCGGCAATTGTATTTCCGCTTGGAGGCGGATAGTCGGCGGGCTTACGTGGCGATTGACCTGCAGCACCGCGATGCGGGGATTCGGGAGCTGTTTTATCAGCAGTGGGAAGAGTTGCGGGGCTTGTTGCACGGCATGACGGGGATCGAGTGGGATTGGCAGGCCCAGTTTCATCTGCCCGATGGCCGGGAGATCAGCCGAATCCGGGTGGTGTTGCCCGGGGTCAATGTTTTTCGGCCGGATGATTGGGCGCTGATTTTTGAATTTTTTGCCGGGATTCTGGTCCCCCTAGACGAGCTGTGGGCGGAGGCGGTGGAGTTGTTTTGGGAACTGGAAGCGTGAGGGAATGGCGGGGTATTCCGCAGAAAGTTTCCAAAAATTGTCGAAAAATATTTGCTTGTGGTCAGAGAGGAGATCGTCGCTTTAATCTGCTGGTTTACAGTGGGGGTAAAAGCGCATCAATGCGTTACTTGATGCGGAAATGGCAACATGCCTTTGCCGAAATCAGTTGGATATCTCAAAACAAAGGTTATCTTTAAGTATAGATCAAAACCAGATAACACGAAAGACATACAACAACATTTAGATTTTACCATGGCTCTCTGCCGCTAAACTGAGCGGCCCGGGCACTTGGTAGCTTGACAAAAATGCACACGATTTCGGAATAATATTTCTCATATCGGGGGATACGGTATGATTTATGGGTGCATTGAAGATGATTTTTGGCGGACAATCGTTGGATGCCCGCCGGTCTGCCTCTGGATTCGGAAGCGGAGTGACGGATATTTGCTTAATTGTTTGTTATGGAAAACGGAACACTACTGTATAAACCAGACATAGCCGGATATCAAAACCTGACCCTGATCGGCGAAGGGGGCTACGGAATGGTGTATGAGGCGCGACAGGAAAGTACCGGACAGCGCGTCGCCATCAAGCTGCTGAAGCTGGACGAGGGAGGTGATGACCGGCGGCGCAATTACCAAATTGCGCGATTTGAGCGGGAAACGCGTCTGTGTGCCGAATTGAACCATCCCCACATCGTGCGCCTGCTCGATAAGGGGAGCACCGAGGATGGGAGGCCGTTTGCCGTTTTTGAATACATCGAAGGGGAAACGCTCAAGGACATGGTTGTGCGCAAAAGCGGCCTTTCGGCATTTGAAACGGGGGAATTGATGGGCCAGGTGCTCGACGCGTTGGCCTCGGCCCACGCCCGGGGCATCGTCCACCGTGACCTCAAGCCGCACAATATCATGGTCCAGCAAACCGGATCACAGTTACACGTCAAGGTGCTTGACTTTGGCATCGGGGCATTTACCCGCGATTTTCGGGGCAACGACTATCAGAGCCTCACCCTGACCCGGGAGGTAATGGGCACGCCGGCTTACAGTGCGCCCGAGCAGTTGCGGGGCGAACCCCCGACGGTCAAGTCGGACCTGTACGCCTGGGGACTGGTGCTGATCGAGTGCCTGACCGGGGTGCCGGTCATGCAGGACGGCAGCATGGCGGAGGTATTTCGGCTGCAACTGAATTCAGAAAATGTTCCGCTTCCCCCGGCGATTGCCGGCCACTCCTTGGCCGAACTGCTGCGGCGGGTGCTGCACAAAAATGCCCGGCTGCGGGCGGGGGACGCAGGCAATTTGTACCAGGATTTCCGGACGATCAATTTCGGCACGCTGGTGGGGCAGATCGCCACCAATGCCCCGGCGCCAGGGGGCTCGACCCCGGTCGCTACGGCGGCCAATCCCCTCGGCTGGCAGGACATCCAGAGCGAACGGCGCCAGATCACAGTGCTTACCATCAAGCTATACCTGATCCCCGTCGGCGAAGTCGAGCTGGACCTGGAAACGATCGACACCATTCAGCAGGACCAGGAGCGAAAGATCGCGGACACGGCCATCCGATTTGGCGGACACCTCGCCAACAGTTTTGGCGGTACCCTCACGGCCTACTTTGGCTATCCGAGCATCACCGACAACGATGCCCGCCGCGCCGGACGCGCCGCCCTGGAGATCCTCAGCGAGGTCCGCAACCGGGGAGCTTTGCTGAGGCAGCAGCATGGCCTGGACATCCAGGTCTCGGCGGCCATTCACTCGGGTCAGGTGCTGCACCGTCCCAACCATTTGCCGGAAGGAGGGGTGCCCAACCGCGCCTTTGCCATGCTCTTCCATGCTCCCGCCAATTCTATCCTGGCCAGTGGCGAGGCGAAAGCTTTGCTCGATCCTTACCTGGAGTTTGAGACCACTTCCAAGTTGGACCTGCCCGGCCACTCTGGACTTGACCGCTCCCACCTCATCACCGGCGAGCGCCAAACGGAGGCCTTGTCGTTCCTGCGTCCCTGGAGCGCCAACCGCGACATGGTGGGCCGGGGCCCGGAAAAAGATCACTTGCTTTCCCAGTGGGAACTGGTCCGCAAAGGAACTGGACAAGCGGTCATCGTCCACGGCCAGGCCGGCATCGGTAAGTCCAAGATGGTGTACGAATTGAAAAAGCAGGTCCGCAGCGATGGCTTTTTGTTCCGCGAGGTCCGCTGTCTGTCCGAGTACCAAAACAATGCGCTGTTCCCCTTCCTGGCCATGCTGCAAAACCACTGGGGGATTGCGGGCTTGCAGGATTCGGCGGAGGTATTTTCCGTCCTGGAGGCCAAAATGAAGGCAGCGGGAGCGGACTTGGAAAAGGGCCTTCCGGTGCTTTGCTTCTGGCTGTCGGTGCCTTTGGCGGAGGGCTATGAGATGCCCCAGGTGACCCCGGATGTGCAAAAGCAGTTGCTCTTCGCGCTGTTGCACCGTTCCATTGTGCATATCGGGCGGGCCCAACCGCTAATGTTGGTGATCGAAGACCTGCACTGGCTGGATCCTACCGGCCGCGAATTTGTGGAATTCCTACTGCAGGACATTGCGGCGAAGCCCTATTTGCTGCTGATGACCACCCGGCCGGCCTGGGTGCCAGATTGGGCGCAGGCGGGGTTGCGCTTCGTTGAGTTGCAGCCGCTGGATGCGGATTTTACGCGGGTTTTGATCGAGCACGTGCTGGAGGGCAAAGGCATCGTGGACCAAGCGCTGGGCTACATCGACGAGCGCGCGGACGGGGTTCCGCTTTACATCGAGGAACTGACGCGGATGCTGGTGGAAGAGGGCTATCTGGTGGAGCGCGAAGCGCAGTACCAGTTTGATGAAGCGACCGATATTCAAGCGATTCCGGCGACGTTGCAGGATTTGCTGAATGCGCGGCTGGACCGCCTGGGCCTGGCCAAGGAGAGCGCGCAGATCGCGGCGACGATTGGGCGGGAGTTTGATTACGATTTGCTGGTGGGGGCGAGCTTGCGGAACGAGGCGAGTGTGCAGAGCGATCTGGAAGCGCTGATGGACGCGGACTTGGTCTATCGGCAGCGCAAGGTGAATGGGGATGCTTACATTTTCCGCCACGCGCTGATTCGGGATGCGGCCTACGATGGGATGTTGAATGCACCGAAGCGGGAGCACCATTTGCGGATCGCGGGGACGCTGAAGGAAGGGTTTGCGGAGCGGGTGGAGGAGAATCCGTTTGAGGTGGCGCGGCACTTGGCGGGTGGCGGGTCGTATGCGGAGGGGAGTGAGTTTGGGATTCGGGCGGTGGAGAAGCAGGTGGGGCTAAACACTTTTCAAGAAGCCAATGGAACGGTAGAGATACTACGAATATGGGTGGAGCGTATTTCTGATCCGATAATTTCGACTCAAAAAGAAATTGCGGTCAATTCCGCGACAGTCCCGATTGTGTCAACGCTGTTTGGACCTGGAAGCAGGGAACATTTGCAGGTTGCTGAAGCCAACAAAGAGCGATTTACATATTTAAATACATTGCCTGACTACGAGCGAGATTCAGAGACAATCAATGCTGAATTAAGAAATGATTGGTCGATTTACATGTTCAATGCCGGTCACGGGAATTTGAAAGAAGCGGTCGAACTGGGATTTGCATTGATCGAAAAGGCAAAAAGATTCAATAATCATCGGATAGAAATGATGATTTCGGCGTTTATGACACAGACGCTTGGGTTGTGTTGTGAATTCGAAAAGGCAAGACAATGTGGTCGCAACGTAATAAATAAATACAATCCGGAAACGGACGCAACGATTCACCTGGAGATGGGCCTTGAGCCATTTATTGTTGCAGCATGCAGCCTTGCCCATATAGAATGCGATTCTGGTAACCCGACCGAAGGACTTAAACTTATGAAGGCTGCGCTCGAAGTTGCAAGGAAATCGGACAATATTTCCAATTACATCTGGGCGTTTACTTTTATCGTAGGCTACTTCGCCTTAATTGGGAGTGAAAGGGAGAAAGCGAGAAGATTCGCAGAGGAATTAATCGACTATGCGGGGGAAGACCTCAATGATCACTTTGTTTCCTGTCAATTTGATATCGTCAATGCCTGGATTGACGGTGACCTCGAATCCGCCATGAAGGGCCGTGCTGTACTGGAACCGACGGGTCAGAATGGAGTTCTGGCCTTCTATGATATCGTTATCGCCGGAATCATGATCGAACTGGAAAAATTCGCTGAAGCGATCGAGTTATTGAAGAATTCAATTAGGATACAGATTGCTTCAAAAAACCGTCATAAACTCCCTCATGCCTACGCAAAACTTGCTTGGGCGTTGTATCAAAAGACCGGGGAAATCACGGATGAAGTAAATACGGCATACTTTACCGCAATCGAATTGGCCGAAGAGTTTAATTTTGAATGGATTAAGTTTTTGGCTGGTGCGCGCCGTCTGAAAATGCTGGTTGAAGCAAGAAGGGATAGGGAAGCGTCTCGACTTCGAGCAGACCTTCAATATATTGTTCTCGATAAACCGGAAATTCGTGACTTCGGAATTCACGACTTTTTTCTGCGTACATAACCAATTTAATTCAAAACAAAATGGGCTCAAACTCACAAGAAAAATTTGATGAACTGGTAGGTATTTTTAGCGATTACATCAAATCTAAACCTATCGCGAAGGCAATTAGAAAGACTCCGTACTATTTAGCGCACTATTTAATAACGCAGAGAGCGAAGAATGGATGGGAGGATTCTAAGGAGGAATGCGATCTTAATTGTACCTTTAATTCTTGCGTCAAAGGCCCTAAATGTGAAAATCAAGACATTCGAACTAAATACAAGACAATCGAAATGGTTGAACTATTCCATACGATGAGTATGTACTTTGGTAAGCATGATCACGTGGAAATTCTTTATCTTGAACTTGCAAAAGCTCGCAGAGCTTTTCTAACTGACGGAATACTAGTGCTACCATCGTCGACGGATACAAAATGTCAAACGTCGAGAATTACTGGTTGGCAGTACCGTCCATTCTTAACCCGCGCCAATTACGAAGATGATCTAAATAAATGCGGATTAACTCACGATGGTGTTAAGGCTAAAATCCAAACTTGGTTGGAGAAGAATGACACCACAGGCGCGATGGATAATTTTTATTTATGGCCTGGATCTAAAATGATAATTCCGGACTACGTTGAAATTTTGATCTGCCACTATTCCAAGAATTTTTTGTTTCAAGCCAAAGTTAAAGATTATGATCCTAAGGACGAGTATCCGCCAAAACTCGTCGTTGTCTCGGAAGTAGAAAACGCTGTAAGGGTAGTCATTGAAGGAGTTAATTCAGAATTTTTCGTTGAAGAAAAGCCACAAAAAATTGCTGCAGAAATAAAAATACTCAATGGAAGTGGAGGAGCTGCGGGCGACAAGCTAAACCCTGGGTTTTATGATATTCAGCTTGGGGGGCTCAACTATCGTGAAGATAATTTCTCTAAGATCGTATTCCGCTTGAATAATCGTGAACAATACGATTATGAATTGTGGATTCCCTACCTGAGTCCGCGCTATGAAGTGATGGGAGTCACAAAATTGAAACCCGCGAATGGAGGTTCTCATAAGCTGGTGGTTTCATGCATTTCCTAATGGCTATGAATTCAATTCCTACTCCTCGTCTAAAGATTTCTCCACAATATGTATTGTCATTGATCGATGAGAAATCGGCATGTCTCAGCACAGAGGATTCTGGTATCTTTATTCATGCACCAATCCCCTTTAAACTGTTAAAAAAGATTGGATCATCAGAAGTCAATAAAGATGAACTCCTCTGCAATTACGAGCTTTATGGGAGCTTCTTCGAAGTACTGAGTACTTTGGAATTCCTTGAGAAAGAGGGATACATAGAAGAATACAGTGAAGGTATTTCCTTGCAATACGACAAATATTGGCGGCAACTAGGTTATGATCCCTACCACTTATTAAGTGTATTAGATAAGCAGTCAGTCAGACTTCAAAACTTAGGAAACTTTGACCTTTCTGGATTCAAGGAGTTAGCCGAAGCCACCAGCCTGCAAATTTCCGAAAAAGGTGTCTTGGACATTGTATTTGTCGCAGATTACCTTGATGTACGACTGGACTCTATCAATACAAAGAACTTAAAAAATAATCGGCCATGGTTGCTCATTAGACCCAATGGTACCCATCCGCTAATAGGACCGCTCTTCGATCCTCATATCGAGGAAAATGCGTGCTGGCAATGCTTCGCGCATCGAATGAAATTGCATGAGCAAGAGAACACCCTCTACCAATCCATAAGTGGCAATTCAGATCGTCTTCCTCGTCCAAGAATTGAGCATCCTTTGGCTTTTCAAGCTGCCTTTCAGTTTGCCGTTCACCAGATAGTCGAATGGATTTATCATGGGACCCATCCGATTCTCAGTAGGCGGATTCAAGAACTTGATCCTCAACGTGGCATTACCCGTTCCCACCATGTTGTGAAGCGCCCTCAGTGTGAAACTTGTGGAACTCCATTGGCGCAGCTATATCCCCCTAAGCCAATTCATTTAAACCGTAACTTGCCGCTAGTATGCAAGGCAGGTGCGTATCGTACCATCACTCCAGAAGAAACAATTCGAAGGTACCAGCATTTAGTAAGCCCTCTCGTGGGCGTAGTTCCGTTATTAGAGCCATATTCCGCTCTGCGGGGCAGTCCAATATATAATTATGGATCAGGGAAAAATATAGCATTGCAGAGCAAGTCTCGCTTTTGGTTGAATTTTCATTGTAGGACCGGAAATGGGGGAAAAGGAAAAACCAGTATTCAAGCAAAAGCAGGAGCACTTTGCGAATCTATTGAGCGCTTTTGTGGGATTTATCCTGGGCAGACGTACACAGTAACGGGAAAATACAGTGAACTGCCTAATGCAATTCATCCCAATAAGGTTTTCAATTACAGTGATTATCAGTTGAACCACCGACATGATATCAATGCAGATACAACGCGATTTTATAATTTGATCCCTGTTAAGTTTGATGTCGATAAGAATCTGGAGTGGACCCCAATCTATAGCTTGACCCATAATTCATTTAAGCTTTTTCCTACGCTTGGCTGTTATGCTCAATATCCATCCGAAGATGAGGGAAATCTATATGCTTATCCAGATTCAAATGGGTGCGCAGCAGGCAATACCATAGAAGAGGCTATATTGCAGGGACTACTGGAACTTATCGAACGAGATGCCGCGGGGATTTGGTGGTACAATCGTATATCGCGCCCTGGTGTTGATTTGCATGCGGCGAACAATCCATACATCCATGAGGTCCTGAAATTTTATCAGCAGATTGACCGAAGGCTTGTGGTCCTTGATCTGACCAATGATATAGGAATTCCTGTTTTTGCTTCGGTCAGCTATAGCTCCTCCCGCGAAAGGAGGGACGAGATTCTATTTGCATTTGGCGCACATGTTGATGCGAGTATAGCACTAGAGCGAGCAGTTATCGAGATGAATCAACTCTTGCCAGTAGTGCAAGGCACAGAAAATTACAATACTCAGGATCCAGAATTTCTCAACTGGCTAAATCATGTGAAAATTGATGACCAAAAATGGCTGCTGCCTAGTAATGGAGAACTCATAAATATCCACCAAAGATATCCGCTACCCTGTCCAACGGATTTATTTGATGCAATTGAATTTTGCATGAACCAGACAGAAAAGCAAGGCTTAGAGACTTTAGTATTAGATCTAACTCAGCCTGATATTGGGTTGAATGTCGTTCGAGTGATGGTGCCCGGACTCAGACATTTTTGGCGTAGGACTGCACCCGGACGTTTGTATGATGTCCCCGTTTCCATGGGGTGGCTGGAACACGCAAACTGCGAGTCCCAACTCAATCCATATAGCATATTCATCTGAAGTCATGAAATATATTCCCTACACCTACCGCTCCTTTAAGAAAAGTAAATATTATTCCAGGCTAAATGCGTCTGAAAGGGAAACCTTCGATGTCCTTGCCAAAATGTTTCACTTCAAGGCCAACAACTATGTCCTTGATGAATTAATTAGCTGGGAAATGGTTGACGACGATCCAATTTATAAGTTGGTATTCCCGCGCCGGGAAATGCTGCATCCAACTGACTTTGGAATTCTCAGTTGCTTTCAACAAAGTGGTGTTCCCGATGGGGCATTGAGACCTTATTATGACCGAATAAAATCCTACATGCAGCCACGTACTTTGACCTCGGAATTGAGCTTTCCAGAAATCGATGGTACGCGTTTACCAGGGATGTATAGCAATTTTCCCACGATGCTAAGTCTATACCCGGCGTTGATGTCAAAGACCTGTCATGCCTATTGTTCTTATTGCGCAAGGTGGACCTTGTTTGGTGATTCACAATCCCAGAATAGCTTTGCCTATGACAAACCTGAGATGCCAGTCCCGTGGTTATTGGAGCATCCTGAGGTCACAGATGCGCTTTTCACAGGGGCAGATCCATTGATATTAAATGCAAGTCTGATCAGAAAGTTTATTGAGCCTCTACTTGCGGTAAAGACACTAGAGGTCATTAGAATCAGTACAAAAGCATTGGGTTGGTGGCCATTTCGATTTACCAGTGACAGAGATGCAGATAACCTATTGCGCCTATTCGAATATGTTAAATTGCGGGGAAAGCACATGACGCTGATTGCTCATTTAACGCACCCGCGAGAACTGGAACATCCCGAAGTGGAGCGGGCCGTGAGCCGAATTCTTAGTACTGGTACGGGTATTCGATGCCAGGGCCCATTGATTCGTGGTGTCAATGATAATTCGGAGGACTGGTACCTGATGTGGACAAAGCAGGTAAAAATGGGAATGACACCGTACTATATGTTCGTTGAAGCAAACCACCATCCAACGAAGTGTTTTCGTGTACCTTTTGCCGAATCATTGAAAATCTTTCAGGTGGCGCGAAAACGTGCGACCAGCCTAGCAAGGACAGTTCGTGGGCCTGTATTTGTTCATGATCTAAATCGGGTTTTGATTTCCGGTACAACTGAGGTAGCGGGTGAAAAATATTTCGTTCTAAAGTCTCTTCAATCTCCCAGGGGAACAGAAAGTGAAGGAGATATTAGGTTACTTCCATTTTCAGAAACAGCCTCTGATTTCGGAGATTTGTTCGACTTCTTTACATTTTCCAAAGAACCAATGGTGAAATAAGTTCTGTAAGCATGTTTCCAAATCATGGACTTCCTAGTCTGGTTTTCGTTTTTTTCTGCTACCAAGCGACAGCCAACACCCTGTGCAAAACATTTCACATTACCCTTTCCGCTAATCCCCTAACTTGTTTAGCTCAAATCCACAGCGATGCCCGACTTCGTTCACCTCCACAACCACACCGAATTCAGCCTCCTCGACGGGGCGGCCAAGATCGATGACCTTTGCAAAAAGGCCAAGGACAACCACATGAAGGCCATTGCCATCACCGACCATGGCAACATGTACGGCGTCCCCAAATTCGTCCTCTCCGCGCGCAAAAACGGCCTCAAACCCATCGTCGGCTGCGAATTCTACATTTGCGCCCTGCCCATCGAGACGAAGGACACCAAGCTGAACCCCCGCTACCACCAGATCCTCTGGGCCAAGAACGAAACCGGCTACAAAAACCTCGCCAAGCTCTGCTCCTTTGGCTACACCGACGGCTACTACTACAAGCCGCGGATCGACAAGGAGACCCTCAAGCAGTACGCCGAGGGCCTCGTCGCCTCGACCTGCTGCCTCGCCTCCGAGGTGAACCGCGCCATCGTCGACAAAAGCGAAGAAGCCGGCGAAAAGGTCCTCCAGTGGTACCTCGACCTGTTTGGAAAAGAGGACTACTACATTGAGATCCAGCGCCACGGCCTGGGCGACATGGAGAAGTGCAACGAAGTCCTGCTGCGCTGGGCCAAGAAATATGGCCTCAAGGTCATCGCCACCAACGACGTCCACTACGTCAACGAGGAGGACTCCGACGCCCACGACCTGCTGTTGGCCCTGCAGACCGCGAGCGACTACCACGATCCGCGCCGGTTCCGCTTCACCGACGACTACGGCAACCTCAACCGCAACTTCTACTTCAAGACCCCCGAAGAGATGGCGCGGCTCTTCCACGACGTCCCCGAATCCCTGGACTACACCACCGAGCTGGCCGAGAAGTGCGAATTCGAAATGAACCTCAAGGGCGACATGTTTCTGCCCCAGTACAAAGTGCCCCAGCAGTTCAAAGACATGGACGACTACCTGGCCCACTTGACCTGGGAGGGAGCGAAAAAAATCTACGGCGAAATCAGCGCTGACCTCGAGGAACGCATCAACCACGAGCTCGCGATCATGCGCAAGATGGGCTACGCCGGCTACTTCCTGATCGTGCAGTCCTTTACCTCCGTCGCGCGGGAGCGCGGCGTGTACGTGGGCCCGGGCCGGGGCTCCGCGGCCGGTTCCGTGGTCGCCTATTGCTTGGGCATTATCAACGTGGATCCCTTGCGCTACCAACTGCTCTTCGAGCGCTTCCTGAATCCCGACCGCATCTCGCCGCCCGACATCGACATTGACTTTGACGACGAGGGGCGGCAGGAAGTGATCGATTACGTGGTGGAACAATACGGCCGCCGCTCGGTGAGCCAGGTCATCACTTACGGAACCATGGGGGCCAAAACCGCCCTGCGCGACGTGGGCAGCACGCTGAACATTCCCCTGAGCGAAGTGAACCGCATCGCGAAGCTGATCCCGGACAAGCCGGGCATGACCTTCAAAAAGGCGCTCACTCCCGACCACAACCCCGACTTCAACCGCGACCTGCACAAAGCCTTTGACAGCAAAGATCCCACCGTGCGGAAGATGATGAAATTTGCCCGGACCCTGGAAGGCACCGCGCGCCATACCGGTGTGCATGCCTGTGCGGTGATCATTGCCCCGGAAGAAATCACCAACTACGTCCCGATTGCCACCGCCAAGGACAAATCCCTGGTCACCCAGTACGACGGCCCCATGGCCGAAAAGGCGGGCTTGCTCAAGATGGACTTTCTGGGGCTGAAAACGCTGTCCATCATCAAGACCTGCATCCGCATGGTCAAGCAAGAGTTTGGCGTAGAAATCGATCCGGAAGGCATCGACATCACCGATGAAAAAACCTTTGAACTGTACCAGCGCGGCGATACCGTGGCCACTTTCCAGTTCGAGTCCGACGGGATGCGCAAATACCTCAAGCAACTCAAGCCGACCGACATCGAGGACCTGATCGCCATGAACGCCCTCTACCGGCCCGGTCCCATGGACAACATCCCCAGCTTCGTCGCGCGCAAGCACGGACGGGAGCGCATCGACTATCCGCACGAGATGCTGGAGCCGATCCTGAAAAATACCTACGGGATCATGGTCTACCAGGAGCAGATCATGCAGGTGGCGCAGAAGATGGGCAGCTACTCGCTGGGCCAAGCGGACTTGTTGCGCCGGGCCATGGGCAAGAAGAAGCACGACGTCATGGCCAAGGAAAAGGTCCGTTTCGTCGAAGGGGCCAAGAACAACGGCGTAGAGGCCAAAAATGCCGAAGCGGTGTTCGCAACGATGGAGAAATTTGCCTCCTACGGCTTCAACAAGTCCCACGCGGCCGCCTACTCCATCTTGGCTTTCCGGACCGCCTACCTCAAGGCGCACTATCCGGCCCGCTACATGGCGTCGGTACTGACCCACAATGTCAACGAGATCTCGAAGATCACCTTCTTTATCGAAGAGTGCCGCCGCATGGGGATCAAGGTGCTTTCGCCTTCGGTCAATGAATCTACCGCACTCTTCAAGGTCAACCAGGACGGCGACATCCGCTTCGGGTTGGCGGCGATCAAAGGTGTGGGCCAGGGCGTGGTTGCAGAACTGGTCAAAGAACGCGACAACAACGGCCCGTTTGCCGACATATTTGACATGACCAAGCGCATCCCGATGGGGACCTTGAGCCGCAAAGTCATGGAATCCCTTGCCTATTCTGGGGCATTTGACGAATTCGAAGTGCAGCGCTCGGCTTACTTTGAGCTGATGGACGGCTCAAACGTGCTGGATCGCTCGGTGCAGTACGGCAACAAGTACCAGATCGAGAAAAACAGCAACCAGGCCAGCCTTTTCGGGGGGATGGGCGCGGCGAGCTCCCTGGTGGAACCGAGCATTCCCACCTGCGATGAGTGGACCTTGATGGACCGACTCAACTACGAGAAAGAAGTCATCGGATTTTACCTGTCCGGCCACCCGCTGGATACCTACAAACTCGAGATCCAGAGCTTCGCGTCCAGCGGCCTCGCGGACATCGAGCGGTTCAAGAACCGGGAATTCAAATTTGCTGGGATTGTGACCAAAACCCGGGAGGGCATGACCAAGCGGGGCAACAAGTACGCCAGCTTCACCATCGAGGACTTCTCCGATTCAGTGGAAATCGCTCTTTTTGGCGATGACTACGCAAAGTTCCGCTACTACGTGGAAACCAACAGCATGCTGTTCGTCACCGGCAAGTACGCCCCGAATTTCCGGGACGAAACCCAGTTTGAGCTCAAGGTGACCGACATCAAGTTCCTGGAAGATACCTTCGAGAAGATGACCAAAAAACTTATTTTGGACATCGCTTACACGCGGGTGGACCGCAGCCTGACCGACCGCTTGGTGACCCTGTTTCAGCAAAATCCGGGGCGCTGTACCCTCGACATCAATTTGGTGGACCCCGAAAATCCGCCCAGCGTACCGATGAGCAGCCGCACCGTCATGATCCGGCCAAATGCCGAGCTCATCAGTGAATTGGAAACTTTCGGCATTGTATATTCGTTAAAATGACCAAAAGAAATACCTTTACACTATGAGTACAGCTACAAACGTCCTGGAATTGACCGATGCGAACTTCCAGGAATCCGTCCTCCAGTCCTCGAAGCCTGTGTTGGTGGACTACTGGGCCACCTGGTGCGGTCCTTGTAAGATGCTGAGTCCCGTCATCGAGGAATTGGCCGGTGAGATGGACGCCGCCGTATTTGGCAAGATGGACGTCCAGAAAAACACCACGGGAACGAAGTTCGGCGTGATGGCCCTGCCCACGCTGATGATCTTCAAAGACGGCAAGAAGGTAGACGCCCTGACCGGAGTTCCGAGCAAGGCAAAAATCAAAGAAACCTTAGAGAAGTACGTCTGAGTACGCTTCGTGCAATTTTCAATGGGAGAATTTCCAATTGCCACACTGGGGCCGAGAAGATTATTGGAAATTCTCCCATTCGCATGTGGAAATCAGATACTTAGAAATTCTTTGATTGCGTACCGTGTGCCGTGCGGCTACGATCAAGGCGCTGAAACGACTTTTGAGCACTGGGCTTTTGCTTGGGGCGGCTACTGACGGGACCCCTACCCGTCAGCACCAGGCTGTTCCGGGAGTTCGCTTGGCTCCGTCCCGCCGGACCGGCGGCACCAATGTCCCTCCCATCCTTTCCGCAGCAAACAATTTTCAATTTCCAACGAATTGCGCTTCCGCGTCGCCTATCGACTGAGTGGCGATTGGTCGTCACCATGACAACCAGGACTCATCTGACTTGTGATTGGGATGCTCAAGCCCCCCAGTTGTCATCGCGACGCCCGAGGGAAACGGGGAAGGCGCGATCTTTCAAATTGCGGCTTTCCCGGTTTGATCAATTGATGATTGGAAAACAAGCTGTGGGAAAGACGCCTCCTCCCATTGGAAATTTTTTGGGCAATTGTTCCACCGCGCGGTGGAACAATTGATAAATCTGAATGCGCCAACGGTAACAATCGTGTTTTGGGGGGCTTGCTTTAATTCTAGGTTGCGCGTTCCAAACGTGCCATTCGGAAATTTTCTTCATTGTTGGTTGCGTGGTCCGAACGCGCCAATTGAAAATTGGAAATCGATCAATTGGAAATTTTCCGGTGCCAATCGGAAATCGATCAATCGGAAATTATCCGGTGCCAATTGGAAATTCTTTTATGCTTGTCCGGAACTTTGCCACGGCTTTTGCCACGATTTTTGACACGGATTTTGACACGAGATGTCAATCTGCGGGTTGAGATTGCGGCCAAAGCTCGAATCTGCCCATGAATCTATTCAACTTTATCGCCCAATTTCCCGACGAACAATCCTGCCGAACCCACTTCGGCGACTTGCGCAAGCAAAAAGGCGTCGTCTGCAAACGTTGCCAG
>JBCCQH010000032.1:0-62724 GCA_039024435.1 Bacteroidota bacterium
ATGCCCCCCAGGGCAGTAACATCTACGTACAATTTGATATTGATCCCAGTATTGGGTTGGAGTCCAATTTCCGGGTGTATTCACCCACCCGGTACTTTAAATTCTCACGGTCAGAGGCGTTTTTTGCTGAGAAGACTTTATTCTTTGACGGCTTGGTTGAAACAACTTGGGGTCTACTTTGCCTGCTCCCCAAGACCAGCTACATCCCAATCCTTAAAATGGACCGGGGGCGCAACCTGCGCTTTTTCGAACGGCTGCATGAAGACTGGGAGCTTCTGTTGAATGAACGCCACCTCTTTGAGCATATTTGGCAAGGCCGAAAAACTGGGACTTACTTTTGGCACAACACCTACACTCAGTTGTTTCCAGCGCTCTACAAGGCGGGTGTTCCTGGCGAGGCAATAGACAATACCAATCTGCAAACCGCCGACGACTACCTGGTCCCTCGCTGGATTGAGGAGTACATCCTGTGATCCTTGTTTGGTCATCCCCGTCCGTGGCCCGCAGCGCTCACCGAAGCACCATTGGCCCAAGGCAAAAGCCGCATTGCCTTCCATCAGAAATCGGAAATCAATCATCAGAAATCAACCCGTCAATCTCCCGCAACAGCCAGTTGGTGGCGGAGATGCGGCGGCCACTGGCGATGTCGTGGCGGAGCTTGCGCAGGCGGTCGCCCTCGAAACGCGGGATGCGGGACAGGCGGCGCAGGTAATTGACGAAGTGGTTGTAATT
This sequence comes from Bacteroidota bacterium, assembly GCA_039024435.1. GTDB lineage: Bacteria > Bacteroidota > Bacteroidia > J057 > JADKCL01 > JBCCQH01. The sequence continues at coordinate 733 of JBCCQH010000032.1, forward strand.
CGCTTTGCGGCTGCGGGGGAGTTGCTGGTTGCGCTTGAGAAACATCCGGAAACTGTCGCACAAGGCATCCAGGCCGGTCACGTCGCCGGTCTCGTAGTAGATCCGCAGCAGGTACACCCGCGCATCCAGGCCGAAAAAGAGGTCCTCGTAGTGGTCCAAAACCCGGTGAAAATGGCGGATCGCCGCCTGGGGCCGGGCGCGGTAAAATTCCAGAATCCCCCGGCCAAAGTTGATCGCGTTGTCGACCGCGGCGTCCGGATGGGTGGTTTCGTATTGGCGGAGCACCGATTCGGCCCAGGCAAATTCGCCGAGCCGTGCGGCGATGGTGAGCATATTTTTGAAGTGGGCCCGGGGGATCCCACCGTCTTGGTCGAGGGTATGGTTGAGCTGCATTTCCACGTAGACGGTCCACATCTCCCGGAGATATTCGACCTGGCCGCGGTTGATCTGCTGGGTGCAGTAATTGAGGACGCCGGCGTAGATGTCCTCCGCGTCGTCCGGAAACAGCTTGTCCGCCTGGTGGGTGAGCAGGGCGCGCAGGGTACGGTAGGCCTCGGTTTCGGCGGGATTGCGGGTGCAGATGAACAGGTGGAAATAGAGGATCGCTTCCAGCGGCAGCGCCCCGATCTGGGGGGCGAGGCGGGAGAGAAAATCGCCGGGGTTGGGTTCGGTGCCCTCGCCGGTGATCCGAAAATGGTTGAGCTGCATGTAGAGCAGTTTCATCTTGCGGATCGCGTAGCTCTGCTCTAAGCGGTCGAGGAGCTGGGCGGGCTGGGTCTCGGGGCGGCGTCCGGCTTGCCGGGCTTCGAATTTGTAGACCTCCAGGCCGATGGCGATCACCATGTCATTGGTTTCGGGGGCGGGCCACTCGGCGCGGGTGAGGGCGGCGCTGGTTTGGCTGATCTGTTTGGGAACGAGGTCGGTTTGGTCGGTGGCGACGAACCGGCGCAGGAGGTAGAACTCACCGGTGGCCGGCTGGGCGCGGAATTCCTGGTGGCGAAGGAAATCGTGGAAGCAGTGGAGCAGGGCGGTGGCGAGCTTGCGATAGCGGTTTTGGTCGAAGGGCTGGCCGGGGAAAAGTGCGGCGGCGGCCTCGGTTTCCGGGAGGTGGCGGGGAGGCTCGGCATAGAGGTGGGGGGCAAGGAGCTCGAAGAGTTCCGCGAGCTTGGGATTGCGGTTGTGGTAAGGGGAGCGGAGGAAGCGGCGAAAGGCCTTGTGCTCGGATCGTAGCAGGACTCGGAGGTGGCGGTGGAGTTTTGGCATGGGGTTTCGGGGAATTAATCGGCAAAACAATTTACCAAATCAAGGCACGCGCATCCATTTTTGCGAAAGTTGGGAACGCAAATTGGGAATTCACAGGATAAGATGTTCATCGGGTGCCCGGATTATTTTGTATCATTCAAATAAACAAAATAATCTAGTGCTTATGGATGAAGAGCTGAAAGAAGTATTGGAGGATTTATTTGAGGGGGCTTCGGATTGGGAAATTGCTGGCCACCTCCGGTTTGAATTGCGGCAGCGGCAGTACGTCGGAATTTTTGATGATTGGATTAAGGACAAGAACAACAGCATAGCCGATTACCCGGAACTCAATCCTGGACTGCGCGAGATTTCCAATTCGCGTTTGGCCGTCTTTGCTGAGGATGTCATCTACGACGGATTAGATTGGCATGAAGCGAGTGAAATTTCGCAGTCGACCTCGCAGCGGGCAACGAACCGGGACAGTACGGGAGTCATCGTCTACGACTTCCATCGGTGGGAAAAGCGAGGAGAGTACTTTGTTCGGAAGGCCGATGGCATTCTCCGCGATAAACGCGTGTCCGCAATTATCAAGGGTAGTGCAGATAGAAATTGTGCCGACGAACCAACTTTTTCCCTTGACCTTTCTCACGAACGGTGGGATAGGTTCCGGGAACAGCCGTATCTGCGCGGGACTTGTTCGGCGTTTGTGGTCAAGCAAAATTACATCCTAACCGCCGGACACTGCTATTACAAAAGTTGCATCTGTGGTTCTCACACGCCCCGCTCATTGGAAAATGCGGTTGTGATGTTTGGTTATAACAAGGTCCACGACGTGGTGCGGAATGCTCAAGGGGAGGTTGAAATCTGGATCCACGAGGACCGAATCAAAAGAATAACCCAAATGGCTCAGGTACTGTGCAACCCCCGTCGTGACTGGGCGATCTTTGAAATTGAAGACCACGATCAAGCACCGCTCGAACTGGGGGACCCAGATTCGCTGCAGGAATGCAAAAAATTGTACCAGATGGGACACCCCCTGGGGCTTCCTTTCAAATTGAACACCGGCGGTGAATACCGATCAACAAATCGTCAAATGCTGATTACCACCTTGGATTCTTTTACCGGAAATTCGGGCTCTCCCGTTTGTATCCAGGAGGGGAAAAACCAGGATCAAGTTGTCGGCCTCATGGTGAAGGGGGACTGTGACTTTATCGCCACTGGCCCGCAGACTGCGGTGCCCCTGACTTGTCGCCAGGACTACGGCGACTGCAATGGGGAAAGGGTGCAATCCATTGGCCCCATTAAGCCCATTATCGATAGTTTACCCGATCTACATTAGCTTCTATGAATATCTTGGACTTTGTACCTTTTGTTTACTCGGCAGCGGCAAACGATACCGAGACGACCTTTTCGATTGCCGTATCTCTTCCCGGTGGCTGGAAAGCGGTCCGCGAGGATGGCTCCGATTACCCTAAAAATTCCCCGCCGGACGTGATCTATGATCCAGTCTTGAAGGACTGGAAGGTCAACCTGTTTTTTCGGGAGGCCGATGCTGCGGCAGGCGGCATATGCGTCTTTCGATTTGATCTGCCGATTGAGCCCAATGCCTGTCTCTATATAGTCTGTGCAAAATACATGGGCCACCGGATGTACGAGCGGACCGGAAGGATGAGCGTTGATCGGGAATACCGAGACACGACGTTTCAAAGCAATGCTCCCAATCCGCACATTTTTGCTTGGAAAGAGACCGTCGACTCGCAGGTGCGCTACTCTTACCAGGTGATTTTCCCGGAACGTCTGGTGAGGCAAGTGCTTGACATTCGTCAGGAGCAGTGGAATCCGAGCCCCGATGCCAATCCCAAATACATGGTGGTAGATTTGCGTTTGCGGGCGGGACAAGCGGGGGAAGACCCCCCGCAATGGCAAGGGTTTTCGCCGCGGATTGTACACCAGCCGGTCAATCCGGATGATGAGCTGATCGTAACAATCGAACAGTTGGACAACCAAAATTTGCGGCAATTTTCCGCGCGCGGAAGAATCAGATACGGAGATGCACAGGAAAAACCGAATTTCTAAGATTTTGTGGTTCCGTGGGATCAGCGTTCTGCTCTTTGCCGGTGCGGTCACCCTCGTGTTTGCTGCGCGTCCCACTGTGGATACGAGCTACGTCCGGCAATTGAATGAAATCTCCTGGCAGCTCCACGATTCGGCCCCTGATTCGGCCCTCGCCCTCGCTAAGGAGGCCCTGCGCTTGTCTCGGGAATGGCAGTTTCCGGGGGGGATCGAGGAAGCACAAAGCCGGATGGGATCGGTGTACCTCAATGGGGGCAATTATCAAAAGGCAATGGATTGTTTTGTGAGGGCCGTGCAGATCCGCTCTCAGGGCGAGGATTTGTGCTATCTCGCGCAGGGCTTGCAGAACATTGCGGCTTGTTACCGGGGCATGGGGCAATTGGAGGACGCCCTGGAGTCGTACCTGAAAATTCTGGCCATTCGGAAAAGGAACTGCGCCCCCAGAACGGTCGCGCGTTCCCTGATCAGCATCGGGAATTTCTACGCGGAAAGCGAGGATTATGTCCGGGCGCTGGTCTACCACAAACAATCCTACCGGATGTTGCAGCAAGCCGGAGCGCCCAAACGCCTGCCCAACGTTTTGAGAAACATCGCCAATGACTACCAGATGCTCGACCTGCTGGATTCGGCGGCCAGTGTGTATGCCCAAGCCATCGCGCAAGCCGAGCACTTTGCCCAGCCGGGCGTCGCGGCCGACTGCTACTTGAACGTCGGGGTAATGCGCCTGGATGCAGAAGAATTTCACTTGGCGGAGCGCTACTTTTCGCGGGCATTGCGTATGTATCGGGAGCTGGGGTGGACCGGCGGTGAGGCCGATATCTACCTCAATCTGGGGATCCTCCATCGCCGGCAAAAGCGGTGGGAGCGGGCGGCGAGCAGCTATCGCCGAGCGATCAAATTGTACCGCCAGAACAAGATGAAGGAAGCGGAATTGGAGGCGCTGAATGAAATTGCGGGGTTGGAACAGGCCAGCGGACGCAGTTACCACCAGGCGGGCGACTTTTTGCGGGCCATCTCCCTCTCGGATTCGCTACACAGTCAGACCAAGGCCAAAAGGCTCGCGACCCTGCAGGCACAATTCCAGGACCAGGAGAAAACCGATTCATTGAAAATGGTTCGCCAGGAAAAAGAACTGGAACAAGCCAAAGCCGCCACCTTCGCCGCCGAAAACCAATCCCTCAGCCGCCAGCGCACCATTTTTTTCCTCGCCGCCCTCGGCCTGCTGGCGGTGGCCTTCCTGATCTGGCTTTTGCTGCGCACCCGCCTCCAAACCACCCGCGCCCGCGCCGCCCAGCGCGAATCCGAAACCCGCGAACGCATCGCCCACCTCATCCGCGAAGGCGAGGCCCGGGTGTTCCACGCCCTGTTTGAGGGCAAGGAACAAGAGCGCCGCCGCATCGCCACCGACCTCCACGACAACCTGGGCAGCATGCTGTCCACGGTCAAGCTCTACTTCAGCGCCCTCGAAGGGCGCCTCGCCGACCTGCCCGCGGACCGCCGCGACCACCTTTCCACCGCCACCCGCCTCATGGACGACGCGGTGGGCGAAGTGCGCCGCATCGCCCACGACCTCGTCAACGGCACCTTGGTCAAGGTCGGACTGGTGGCCGCCCTCGAAGAAATGGCCGCCACCATCGCCCAAACGGGCCAAACCGACGTCGAAGTGCTGTCCCACGGCCTCCACGCGCGATTGGAAAGCGAAACCGAAATCGCGCTTTTCCGCATTGTCCAGGAATTGCTGAACAATACCCTCCGCCACGCGGATGCCCAGCAGGTCACCATCCAACTCAACCGCCTCAACGGCATCCTGAGCCTCATGGTCGAGGACGATGGCCGCGGATTCAACCCCGAAAAGGTGCCCAAAGAAGGCGGCATGGGCCTCAACAGCATCCGCGAACGGGTCGCGGGCCTGGGGGGGAAAGTCACCTTCGACAGCCAGCCCCGTTGCGGTACCACCGTCGTCGTGGAAATTCCCCTGGCTGGTCGCGCGGCGTAATTGACGATTGCGGAAGCATTCGTAGATTTAAGTAAAGAATCCCCTCATGAACACGCCGACCCCCATCCACGTCGTCATCGCCGACGACCACCGCATGTTTGCCCAAGGGCTGCAGGCCATCTTGGAAGACATCCCCGCGTTCAAAATCGGCGCTTGCCTCCCCAATGGCAAAGCCCTGCTGGCCCATCTGGAAAGCCTGGATCCGCCCGCGGACATGGTCCTCATGGACATCTCCATGCCCGAAATGGACGGCCTGGAAGCCACCGCCCGCCTCAAAGGAAAATGGCCCCAGACCAGCGTGATCGTCCTGACCATGCACAAAGAACCCGGATTGGTGCGCAAGATCCTGGAAGCGGGCGCCGATGGATTTGTCTTGAAAAATACGGGCAAAGCGGAACTGGAAACCGCCATCCGCACCGTCGCCCGCGGGGACACCTATTACAGCAAGGAAGTGATCGACACGATGATGCATTCCTTTCGCTTCCCCAACGAAACCCAAGGCCCCAACAAGGTCAAAATCACGCGGCGCGAACGCGAAGTCCTCCAACTGATCGTCCAGGAAAAGACCGCCCAGGAAATCGCCGACGCGTTGTGCATCAGCCAGCACACCGTGGACAGCCACCGGAAAAATCTGCTTTCCAAGCTCGGCGTACGCAACACCGCCGGATTGGTGAAATATGCCCTGCGGCACGGCCTGGCCGAGTAGCCATCACTCACCTCGTCCTGTTTCCCGGGTTCATCGTTCGCCTTTCTTCCCGATTTTCGGCAGGCGCAATTTCTTCAAAGGATTCTTCAGCTTCAAGCCCGGGATCAGCGGTTTTTTCGCCGTATCCGCTTTGTCTTCCGCCACCACGATGAGGTCGTCCACCTGGGTATTGTCCTGCTTGCCAAACATGTCCTCCATCTCCGTCTCCCAGCCCACCTTGATGTCTTCGCCCTGCTTTTTGACCGCGGTTTTGACATTGTTGGCGAGGTACTGCCCTTCCAACTTGTACTTGGGATGGTCCACCGTGCCCGTGATGCGCACCGGAATGACCACTTTGATCGGGTCGCCGGCGTCGGTTTCGATGTACTCCAATACTTCCACATTGCGGGTGCGGCGCGCTTCCTTGCGGGGCAATTCCACGTAGACCTTGTAGTCGAGGCGGTTGTCAAATCCGTGACGGCCCACCATTTCCAGCTTGTAGCGGTTGGCCTGGACCTTCAGTTTGGGCACGTAGAAATATTCTTCTTCGATGCGGAAACCGGTGCGGACATCGGAAAAACGCACATCGCGCAGTTCTTCCAATTTCACAAAGCCGGCCAGCCCTTCCAGTGGTTCGAAGTCTTTCAACTGCCCGTCGCGCAGTTCCACCGTGCCGTAGGAAACCAGCGTCGCCGGGTCCAGCCCCAGGTATTGGTCCAGTTCCCCGGAAAGGTGGACATCGCCCGAGAAGCGCCCGAACAGATTGTCCTCGACCAGGGCAAACGCGGCCAATTGCCGGAAACTGCGGCAGGCCTGGTGGACATTGATGTCGTTGATCCGGGCGTCGAGGCGCACTGCGCAGCGGTCGCGGGTAAGGACCTTGAGGCTGCCGGCGACCTGCATGGCGCCTTCCAGGCAGTTGAAGGTCAGTTGGTGGAGTTTGAGTTGCTGGTCGTGGAGGTGGAGGTCGCCGGTGACCTGAGTGGCGTGGAAATCGGCGAGGTGAAATTCGCCTACGTTTGCGCGGATGGCGAGGTCCATGCCCCGGGGCAGCCGGAAGGCAAAGCGGTTTTTTGGGGCCGTTTCGGTTGCGGTCACCGGGGGATCGGCCCGCAACCATTCGTCCACCAGCAAGCGGTCCGAGAGCAACTCCACCCGGCCCCGCACCCGGGCTTCGTCGCCAAAAAGGCGGGGCAGATAATCGGTTACTGTCCCCTGGATGCGGAAATCGGACTGGCCGACCTTGCCCGCGAGGAAGCGGACCTGCACGTGGCGGTTGTCGAGCTGGATGTCACCGTTGAGTTGTTCGATGGGGTAGGCCAGATTGGCGTCCTCAAGGCGCAGATTGGTGAAGCGGGCATTGCCGATGGCCTTGATCTGCGGGTAGCGCTTCGCTTTGAAATCGGCGATGCGTCCTTCGATTTGCAGGTCCAGGCTGACCTCACCCTGCATCTGGCTTTGTTCGGCGAAGCGCGGATAAAAGTCGCGCACGTCGTCCAGCCCGATGTCGCCCTTGAGGGCCATTTGCAGGCGGGGCCGGGCAAAGTCCTGGTAGGTGATTTGGCCGGTCAATTGCTTCTCGCTCAGGCGGGCGCGGAAATCGTCCACCCGCAGGATGCAGGCTTCGGGGGCGTCAGCATCGTAGAGGAAATTGCCCTGCAGACCGACGTCAGAGAGCCGGGCGTCGAAACCGGTATACTGGAAGCTGCCGTTGGCGACGTGGTAGGTAAACCCGATGTCCGGGACCGCCTGGGGGCCAGCCAGGCCACGCAGCCAGCCGTCGACCCGGAAATCACCGCTGTAGTCGTATTCCCGCCCAGTGTCCAGCAGTCCACCGGGCAGCAGGGACATGAAGCTGGCAAATGAATTTTCGTTGGTGGCGTACGCTAAATCGAGGGCGTAATTGCGCCCCTCCCGCTGGACCTGGCCGCGGAGATCGAGCACCAAGGAGGCGATCCGGACCTCGCCGGTGCGGACTTTGTACGATTCACCCTCCCCGAAGACCGCATCCAATTTCAGGTCAGCGGCAAGGTGCTTGTTGCGGACCCAAGTCATACCGCCATTTTCCCAGCGGTCGATTCGCAGTCCAAAGTCGGTGTCCAGTTCCGACATCCCCGCGCTCAGATCGCCCCGGAGGTTGAGCTGAATGGAATCCAGGTCGATTTTGACCGCGTTGTGGAGGTCTTCGTAGATGAAGCGGCCGTCGTAGAGGTGGACCCGTTCCAGGGCAAAATGGACATCGGTGGAATCTGAGCGGGCACTGCGGTTGCGGGTGGGGCGGAACATGTCCGCGAGGTTGAGTTCCCCGTTTTCGTCGGCCAGGAGGATCATTTCCGGCTGTTCCAAGGAAACGCCACTCACGGCGTAGCGGTCGGTGAAGACCGACCAGAAGTCAATGCGAAAGTTGGCCGAAGCCACCGAAATGACGTCGTAGGGGTAGTCGCGGTCGACCGGATTGATGCGCAGTCCTTCGAGTTCGACGTTGACCGCGGGCCAATTTTTGAGGAAGGAAACGTGGGTATCGTCGACCTCAATGCGGGCATTGAGCGACTTGCCCAACTGGCGGATGGCGTACAAATGGATTTTGTCCTCGAACAGATATCCGAGGATGAGCAGGGCAATGATCAGTCCCAAAAGCGTCCCTGCGCTCCAAAATAAGACCTTACGTATTCGTTTCATTAGACTCAGCCGGCCAAGCGTGTGCGTTTGTGTAGGGTATACGGCCAATTTCTAAAATAGGTATCACTTTTTGCAAGCTGCAATGGATATGCACATGTGGTGTTGCGTAATGTGGACGGCAAATTTGTCAGATATTCTCTGGTTGGGGTCAGCGGGGGTAAGTCATGGGTTTGCTCAGAAAAAATAGGCACCTTAGCGCATTGATTTTCTGCTCATTTCGCCGTTATTTCGCAGGAATTGCACGTCATTTATTGTCCTTCAGAACACAATCCAATTCATTATGCCCCGTACAGAATATACTTACGATCAGATCAAGCCGCTCATCGTGTCCGAAGAGGTCGAGGGCCGGAAAATGTTTGCCGAATTTGCCCTGCCGGGTTCGGATCAGGTCTTTGAAGCCAGCGCTTCGATTCGCCGTTCCCGCGACATGGGCAGTATGGTGAAGCAGCAGGTATCCCGTTCGGTCGTACGGGAAGTACGCCGGACGGTCGGCAGCCTTTTGCGTGGTCTTTTGGGTGGGGGAATGCTCGGTCGCACCGCACGTCAGGTGGTCAACACCACGACCAATCAGCAGGCCCGCAACCTCGCCAATGCGCCTTCGCGCTCGGAAAAAGAAGCCGCCGTGGTAGAAGCATTTGGCCGGGTGGCATCGAATTTCCACTTTGATGCCGCCTCCGGTGGGTGGCGTTCGCCCTCGCTTGCCGGTGCCGCTGGTGCCGCTCCGAGTGCCAAAGCAGTCGAAAAATCGGCTTTTGAGCAGCAGTTGGATGCCAATCCGGTCAACGATAAGTTTGCCCGCAGCGTATTGGCCCGGATGCTCGCCCACATCGCCTACGCCGACGGTTCCATCGCCGATGAGGAAAAGGAATTCTTCACCAATGCCATTCCCGCCGAGTACGGTGACCTCGCCTCGCTCGCGAATGCCGATCCCATTTCGGCGGTAGAGTCGGAAGAAATTGCCCGCGGTGCCCGCGAAAGCATTTACGCAATGGCGTGGGTGATCTCAGCCATTGATATGGATGTGGACCCGGCAGAAGTCGCCCTGCTCACCGAGTACGGGAACAAGTTTGCGATTCCTGCCGCCCGGCAAAAGGAGCTGGAAACGACCGCCAAGACTTACGTATTGGAAGGTTACTTGAGTGTGGACATCAGCCGGGAAGACCTCTTTGCGCTGGCCGCCAAAGTCGACCTTTCCCAAGAAGACGCCGAGCGCGCCAAAATCCGCTGGATCAAGCGCCAGTAGGAGAACATCCGCTTCCCAAATGATTTGCCCGTGGCTGCCCCTATTTCCGTGCAGCCACGGGCTTTTTGCGTGGCTTCTGGGTTGAACTGCTGCGGATTTGGGGTTCTGCGTCTGGATTGCGGTGGCGGTGAGATGCCCCCAATTGTTTCATTGCGCTGGATGAGCACGCTGCTCGCTTGCCACGGGTGACCACCGAGAACGCCCCCACCTTGTTATTGCGATCACCTCCCTTTGCGGCTTTCGCCAGGACAAGTAGGGTAGCTACTTAGGTTTCGACGGTCGATTGTGGGAAATGTGCCGCTGGGCTTTGCTTTTGAAGCGTTTGATGTCTTCGGAACGGAGCTTGCTGTGCTTCGCCTTGCGACCGGTGACGTGGCGCCGCCAGCGGCGAAAACTGCCTTTCCGCAAGTGGTAACGCATCAATTCGATGACTTGCTTTTCGGCCAGGCCGAACTGGAACGCGATCGCGGAAAAGGGGGTACGGTCCTCCCAAGCCATTTCAATGACCCGGCTGACCTGATCTTCACTCAAATCAAGGTGGGAAGCATATTGGGGAGTGGGTATAGGACTTTCGAGGGAATGGGTGGTTTTTTCGGCGTTTTCGATTTCCATACTTTTTTAACCAAAAGAAAAGGGCTTTCGTTTGTAAATTTTGCGGTTCTGTCGTGGGACAATTGGTGGTTTGCCGTTCTGGGAAAGATTCATTCAGAGAGACAATGCGCCCAGCCGAAGCGCTCAATGATGGCTTGCATCGCGGGCTCGGGCTGGGTGCGAATGACGAGTGATGTACCGGTAAACGGATGGACAAAGCGCAATTCCCGCGCCAGGAAAAGCATGATGTCACAGCCGAGTTGCTCGCGAAACATCCGGTTGTGGTTGATATCGCCGTGCTTTTTATCCCCGATGATGGGCTTCCGGAGGTGCTGGAAATGTTGGCGAATTTGGCGGTACTTGCCCGTTTTCGGGCAAATGCGCACCAGGCTATACCGCGACTGCGCGTAGGGCCGTACCGCAATCGGTACTTCCACTTGCGCCAGGGGCGCGTACTCAGTTTGTGCTTGGATCCGGCGACCGTCCGCGCGGCGCACGGGATGATCGATCCGCCCGGGCGCTTCAATGAAACCACGCACTACCGCGAGGTATTCCTTCTGCACCCGATTCCCGGCAAAGGTTCCCATAATGGCCTGAGCGGCTTCCCGGGTGCGGGAAAACAACAGCACCCCGGAAGTGGCCCGGTCCAGCCGGTGGACCAGATTGACCGGTTCCTGCAGTTGTTCCCGCAGTCGTCGCACTACCGAGTCGGTATCCTCGGAGATGCGGGTCAGGTGGACGATCAGTTTCGGGGGCTTGTGGATGGCCAAAAAGTGCGCGTCCTGGTAAATCACCCGCAAGGGCCGAGGCGCACCGTTCGCACTCATTGCAAAGCCCGCACGGTGTAGCCGGACTTGCGGAGCAACTGGATTACGCCTTCTTCCCCGGGGAGGTGCAGGGCACCTACCGCCACGAAAGTCGAGCGCGATTTCATCAGGGGTTCCATGCGTTCGGCCATGCGGTGGTTGCGGTCCACAATCAATGCCATTTCAAAATCATCGCCCATATCGGCTTCCTCCGACAATTTCATCAGCTTTTCCAGGTCGCCTTTCATGTAGTACTTGAGCATTTTTTTCATGGCTTTCTTGCCGCCGTCGTCTTTGCCCGCGACCATGTCCATGACCATGCGCACTTGGGCGTCTTTGTCCATGGTATTGATGGCCCCAATTTGCTCGTCGATGGTTTCAAGCCCCGCGAGTTCTTTGTTGGCCCGTTTGGCTTGCTTGTAGAAATACAAGTCCAGGGCCTCGCCCATATTCGACTTGAAAGAGGACTGGATCATCATCGAATACAGGAAGAAAGGCGAAAAATCATTGAAGGTGGTCATGTCGGTGTGGTACTTTTCCCGCATGAAGGTGCTGAGGGAATCCCACTGCTCGGCGGCAAACATATCTTCCAGTTTGCCCTCCTTGAGTTTCATCATCTCCATCATTTCCGTAGGATCGATATCGTCCGGGTGGAGTTCCATCGCAAATCCTTGGGCGCCTTCAAAGCTGGGCATCACCGACTTGCTGAATTTGAACGCCCGCTTATCCGCGACGTGCATGGTTCCGTACAGGTAGGAGGGGGATTCGAGTCCGTTTCCACTGATTTCCCAAAGGAGGGATTTGGCCTCCTGGGCATCAACGGCGCTGGCATTGAACAGAAACGGAAAAATGAGCAATGCAAATGCGTAAACCTTGGTGTTCATAAGGGATTGATCCAATTTTTATCCGGTGAGCACGGTTTGTTTCGGTTGCAGAAGAAAATAGGGGTGGCAGCTTTTTGGGGGAAGTTACGCAAGTTGCGTGAAATGAACTGGGTAAAAATGAAAAGCAGGCCAGAACCCTACTAACCTGCTTTTACGAAATTAATACCGAAAAGTTTACTCTTTATGCTACATCGCCGAGGGCCGCTTTCACTTCGTGGGCTGCTTCGGCGAGCGTTATCGCTGATCTTACTTCGAGGCCGGATTCGTTGATGATTTGGGCGGCCTCAACCGCGTTGGTGCCTTGTAGACGGACAATGATCGGGACTTTGATGTCGCCGATGTTTTTGTACGCTTCGACTACCCCGCGGGCTACTCTATCACAACGAACAATTCCTCCAAATATGTTTACGAGGATCGCTTCGACCCGGGGATCGCGCAAAATGATTCGGAAACCGGCTTCTACCGTTTCCGCATTGGCTTTGCCGCCGACGTCGAGGAAGTTGGCGGGTTCACCGCCGGAGAGCTTGATCATGTCCATGGTGGCCATGGCCAATCCGGCTCCATTCACCATGCAACCGACATTGCCATCAAGGTTGATGTAGTTGAGGTGGTGGGAGGAAGCTTCGACTTCGAGAGGATCTTCTTCATCCTTGTCGCGCATGGCTTCGAGATCAGGATGCCGGTAAAGGGCATTGTCGTCGATGTCCATTTTGCAGTCCACGGCAATGATTTTGTCGTCGGACGTTTTGAGCATCGGATTGATCTCAAGCAGCGAGCAGTCATTGGCCACGTACGCATTGTAAATTTTGCCAATGAATTTCACCGCGTTTTTGAAAGCGGTGCCAGTAAAGCCGAGCTTGAAGGCAATTTTCCGGGCGAGGTAGGGCTGCATGCCTACCACGGGATCAATTGTTTCCTTGACGATTTTCTCCGGGTGCTTCTCGGCGACTTCTTCAATGTCCATTCCTCCCTCAGCGGAAGCCATGACCACTAAATTGCCGGAGACCCGGTCCAGCGTAATCGAAAAGTAATACTCCTTGGGATCGTTTTCGCCCGGATAAAAGACATCCTGAGCGATGAGCAATCGGCGAACCAGCTTGCCTTCGGGACCAGTTTGGTGGGTGACCAGGGTCATGCCTAAAATTTGGTCCGCGATGGTTTTTACTTCTTCGAGGGACTTAGCGATTTTCACGCCGCCTCCCTTGCCGCGGCCGCCCGCATGAATTTGTGCTTTGAGCACATACCATTCTTTACCGGTAGGATTTTCGTAAAGGCTTTTTGCCGCCTCCACGGCTTCTTCAACCGAGAATGCAACCGTGCCGTTTTGGATGGGAACGCCGTGGCGGGCGATCACCTCTTTGGCTTGGTATTCGTGCAGTTTCATAGATTACTTTTCGTGCTGTGAAGCGATTCTGTTTTATCAAAGAACAATATTAAAAGCTACGAAAACGATTTCAAAGAAAAAAATGCAAATCTTGCAATTATGATTTTCCGATTGCCGCTTCGCTGAATTTCCAATTGCCTGATTTCTGATTTCAAATGGGCGCAGAAAGATCTCCAATTGCTTGATTTCCAGTTTTCAATGGGCGCGTTTGGAACGCGCAACCTTCAATCAATAGGGGAACCAGCGAAACTTGATCGTTCCCGTAGACGCTTTCAAATTTATCAATTTGAACACCGCGCGGCGGCGGATTTTCATTTTTAAATTTCCAATTTATCGATTTGCGAGCAAGAGAAACGGTCCCATCAAGTTTGAACTTTGGGAGGTATAAATGGTGCAAAATGGGCTGGCCATGACCGACCGCTGCGATCAAGAGAAAACGAATGAGGTCCTAGCCAGCGCAAACCTCGGCAGGAGTATCGTGCAAAATCAGTAAAGCCGCCCCATACCGACGAAATAAACCTAAAAAGACGTTCAGGAGAGATCGAAAATCAGAAATCAGAAATCGAAAATCAGTAATTTCCCCCATGAATCCATTCCCTTCGGCGAAAGAATTGCGGGCGGCAGCGCTGCGGTGTGCTCCTCTGATTCACCTTACGCCGGTTTTGACCTCGGCGACTTTGGATGCGATGACCGGCGCTTCGTTGTTTTTTAAGTGCGAAAACTTCCAAAAAATCGGTGCGTTTAAGATCCGGGGGGCAACCAATTTCATGCATTCGTTGCCCCGGGAACAAATGAAAAAAGGCGTGGTCACCCATTCCAGCGGTAACCACGCCCAGGCCGTCGCCAAAACGGCGCGCGACCTCGGCGTTCCGGCCTACATCGTGATGCCCGAAACGGCTCCGGCTGTCAAAGTCGCGGCAGTCCGGGGCTACGGCGCGGAAGTCATCGTGTGTACTCCGACCCTGGAAGCGCGCGAAACCACCGCCCAATCGGTGATCGACCGCACCGGCGCCACCTTTGTCCATCCCTACGACGACGACCGTGTCATCCTCGGCCAAAGCACCTGCGCTCAGGAACTGCTTGAAGACTACGGGCCGTTTGACATCGTGATGGCACCGGTTGGGGGCGGCGGACTGCTCGGAGGCACCGCCCTGGCGGTCCACCATTTTGCGCCCGGGACCCAAGTCATTGCGGCCGAACCCGCAGCGGCCGACGATGCCTACCGCTCCTTTAAAGCCCGTCAACACTTTCCTTCAGAAAACCCGCAAACCATCGGCGATGGACTGCTGACCTCAGTAGGAAAACGCAATTTTGAGATGCTGCTGGAACTGGTCGACGACGTGGTGACCTGTTCCGAAGCCGGGATCGTACGCGCCATGCGCCTGATCTGGGAGCGCATGAAAATCATCATCGAACCGAGCTGCGCCGTTCCCCTGGCCTGCATTCTCGAAGGCAAGGTCGCGGTCAAAGGGAAAAAAATCGGAATCATTCTCACCGGCGGAAATGTCGATTTAGATCGCTTCTTTTCCCAATTTTCCCCGAACGAAGGCCAGTAAGTAGCTCGGAGCGAGCGCCGGGGATTTTTGTTTCCCCCCAAAATTTTTTTAGATTGAAAGTGCATTTGGTAACATCGCATTTATAAATCAATAGAAAAACAACGCTTTCAAATTGCGCAGTTTGCGCAACCATATAACTCATGCATGATCAACTGATGGCCGGATAATACCGTGGTCCGGTCCCCGTGATTCAAGGAACGCACTTTGACAACTTAAATCGATCTTTATATCCGCTCAATGAAACGGATCAGGCATTTATTGCCAAAATCCATTGATTCTGTATCTGCTAAATACGTGAACTATGAGAGCTAATTATTTATTTCTTATCGCCCTGCTGGTGGGTGGAACGCTGTACGCCCAGAATTCCATCAAGCCGGCGGACCTTGTGCAATACCACAAGGGACGTAATCAATTGTTTTCTGCGGTCAATGACATTCTTGCGCCGCAGAATACCTCTATCCGGAACCGTCCGGAAATCATGAACGAGGTGAGCGAGGCGCTCCTCCTCTCCTTCAGTGCGCAAAATGCCCGCCAAATCGGGCAGCAAGTGCCACTCACCATGACCCTCGATATTCCCACCGCCGACAATGGCGTACTGGAAATTGAACTCGTGCAAGTCAACATCTTTTCGCCGGAATTCTGGGTTCACACCTCAGAAGGGCAGACCATTGCTCCGGAGTTGGGAACCCATTACCGTGGGGTTATCAAAGGAAGGACCAATTCCCTGGCCGCCTTTTCCTTTTTTGACGATCAGGTGGTGGGCTTTGCGAGTATTCCCCGGGTCGGAAACTACGTAGTAGGACCGCTAAACGGCGACAATCCCGCCCGTGAGCACATCGTGTACAACGACCGGGACCTGTTGTTGCAAGCTTCCTGGGAATGCCACACCGAAGACGATGGGGGTGGATACACCCAAGAGCAATTGCTGCCGACCCACGGCCGTGCGCTTTCGGAGTGTGTGCGCATCTACTACGAGGTGGACTACGACGTCTACTCGGACAAGGGTTCGGGTACGGCGGGTTTTGTGGCGGCTGAATTCAACGAAATCGCCACCCTGTACGCCAATGAGAGCATCAACTACCTGCTCAATGAGGTGTACATCAACACCACCAGCAGCAGTGCCTACAGCAATGGCAATTCCAGCTCCTTGCTGAACCAATTCAAGTCGCGCACCAGTTCCATCAACGGTGCGACCTTGGGCCACCTGATCACCTACCGCACGAGCGGCGGGGTCGCGGCCGGTTTTGAAGGCATTTGCAATTCCAATGTCGACAACAGCTTGTGCATCTCTGACATCTATGGAAACTTCAGCACGGTGCCCACCTACTCCTGGGACATCATGGTGCAGACCCACGAGATGGGCCACTTGAACGGTTCCCGCCACACGCACGCCTGCGTCTGGAACGGGAACAATACCGCCATTGACGGCTGTGCCGGTGGGACCGAAGGGTCTTGCTCAGTTCCGGGTTATCCCTCTGGCGGTGGGACCATCATGAGCTACTGCCACATCCAGAGCGTCGGCATCAACCTGGCCAATGGCTTCGGTCCGCAGCCGGGCAATGTCATCCGGGGTTGGGTCCAAAATGCAAATTGTCTCTCGGCCTGCGATGGCGGCGGCGGTGACCGCTGTACCAACAGCATCAGCAGTTATCCCTACACGGAAAACTATGAAGGGGGGATCACTTGGTCCCAGAATACGAACGACGACTTCAACTGGATTTCCCGCAGCGGTTCGACGCCTTCGAGCAATACCGGCCCGAGCAGTGCCGCTCAGGGTTCGCAGTACGCTTACATGGAAGTGTCCAGTCCGAACTATCCCAGCCGGAACGCGATCATGACTTCGCCTTGTTTTGATCTGACTTCCCTGAACAATCCCGAGATTTCCTTCCAGTACCACGCCTACGGAGCTACGGTCGGCAATCTGCGGCTGGAAGTGAGCACCGACGGCAACAATTGGAACGCGATCTGGTCCATTTCTGGTGATCAGGGCAATGTCTGGCGCTCGGCGGCAATCAGCCTCTCCGGCTACAGCAACGAAACCGAATTGCAATTCCGCTTCAATGGGACCTCCGGCTCTAGCTATACCGGTGATATATGCGTGGACGATCTGCGCGTCGGAAACGCTTCCGGTGGTGGGGGCGGCCAGCAATACGCTTCGCTTCCTTACTCCACCGGGTTTGAGAGCGGTAGCTTCGACACCTATTGGAGCACCCAGTCCAGCGCATCGGTCGGCCGTGTGCAAGTGACCAATGTCAACGGTCCCTCCGGCAACTACCACGTGACCCTGGACGTCACCACGAACAACAATTTCAGCCAGAACGAAGCCCGGCTGCACCTCAACCTGGCCGGCGAATCAAACGTCAGCCTGAGCTTTGATTGGAAGGAATTTTCCGATGAAAATCACACCCAGGACGGCGTGTTTTTCTCCGACAACGGCGGTAGCTCGTTCACCAAGGTCGCCGATCTCATCAACGGGACGAGCACCTACCAGACGATCAACCTCGACGTCTCGGCCCTGGCCGCGGCCAATGGTCTGAGCCTGAGCAGTACGTTTGTGATCAAGTTCCAGCAGTATGACAACTACACGATGACCACCGATGGCCACGCCATCGACAACATCAATGTTTCTGCCGGCGCGGCGGGTTGCCCGAGCATCAACTTCAACTCGTACACGATCAATAGCTACGGCGGTACCCAAGACCAGGGCACCCACGCCGTGCAGAGTGGGGGCATCACCTTGTTTCTGCAAAACAATGCCTGGAAATCCATCACCTACAATTACAACGTGACCACCAGTACGGTCATCGAGTTTGATTTCCTTTCCACCTCGCAAGGCGAGATCCACGGGATCGGCTTTGACAACGACAACAGCATCAGTTCGAACCTGACGTTCAAGGTTCACGGTACCCAGGCTTGGGGCATCGGGAACTACGACAACTATTCTGGGGCTTCCTGGCGGAGCTACACCATTCCGGTGGGCAGCTTCTACACCGGCAGCTTCAACCGGCTGACCTTTACCTGCGACAATGACGCGGCCCCGACGACGGGCAACGCTTACTTCCGCAACGTGAAGGTGTACGAGGGCAGTTGTTCCACTCCTGCTTCCCTCGGGACGCAACCTCAAGCCAATGGCCCCATCGAAGCGATCCTGGGCGACCAGGAGGAATTCAACTTCGAAGTCTTCCCGATGCCGGTCATCGACCGGATGATCACCGCGCTAGATGCCGAAAATGGCCTTTACGAGATCGAATTGATCGACCTCAACGGCAAAGCCATCTGGCACAGTGAAATCACAAATTCCCAGCAAGCCCACGACATCAGTCACTTGCCGGCGGGAATGTATCTCCTCAAGGTCGACCTCGGCGACGGGCGTACGATCACCCGTAAAGTTTCCAAGATTCAATGAACAAATCCATCCAATTAGCAGCATTACAATAACGCAAAGGCAGCGCTCGAACTTCCCGTTCGGCGCTGCTTTTTGCGGTTTTTGATATCCTTTTTTTCAATCTACAGTCCAATTTGTTTTAACCACTTTTATATGGAACATCAATCTGTTACCCCAACGTACTTCCGGCCCCGCTACTGGGCGGCAGTACTGCTCATTTTACTCCTAGTAGCGCCGGCCACCCGGGCGCAAATCAGCGTTCCTGGCACTCCGGCAAGCTTCAGCCAATCCGTCCGTCCGGTCGATGATCTGGAAACGGTGCGTACTTCGGCCCTCAACCTGCGGGCGATTGAAGCCGAAGACGTGGACGATAACAATAACGGGATGCCGCCGCGTTTCGGCGTACCGCAGCCGGTGGGCATCGACCTGATCCGCCGCGGAACCCACGAAGTACTGCCCGACGGCAGCCACCTCTACCGGATCCGCATTGAGTGTCCCGGAGCCAAGTCGGTCAACCTGCTTTTTGACCGGTTTTGGCTGCCCGAAGGCAGCGAGATGTACGTCTTTAAGCCCAATGGCGAACACCTGCTCGGTGCTTTTACCAGCATCAACAACAAAGGCACGCGCCTGGAACCGCAAGGTTTCGGAACCGGCCTGGTCTACGGCAATACGACCATCGTCGAGTACATTCAGCCGGCGGAAGTCCAGGAAAATGCCATCATTACCATCGCCTACGCGGTGAATGGTTACCGCTACATCTCGGACATGGATATTCTGCCCAGCCGGGTTTACGGCAGCTCGGGCAATTGTCAGGTGAATGTAAACTGCTCCGAGGGCAACGCCTGGCAGGACGAAAAAAAGGGCGTGGCCATGATTCTGGTCAATGGTTCGCGCATCTGCACCGGCTCGCTGATCAACAACACGCTCGGCAACGGCGACTTGCTTTTCCTCACCGCTGATCACTGCATCGGTAGCCTGGACGCGCAGGGAAATTCGAATGCGAGCAATTGGTCCTTTGCCTGGAACTACGAAAGCCCGGGCTGCGCCAATCAGAATCCCGGTGCGCTCAACACCACCGCTGGGGCCACTCTCCTGGCCAACAACACCGAAACCGACTTCGCCCTCTTCCGCCTGACCGAAGACCCGCGCGCCGCCGGTTACGACGTTTACTTCAACGGTTGGGACCGCACGGCCAGCCCCGGAAGGAATGGAACCGGGATCCACCATCCTTCCGGTGACATCAAGAAAATCGCCACCCACAGCCAGACGCCGGCGCCCTGGACCTGGAGCGGCACCCCGAGCGGTTCCCACTGGCGTGTGCTTTGGGACCAGACCCCCAATGGCCACTCGGTGACCGAGGGCGGCTCTTCCGGTTCTCCGCTCTTCAACGCCAACAGCCACATCATCGGGCAGCTCCACGGCGGTAGCAGCATCAATTGCAACAATCCGGCGGCGGATCCCGGCATCTACGGCCGCCTGGACCTCTCCTGGAACGGGTACCAGTCCATCTCCCAGCGCCGCCTGGTGGACCACCTGGATCCGAACGGCGGCTCGGCCCCGAACACGGTCAATGGTGCCTACATTCCGCTTACCGGTGGGGGCGGTTGCAGCTCGACGGTGACCAGCTTCCCCTACACGGAAAACTACGAGAGCGGCATCACCTGGACCCAATCTTCCGCCGACAACTTCAACTGGACCCAAAATTCGGGTGGAACGACGTCTTCCGGAACCGGCCCGAGTGGCGCCGCTCAGGGCACGCAGTACGCCTACATGGAGGTATCGAGCCCGAACTACCCGAGCCGGACCGCGATCATTACTTCGCCCTGCTTTGACCTGACTTCGGTCAGCAACCCAGCCATCAGCTTCCAGTACCACGCTCTGGGGGCGACGGTGGGCACCCTCCGCCTGCAAGCCAGCACCGACGGCAGCACCTGGACCACGATTTGGTCCTTCACCGGCGATCAGGGCAGCGCTTGGCTCACCGCCAATGTCTCCCTGAACGCTTACACCAACGAAGACGAACTGCGCTTGCGCTTTAATGGAACCTCGGGAAGCAGCTACACCGGAGACATCTGCCTGGATGACATCCGCGTGGGAGCCAGCGGTGGCGGCGGTGGTCAGGCTTACGCTTCGCTGCCCTACTCGACCGGATTCGAAAGCGGAAGCTTTGACCAGTACTGGAGCACCCAGACGAGCGCTTCCGTCGGACGCGTACAGGTGACCGGAGTCAATGGTCCTTCAGGCAATTTCCACGTGACCCTGGACGTCACCACGAACAACAACTTCAGCCAAAATGAAGCCCGGCTCCACCTGGACCTCGCCGGCGAATCGAATGTCAATCTGAGCTTTGACTGGAAAGAGTTCAACGACGAGAACCACACCCAAGACGGCGTGTTCTTCTCCGACAACGGGGGCGGATCCTTCACCAAGGTCGCCGACTTGATCAATGGTTCTGCCACCTACCAGACGATCAATCTGGACGTATCGGCCCTCGCCGCTTCCAATGGTCTGAGCCTGAGCAGCAACTTCGTGATCAAGTTCCAGCAGTACGACAACTACACGATGACCACCGATGGCCACGCCATCGACAACATCAACGTGACCGCCGGTGGCGGTGGTGGTGGCTGCCCGAGCATCAACTTCAACTCCTACACGATCAACAGCTACGGCGGTGGCCAGGACCAGGGTACCCACGCTGTGCAAAGTGGGGGAACCACTTTGTTTATGCAGAACAATGCCTGGAAATCCATCAGCCTCAATTACAATGTGACGGCGAGCACGGTCATCGAGTTTGATTTCCGCTCTACCTCACAAGGCGAGATCCACGGCATTGGCTTTGACAATGACAATGGCATCAGCTCTGGATTTACTTTCCGCGTTTACGGTACCCAAGCCTGGGGCATCGGAAACTACGACAACTATTCGGGCACGGCCTGGCAGAGCTACACCATTCCGGTGGGCAGCTTCTACACGGGCAGCTTCAACCGCCTGACCTTTACTTGCGACAACGATGCGGCGCCGACGAGCGGCAACGCCTATTTCCGCAACGTGAAGATCTACGAGGGCAGTTGTGAGTCGGCCGCCGAAAATGCGGGTCAGCCGGTAGCTCACGGTCCGATTGAAGCCCTGCTGGGCGACCAAGAGGAGTTCAACTTTGACGTGTATCCGGTACCGGTGGTGAACCAAATGATCACTGCGCTGGACGCCGATGCGGGCACCTACGCCGCCCAACTGACCGACCTGAGCGGACGGGTGGTTTGGCAGGAAAATATCTCTACCGGGGAGCAGACCCACGACATCAGCCAGCTTCCGGCGGGCATGTACCTGTTGCGGGTGGACCTGAACGATGGCCGCAGTGTGACCCACAAAGTGGTCAAAGGCCACTGAATCGAACAATAGGCTTTGTCCTGTTGATTCCAATCCTTATGCGCGGTGCGGGGAACCTATCCCGGCGCCGCGTTTTTTTGTGTTCCGCGCAAAGGAAAATTTCCAATTGAAGGGGAGAATTTCCAATTGCCTGATTTTCAATTTCCAATGAGCGCGTTCCGAACGCGCACCCTACCACCAACAAACTGACCCAAAACGTTTCTACAACCCGGGGATCGTAGCCGCACAGCACGCCGTGCGGCCCACGAGGATTTTCCGTGGAGAATTTCCAATTCCTCAGTTTCCAATTTTCAATTGGTGCGTTTGGAACGCGCAATCAACAAAATGCAAATTATTCTTTCCGGAGACGTGCAGGATCACGTACGGCAAAGGATTAGGGGCAACCAAGGATCGGCACAACCGAGTCGTGGCCAAACAAATCCTCCCCCACGGCAAGAAACCAATCCCCCACTTTCAACTACAAGCAATCTTACCCACGCGGCGGGCGTGACGCCCACCCTCAAATTCCGTGGCCAGGAAGGTATCCACCAGTTCCAGGGCCAATTCCAGGGAAATGAAGCGCGCGGGCAGACAGAGGACATTGGCGTTGTTGTGCTGCCGGGCGAGGGCGGCAAGGTCCTTTTCCCAAGCGATGGCTCCGCGGATGCCCTGGTGCTTGTTTACGGTCATGCTGACCCCGTTGGCACTGCCGCAGACGACGACACCGAATGCGTGCCGGCCCGCCTCAATGCTCTCCGCGACGGGATGGACAAAATCCGGATAATCGACCGAATCTGCGCTGTGGGTGCCGAAATCTTCACTTTCGACACCACGGGCGGCCAGGTGGTTCTTGATCGCTTCTTTATAGGTAAATCCGGCGTGGTCGGCGCCGAGGGCGATGTGCGTGATCATGGTTTATGCTTTTGCGTTTTGGATGGCTTTGCGTTCGGCAAGTTCCTCTCTTTCCTTGCGGCGGTAGACCCGGCGACTGATGCCGATTCCGATTTGATAAAGGGTGATCAGCGGCAGGAAAATTACGATCTGGGTAAATGGGTCCGGTGGAGTAATGAGTGCCGCGAGCAGCAACAGCACCACAATGGCGTGGCGGCGGTAGCGCTTGAGGAACTGCGGGGTGAGCAGTCCGAGTTTGGAAAGGTAATAGGTGACCACCGGCAGTTGGAAGAGGAGACCGGTTCCGAAGAGGAGCAGCATTTCGAAATTGATCACATCGCCGATGCGCCAAATGTTTTCCGCTTCGGCAAAGAGTTCAAAGTTCGAAAGGAACTGGATGGAAATTGGGAGCAGGATAAAGTAGCCGAAAAACACCCCCACAAAGAATAGCAGGCTGGTGGTCATCACGTTCCAGCGGACTTTCCGGCGCTCTTTGCGGCTCAGGGCCGGCCGAATGAAGCGCCACAACTCCCAAGTGATGTAGGGAAAGGCCACGATGATCCCACCGAAAAAGGAATAGCCCATCGCGCGCATGAACTGCTCGTAAGGCGAAATGGCCTGGATGGAAACCGGGATTTCAACGTTGCAGAACTGCGGACTGATGTAGTTGCAGAGAAAACGGAACGTAGGAAAATCACCTTTGAAGGGCGTCATGAATACTCCCCCGATGACTTCCTGCCGATAAATGAACAACACCACTCCGATCGCGATGATTGCGATCACAATCCGCATCAGGTGCCAGCGCAATTCTTCCAGGTGCTCAAAGAACGACATCTCGGCCTCTTGTCCTTCGCGCCGGCTGGGGTTCTTTCGCTTTCTCCAGGAAAAAATGGCCACTTTGCGTTCCTTTTGCTATTTGTATTGCGGCGAAGCTCCGGCCCCGCCTACTCGAAAGTTACTTCCATCAATTTGTAGTCGTTCCCGACCGGATTGCCGACGCCCATGAGCATCATCCGATCCGCGTCTACCATCTGACTGCGTTTGGGAAAAAACAAGTAAGTCGCTTTGCCATTGCGCGCCAGTTCCTTGGTGTTGGCCTGGCCATCTGAAAGATTAAGGCTGGTGCAGAGAATCTTGCCCTGCGCCCCCCGCTCATTGAGGTAGACAAAGTTGAGCTTGTCTTTGGCCAGGCCCAGCGCGTAGGAGAGCAAGCGGCCGCTCTTGTAGTCGCGCTGCTTTTTCTCGAAAGTATTGGCCCAAGAAATCTCTCCGCTGCCCATATCGATGGCCACCACGGCCACGTCATAAAACAAGAACTGGAGCTGTTCCCGGTGGATCTGGGTGTAGAATTCCTCCATCACCCAGTACAACTGATCGCCCCGTTCGACGATCTCGCCCTTGGAGAAATTGGCGCCGCGGTCACCGCCGTAGCGCTGGGTCCAGGATTCGGGAAAATCCATCACAAAACTCTGCAACTGTTTGAGTTCGCGCTGGATTTCAAACTTCTGATAGACGAGCTTGTTCCACTTGAGTCCCGTTTCGAAACGCTTGGCCCCATTGGTGAAGCCCCCTTCGCTGCCGTCGGCCAGCACCCCCAAAAAGGCCAATTGTCCCTTTTGGGTAACGTGGATATAGCCTTCGGGCACCGAGGCCCCGGGAAACTTGAGTTGATGGGTGGAAAATTTCGTCTCCTTGTAATCGTAGCGCACGATGCGCGGCAGGAAGAGCGTATCCTTTTCCGTATTCGTTGCTTCTTCGTGTACCATGTAGAAGTAAGCATTGCCGCGGTTGTCGACGATGGCTTGCTGCACCAGGTACTTGTCCAGGGTGGGGGCGAGCAGGAGGCGTTTGCCCCAGACCCGGCGGCCACGCTGGTCGGTGACGGTGGTGTAAAAGTCGCGCTTTTTGTATTTGCCGCTGGGATTGTGACCCAGCCACATCATCTTGGTCTTGTCTGGCGAAAGCGCCATCACCTCTTCGTAACCCTTTTTGGCCTTTTTGGTGTAGTTCGAAATGGTGGCGAGGCCGCCCTTGCCTTGTCCATCCAGCTCGAAAAGCTGCATTTTGTAGGCCGTGCGCTTAATCGACGGCGAATACTGCGCGCCCACCACGCCGATGGCCTCTTTCATCCGCACGATGTCGACGATGCTGTTCAGCCGCGGCGATCCTTCTTTGGTCAAGGGCCGAAACCAGCTTTCGTCAAACTTTTTGTCGTAGGTCTGGAGGTAGTGGTTGGCAAATTTTCGGCCCTGGCCCGGCGTCCAGAATTCCACGTAGCTGAAAGCCCCTTTGTCATTGGGGACAACCTTGCTGGGGTAGCCCAGGGAGTTGATCGGGTACTTCACCCCGAAGGTTTCTTCCCGGGTGATTTTCTGGGCCCGGAGGGAGGGCATCACCACCGCAAGCAGGAGCGCGAGTAAGCAAAGTTTTTTCATAAATGCCGATCAGATCTGGGTAACGGGCGCTGCGTGGAGCGGATAAGCGTTCATCTTGGCGTTGACCTCGGCGCGGATTTCGGCAATTTTTTGCTCGTTTTCCGGCGCTTGCAGCACTTGGTCGATTTGCTCGGCGATGAAGGCCATATCCGGTTCCAACAAACCCCGTGTGGTAATTGCGGCCGTCCCGATGCGGATGCCACTGGTCACAAACGGGCTTTCGGTATCAAAGGGAACCATGTTTTTGTTCAGGGTAATGTCCGCACGACCGAGCGCTTTTTCCGCAATTTTTCCGGTCAGCCCCTTGTTCCGCAGGTCAATGAGAAACATGTGGTTGTCCGTCCCCTGGCTGATCAGGTCGTAACCCCGGTTGATCATCTCTTGGGCGAGGGTTTGGGCATTGGCGATGACTTGCTTGCCGTACTCGGTGAAACTGTCTTGCAGGGCCTCACCGAAGGCGACGGCTTTGGCGGCGATCACGTGCATGAGCGGCCCGCCCTGGGTGCCGGGGAAGACTCCGGAGTCGAGCAGACTGCTCATCATGCGGATTTTGCCCCGGCCCGTTTTCTTACCGAAGGGGTTTTCGAAGTCCTGCCCCATGAGGATCATGCCACCGCGGGGGCCCCGCAAGGTTTTGTGCGTGGTGGTCGTGACGATGTGGCAGTGCTCTAGCGGGTTGTTGAGCAGGCCTTTGGCGATGAGGCCGGAGGGATGAGAAATGTCGGCGAGCAGCAGCGCGCCTACTTCATCGGCGATCGCGCGCATGGTCGCATAGTCCCAATCGCGGGCGTAAGCGGAAGCCCCGGCAATCAGTAGCTTGGGCTTGACCCGGAGGGCCGTCGCGCGGATTTTGTCAAAATCGATCAGGCCGGTTTCTTTTTCCACCCCGTAAAAGTGGGGCTGGTAGTACTT
This sequence comes from Bacteroidota bacterium, assembly GCA_039024435.1. Taxonomy (GTDB): domain Bacteria; phylum Bacteroidota; class Bacteroidia; order J057; family JADKCL01; genus JBCCQH01. The sequence goes on from JBCCQH010000032.1 coordinate 26,861, forward strand.
GCCGGAAAAGTTGACCGGGGAACCGTGGGTCAGGTGCCCCCCGTGGGACAGATCAAAGCCCAGAATGGCATCGCCGGTTTCCAGTACCGCCAGCATCACCGCCGCATTGGCTTGCGCTCCCGAATGCGGTTGTACATTCACCCAAGCGGCTCCGTAGAGTTCCTTGGCCCGGTCCCGGGCGAGGTTTTCCGCTTCATCTACATGCTGACAGCCCCCGTAATAGCGCCGTCCGGGCAAACCCTCGGCGTATTTATTGGTCAGGACCGAACCTGTCGCCCGCATGACCGCTTCCGAGGCATAATTCTCCGAAGCGATCAGCTCAATTCCTTCCCGCTGCCGCCGCAATTCCTTGTCAATGATGTCAAAAAGGGGATCGTACATATCGAAAATAAAGTGATGTATTTGTGAGAAAGTAAAATTACGGTAAAAGCACGGGACTGGAAACCGTCTGATCCGACGATTTGTACACATTTCGGCGGGGAGCTGGCTATTCCATCATGACCTCGAGGGCACCGCTGGAGATCCAGACTTCGTTTTCGTTGTAGACGCGGAAGGTATAGACGCCGGCTCCATTTACGACGTAGTTGAACTGGGTATAGTTCCACTGTGGTTCTACTTGAAATTCAATGGTTTCCAGGTAGAGACCGGCTGACTTGCCTCCACCCAGCCAGACATCGACCAGGATGCGATTGGTGCCAAGGGGGCGGTCGTGGTGGACCAAAATGGCAAAATCTTTGGCGGTGCCGGTCCGGAGGCGGAATTCCCGGTAGCTGGTATCGGCAATGCCTGAGGGGGCTTGGTTGCAAAACACGACTTGGGCTCCTTCAAAATAAGCGGGGCTGTTTTCCTCCTCACGGACATTGACCTCGACGATGTCCTGGCAAATTTCGCGTTTTTCGGCGTCCAGGACCACCACGCGGTATTTCCCCGACTTGTCAAATTGGTAGCGAACTGAGGTCCAGTTGGTGCCTGGCTTGGGAACGGTGCTTTTGGTGTCGTATTCGCTGAAGGCCTCTTCCCGCCAGAGATCAATGAAGAAGTACAATTTGCCGGTGCGGATCACGTCGCGGGACCGGTAGACCAGCGCCAGTTCCTGCCCAAATGATTCCAATTCGAAGTTTTTGGCCCGGGCCAGAGGGGTTCCGTCCTTGGTGTGGTCGAGGCAAAATACGATTTCCTGGGCGGGCAGGGCCGCCGCAACGAGCAAGTGGACCGCGATGAGGAGCAATGCAAGGCGCAGAAGTGTTCGCACCGAATGAAGATAGGGAATTCCCGGAAAAATCGACTTATCCGCCGGCACAATACTTTAATCGCTTCTCAACGCTGGCCTGGGTGACGGTGGGGATGTCATTGCCCCAGGAAGTGTTGACGTAATTGATGATGGCGGTGATTTCCTTGGGGCTTACGTTGGGATTGCCGGGCATGGCCATGTTGTAAGGATGTCCGTTGACCATGATGGGACCTTGCAGGCCGTGGCGGATCTGGCAGGCGAGGTTGCCTTGATTTTGGGCGAGGTAGTCGGATTTGGCCAGGGGAGGGTAGAGGCCACGCAGCCCTTCACCGGCTTTGCCGTGGCAATTTGCGCAGTGGAGCTCGTAGCGGGCCTGGCCCGAAGCGTCGACCGCATCCGGTTCCAGATCCACAAAGACAAAAATGAATATCAAACCTAAGACGGGAATTCCGGTGGCGAGCAGCAGCGGTAGGTAGCGGCGTTTGGGTTTATTCTCCATCTTCCGCCAGCAATTTCTTCATGTCACCGATCATTTCGGCAGTCTCTTCTTCGGAAACTCCGCTGTAGTAGCCGCGAATGTCGCGTTTTTGATCCAGTAAAATGAGCGCACCGGAGTGGGCAAATCCACCGGGAGCGGTGCTGTCTTCATTGGCGGCCAATTTGTAATCACGGGCAATGCCCAGGATGGCGTCTTTTTCCCCGGTTACAAAATGCCAGCGCGGAGCGGAAACTTCCAGGCGTTCGGAGTACTCTTTCAGCACGGGCACTGTATCGCGGCGGGTATCGATGGCGTGGGAAAGCAAAACCACCCGGTCATCGGAGACAAACTCTTCGTAGACGGTCAGCATGTTGGCCTTCATCCGGGGGCAAATGGTCGGGCAGTTGGTGAAAAAGAAATCCACGACGTGGACCTTGCCGGCAACCGTAGCTTCGGTAATCGGGGTGCTGTCCTGGTTGATGAAGCTGAATTCGGGCAGCGGTTCGAGATTGAGCACTTTCAGTGGTTCGTTTTGGGGCGGTCGCGTGCTCGGTTGGGGTTCAGCACAACCACTCCAACCCACCATTGCGGCCACCAATGCGACCCATAAGAATCGGATTCCCGTCATGTCATTTGTATTTTTTGATCACCTGATTGCCATTCTCGATGCTGGCGTCCATGGCCTCGTCCACCGCGATGATGCTCTTTTTCTGCTCTTCCAGGTAGGCAAGGCTTTCTTCCGCCGGGGCTTCCTTCTCGACCGGTTCAAAATTTGCCATCCATTCCATCATCTCATCGTCCGCTTGACGGATTTGGGTGATGGCCTCTAGCACTTCATCCAGTTCCGGTGAGGGCGGCAAGCTGTCCATCTCCAGGGAATCCCGCAGGGGTTTGAGCCCTTCTAACGTGATGTAAAGGGCATCCATTTTGACCATGGAAGAGTCGTGCAGGTCGAGCACTACCTGTTGGAGGTCTTGCACGCGCTGTCCTTTATCGGCACAGGCCGTACACAGCATTAAAAACGCAACCGCAATGATCATGGCTTTCATACCGCAAATGTATTGCAGACTTAACTCACGGAAAGGATAAAGGTTGTCGGGAGAATTTCTGATGGGAGAATTTTCGATTTTCAATTGATGGCACGGGGTTGCTTGCTGGTGGGTAGGGACAATTGAAAATTGCGCACAGCGTCCTTTGGAAATCAAAAATTGCATGCAGCACCCATTGTAAATCGGGGATCAAACCTCCGCCGCGCGGCGTTCAAAATGATAAATTTGCATATGACTACGGGAATGGGTACGACTAGGATTCATCTTTGGGCATTGCGAACTGCGCATTCCGAACGCGCCCATTGGAAATCGAAGATTAAACAATTGGCAATTCAGCGAAGCGTCAATTGTTTGTCGACGATGGCGAGGCCCTCGCGAAAGGTATGCGGTCGGTAACCGAGCTCGGTTTGGGCTTTTAGGATGATGAATCCCGTTTTGGGGGGACGCTTCGCGGCCTGGTTGAGGGTCTGGGAATCGATGGCGTGGATGAATTCCGGCGGATAGCCCCAAAAATCGGCAATCTCTTCCACCATCTCCAATATGCTCATCGTCCGGGGACCAGAAATGTGGTACAGACCGGTTTTTTCCTTCATCGCAATCAGGATGATGCCCTCGGCCAGATCTTCGGCCAGGGTTGGACTGCGAAACTGATCGTTGACGACGTTGATGTGCTCCTCGTTGGCGAGGGCTTTGCGGGCCCAGAGCACGATGTTGCTGCGCGACATGTCGGCGACTACGCCGTAGACCAGCATCGTCCGGGCAATGGCAAAGGGAATTCCACTTTCGATAACGATCCGCTCGCCTTCGAGCTTTGTTTCCCCGTACAGGGAAAGCGGATTGGGAGTGTCTTTTTCCCGATAGGGTCCGGACTCCCCGTCAAACACAAAGTCGGTAGAAACGTGGATGATCTTGGCGCCGTACCGGCGGCAGGCATCTACCAAATAGCGGACCGAATCTACATTGAGTTGGCGGCACTGGTCGCGCTCCTGCTCGCAACGGTCCACGTGGGTCATGGCGGCGGTGTGGATGACCTCGGTGGGCTGATATTGTTCAAATACGGCCTGAATCGCCACCGGATCGAGGACATCCAGGTTTTCGTAAACGTAGCCCGTGGCATTGGGATTCAGATTGACCCCGAGTGAGGTGGCCACGAGTTGCACCGCATCGCGGCCGGCCAGGCGATCCACAAGTTTTTGCCCCAACAGACCATTGGAACCGGTGATCAAAATGGTTTTGGCAAGCATAATGGTAGAGAAATATGATGGTGAAGGGCGATTGTTAACCCGGTCTAGCCGAGATGAGCGGCGGTTGCGATCCCGAGGCAAGCAGCTTGCGCAACTTCAATCGGGAGTGATCGACGGGGTACAAACACAGAAAGGCGGAACATTCCGCCTTCATTCTTGACTTCAACGCCGCGTGGCTCAGTGGCCGTTCTTAGCGAGAAAGTCTTTCACTTGGTCCTGCGGGACCATCTCTTCCCGGAAAGAGTAAGCCCCGGTCTTTTCGTTGCGGTACGGCAGTACCACGCGGATCAGGTTGACGCGGGTTTTGTCCTTCAGGGTTGCGACTACTTTCTTTGCCATCGATAAACTCCTTACTTAATTTCTTTGTGAACTGTGTGCTTGCGCAAAATCGGATTGTATTTCTTCAACTCAATCCGACTCGGAGTATTTTTCCGATTTTTGGTGGTGATGTAACGGGAGGTGCCGGGCTTACCACTATTTTTGTGTTCGGTACACTCCAGAATCACCTGGATCCTATTGTCTTTAGATTTCTTCGCCATTGCTTCTCGTTTTTGAGGATTGCAAAGTTAAGAAAATTGCGTCCGAATCACAAAGCAGATTCGCCTGGTAAAACGATCCTCCTTCAGAGGCGGTTTAAAATTGGTTGGTGAAATTTGCGAGCGCGGATTTTTTTGTCCATCGAAGCTCATTTTGGAGTCCATAGCCAAAGTTATGGGCGAGAAAATAGCTGAAGCAGAGCGGAAAAGATACCCTAGCAAAATCGCAGAACTGAATTTAAACCGCCGCTACATAACATATAGTACAAGCGTCGGGAATCCCCCAAGGCAGAACTGCTGGTTACAACTGCTGGCCCGTTTTGGGATACAAATCCATGGTGCAATTTTCCAGAGCATGGGCATCGCTGTAAAATCGGTCGGCATCGAGTAGAAGATACGTTTTAAAAGAATCGTCTTCCGCACCGAAACCCGAGCTGATGCGCAGGTGTTGGTCCGAAACCACTTCCCAGCCAAAGGGCACCCGGACGTGCCCGCTTACCACAACCTGCATGCGCCGGGGAGCGCCGTAGGACAAGTAGCGCAGGTAATTGTTCAGGTAGGTGAAATAAGCTTCGCCGTATTCTCGCTCGTTTTTATTCATGCAAAATTCCCACAGAAAGCGGGTCTGGGGCAACTCATCAAAGGCGAGGCCAATCGCCGGATTCAGTTCTGTCAGCAGGTCCCCACTGGGATTTACCCCCGCAATCCGGGCCAGCTCTCGCAGCAGCGTCCGGTGGGGCCAGTTGAACAAATAGCGGCGCTTTACCACCTGCTCGGACACTTGCCTCCCCCCGATCTCGCGGCAGGCTCCGGCGTGTACCAGGAGGACACCGCCGTCGGTGCGCACCCAAAAGGGCATGTCCATCAACCAACGGATGTAAGCGGCTCGCTGGTTGCCCATGGCAACTTCCATCCCGGCGGTAAAGCACTCCTCCCCTTTCCACAATTCCACGTGGTAGATGTGGACCATTTCGTGGTTGCCCATGACGCACCAGACATTGCTCCCGGACAAATTACATGCCCGGCGGCGCAAATCATCGATGATGGCGAGCGATGCATCGGTCCATTTTCCCCGAGCGTGCACCAAATCCCCGAGAAACACCAGGTGGTCTGCTTCGCCCGATCGCTGGTGTTTCCGCCAACGCCGCATGACCTGAACGTAATCATCCCAGTTTCCGTGGAGGTCAGAAACCACCATGACATTTCCGGCGGGTATGTCGACAATCTTGTTCAATTGAATGGCGTTGTCGCTTACTTTTTTGGTAGCGAGCGTCCAGGTACAAAGTTAACAATTTACGCCATCCTTTCCTGGTTTTTCAGCAAAAGATTCTTTCGCTACATCGCGGTTCTAAACTTCAAAATTGCGGTATTGCGGGCTTTTTTTCGTGGCTTTCTCCAAGGACAACCGCAAGTCCAGGATCCGTAATCGGTTAAAAAACCCAGGTTTTTTCCACGAATATTGAATTCAGTTTTGTACCGGAGGAAAACGAAATTCTTACCGCAGTTTGGTCGCCCGGAGCCTTGAATCCGTATCGCTCCGACCACCACGGGAGGCGGTTTAAATCTGATCTCACGATTTTGTGGTTGCCGAGATTTCTTCCCTCAATTTTAAGCCGCCCAATCGGGGAATTTCTCAAACCAAGTGGGTTATCAACATTTTATTTGTAAATTGTGGAAAACATCAATACACTACCGATCTCCAGACTGGACCGTGCTCATTGGAGGTCCATTTCGATACTAGACGACCCGAATCGCTATGTGGGCAGAAAAAATGATCCGATTTAGTCGCCTCGCCGTTGGTGCACTGTTCTTCCTCGCGGCCAATGCCGGCTTGGCGCAGACCATCGCCGAATCCCCTCCTCCGAGTCCGGTCGATTCCAGCCAGACTACGGAGCGAAAAACCCTTTTTCAGATTGACCTAGGCGGCGGGATTTCCCTGCCCAACCGAGCGCCTGTGCAGGAAAATGCGGGTTATTTCGGCCGGCTGGGCTTTGCTTTGGAACGCGATCCCGGATACAACATGACACCGGATCTGAACCGTGAGGTGACCGCCTCCGGCGGATGGACTTGGCAAGTCGGTGGGGCTGGACGCATTTCTCCCGACGCCGATGAACTAAGTGAAATCGTCGGGGAAGCCAATTTCGGGCGGTATTTGCTACTCAATTCATTTTGGGATCCGGTCACTTGCCTGAAATTCTCGGTCGGGGCGCGGAGCGGCCTGTTGCGGTTGCCGGAAGTCTCGGTGGTGAGCCATCTGTACCAGGAGTTTCGGGACGGCACCGATCCCCAACTCGATCAGATCGTGGTCCAGAATGACTTCGAGCCTTTCTTGCAAGCGACGGCGACCGCCGAACTGATCGCGCTCTACACGGTAAAGGAGCAGCGAGTGATGTCGCGTTTTCGTTTCCAATACGGCTATCCGGTCTGGGGCGACTACACGGTCCAGAGCAGCGCCACCCCCGCCAATGTCGTTCAGCTCACCCCCAGCATCCTCAGCTTTTACGCGGCCGAGATGTCGTTTGGCATTCCGGGCAAAGGCATCGAAATCGCCGCCGGCGCCAGCAATCGCCTCGCGCTGCGCACCCAAGACGGGCTCAATGTCGAGCGGATATTCATGATGGAAGGCCGCCTCAGTTTTCTCCTCGGCGGCTGGCGAAATATCGAGCTTTGAAAATTTACAATGGACCAATTTCCAAGAGGCGGTTTAAATTTTGCTATGGGATCTTTTTCCGCCCCTCTTTAGCTATTTTCTCGCCCATAGCTTTGGCCATGGACTCCAAAATGAGCTTCGATGGACAAAAAAGTATGCACGAGCAAATTTCACCAACCAATTTTAAACCGCCTCCGAAGGGCGAATGGTAATTTTCAACGGATCGATTTCTGAGAATCAATGGTCGCGTTCGGAACGTGCGGCCTACAATTCATACCTAAGAGGCGGTTTAAATTTAATCCTGTGATTTTGCTATGGGATCTTTTTCCGCCCCTCTTTAGCTATTTTCTCGCCCATAGCTTTGGCTATGGACTCCAAAATGAGCTTTGAGAGACAAAAAAATCTGCGATAGCAAATTTCACCAACCAATTTTAAACAGCCTTTAAACCGCCCAAACTTAATTTCTGCCGTAGCCACCTTCAAATTTATCAGTTTGAGCGCCGCGCGGCGGAGGTTTGATCGCCGATTTACAATGGGTGCTGCATGCAATTTCTGATTTCCAAAGGACGCTGTACGCAATTTTCAATTGTCCCTCACCCACCAGCAAGCAACCCGGTGCCATCAATTCGAAATCGAAAACTGGACATTCTCTGATCGGAAATCCTCCCATCAGAAATTCTTTCATCATTGACGGTTTTGCGTTAACAATTTTTACTTCGTCGCAGTTCACCATCCGTACTGGGCAGTGGGAAGTTCCCCAACTGATCATTGTAAATTGATTCTGTATGCGAAAAGCGGAAAAAGTTGAATTTATCATCAACAAATTGGAGGAATTGTATCCGGAAACGCCGGTGCCTTTGGACCATACCGATGCCTACACGTTGTTGGTAGCGGTGTTGCTCTCTGCGCAGTGTACCGACATCCGGGTCAATCAGGTTACGCCCAGCCTGTTTGCCCGCGCCGACAATCCCGCCGACATGCGCAAAGTCCCGGTGGATGATATCCGCCAGATCATTCGCCCCTGTGGTCTCTCTCCCCGTAAATCAAAAGCGATTTCGGTACTCTCCGACATGATCATGGAACAACACGGCGGCGAGGTGCCCGCCAATTTTGAAGACTTGGAAGCCTTGCCCGGCGTGGGGCACAAAACGGCATCGGTAGTCATGTCCCAGTGGTTTGGCGTGCCGGCATTTCCCATCGACACCCACATCCACCGCCTGATCTACCGCTGGGGACTCACGACCGGAAAAAACGTAGTCCAAACCGAAAAGGATTGTAAGCGCCTCTTTCCCCGTGCGCTGTGGAACAAACTCCATCTCCAAATCATCTTTTTTGGCCGCGAATACTGCAAAGCCCGGGGCCACGAACCTTCCGAATGCCCCATCTGCAGCGTCGCCGGCCGCAAGACCCTCAAAAAAAGCTGATCTGAGAACTTGCAATGGACGCTTCGCTCCAGCGGCGATTTGAATTTAATTCTGCGGTTTTGCTAGGGTATCTTTTCCGCCCTGCTTCCGGTATTTTCTCGCCCATAGCTTTGGCTATGGACTCCAAGATAAGCTTCGGGGGAAAAAATCTGCGCTCACAAATTTCACCAACCAATTTAAAACCGCCTTTAACTTCCAATGGGAAAATTTCCGATTTCCAATCGGCCCTGGGCCCAATTATCAATTTTCAATGAACGGTGCGATGCCGTAAATTTACTGGTGAATACCTTTGGAAATTTTTGCACTGGCAATTGAAAATTGTATGACGGATAATGTAGCAAATAAATTGGGGCGGTTATTGGACCTGCTGCGGGAAGAACGGGAAGAGGAGCGTGAGCAGTACCGCCAGCGATTTTTGAATACGCCGCTGGCGGAGCGAAAGGAGCGGGGATTGACTTGGTATCCGGTGCAGATCGTCCGGGACGAAATCGGGCTAGGGGACCGTTTGGTAGTGGAACTGGAGCGCAATGCAACCACGGGCCAGCCGGGCATCTTTCAGCACGGCAGCATCGTGTCGCTTTGGCCCAACCAGGAGTCCAAGAAGCGCCCGCCTTCGGTAAGTGGCGTCGTGGTCAAAGCGGACGAAGACCGGTTGCGGGTGGCATTGGAATGCGACAGCCTGCCGGAATGGACCGGCGATTACAAACTCGGGCTGGACCTGTACTACGATGAGCGGACCTATGACCTGATGGAAACCGCGGTACGGGACGTGTTGCAGGCCCGGGGGGACCGAATTGCCGATTTGCGCGACGTATGCTATGGCAAACACCCCGCGGGACTCAGTCCGGAAAATTTTCAACTCAAATTGCCGAGCTTAAATGCCTCGCAAAATGAGGCCCTCAACCTAGTGGCCCGCGCCGAAGACGTGGCGGCGATCCACGGTCCCCCCGGTACGGGCAAGACCACGACGCTGGTCCGGGCCATTGTGCAAACCTGCAAGCGGGAAGACCAAGTGCTGGTGTGCGCGGCCAGCAACCTCGCGGTGGATCTATTGGTAGAAAAGCTGACCCTGCAGGGGATGTTTGTGCTGCGGCTCGGTCATCCCGCGCGGGTATCCGAGGAAGTATTGAGCAACAGTCTGGACGTGCAAGTGTCCATGCACCCCGCTTACAAGGAGATGAAGCAGTACCGGAAGGATGCGGAAGCCATCCGGCGCAAAGCCACCAAATTTAAGCGGCAGTTCGGACGGGCGGAACGCGAACGCCGCCGCGAACTGCTCGACGAAGCACGCCACTGTCAGCGCCAGGCCCGGGCCCTGGAGCAGTACATTTTCAAAGACCTGATCAACCGGGCCCAGGTGATCGCCTGCACCCTGACTGGATCGGCCACGCCGATGCTGGCCGGTCGGCGGTTTCCGACTTTGTTCATTGACGAGGCGGCCCAAGCAATGGAGCCCGCCTGCTGGATTCCAATGCGCGTCGCCAACCGCGTGATATTTGCTGGGGACCACTGCCAGTTGCCACCGACGGTGAAGTCCCGCAGTGCGGAAAAGGGCGGACTTGGGGTGAGCTTGTTTGAGCGGGTCATGCGCAACCAAGACGCCGAGGTCATGCTGCGCACCCAGTACCGCATGCACCGGTCGATCATGGAGTTTTCCAGCCAAATGTTTTACGAAGGGAATCTGGAAGCGGATGTCACCGTCGCCACCCATCTGCTGGGAGATTCAGGTCGGCACGCGGATCTGGAGCGGGCCTTAGAGTACATTGATACGGCGGGGACGGGCCACGAAGAGAAATACAATCCAGAGACGCAATCCCGTTCCAATCCGGGTGAGGCCGACCTGTTGCTGCGGCGCTTGGGCAAGCTGTTGGCGCATTTACCCAAACCCGATCCTACCGATCTGTTTCCCGAAGACGCCACAATCGGTCTGATTTCTCCCTACAAGGATCAGGTCAAGTACCTCCGGCGCGCGGTGAAGGATTACAAGCCACTCTGGCCGTGGCAAAAGTTCATTTCCGTAGATACCGTGGACGGATTTCAGGGCCAGGAGCGCGACTTGATCTGCATCAGCCTGGTCCGGAGCAACAACAAAGGCGAAATCGGATTTCTCCGCGACATACGGCGGATGAATGTCGCGTTGACCCGGGCGCGCAAGAAATTGATCGTGATCGGCGATTCGGCAACCTTGGGCAATCACCGCTTCTACCAGCAATTCCTCGAGTACGTAGACGAAAAAGAAGCGTACGTATCAGCTTGGGAATGGTACGAAGCGTAGGTAACCAATTTCAAATCTGATCCAGGGCCTGCGCCAGATCGGCAATCAGGACTTCGGGCTCTTCCAACCCCACGTAGAACCGGATAAAATTCCAGGGCAGAGGCGTTTCGCCGTAGTTCATCGAATCGTACAGGGTGCAAATCGGGAAGATGAGGGACTCGTGTCCACCCCAACTGCAGGCCATCAAAAATCGCCGCAAGGCATTGCAGAAGCTCTCGCAACTGGCGATGTCGGGGGCGCGGAGCAAGATGCTGAATTGGCCGGTGCCGCGGCGCATTTGTTGCTGCGCCATTTCGTACTGGGGAAAATGGGGAGAAAATGGGTAGAGGACTTCCTCCACTTTGGGGTGTTTTTCCAGGTAGGCGACGACTTGGGGCGTGGTTTCGGCGACGCGCTGCATCCGCAAGGGGAGGGTCCGCAGTCCCCGGATCATGAGCCAGGCGTCGTGGGGGGAGATGATGCCGCCGAGGGTCATGAATTCCCCCTCAAAAATCTGCTCGGCGATCTCGCGGGATGTACACAGGACGCCGGCTACGAGGTCGCTGTGTCCGGCGAGGTACTTGCTGGCACTGTGGGTCGTGATGTCGACGCCCAGCTTGATCGGCTGCTGATTCAGGGGCGAGGCGTAACTGTTGTCCAGTACCGTGATGATGCCACAGGCGCGGGCGATGGCGACGACCCCCTCGATGTCCTGTAGATCAAAGGTCATCGAATTGGGGCTTTCCATGAAGAAAAGTCGGGTTTCTGGGCGGATGGCTTCCTCCCAGTTCCGCAGTTCCCGCCCGTCGATGAAGGTCGTGGTGACCCGGTAGCGGCTGAGGAGCTTGCTGAGGAGCTTATTGGTCCAGGAATAGGGTTTGCTCACACAGACGACGTGGTCTCCGGCCTTGACCTGGGAGATGACGGCGGCGGCGATCGCGGCCGATCCACTGGAAAAGACGAGGGCCTCTTCCGCACCGGCGAGGGCGGCGAGCTTTTTGCGCAGGACGGCGACGGTGGGGTTGTGGCCCCGGGAGTAGAAGGGCACGTCCATTTCGTGGGCGAGGGAATCGCGCATCTCCTGGACGGTGGGGAAGCAGAAGTTACTGGTCTGGAAGATCGGCGGCGTGACGGATCCCAAATAGGAGGCCCGGTCCTCGCCGAGCTCGTTGATGATGTAGGAGACGTCCGGAGCGGAATCTTGGGTCGAAGGGGTCGACGGTGGTTGGGAGATGGAGGCCATACTTACAGGATTGCGATCATGGAAATTTCGACGCGGGCGTTGGCGGGCAAACTGTGGACCCAGACGGTCTCGCGGGCGGGAGGATGGCTGGGGAAGCAGCGGCCGTAGACTTCATTGACGGTGGCGAAGTCTTCGCCGGGGGCGAGGAAGATGGTGGACTTGACCACGTGGGAAAAGTCGATTTCGGCGCGTTTGAGGATGGCCTCCAGGTTTTTCATTACCTGCTCGACTTGTTGCCGCAGATCGGCCTCCTCCATCGGGACACCGGGAATATTGAGGGCGATTTGACCGGAGATGTACAAAAAGCCGCCGGCGGCAACGGCCTGGCTGTACGGTCCGATGGCCGCTGGAGCCGATTCCGTGTTTAAGCTCAATTTTTTCATGCAAATTGGATTTGGGATGAAAATAGGTATTCGGCGGCGATTTGGCAATGCGTGCTGCGGGGAGGTGTCCGCTGAGGGGCATTGGAGTCGCATTTGGTGGCGGTGAGTGGGAGGGGACGCCACCGGGTGGAGCCCAAGGTCGGTGGGGAGAATTTGCCGGCAAAAACGTCGAGCAGATTTCCACAGTTTTTCCACATTAATTCGTAACTTGATTTGCGTACGCGATGATTGACTCGCGTTTTATTGAGGTCAGTTTGTATGACAAAGCGTTTTTGCACTTTATCGGTCTTCCTTCTTCTGCTCGCCCAAGTGGCGTTTGCCGGGAGAGAGCCGCGCTTTCAGGAACGCTGGGAACCCCAGCGGGGAATTCCTGAAGCCGAGTGCAGCGTGCCCTACCTCAACGATGAAATCGAGCAAAAATACCGCAGCATGGCTCAGGTCACCAATGGCCGTTTTTACTCAGCGATTGACTGTCCCTTGATCCAGGCCATCCATTTGGCCCTGGACGAAAATCTGGTGCCAGGCGCAGATTTGGTGTTTGTCATCGACCACACCAGTAGCATGAAGGACGACATCGAAGAGGTGCAGCGCGAGTTGCGATCCATTGTTGAGCGGCTCAGGGAGACCGGCAAGGTGCGCTTGGGGGCCGTCTCCTTTTCGGACGTGAAAAGCGGCTCCGAATACGGCTATCGGAGTTTGGACTTGAGCACGAACTACGATAAGTTTGGGAAATTCCTGCGGGAAACCGATCTGGTCGGCAGTGTGGAGGACATTTACGGTGCGGTTTACCGGACGGTGGATGAATTTTCCTGGAAATCGCCCACCAAGCGCATGATCATCGTGATCGGGGACGAAAAGCCGGCGACTGGCAACGAGACGAATTATACGGAAAAGGATGTGGCCCGCAAATGCCGGGGTTCCGCGATCGCGGCAAACCTTTATCCGGTCCTGATCGACAAGCACGAATAGCAAGAAATAATCTTTTTTCCCGTCAAAGCAATACTGCTCGTTCAATGCGCGCGCCGAACAATAAATTCTGGCGATTGAGCGTGTACAAATTAGGAATTAATGTTTTCGCCATGAAATCAACCATGATTGGAACCCTTGCTCTTGGGCTCGTCGCGGCGGTTGCCGGCGGCGTATTCAAGACCTTCGATCTTGCTGGCGGCAATGGTTTGTTGCTGGTCGGGGTATTTCTCTCGCTGATGGGCAGTGCGCTCTTGGTGCTGCACCTTGCGGGCAAGCCGGAAACCGAGCGCTGAGGACGACACGCAGGGCGTGTCATTTCCCGAACGAAATTTTTGCCGGAACGAGGATGTCTGACTCGTTCCGGCTTTTTTGTGGAGGGCAAGGCCGGATTCAGAGGCGGTTTAAAATTGGTTGGTGAAATATGCGAACACAGATGTTTTGTCCATCAAAGCTCATTTTGGAGTCCATCGCCCGAGCTATGGGCGAGAAAATAGCGGAAGAGAGGCGGAAAAAGATGCCATGCAAAATCACAGGATTAAATTTAAACTGCCCCTCAGACCTGGAGTGGGGAAAAGAAAAGCTGCCCGATTTCTCGGACAGCCGCAATCAATAGCTCAAAACAGGTAGAAAAGACGGGTTATTGAGTCCTGGGCAACTGGACGGGCTCAAGCGCCGGCCGGTTGTTTTTCTGAGGCATAGGCCTGGACGTGGACGCTGCGGATGGCCCTTCCCGAAGGCTCATTTTGGCCTTGGAAGCTGGCGTCCCATTGCAGGGCGACTTCAGAGGAGCAGGCTACCGAGGGAACCGAAGGCACGCAGGAAGCGGCGGTATCGGAGGGAAAGTGCTCGGCAAAGATGCTTCGATAAAGGTATTCCTCTTTGTTGCGTGGGGGGTTGATTGGGAACCGGAAGGCCGCGTGCTCGAGTTCCTGGTCGCTTACTTGGGCGTCGGCCATTTCTTTGAGGGTATCGATCCAACTGTAGCCCACACCATCGGAGAACTGTTCCTTCTGGCGCCAGGCGACGCTGGCCGGCAGGTAATCTTCGAAGGCCTCGCGGAGGATGTGCTTTTCCATGCGGCCTTCTCCCGGCATTTTGTCGACGGGGTTGAGGCGCATGGCTACGTCCAGGAATTCCTTGTCCAGGAAGGGGACCCGGCCTTCGACGCCCCAGGCCGCCAGCGACTTGTTGGCCCGCAAGCAATCGTACAGGTGGAGTTTTGACAGCTTCCGTACGGTTTCTTCGTGGAAGGCCTGGGCATTGGGCGCCTTGTGGAAGTACAGGTAACCGCCGAAGATTTCATCGGCGCCCTCACCGCTGAGGACCATTTTGATGCCCATGGACTTGATCACACGGGCCAGCAGGTACATGGGAGTAGAGGCGCGCACGGTAGTCACGTCGTAGGTTTCGAGGTGGTAAATCACTTCGCGGATGGCGTCGAGTCCTTCCTGAATGGTGAAGTAAACCTCGTGGTGGATGGACCCGATGTGATCGGCCACTTCGCGTGCCTTCGCGAGGTCGGGGGAGCCGCGCAGCCCGATGGCAAATGAATGCAACTGGGGATACCACGCCTGCTCTTCGTCGTCCGATTCCACCCGGCGGGCAGAGAATCGCTTGGCAATGGCGGAGGTAATGGAAGAGTCCAATCCTCCGGAAAGCAGCACCCCGTAGGGCACGTCAGACATCAACTGTCGATGGACGGCGGCTTCCAGGGCCGACTTCAATTCCTCAATGCTTGACGCGCGCTCGGCGACCGCCGCGTATTGCTCCCAATCCCGCCGGTACCACCGGGTCGGGGCGACATCTCCGCTTTTCAGGTAATGCCCGGGCGGAAACTCTTCGATTTTCTTGCAAAAGCCTTCCAGCGCCTTGAGCTCGGAAGCCACGTAAAAGTTGCCGTAGATATCCCAGCCCATGTAGAGCGGAATGATTCCCAGGTGATCGCGGGCA
This sequence comes from Bacteroidota bacterium, assembly GCA_039024435.1. Classification (GTDB taxonomy): domain Bacteria; phylum Bacteroidota; class Bacteroidia; order J057; family JADKCL01; genus JBCCQH01. Next base: position 42,272 of record JBCCQH010000032.1, read on the forward strand.
ATCAGGTACTCGTCGGTTTCCAGATCGTAGAGAGCAAAGGCAAATATGCCGTTGAGGTCTTCTAGGAAAGCCGTCCCTTTTTCCCGATAGAGGGGAAGAATGACTTCGCAATCCGACTGCGTACGGAAGTGGTAACGTCCCGCATAATTTTCGCGCAATTCACGGTGGTTGTAGATTTCTCCGTTGACCGCCATGACTTGCAGTGCGTCTTCACTGAAAAGGGGCTGGCGGCCGGAGGCCGGATCCACGACGGCGAGGCGCTCGTGGGCGAGCAGGACACGCTCACCGGTGAAGATGCCCGACCAGTCGGGCCCGCGATGGCGAATCCGCTTGGCCATTTCCAGCAGTTGGGGACGCAAGGATGCGGGGTCTGTCTTGAGGTCAAATATGCCGATGATGCCACACATGATGTTTCAATGATTGATTTCTGAGTTTTTGAGCTTATTGATGATAATTTATCGAATGATATTGCAATTATAGTGATGAATTATAATAAATAAAACATTTTTGATAAAATTTTCTCAATAATTTGGCTACTTTAGTGATAAAATGAATGTTGCAGGGTGGGTAAGTCCATGCCGGGGAGGGAGAACGGCCTGATCAAAACCATATTTGCTCGGTGATCGCCTGCGAATTCCGTGTGTTCTAGTGGGGGGGCGAATTTCAACTTGCGCCGTGCGGGCGCCGGCATTCCTCGCTGCTTCAATCCCGTATCCACGCTACTTAGCTCTCCCGTTTTGTTCCCGATGTGCAAGGCAATATTTACTTGTTGTCCGGTAAAATTGAGACTAATCGGCGAATTTATTCGGCGGCGGTTTTTGAATCTTGATTTTCGTCATGGTAATGCTTACATTGAGTATGAATTAAAGACAGAGGTACTGTCCTCTATTTGTACATCAATCACAACATCGACTACTACTTCATAAGAAGTTGAATTTAATGGAATCGCTTCGGCGATTGTGATGCTTGCCGAAGGCGGGAGATGAACGAGATTTTTGCATTAGCTGAAAAGCGCAGTTCAAATCCCTGTCTGACTAAGCATTTACCTTAAAGAGATCATCTGGACGCAGATGGTCTTAGCCAGTATTGCACAACATCATCGGATGACCCGCTCTGTAAATTTGGTTTTTGATCGCGCCCCTGGTACCACCGCGCGTTCCTCATTTTCGCCACTCCAGGCGTTGCATTTCCTTATTGTATTCTTTTGGCAATACCAGCGTTTTCGCCCACTGGAGGGAACGCTTAGAAATAGTTTCCGCGGGACGCCAATTCGGTTCTCGATTTGCGGTATCCCTTCATTTTCGATGATATAGCAACGACTTTCCGCCTACGTTCGAACCCAACGTGTTAAGATCTCAGAGAAGAAATCGATTTCAGTTTCCAACAATAATCACCATGAGTTCTAGTTACTGTCGTACAAAACTCAACCTCGCCCTGACCATCCTGGCGAGCTTGACCTTTTTGTTCACGAGTACTTCCGCCTGGACCCAGGCACCTACGAAGGAATCGGGACCCGCTTATCAATCCCCGCACGAGCGGTACAAGAAAGGCGGTGCCTACGAAGGCCTCAATCCCGAAAAAGAAATGATCGACAAACGGGATGCGACTTCGAAAACCTTCGACATGGGCGATGGTAACTTTACCACGATCACCTCGGGTGGCCCCGTTCACTACAAGGCTCCCAGTGGGGAGATGCAGGATATCGATCCGCGGATTCGCATGTCGGTGAAGGACGGATTTGCTTACGAAAACGTCACCAATACCCTCCAATCCTTTTTCCCCCATACGCTCAACGGGGGCAACGGGGTTCTGGTCAAAGGTACCGGCCTCAAGATGCGCATGGGGATGGACGCAGAACTCTCCTTCATTGACACCCTCGGTAAGGAAACGGTGCTCGAGAAAGCCGCTACCGTATCGCCTTCGCTCGATGGCAAAAAAGTCATTTATCCCAACTTCTTCTCTGTGGTCGACAATGAATACGTCGTGGGGAACAATCGGGTCAAAAACAACTACGTGATCAACTCCTTGCCGGTGATGGTGGCCGGCAAGCGGGGGTATCTTGCGATTTCTGAGTACGTGGAATTGCCCGCCGGATGGACCCTGGGCAAAGGCAACCAATCGATTAGCAAGCGCGAAGGTGTCCGGGGTGGGATTTCCATCCTCAACCCCGCCAACGAGCCGATATACAAACTGCCGACGCCGGATATTTATGAAAAAAACGACATCTACAACGAGATGTATCCCACGGGCCGTACCCGGGAGACCTACTTGGTTGAGCGCGTTGGAGACCGCTACCGCGTGACCTTGCTGATTGACCTGCGCTGGCTGGACCGGCCTGGGCGCGATTTTCCGGTGGTGGCCGACCCGACCGTGATCTACAACGGTCAGTTCGGGGGCTGGCAAAACTCCGCCGGTGCTTTCCTGGACAACGTTGACTTCGTCTTTACGGCGAGCTTCTTCAGCAATGCCGCCTACCGCGGTTGGATCCGCTGGAACACGACCTCGATTCCGGACAACTCCCGGATCGACGACGTGGATGCCCGCTTCTGGTTGAACGGAGCCCAAATCAATACCACTTCTTCCAGTACCACCGTCCGCGACGTCACCGGTACGCCGGGCCCCTACGCCCAGTTTAACGGTGGAGCCTACAACGACTTCGGCAACGGGGTCAACTACCAAAGTTTCAATCCCGGCTGGGCCAACAACTTCTACGGCTACTTTGACCTCGGGGGCAGCGCTGATGCGCGCCTCGAAACCTTGCTTCCCCAGAACTACTTCCAGGTGGGGATGGCGACCCAGGGAACCTGGAAGCGATTTGAAGCGGACCTTTCCCAGTTGCGCGTCGTCTACACCACTTGCTCTCCGCTCAATGCCGGGAGCATCGGTTCCAACCAGACGATCTGCTCCGGGGGTAACCTGGGTTCCTTCGGCAACTTTGCCAGTGCATCCGGCGGCATCGGTCCCTACAACTACCAATGGCAGCAGCAGATCAACTGTTCCGGCGGTTGGTCGAATATCGGCGGGGCGACCGGCACGACCTACAATCCACCGGCCCTGACCCAAACGCGATGCTACCGCCGGGTGGTCACCGACCAGTGCAACTCCGGTTCGGCCATCTCTAACGTGATCACGGTGACCGTGGTCGCCGATCCCTCGATCTCGGCTTCCGGAGCCGGCACGATTTGTGTCGGGGGCAACCGGACCCTATCCTCGACGACTTCGGGTGGCACCGGTTCCTGCTCCTATCAGTGGCAGCGCGCTACCAGCAGCAACGGTCCTTGGACCAACGTCGGTGGCAACAGCAGTTCCTACAACACCGGCGGCCTCAGCCAGACCTTCTTTTACCGGGTCCAGCGGATTTGCAACGGGGTCGGCTGTAACGATCCCTTCTCGAATGTCGTTCAGGTCACGGTCGTCGCCGATCCGAGTATCTCTGCTTCCGGCGGCGGTACGATTTGCCAGGGCGGCAATCGGACCCTGACTTCCGCAACATCCGGCGGTACCGGATCCTGCTCTTACCAGTGGCAGCGGTCCACTTCCAGCAGCGGTCCCTGGGCCAACGTAGGCGGCAACAGCTCAACCTACAACACGGGCACCCTGAACTCGACCTTCTTTTACCGTGTCCAGCGGATCTGCAACGGTTCTGGTTGCAACGATCCTTTCTCCAACGTAGTGCAGGTCACGGTCGTTCCCGACCCGAGCGTTTCCCTCTCCGGTGCGGGCACCATCTGTACCGGCGGCAACCGCACCATCACCGCGAGTGCCAGCAACGGCACCGGCTGTAGCTTTGTTTTCCAGCGCTCGACGGGACCGAATGGACCCTGGGCCACCGTCTCCAACCAGAGCAGCGCTAACTACAATACCGGTACGCTGACCCAGTCCTTCTACTACCGCGTCCAGCGCTTGTGCTCCGGCAGCGGATGTAGCGACCCCATCTCGAATGTCATCCTGGTCACCGTTGTCGCCGATCCGAGCATCAGCATCAGCAGCAGTGGCACCATCTGTACGGGTGGCAACCGGACCCTGACCGCTTCGACTTCCGGCGGCACCGGCTGTTCCACCCAGTGGCAGGTGGCGACCTCGCCTTCCGGTCCCTGGACGAACGTCGGGGGCAACAGCAGTTCCTACAATACCGGCACGCTGACTGCGACCCGTTACTACCGCGCCCAGCGCGTTTGTACCGGCAGTGGTTGTGGCACCGCCACCTCAAATACGGTGACCGTCACCGTCGTCCCCGATCCCACGATTTCCGCCTCCGGCGGGGGGACGATCTGTACCGGCGGGAACCGGACCTTGTCCTCGTCGACCTCGGGCGGCACCGGCTGTAGCTACCAGTGGCAAGTCGCCACTTCCTCGTCCGGACCGTGGAGCAACGTGGGCGGCAACAGTGCAACCTACAACACTGGCACCCTGACCGCGACCCGCTTCTACCGGGTGCGCCGGGTCTGTACCGGCAGCGGTTGTGGCACCGCCACCTCGAATGTCCTGACCGTCACCGTGGTTCCCGATCCTTCCGTTTCGCTTTCCGGCGGCGGCACGATCTGTACCGGCGGCAACCAGACCATCACCGCCAGTGCCAGCAACGGCACCGGCTGTACGTTCATCTTCCAGCGCAGCACCATCAGCAGCAGCGGACCTTGGACAAGCGTCTCCACCCAAGCCAGCGCGACCTACAACACGGGTACGCTCACCCAGACGACCTTCTACCGGGTGCAGCGATCCTGCTCCGGCAGCGGATGTAGCGATCCCTTTTCGAACGTCGTCACCGTCACCGTCGTTCCCGATCCTTCGATTTCGGTCAGCAGCAGCGGCACCATCTGTACGGGCGGCAACCGCACTCTGACTGCTTCGACTTCCGGCGGCACCGGCTGTTCCACCCAGTGGCAAGTGGCGACCTCGCCTTCCGGTCCCTGGACCAATGTGGGCGGCAACAGCAGTTCCTACAATACTGGCACGCTGACCGCGACCCGTTACTACCGCGCCCAGCGCGTTTGTACCGGCAATGGTTGTGGCACCGCCACCTCAAATACGGTGACCGTCACCGTCGTGCCCGATCCCACGATTTCCGCCTCGGGCAGCGCCACGATCTGTACCGGCGGGAACCAGACCTTGTCGTCCTCGACCTCGGGCGGCACCGGCTGTAGCTACCAGTGGCAAGTCGCCACTTCCTCGTCCGGACCGTGGAGCAACGTGGGCGGCAACAGCGCAACCTACAACACGGGCACCCTGACCGCGACCCGCTTCTACCGGGTGCGCCGGGTCTGTACCGGCAGCGGTTGTGGCACCGCCACCTCGAATGTCCTGACCGTAACCGTGGTTCCCGACCCGAGCGTCAGCATCAGCGGGGGCGGCATCTTCTGTCCCGGCGATGACTTCACGCTGACCGCTACCGCTTCCGGTGGCACCGGCTGTAGCTTCCAGTGGCAAAGTGCCCCGACTCCGACCGGTCCCTGGTCAAATGTCGGATCGAACAGCAGCACCTACAATACCGGTGCGCTCACCACCACGACCTATTACCGCGCGTTGCGCAACTGCTCCGGCTCCGGCTGTAACCAGGGCACCTCCAATGTCGTTAGCGCGATCCGCGACAACATCGCCCCCACCGCCGTCTGCCAGGCCGTCACCGTGCAGCTCAACGCCGCCGGCAACGGTTCGGTTACCGCCAACCAGGTCAACAACGGCAGCACCGACAACTGTACCATCAGCAACCTTTCGGTCTCGCCGAACACCTTTAACTGTAGCGATGTCGGGGCAAATACCGTGACCCTGACCGTGACCGACAACAGCAACAACTCCGCGACCTGCACCGCGACCGTTACCGTCGAGGACAACGTCCCGCCGGTGGCCAATTGCCAAAACGTGACCGTGCAGCTCAACGCTGCCGGAAACGGTTCGGTCACCGCCGCCCAGGTCAACAATGGCTCCTCCGATGCTTGCGGCATCGCTTCCTTGTCGGTGGCGCCGAACACCTTCGGCTGTGCCGATGTCGGGGCCAATACGGTGACCCTCACCGTAACCGACGTCAACAACAACACTTCCACCTGCACCGCCACGGCGACGGTGCAGGACAATGTCGCGCCCAACGCCGTGTGCCAAAACGTCACCGTCCAGCTCAATGCGGCGGGGAATGGTTCGGTCACGGCCGCCCAGGTCGACGGCGGTTCCACCGACGCCTGTGGCATCGCCTCGCGCTCGGTTTCGCCCAACAGCTTCAACTGCGGCAACGTCGGCCCCAACACGGTCACCCTGACCGTGACCGACAACAATAACAATGTCTCCACCTGTACCGCCACGGTGACGGTGGAAGACAATGTCCCGCCGGTCGCCATCTGTCAGCCGGTTACCGTCCAACTCGACGCCAACGGCAACGGTTCCATCACCGCCGCCCAAGTCGATGGCGGTTCCAATGACGCTTGCGGCATCGCCTCGCTGGCGGTGAATCCCAGCACCTTTAGTTGTGCAAACGTCGGCGGGAATACGGTCACCCTGACCGTGACCGACAACAACAACAATGTCTCGACTTGTACCGCGACCATCACGGTCCAGGACAACGTCCCACCGATTGCTGTCTGTCAGGACGTCACCGTCCAGCTCGACGCTAGCGGCAACGGCTCCATCACCGCCGCTCAGGTAGATGGTGGCAGCAGCGACAACTGCGCGATTGCTTCTCTAGCCGTGAGTCCGAGTACCTTCGGCTGTAGCAATGTCGGTGCGAATACCGTGACCCTCACCGTGACCGACGTCAACAACAACGTCTCTACCTGTACATCCGTGGTCACCGTCGAGGACAATGTTCCGCCGATTGCCCTCTGCCAAAATGTAACTGTCGCCCTCGACAGCAGTGGCAATGGTTCGACGACGGCCGCCGCCGTCGATGGCGGTTCGAATGACGCCTGTGGCATCGCCAGTCTCTCTCTCGACATCACGACGTTCGGTTGCGGGGATCTCGGCCCGAATACGGTGACCCTCACCGTGACCGACGTGAACAACAACGTGAGCACCTGTACCTCCACTGTGACCGTCATCGATACCATCGGCCCGCCCGCATTTGTCTGTCCGCCCAGCGTTACGCTTCCGGCGGTCTTGAACAACTGCAACGCCCAGCACGTCTGGATGGATCCGGTCGTGACCGACAACTGTTCGCAGGTAACGGTCAGTTCCGCCTCGCCCGGCGCTTCGATCATAAAGATCGGCAATGTGAACATCGGTCTGTTCCCGGTCGGGACCAATGTCGTGACGGTCACTGCGACCGACGGCAGCCAAAACACGACGACCTGTACCTTTACGGTCACCGTGGAAGATTTGCAGAACCCGACGATCACCGGTTGCCCGACCGGCCCGATTGTGGTGTCCACCACCCCGGGTCAGTGCTTCGGCAACCCAACCTTTGGTCCGATCAATGCCAGCGACAACTGTCCCGGCGTCACCTTGACCGGCACTAACCTGTCCGGCTCCAACTTCCCGGTCGGCACCACTTCGGTCACCTTCACTGCGACCGACGCCAGCAACAATGTGTCGACGTGCAGCTTCGACGTCACCGTCAATGACAACGAAGGCCCGACCACGGTCTGCAACAACCTCACCGTCCAGCTCAACGCCGCCGGCAGTGCCACCATTACCGTGGCCGATGTTGATGGCGGAACCACGGATGCCTGTGGCTTGGCCTCGGTGACCGCTTCCCCGCTCAGCTTCAACTGCGCGAACGTGGGACCGAATACGGTAACGCTGACCGCGACCGACGTCAACAACAATACCAGCACGTGTACCTCGACTGTGACCGTCGAAGACATCACCGTCCCAACGGTGGTTTGCCAGAACGTCACCCTGCAACTCGATGCCAGCGGATTTGCTTCGCTGAATGCCATCGACGTGGACGGCGGCTCGACCGACAACTGCACCAGCACCGCCAACCTCGCGCGGACAGTGAATCCGAGCAGCTTCAACTGCTCGAACGTGGGTCAGAACACCGTTACCCTGACCGTGACCGACGCCAGCAACAACAGTTCGAGTTGCACGGCTACGGTAACCGTCCAGGACAACATTGCCCCGACCGCCGTTTGCCAAAACATCACAATCAACCTGACCAGCACCGCGCCGGTCGTGGTTGCACCTTCGCAGATTGACAATGGCAGCAACGATGCTTGTGGCATCGCCAGCCTCAGTCTCAGCCCGAACACGTTTTCCTGTGCAACCCCGGGGGTGAACAACGTGACCCTGACCGTGACCGACAACAACAACAATGTCTCCACCTGCAACGCTACCGTTACGGTGCAAGACAATGTCGCGCCGATTGCGGTCTGCCAAAACACTACGGTCCAGCTTGACGCTTCCGGCAATGCCTCGATCACCGCGGCGGATGTCGACGGCGGATCGAGCGATGCTTGCGGCACGGTAACCCTGTCGGCCAGCCCGACGGCCTTTACCTGCGCCAATGTCGGCGCCAACTCGGTGACCCTCACTGTGACCGACAACAGTAATAACACTGCTACCTGTACCGCAACCGTCACCGTGCAGGACAACATCGCCCCAACGGCGGTTTGTCAGAATGCTACGGTCCAATTGGATGGCTTCGGCAATGCCGCGGTGACCGCGGCCCAAATTAACAATGGCAGCAACGACAATTGCGGCATCGCCAACCTGAGCGTGAGTCCGGCAGCCTTCAGTTGCTCGAATGTTGGGCCCAATCCGGTGACATTAACCGTGACCGATGTCAATGGCAACACCAGCACCTGTACCGCCACGGTTAGCGTAGAGGACAACGTTGCCCCGACCGCCAATTGCCAGAACGTCACCGTCCAGTTGAACGCCTCCGGCAACGCCTCGATTTCTACGCTGGACGTCAACAACAACTCCAGCGATAACTGCGGCATCGCCAGCCTGAGTCTGAGCAACACCAGCTTCACCTGCGCCGATGTCGGATCAAACAGCGTTACGCTGACCGTGACTGACGTCAACAGCAACGTTTCCACCTGTACCTCTACCGTGACGGTGGAAGACAACATCGCGCCGAATGCGGTCTGCCAAAGCGTAACCGTACAGCTCGACGCCGCGGGCAACGCTTCGATTGTGGCCAGCGACATCGACGGTGGCAGCACCGACAATTGCAGCATCGCGTCGATCTCGGCCAATCAGACGGCCTTTACCTGCGCCAACGTCGGCAACAACCCGGTGACGCTGAGTGTGACCGATGTCAACGGCAACGTCAGTACTTGCATCGCCTCGGTGGTGGTCCAAGACAATGCCGCTCCCGTCGTGACGTGCCAAAACATCACGGTGGCGCTGAACTCTTCTGGTATCGCGACGATCACTCCGGCTTCGGTAGGATCGGCGACGGATAACTGCACCGCGAATCCAACCTTGAGCATTGACAACAACATCTTTACCTGCTCGGATGTCGGTCCGAATAACGTTACGGTGACCGCTACCGATGTCAACAACAATGCTTCCACCTGCATCGCTGTGGTGACGGTGGAAGACAATACCCCGCCGACAGCGCTTTGTGCCAATGCCACGGTGCAACTCGACGCTTCGGGCAACGGCAGCATTAGCGCCGCGCAGATCAACAATGGCAGCAGCGACAACTGTGGCATCAGCGGCTTCAGCCTGAACACGACAAGCTTTACCTGTGCAGATGTCGGCGCAAATACGGTGGTCCTCACCGTGACTGACGTCAACGGCAACACCAGTACGTGTTCCGGTTCCGTAACGGTTGAAGATAACGTGGCCCCGACGGCGGTCTGCCAGAGCCTCACCGTACAGCTCGGCACGGGCAGTTCGGTTTCGATTACCGCGGCGGATGTCGACGGTGGTTCGTCCGATAATTGCGGCATCGCCAGCCTCGCGGTTTCGCCGAATTCCTTCGGCTGCGCCAACGTGGGCCAAAACACGGTGACCCTCACCGTGACCGACGTCAATGGCAACACTGCTACCTGCAACAGCACGGTGACGGTGGTCGATAGCAGCGCTCCGACGGCGGTCTGCCAGAACGCCACCGTCCAACTCGATGGCTTCGGCAACGCCTCGATCACCCCGGCGGACGTCGACGGTGGTTCGGGCGACAACTGCGGCGGCAACGTGAGCCTCTCGGTCAGCCCGAGCAGCTTTACCTGCGCCGACCTCGGGGCAAACACCGTGACCCTGACCGTCACCGATCCGTTCAACAATACCAGCACTTGTACCGCGACGGTCACCGTCGAGGACAACGTCGCGCCCACCGCGCTTTGTCAGCCGGTCATCGTCCAGCTCAATGGCAGTGGATCGGCCACGATTGCCGCTTCCGATGTCGATGGCGGCAGCAGCGACAACTGCTCGGTCGCCAGCCTGAGCTTGAGTCAGACCAGCTTCGGTTGCGCTGATGTCGGTGCAAATGCGGTCACCCTTACCGTCACCGATGGCAGCAGCAACACCTCGACCTGCACCGCTACGGTCACCGTCGAGGACAACATTGCCCCGAACGCGGTCTGCGCCAATGTCACCGTGCAACTTGACGCTTCCGGCAACGGAACCACGACTGCGGCGGCCACCGACGGCGGCAGCACCGACAACTGCGGCATCGGTAGTCTGAGCCTGAGCCAGACCGCCTTTACCTGCGCCGATATCGGCAACAATTCCGAAACCCTCACCGTGACCGACGTCAACGGCAACACCAACACCTGTACGGTGACGGTGACCGTCGAGGACAATGTCGCACCGAATGCGGTCTGCCAGGCCGTGACCGTGCAACTGGATGCGGCGGGCAATGGCTCGGTCAATGCCTCCGACGTAAATGGTGGCAGCACCGATGCTTGCGGCATCGCCAACCTGGCGGTCAGTCCGAATAGCTTTACTTGCTCCGATGTGGGGGCGAATACCGTGACCCTGACCGTGACCGACGTCAACAACAATACCAGTACATGTACCGCGACGGTCACCGTGGAAGACAATGTCCCGCCGACCGCGCTTTGCCAGTCGGTGACCATCCAATTGGATGCCAATGGGAACGGATCGACGACGGCCGCGGCGGTGGATGCCGGTTCGAATGATGCCTGTGGCATTGCCAGCCTGAGCTTAGGTCAAACCAACTTCGGTTGTGCGGATGTCGGGCAGAACATTATCACCCTGACCGCAACCGATAACAACGGCAATACCGGTACGTGCCAAACGGTGATCACCGTCGAAGACAATATCGCGCCGAATGCAATTTGTCAGAACATCACGGTGACCCTGCCGGGTTCCGGTTCGGTGACGCTTACCCCCGCCGATGTAGACGGCGGTAGCAATGACAATTGTGGGATCGCCAATCTGGCGATCAGCCCGATGACCTTCAATTGTGCGAACTCCGGTAACAATGCGGTGACCCTGACTGTGACCGACGTCAACGGCAATGTCAGTTCGTGTACCGCAAACGTCACCGTGAACGATACCGTCGCGCCGGTGGCCGTTTGCCAGAACATCACTCTGCAATTGGGCGCTTCCGGCAACGCCTCGATCACGCCGGCGGACGTGGATGGCGGTTCGTCCGACAACTGTGCGATCACGAGCCTGTCGGCAAGTCCGAATACCTTCGGCTGTGCCGATGTCGGCGCCAACAACGTGGTTCTCACCGTGACCGATGCGTCGAACAATGTCTCTACGTGTACCGCAACCGTGACGGTAGAAGACAATCTCGCCCCGACGGCGGTTTGTCTGAACCTGACCGTGCAGCTCAATGCCAGCGGGCAAGCGACCATCACCCCGGCCGACGTGGATGGTGGTACGACGGACAATTGCGGCATTGCCAGCCTCGCGGTGAACCCCAATGCATTTGACTGCAACACCATCGGTAACAACACGGTCATCCTGACCGCGACCGACGTCAACGGCAACCTCGGCACCTGTCTGAGCACGGTGACGGTGGTCGATACCACGCCGGCCACTGCGGTCTGCCAGAACATCACGGTTCAACTTGACGCGCTCGGCCAGGCCAATATCACGGCCGCCGACATCGATGGTGGTTCCGGCGATAACTGTACGGTGGCCAGCATCACCGCCGCGCCGACCAGTTTTGGCTGCGCAAACGTGGGCCCGAACAATGTCACGCTGACCGTGACCGACGTCAATAATAATGTCTCCAGTTGTGTGGCCATCGTCACTGTGGAGGACAATGTCGCGCCGGTGGCCGTATGCCAGGACATCACGGTACAACTCGATCAGAACGGCAACGCTTCGATTACCGGAGCGCAAGTTGATGGTGGCTCGAACGATGCCTGCGGCATCGCCAGCGTCACCGTTGCGCCGAATGCCTTTACCTGTGCTGATGTCGGGTTTGTGGCGACTACGGTCACCGTGACCGATGTCAACAACAATGTCAGCACTTGTGTGGCGAATGTCTTTGTCGAAGACACCCTCGCGCCCGACGCCGTTTGTACGTCGGTTGCCGTCTTCCTCAACAACCAGGGCATCGCGATCGTCAATCCGGCGGACATCAACAATGGTTCCACCGACAACTGCGCCATCGCGAACTTTGAATTGAGCCGCGACACCTTTAACTGTGCGGACGTCAATGTATCGGCCCAGTCCTTTGGTCTGCTGATTTCAGAGTACGTCGAGGGCAGCGGCAACAACCGCTGCATCGAGATCTTCAACCCGACCAGCAATACGGTTGACCTGGCGGCGGAGAACGTAGAATTGCGCTTCTACTTCAACGGGAGCTTCGTACCGAGTGTCACGATTCCGCTGACCGGGACCATCGTCAGTGGTGGGGTCCACGTGATCTGTGACGCCGGCGCCGACGTGCCCTTCCTGGCCCGCGCCAACCAAACCAGCACCGCCGCTTTCTTCGACGGCAACGATGCGGTCGAACTGGTGCGCAACGGACAGCGCCAGGATCTCTTTGCTTCCATCGGTCAAAACCCGGGTACGGCCTGGACGACCGGCAACAAGAGTACGCTCAACCAGACTTTGGTCCGGAATCCCGTGATCCTTAACGGTTGGCTCTTCAACGTGCCCGGATTTGTGGTCCTGGGCAGTCAGTGGACGAACTTCCCGCAGGATTACTTCCAGAGCCTCGGTTTCCACACGGTCGCCAATGGCTTCCCGACGGTCACTCTGACCGTGACCGACGTCAACGGCAACTCGAATAGCTGTAGTGCTTCGGTCGCTGTATTTGATACGACGGCGCCGGTCGCCACCTGCCGCGACATCACGGTCTTCCTTGATGCGACGGGCAACTATACCATCGATGACGAGGACGTGAACAATGCGACTTTCGATGCCTGTGGCATCCACATCCTGGAAGCGAATCCCAAGAACTTTGATTGCAGCACCCTCGGCGCGAATACGGTCACGCTGGCCGCGGCCGATATCTCGCTGAACTTCGATACCTGCTTCGCCATTGTCACCGTAATAGACAGCACTTCGCCGGTGGCGATCTGCCAGAATATCACGGTAAACCTCGATGCGAACGGTCAGGCCACGATTACTCCGGCGGACATAAGCAACGGTTCTTCGGATGCCTGTGGCATCGACACCTTGTTCCTTGATCGGACCAGCTTCGGTTGCGGTGATATCGGGGTGAACCCGGTGCTGCTGACCGTGCAGGATTCCTCGAACAACACCGCCGCTTGTCAGGCCTTGGTCCAGGTCACCGATACGGTGGCTCCGGTGGCGATCTGCCAGAATATCACCGCACAACTGGACGTCTCCGGGACAGTCACGATTTCCCCGGCCGATGTTGACGGCGGCTCGACCGATGCCTGCGGCATCGTCAGTTCCAGCCTGGACGTCTCTACCTTCAGTTGTTCGGATGTCGGCGTAAATACGGTCACCCTGACGGTGCTCGACGGCAACGCCAACGTCAGTTCGTGCCAGGCGACGGTAACGGTGGAAGACAATGTCGCCCCGAACGCCATCTGCCAGAACGTGACGGTCCAGCTCGATGCAAGCGGCAACGCGGCCATCGTCCCGGGCAACCTGAACGGCGGTTCGAGCGATGCTTGCGGGATTGCGACCCTGAGCCTGAGCCAAAGCGCGTTTACCTGCGCCGATGTCGGAGCCAATACGGTCACCCTGACCGTGACCGACGTCAACAACAACACGAGCACCTGTACCGGTACGGTCACGGTGGTCGACAATACGGTCCCGAATGCGATCTGCCAGGACGTTACGGTCTACCTCAACGGAGGGGGCACTGCCTCGGTCACGACGGCGGACCTCGACAATGGTTCGAACGATGCTTGTGGCATTGCAAGTCTGAGTGTGAATCCGAATACCTTCGGTTGTGGCGATGTCGCCGGCTCGAATGCGGCGGTCCTTACCGTCACGGATAACAATGGCAATGTCGCCACCTGCGTCTCGAACGTAACGGTGATCGACTCGGTCGCTCCGGTGGCCACCTGCCAGAACGTGACCGTCTTCCTGAGCGCGATCGGTACCGCATCGATCACCGCCCAGGATGTAGACGGCGGCACGACCGACGCCTGTGGCCTGAGCAGCTTGTCCATTGACAACAGCTCCTTCACTTGCGCGGATGTCGGTACGAATACGGTCACCCTGACCGCGACCGATAACAATGGCAATGTCTCGTCTTGCACCGCGACGGTAACGGTCAACGATACCTTCCCGGTGACGGCGGTTTGCCAGAACGTTACCGTTCAGCTCGATGCTTCCGGCAATGCCAGCATTACGGCTTCGGACATCGATGGGGGCAGCAATGACAATTGCGGCATCGCCAGCATCAGCGCCGCGCCGACCAGCTTTACCTGCGCCGATGTCGGTGCAAACACGGTGACGCTGACGGTAACGGACATCAACAGCAATACTTCGACCTGTACCGCTACGGTTACGGTCGAGGACAATATCGCGCCCACGGCGGTCTGCCAGAGCGTAACCGTGGCGCTGGACGCTGCCGGAAATGCTACGGTAGCCGCCCAGGATGTCGACAACGGATCGACCGACAATTGTGGCATCGCTAGCCTTGCCCTCAGCCAGACCAACTTCGGTTGTACGGACGTCGGCAACAATCTGGTGCTGCTCACGGTGACCGATGTTAACGGCAACAGCAGCATTTGCAACGCCACGGTGACGGTGAACGACACGGTCGCGCCGGTGGCCATTTGCCAGAATGTCACGCTCAACCTCGACGCCAATGGCCAGGCTTCCCTGACGGTAGCCGACGTCGATGGCGGCACCACGGACAACTGTGGTCTCGCGAGCGTGAGCATCAACCCAACGACGTTCGATTGCAGCAACGTCGGTGCAAATACGGTAACGCTGACTGCGGTTGACCTCAACGGCAATGTCGCAACCTGTACCGGCAGTGTCACGCTGAATGACAATACGCCGCCGGTCGCAGTTTGCCAGAGCGTTACGGTGGTCCTCGATGCTTCGGGCAATGCCAGCATCACCGCCGCCGACGTGGATGGTGGATCGAGCGACAATTGTGCAATTGCCAGCCGCTCGGTCAGCCAGAGCAGCTTCGGTTGCGCCGATGTCGGATCGAATAACGTGACCCTTACGGACACCGACATCAACGGCAATACTTCCACTTGTGTGGCGGCGGTCACGGTGGTGGACAATGTCCCGCCGACCGCGCTTTGCCAAAATGTTACGGTTGCGCTGGATGCTTCCGGCAGCGCCACGATCACCGCAGCGGATGTCGACGGGGGCAGCAGCGATAACTGCGCGATTTCCAGCCGGTCGGTCAGCCAAACCAACTTCGGTTGTGCGGATGTGGGCAGCAACCTGGTCATTTTGACGGTGAGCGATGTGAATGGCAACACTGCAAGTTGCAACGCTACGGTGACGGTGATTGACTCGGTGACGCCGACGGCGGTTTGCCAGAACATCACGGTCACGCTCGATGCGACGGGCAATGCCACGATCACCGCGGCGGATGTCGATGGCGGCAGTGGCGACAACTGTGGACTCGCTAGCCTCTCGATCAGCCCGAGCACTTTCAATTGCTCGAATGTTGGACCGAATGCGGTGACGCTCACCGTAACCGATCAGAATAACAATACTTCCACGTGTACCGCTACGGTCACCGTCATCGAGGGCATTCCGCCGGTGGCGATCTGCCAGAACATCACGGTTCAGTTGGATGCCAGTGGCAACGCCAGCATCACGGCCGCCGACGTTGACGGGGGTTCGCTTGACAACTGCGGCATCGCCAGCATCAGCGCAAGCCCGACCAGTTTTACCTGCGCCGACGTAGGGGCGAATGCGGTCACGCTGACGGTTACCGACCTGAACAACAACACTTCGACCTGCACCGCGACGGTGACGGTAGAAGACAATATCTCCCCGACGGCCCTCTGCCAGAACGTTACCGTACAGATTGACGCAAACGGCAACGCTTCGATCACGGCCTCGGACATCGACAACGGCAGCAACGACAACTGCGGCGTGGCCAATGTATCGGTCAGCCCAAGCAGCTTTACCTGTGCGGATGTCGGTACGAATGCGGTCACGCTGACCGTCACCGATGTAAACGGAAACGTGAGCAACTGCCAGGCTTCGGTCAACGTTCAGGACAATGTCGCCCCGGTGGCGGTTTGTCAGAACGTGACCGTCCAGCTTTCCGGCAACGGAACCGGCTCGATCACCGCGGCCGACCTCGATGGGGGCTCGACCGACAATTGCGGCATTTCCAGCCTGGTGGCCAGCAACACGGCCTTCGATTGCTCCGACGTGGGCGCGAACAATGTGACGCTGACCGTGACCGACATCAACGGCAATGTCAGCACTTGCACCGCGCTTGTCACCGTCGAAGACAATGTCGCGCCGAATGCGATCTGCCAGCCGGTAACCGTCCAACTGAACGCCGCCGGTACCGCTTCGGTCAGCGCGGCCAATGTCAACTCTGGTTCTTCGGATGCCTGCGGCATCGCTAGTCTGAGCCTGAGCCAGACGGCCTTTACTTGCGCCGATGTCGGTAGCAACTCGGTGACCCTAACCGTGGCGGATGTCAACGGCAACGTCAGCACTTGCACCGCTACAGTTACGGTGGAAGACAATACTTCGCCGGTCGCGATTTGTACCAATGCCAATGTCACGCTCGACGCCAGCGGCACTGGATCGATCACGGCGGCGGACATCGACGGCGGTTCCTTCGACAACTGTGGCATCAGCAGCCTGGTCGCGACGCAGACGAGCTTCGACTGCTCGAACGTGGGCATCAACCTGGTGACTTTGATTGTGACCGACAGCAACGGCAACGTATCCACCTGCCAGTCCTTGGTGAACGTGGCGGACAACACCGCGCCGAATGTCGTGTGCCAGAACGTTACGGTGACCCTGGACGCCAATGGCAGCGCCAGCATCGCTCCGGCGGACATCGACAATGGATCGACCGACAACTGCGGCATCGCCAGCCTGAACCTGGATCAAACCAGCTTCGGTTGTGGGGATGTCGGTAGCAATACGGTCACGCTGACCGCGACGGATGTCAATGGCAACACCGCGAACTGCACCGCGACGGTGACGGTGGTCGACAGCACGACCCCGACGGCGGTTTGCCAGAACCTCACCGTAGCCCTGGATGCCAATGGCAATGCCAGCATTACGGCAGCGGACGTGGACGGTGGCAGCAGCGACAACTGCGCGATTGCCAGCCTTACGGCCAGCCCGACCAGCTTTACCTGCGCCGAGGTGGGGGCGAATACTGTGACCCTAACGGTGATCGATCAGAACAGCAATACTTCGACCTGCACCGCTACGGTGACGGTGGAAGACAACATTGCGCCGACGGCGGTCTGCCAGAACCTCACGGTGGCCCTGGATGCCAATGGCAATGCCAGCATCACACCGAACGACATCGACAACGGCAGCGCGGACAACTGCGGCATCGCCGGCCTGAGCTTGAGTCAGACGGCGTTTGGCTGCGGCGACATCGGGCAGAACGTAGTGACCTTGACCGTGACCGACGTCAATGGCAATGTTTCGACTTGCCAGTCCGTCGTGGAAATCGAGGACAACACGGCTCCGATTGCGGTTTGCCAGAACCTCACGGTGCAACTGGATGCGGACGGCGACGCGTCGATCGGTCCGCAGGATGTCGACAACGGCAGCAGTGACAACTGCGGCATCGCCAGCCTGAGCCTGGACAACACCAGCTTCGACTGCGCAAACGTGGGTCTGAATACGGTCACCTTGACGGTCACCGACTTCGACGGCAACACTTCGACCTGCACCGCTACGGTGACGGTAGAAGACAACGTGGCCCCGACGGCCATCTGTCAGAACATCACGGTCCAGCTCGACGTGACCGGCAATGCCAATATCCTCCCGGGCAATGTCAACGGGGGCTCGATGGACGCTTGCGGCATCGCCAACCTCGCGATCAGCCAGAGCAGTTTCACCTGCTTGGATGTCGGAGTGAATCCGGTGACCTTGACCGTTACCGATGTGAACGGCAACGTGAGCACCTGCATCGGCAATGTCACCGTTGAGGACAATGTCGCTCCGGTGGCGGTTTGCCAGGACATCACGGTAGCCCTCGATCCGACGGGCAATGCGACGATCACCGCCTCCGACGTGGATGGTGGCAGCAACGATGCTTGCGGCAATCTCAGCCTGAGTGTGTCGCCGACCGGATTTACTTGCAGCGATGTCGGCGGTACAAACCCGGTCATTTTGACGGTGTCCGACGGCAACGGCAACACCGCCCAGTGCGTCGCCAACGTGACTGTGATCGACACGGTCGCTCCGCTGGCCCTATGTCAGAACATTACGGTACAGCTCAACGCAGCCGGCGTGGCGACCATCGCCGCTGCTGACGTGGATGGCGGTAGCAATGATGCTTGTGGCCTGAGCAGTGTAACGGTAAGCAATACCTTGTTCGGTTGCGCCGATGTCGGGGCCAATGCGGTGACCCTCACCGTGACCGATCAGAACAACAATGTCAGCACGTGTACGGCGACGGTTACCGTCGAAGACAATGTCGCTCCGGTGGCGGTCTGTCAGAGCATTACCCTGGGCCTGGACCCGACGGGCAATGCCACGATCACCCCGGCCGATGTCGACGGGGGCAGCAATGACGCCTGTGGCATCGCCAGCCTGAGTGTGACGCCCGATGCATTTACCTGCCTCGATGTCGGGAACAATACCTCGGTGTTGACGGTGACCGACGTGAACGGCAACGTGAGCCAGTGTACCTCCGCGATCACGGTGATCGACACCGTACCGCCGTTGGCACTGTGCAACGACCTGACCATCTACCTAGATGCGCAGGGGGCCGTGAGCATCACGCCGCAAGACGTGGATGCCGGCTCAAACGACGCCTGCGGGGTTGCGAGCCTCGCCATCGATCCGTCGGATTTCTTCTGTGGTGACGTAACCGGAACCAACCCGGTTCTCCTGACGGTGACCGATGTCAACAACAACGCTTCCAACTGCATCAGTGTGGTGACGGTGCTGGATACGATTGCTCCGGTGGCGATCTGCCAGGATGTAACCGTCCAGCTTGATGTCACCGGCAATGCGGTCCTCGTGGCCGACTCGGTGAACAACGGTTCGAACGACGCGTGTGGTCTCGACACCTTGGTGGTCAGCCCGAATGCCTTTACCTGTGCCGATGTCGGCGTAAATACGACGACGCTGACGGTAACCGATGTAAACGGCAATACGAGCACCTGCACGGCCAATGTCACGGTGGAAGACAACATTGCTCCGATTGCGCTCTGTCAAGACGTGACGGTCCAACTGGATCCGACCGGCAATGGCAGTGTGACGCCGCAAGAAGTCGACAACGGTTCCAGCGATGCTTGCGGCATTGCGAGCCTGGTCCTCGGTGGCATCACCAATTACAACTGTGCCGATGTCGGCGACACTACCATCTTCGTCTTGCTGACGGTGACCGACGTGAACAACAACTTCTCGACCTGCATCAGCAACATCACGGTTGAAGATACGGTCGCGCCGATTGCACTGTGCAATGATTTGACCGTCTCGCTGGACAACAACGGCAACGGCAGCATCACGGTGCAGGATGTCGATGGTGGATCGAGCGATGCCTGTGGCATTGCTAGCATCACGATCAGCGACAGCACCTTTAACTGTGCTGACGTGGGATTGAATCCGATAACGTTGACGGTCACGGACGTGAACAACAATGTGAGCACCTGTGTCGCCAACATTACGGTGGAAGACACCATCGCTCCGGTAGCGATTTGCCAGGACATCACGGTGCAACTCGACGCCAATGGCGATGCGAGCATCACGGGCGCGGATCTCGACGGCGGCTCCACGGACAACTGTGCGATTGCCAGCCTGGTGGCCACGCCGAATATCTTCGGCTGCGCGAACGTGGGCGCGAACCCGGTGACCTTGACGGTGACCGACGTGAACAACAACGTGAGCACCTGTACTTCGGTCGTGACGGTTGAGGACAATGTCCCGCCGGTGGCGATCTGTGTGGATGTCACGGTGCAGCTCGACGCCAATGGTGGCGCTTCGATCACCCCGGCGGATGTCGACGGTGGCTCGAACGACGCGTG
>JBCCQH010000033.1:0-61069 GCA_039024435.1 Bacteroidota bacterium
AAGCTGCTCGAAATCCACCGGCGTCACCTCGATTTGCAGGTCCACCCGGTCCATGAGGGGACCAGAAATCCGACTCAAGTAGCGCCGCACCAACTGCGGACCGCAGAGGCATTCCTTGTCCGGGTGGTTGTAGAAGCCGCAGGGACAGGGATTCATGCTTGCCACCAACATGAAGTTTGCCGGGTAGTCCACGGTGAAGCGGGCCCGCGAAACGGTGATGTGCCGTTCTTCCATCGGTTGGCGGAGGACTTCGAGGACGCCCCGTTTGAACTCGGGCAGCTCGTCCAGGAAGAGAACCCCGTTGTGGGCCAGGCTGATTTCTCCCGGTTGGGGAAAGGAGCCGCCGCCCACCAGGGCCACATCGCTGATCGTATGGTGCGGGGAGCGAAACGGCCGGTGCGCCAACAGAGAAGCATTCTTGCCCAGGTGGCCGGCCACCGAATGGATCTTGGTGGTGTCGAGCGCCTCGCGCAGGGTCAACGGCGGTAAAATCGTGGGCAAGCGCTTGGCCAGCATCGTCTTGCCCGCTCCGGGAGGACCGATCATAAGGGCATTGTGGCCGCCCGCCGCCGCGACCATCAGGGCCCGCTTCACGAGGATCTGGCCTTTGACATCTTCAAAATCCACCGGGAGATCATCTTGGGCCGCTTCAAAAATCTCCCGGGTGTCCCGGAAAAGCGGAGTGATGGAATTTTTGCCGTCGAGGAAATCCACTGCCTCCCGCAGATTGTCTACCGCGATGATGTCCAGATCGTTGACGATAGCGGCTTCGCTGGCATTCGCCCGGGGCAAAATAAAACCGGTGAAGCCTTCCCGCCGCGCGGCAATTGCAATCGGCAGTACGCCCCGCACCGGCTGCAACGTCCCGTCCAGCGACAATTCGCCCATGATCACATAGCGGTCGATCATCTCCGCCGAAATCTGCCCGCTGGCCGCCAAAATCCCCAGGCCGATGGCCAAATCGTAGGCCGAACCTTCCTTGCGGATGTCGGCCGGGGCCATGTTGATGGTCAGGCGCCCTCGGGGCCATTCGAAATCATTGACCTTCAGGGCGGTTTCCACCCGCTCCCGCGATTCCCGGACCGCACTGTCCGGCAGTCCCACCATTGCAAACCCAAAAGGGCGTCCCAGGTGGACTTCAATCGTAATCGTGCAGGCATCGACGCCCTGCACCGCGCTTCCGTAGGTTTTTACTAGCATAATTCTTTCGGGATCGCTCCCGCCTCGTTTTCGAACTCCCGCTCCCGAATAAAATTCAGCTGAACAATTTTCCGTGGATGTGAGTTCCTCTATAAAACAGTGAAATAGGTATGAAAATCATTTGTACTGCAATCACTCTCTTGATTGGCGTTTCATTCTTCACCGCGAAAGCCCAAAAGATGGACCAGACGATCTATCAATTCACCATGAAAGACATCTCCGGCAATGATGTTTCCCTCGAAAATTACAAGGGAAAGGTTGTCTTGATTGTCAACACGGCCAGCCGCTGCGGACTCACCGGCCAGTACGAGCACTTACAAGCCTTGTACGAGGAATGGAAAGATGAAGATTTTGTCATTCTCGGTTTCCCCGCCAACAATTTCATGGGGCAAGAGCCGGGCACGAACGAAGAAATCGCCGGATTCTGCAAAGCCAACTACGGCGTGTCGTTTCCGATGTTTTCCAAGATCTCGGTGAAGGGAAAGAATCAGCACCCTTTGTATCAATTCCTCACCCAGAAAGGCCAAAATGGAGTCCTCGATGCCAATATGAAGTGGAACTTCCAGAAGTTTCTCATCGGCAAAGATGGCCGGGTTTCGGCGGTATTTGATCCGCGGACCAAGGTCACCGAACCAGAAGTTCAAAGTGCGCTCAAAGCCGCACTCAATTAGATACTACAAATTAGCTCTTATTTTACTTTGAATCACGGATCCGATCGAGCAGTTCATTGAGCTGCTCGACTTCGTTTTCTTGAAGGACCTCAAAAAAGTTGTCAAACTCCTTGACTTCCGCCTCCATCGCACTGAGCAGCGCCAATCCTCTCTCAGAAATGAAGACGTCCATCTTGCGGCGGTCATCTTGGCTGATCCGCCGGTGCACCAATTCCTTGGCGTGCAGTCGGTCCACCAAACGGGAAGCATCCGGCTGTTTGTCCATCATGCGGTCCTTCAGCAATTGTATGGTGCTCGGCATTCCGTTTTGTCCCCGCAAGATGCGCAGGATGTTGAACTGCTGCATGGTAATCCCGTGGGCCTTGAACACCTTTTGCATCTGACTGGTCATCCAGTTGTAGGTGTAAATGATGTTCAAGTGCAGTTTCTGCCGCTCGGACTGGAACGTGCTGACTTTCAGCTCTTCTTCTAATTTCATTCTCTCACATTTTTCGGTCGCTGAAGCGAAAGCTTCGACAATATTTTCCTTTCGGCTGAAAATCAGCCAGGAGCTTGAATCCAAATATATAAGCTTTGGGGTACAATCCGGGTACGCCTGCGCGTCACACAATTCAGTTCACCGTCGAACCGGGTGGGATGAGGTACTCTGGATTGACCAAGTGCAATTTACCGGACGGATCTTCGGCGAACAGGACCATGCCGTGGGAATATTCGCCGGCCATTTTCCTTGCCGGAAGATTGAGCAGCACAGTACACTGCTTCCCGACCAGCTCTTCGGGGGCAAAGTGCTGGGCCACCCCAGAAAGGATGATCCGCTGGTCGAGGCCGGTGTCTACCAGCAATTTGAGCAGCTTTTTCGACTTCTTGAGCTTTTCCGCTTCGACAATCGTACCGATGCGGATGTCCATTTGGGTGAAGTCGTCAAAGGTCGTCATGTCCTTTACCGGCGCGATACTCGGGGCTTCGGCCCCACCGGCTTCGGCGGCGGCTTTTTCCGCTTCCCGCTCGGCTTTGCGGCGTTCCAATTTGTCCACCTGCGCCTGCACCACCTTCTTGTCGATCCGGCTAAACAGGTGGGGAATCTTCTCCAACTGACCGCCTTCCGGCACCAAAACCGTTTCTCCCAACTGTCCCCACTTCACCGGCGCGATACCGAGCAGCGTAAATATCTTTTGCGCGGTTTCGGGCAGAAATGGCTCGGCCACCGTTGCCAGTACCGCAGCCACGTGCAAGCCCAGGTTCAGAACGTGGCCCGCCGCGATCTTGTCCGTTTTGACCAGCTTCCAAGGTTCCAGATCGGAGAGGTAGAGGTCACCGGCCCGAGCGATTTTCATCATTTCGTTGAGGGCCTCCCGGAAGCGGAAATTGTCCAGGTCGTTGCCCGCCGCGGTGACCGCTTCTTGCACCGAGTTGAGCAACTGTGTGTCCCGGGAAGTGAGTTCCTGCCGTACCGGCACGCCATCGAAGTTTTTCACCGTGAGCACCTTGACCCGGTTCACAAAGTTGGCGAAGGTGTCCACCAGTTCGGAATCGTTGCGGGTCTTGAAGTCCTCCCAGGTAAAGTTGGCGTCCTTGGTCTCGGGCATGATTCCGGTCAATACGTAGCGCAGCACATCGGTCTGGCCGGGAAACTCTTCCAGGTACTCGTGCAGCCAAACCGCCCAGTTTTTGCTGGTGGAAATTTTTTCGCCTTCGAGGTTGAGAAATTCATTCGCGGGGACATTTTCCGGGAAAATGTACTCGCCGTGGCCTTTTAAAATCGCCGGGAAGATGATGCAGTGAAAAACGATGTTGTCCTTGCCGATGAAGTGGATCAAGGCCGAATCCTCGTCCTTCCACCATTTTTCCCAGTCCTCTCCTTTGGCGGCGGCCCACTCTTTGGTCGCGGAAATGTAGCCGATGGGGGCGTCAAACCACACGTAGAGCACCTTTCCCTCGGCGTCGGCCACGGGAACCGACACCCCCCAGCTCAAATCGCGGGTGATGGAGCGCGGATGCAGGTCCTGTTGCAACCAGGACTTGCACTGCCCGTAGACATTTGATTTCCAATAGTTATGGTCTTCCAGAATGTACTGCTGGAGCCAGTCTTGGTAGTCGTTCAGCGGCAGGTACCAGTGGGTCGTTTCCCGCTTGACCGGCGTACTTCCGGAGACCTTGGAGCGCGGATCGATGAGCTGGTCCGGGCTCAGGTCGGAGCCGCAGCGCTCGCAAGAGTTGCCGTAGGCCTCGGTACTGCTGCAATTGGGGCAGGTGCCGACCACGTAGCGGTCCGCCAGGAACATCTGCGCCTCGGGGTCGTAGAGCTGCTCGGAGGTTTTTTGCAAGAATTTCCCCTCGTCGAGGAATTTCCGGAAAAACCCCTGGGCGGTCTCGTGGTGGCCCGGATTCGAGGTCCGCGAGTACACGTCAAACGAGATGTTGAAAGCGGCAAAGGTCGACTTGAGGATTTCGTGGTACTTGTTCACGATTTCCCGCGGGGTGGTGCCCTCGCGGCGGGCCTGGATTTCGATGGCGGTACCGTGCTCGTCGGATCCGCAGATGAACAGCACGTCTTCGCCTTTGGAGCGCAGGTAGCGCACGAAAATATCCGCCGGGAGATAAGCGCCGGCCATGTGCCCGATGTGGGCCGGCCCGTTGGCGTAGGGCAGTGCCGAAGTAATCGTGTAGCGTTGGTATTTCTTTTTCGTGCTCATGGGTGCAAAGATAATACGATTTCGCTTGGGCGGAATGCCGGTCGCGTCGCAAGTTTAACCACTCGGCCTTCCCGGGGAATTGCGGGAATTTGCCTATTTTTGTTGGGTAAATGAACGCTAAGATGAAACCGAAACTCAAGTTGAATCACATCAAGGATCTGCACGATGCGCGTTACTGCGCGGCGATTGGAGTCCACTTGTTGTCTTTCCGCCTCGAAGATTCGGCCGAGCACGCCATTGCGCCCAAATCCGTCGCCGGAATCATGGGCTGGCTGAGTGGTCCGATCGGGGTCGGTGAATTTGACGATTCGGACGGGGCGGCGATCAATGAAATCGTGACCGCCACCCAACTGACCTGGATTTCGCTCCCCTTTGACTACCCAGTGGCCGAGGCCGCCGAAATCAAAGCCCACTTGATTTTTCGGGGTCCGGAAGCGGAATTGAATCTTTCGGGACTGGGACGGATGCAAACCCTGGCGGAGCGCTTTCCCGAAGCACTGTTTGAATTCAGTGCCGGGCCGGATACGCCGACCTGGGAGGCGCTGAAGGCGGAGGGCTTGATGGCGCGCAGCATCTTGCGTTTCAGCGAGCCGACCCCGATTTACGCGCTTTTGGAGAGAGAAGGCCATCCTCCCCACGCGTTTTCCTTGGGTGCATTCGTCGAGGAACCGGACGGGGCGCTCGACTACGAGACCTGCGACGAATTCTTTGCGCAGTACGAGGCCCTTTCTCCGGCTTGATCTCGGTAGTTTACTGTCCATAGCGCTTGCGTTTGGCTTTGCTCCATCCTTTAAACGAGCGGCGGAACCGGCGGCCTTCCGCCAGGCCATGCATGACCGCAATGTCCCCTTCGTCGGCGTAGCTGTAGTGATTGCCATCGCCGAGGATGACGTGATCGATCACTTTGACCTCCATCAACTGCCCCGCCCGCACCAATTTTTCCGTGATGCCGTCATCGCAGACGCTTGGACTGGAATTCCCCGAAGGATGGTTGTGGCAAAAGGCAATCGTCGTCGTGGGAAAACGCAGCGCTTCCCGAAAGACCATCCGCGGATCGATGTGGACCGAATCCAGTCCCCCGGTCGAAATAATTTTGTGGCCGAGGACCGCATTGCTGCGGTTGAGGAATACCGCGTGGAACTGCTCGTGGTCCAGATCCATAAAAAATGGCCGAAAATAGTTCCGCAAAGCAACTGAGTTTTGCAGCTTTTGCCCCTCGTCCCCACTGTGCAGCCGGCGCCGGGCCAGCTCAAAGGCCACCACCAAGGTAGAAGCTTTCGCCGCCCCAATTCCCCGCAACGCCATAAAATCGTCGATTCCCGCTTGGGCCAGGCGCTTGAGCCCCCCGAATTCGTGCAGCAGGTGACGGGCCAGGTCAATTGCAGAAAGATCCCGGGTGCCCGAGCCGAGTAAAGTCGCAATCAATTCCGCATCGGTCAGCGACCGGACGCCCTTCTTCTGCACCTTCTCCCGCGGTCGGTCCTCGACGCGCCAGTGCTTGATCGGCGTATTTTCGTAGTATTTCATAGGTGTATGTTGGAAGGGGTTCGACATTTGAACGGCCACAAAGATCTCCCTCCTGTTCCGGCTCCCAATGGAAAACTATCGCGCAAAAGTAACCCCCAGTCCCAGCAAAATGCCACTCACAATTCGGCCGTTGGTGCTTTGCACCGCGCACGTAAGGAACGGTAACTAAAAACACCGTCCCGCCCCCAAACGCAATTCAAAGAATTGAATTTATGGGCTTTTCTTCTTCGAAATGAAATGTTAGTTTCGCACATTACTACAGAACACGAGTGATATGAATTATCCAGAAGATCTTCTCTACACGAAAGACCACGAGTGGGTCCGGTTCGAAGGCAACATCGCCACGGTCGGGATCACGCATTTCGCCCAGAGTGAACTCGGAGACGTCGTATACGTCGAAGTCGAGACCGTTGGTGAGTCATTCGATCACCACGAAACATTTGGGTCCATCGAAGCGGTGAAGACCGTCAGCGATTTGTTCACGCCCGTCGCCGGCACGGTGATCGAATTCAATGAAGCCCTGGAAGACGATCCGGAAATCGTCAACCAAGATTGCTACACCGAAGGATGGCTGATAAAAATGGAGGTGGCCGACGACGTGGACAAATCTCACTTGATGTCTTCAGCAGTTTACCAGTCAGAAGTACTGGCGTAGTAATCCTACCCGACATCCCCCAAAATGACCTTCGGAGTGCGCTCACCTTTTGTGCCCACTCCGAAGGTTTTTTGTCTTATCTTCAACTTTCCTGAGCGGCTCAGGTATATACTAGGGTGGGCAAATGGCCCGTTATCCTTTTAGATATGCAATACGGAATGAAATACTTGGCTCGGTTTCTGTTCATCGGCTTGCTTTTCCCGGCGGTGCTCCAAGCCCAGGGAGGCGAAGGTGAACTGGCCGGAAAATATTTTGAAGAGGGCGAATTCGAAAACGCCCTCGGGTTGTATACCAAGTTGCAACGGCGCGATCCGGGCAATCGCCTCTACAACCTCCGAATTGTCAGTTGCCACCAACAACTCGAGCAGTACGAGACCGCCGTCAGTTTTATGGATAAGGTGATGCGCAAGAATCCGAACGATCACCTCTACCCTTTCGTCCAGGCCGATCTCTATCAACTCACCGGCGATTTTAAAAAGAGTGAATCCCTCGAAGACGAGACCATTGAAAAGCGCATCCGCTTAGAGAGCGATTTCATGGACATCGGGGCTTGGCTGTTCCAAAACAACAAACACGAACTCGCCCTGCGCAGCTACCTCCAAGCCCGCAAAACCCTGCGCAAAAAGCGGATTTTCAGCGACGAAATTGCCGAATTGCATTACCTCGCCGGCAACTACACCGAAGCCACTGATGAATACATCCAGCAGTACGAGGACAATCCGGTGCTGCTGCCCGACGTGAAAAGCCAAGTGCTCCGCATGGTCGACGACGGTTCTCAGGATGCCATCGAGCAGGCACTCCTGACCGCGGTCAACCGCAACTCCCAGGACCCGGGTCTGCGCAGCGTCCTGTACGAATTCTACGTCCTGACCGAAAACTTCTACGAAGCATTTGTCCAGTGTAAGTCCATGGACAAGGTTTTCAAGGAAAAGGGCCGCCGCGTCTTCCAGTACGCCCTGACCATGCGCAACAACAAGAACTACAAGCTCTCGAACAAGGCCCTCGACTACGTGATCGAGAACCATGAGCAATCGCCTTACTACCTGAAATCGTTCCAGGAAAAGACGGTCAACGGCGAGCTGGAAGCCTTCAATTCGGTCCCGGTGGATACCTCGGTGATCCGCGAAGCGGTCAATGCCTACGACAAATTGCTCACCCGCTTCGGGCGGAAAGCGCAGTTCTTCGACGCGATGTACCGCAAGTCAAATCTCCTGGCGTTTTACCTGTTTGATTTGGCCTCCGCCAAAACCGAACTCGACAAAGCATTTGACCGTCCCCTGCAACCGCGGGAGCGCGCCCAGGCCCGCTTGCTCTACGGAGATATCCTGCTCATGCAGAAGGAGTACGCCAAAGCCTCACTCATTTACGATGAAGTCGCCGAGTCCTTCCACGAAGGCCAGATCGGAGCCATGGCAAAGTTCAAGCAAGGTCGCCTCTCGTACTTCAAAGGCGATTTTGAATATTCGCAGGCCCGCCTGAAAACGATCAAGGACAATACTTCGAACGACATCTCCAACGATGCGATCAAGCTTTATCTGCTGATCCAGGACAACATCGGGCTGGACACGACGGTGTACCCTTTGCAGCGCTTTGCCCAGGCCCAACTCATGGTGTTCCAGCGCGACTTTGATCCCGCAATCGGGTTGCTCGACTCCATCGCCTACGCCTTCCCCAATCACACGCTGACCGACGAAATACTCTGGGAGAAGTCCAATATCCACCTGCAGCGCAACGAACTCGACGCGGGACTCGCTCTGCTCGACAAGGTCATCGACAATTATCCGGACGACATCTACGGGGACGACGCCCTCTACACCAAGGCGCGCATCCACGACTACACCCTGAATGACCGAGAGCAGGCGATGGATCTGTACATCGAATTCTTGACCCGCTACAGCGGGAGTTTGTACATCGTGGAGGTTCGAAAACGGATCCGCGAACTGCGCAATGAGCGCTTGTGACGCAGCCACATTTCCCGGAAATCCGCCGCTACCGGAAAAAACTCAGATTGACGAAAAAGCCCCAAGGATACAGCGAAAAATCGGGCGCCTCCGGATTTTCCTGATTCACAAACAGCGTAGGGGTAAAAATGTTGCGGATGCCCACTTCCAGGCCCAAAAATGAATCGGGGGTCACGTTTACTTCTTTCACAATCGAGAATCCGAGCCCAAAATTCAAGCTGCTCATTCGGCGCAGTTCCGCCTCTTCGTAGGGAATCCATTCTTGTTGCAAGCTCACCCCGCAGGTATTGGTGTAGTTCTCGACCCGGGTGCGGAAATTCAGGCTGAAAAACGGAATGAACCGAAACCAGACCGACATTTTGGGGGAATGAACTTTGAAGGAAGGCTCCAGGACAATGTTGTACATGCGGAAATTCCGTCCGGGAATCGTGTCGTCCACGGAAACAAAAGTGGGGAAGCTGTCCAGGTCACAAGCGCCGCGGTAGCCGGCGCCTTTGGGCCAAAAGACATGTTCAAATCCGAGATAAGGCGAAAACTGCACCCGTTCACTGGCGTAGATATTCGCGTAGCCACCAAAGCCCAGGCGGTGGCCCGCCTCAAACAGCGCAAAGTCCTCGCCCCGGTAGACATTTTGGGAAGGAAATTCCAGGCCGTATCCGAAACGTACCCCAAATTCTGTCGGCGGTAGCTCGGGCGGGGAGTTCTGGGCCGCCAGGAGGCTGGGAAAAGCAAACAAGCAGAGGAAAAAAAATGATTTTAGCGCGGGCATCCGGTGTCTTTTTCTCAAAGTACATATTTCCTGAGTTTAGGGAAAAGGTAAAAGACGACTTTGGATTGCAAGGTTGTGGAAATCTGAAGAACCGAATTGATGCCTACCGCCCCCCTACCGTCCCGATGCGATTAAAATATGGTTTCGGCTTGCCGCGGATCAAAATTCAAGTCCCATGGGGCCACAGGGCATCAATGTCACACGCGCAGAAGTGGCCTTTTCGCTCCGAAAAGCCCGCCAGCGATCCCCGATAGCGCGCCGCGGCCGCATTGTCCTCCAAAATCGACATCCAATGGCTTGCGAGCCGGTGGGCCTCTCGCAAATTGGGGTGCTTCGCCACGAATCCTTCGATCACTTCCCGCACCCGCACATCGCGCTCCCGGAGGTACAACCAGCAGGCCTGGAGATGCGCCGCAATCGACCGCCCCTCCAATTGCTTTTTCAGATTGCTGACTTCCTTGGAAATCTGTTTGTGTTCTCCTTTGCGCACCCGCGCCATCCCAAACCGGTCGATCAGGCAGTACGCCCGCAAGTAAGGATCCCGGGGAAATTGTTCTTTGGCCGCATCGAGCCGCCCCCGAAACAGGTCCGGATCCCGCGCCTGAATCGCCGACTGCAAAGCCAGGTGGTGGGCTTCCCGATCCTGGGGACACTCTTTTAACCGGGCAAGCAGCCTCCGCTGGGCGGCTTCTACCCCGCCGACACTCAGTTCCAAGCGCACCAACATCCGCGCAGCCCGACCTGCCTGCCCCTGGTGCTGGGCCAAGGACTTCCAGGCCGTGCGCGCCGCTTCCACGTCGCCCGACCACCACGCGGCCAATCCGTTAAGGTGCAGGGCATCCGGCGCATTGATCGCCGTCTTCCCGCCTTCTACTGCTACCTGAATTGCCTCCGTGCGGTCCCCCAACTGGTGCAGCGATGTCGCCAGCCGCTCGGCGATTTCTGAGACTTGTGGTTGATTTTTCCGAGCCCGGCGGTAAAATTCCACCGCTTCCGGCAACTGGCCTTGTAAGCGCAGCAGATCGGCGAGCATGCGGTCCCGCGTTTTTCCTTTGGGGTGCGTGACCATGTAGCCCCGAAAATGACTGATCTGCTGGTCCAGCCGCCCTACTTTGGTCAGCGCAAACACCATGTCCTCGGCTTGCGTTCCATCGCGCAGCGTGATCCGGCGCAAGAAAGCGTACTCCGGAATCTTTTCCTCCGCCGGTTCGGGACAGGCAAATATAGCTTCGGCCACCCGGCGCTCACTGTCGGGACGCATCCCTCCATCGTGGGCCCGGCGCGGTCCCCGTGCCCCATCGGCCAACTCCTGGAACCGCTGTCCGATCATACGCCGGCTTACCTGCGCCCGCTTCCGGACGGCCGCCGGGGTGATGAACAGATTGACCGCAATCTCACCGAACGGCATGTCTTCGTAGGCCCGGGGCACCATCACTTTGCGCAGTGCCTCGGGCAAAGATTCCACGGCGATGCGCAGCATTTCGTACTTTTCCTTCTCCACGAGGCGATCCTCCGGCGAAGGCTCAACCTGGGTTGCGAGAGAATCCGAGCGCAGACTCACCGATTCCAAATCATCGGTCAGCAAGGGCCCCCGCTGGTACTGCCGATAGAGGTCAACGCAATACCGGCGGGCCACGCGCACAAACCAAGCCCGGTAATTCCCAATCGACGGAACACCTTTCTCGACCATGCTGCCGTACGCCTCCATCATAGCCCCGGACAGCGCGTCATCCGCTTCCAAGCGATTGCCTTTCATCCAGTGCAAACAAGAGTCCCGCAGGTACGACTGGTGTTCGTACCACAAGGCCCAAAATTCTTCTTCGGTAAGGCGAGTCCGCTCCCCTGTCGGGGAAGAACTACCGGTACGATGATGTTGCGGCGTAACCATTTTGGCGACAAATCACGGTTCACATGTTTTGTCCCAAAATATGGAAAATATCGATGAAAAAAGAAATTTTCCTGTTAAAACGAATTGATCTTAGATACATCAACTCAAATTACAATGCACCGCTTTCCGCATCACCACTTTACGAAACGCACGCCCAGGTTGATCGCCGTGGCTGGTCCGGCGGCATTGCGACCAAATAAAAACCGGCCGTACATGATCTCCAGGTCAAAGCTTTCCCCAACCTGGTACTTCGCACCGAGGCCCGCCTGGTACCAATAGGACGAAAAGAAACCGTCCCCATAGGTGGGCCAGAACTGATTCATGGCGTAGAGGGTAAACTTGCGGTTGGGGAAATAGCTAAAAAATACTGAGGCCGGGGTCGCGAAGAACCCATTACCTTCCCCCCGATTGATGTTCCAGTACGGATCGATTTCCCCAAACAATTGCAATTGCTCGGTGAAATTGTGGGTGTAAAAAATCTGGGTCCACCAGATGTAGTTTTCCGTCGCCAGGAAGGGGCGCCCATTGGTGCGGCCCTCGGGATCACTGGCCACCGGGAGTAAAAACGCACTCTGAATGGTGAATCCGTTCAAATTTCGGAAGGGCTGAAACTTGATCTTGGGACCGATGGCGGTCAGAGCAGTCCGGCTATTGGGCGCTCCCGGAAAAGTAAACAACTTGAAGGGCGAGGTATTTTCGCCATCAATCAGCACCGACTGGACCCAAAAATCCACCCCAAAGTTGACCCGCTGGTTCAAGCCAAACAGGATATTGCCGATGCCGGAATAGTAGGTCGCACGGCTCCCCTGGTCCACGGTGCCGCCGTCACCGTCAAAAAACTGCGTCTGCGTGTACAATTGCTGGAAAAACTTCACTTCCATCTGGCCCCACTCGTACATGGACGAGGGCGTGTACAACTGCAAGCGGCGGGGGTCACCGCCCCCGGCTTCAAATTCTTCTAGTTCTTCCTCCTCTGCCTCTACGATCTCCAACTCGGCTTCCGGTTCGGCACTGGCCTTGGCTTCGGCAGGTTCCGGGGTCGCCTCCGGGGTCATTTCGGACTCGGGTTGGGCGCTGGCCGCATCGGCGGCCGGTTGGGTGGTTGCGGCGGTGCGTCCGGCGTTCTCGTCAGCATTGCTTTCTCCACCGGAAGCCGTTGCCGCGGCCTTGGCGGAAGCTGAAGAAGCCGGTGACTCTTCCTTGCTGGGAGGCACCGGCTTCTGCGTAGATTTAGCGGTCGTTTCGACCGAAGACTTCGATTGCTCTGCGGAGCTAGCTACTTTTTTTTTACGTTCAAAGCCCAATTGTAGGTGTAGAAGCTCTGCTTGTAGCTGCTGGGAATGGGCGTCGTACGGTATTTGTTGACGTAGGCGAGTACCGATTTGGCCTCCGCCAGGAAGTCTTCTTTGTACCAGTCGAGAATCTGGGAAAGCTGGACTGTCTTCTTGTCGTTGCTCACCTTGATGAATGAATTCCGGTTGAGGGCCTTCTTGGTGATGGCTTCTAACTGGGTATTGACCTTGGAAGGCACAAATGCGTAGGCCGCGATGGGCGGACAACTGCGGGCGGCGCACACCAGAGCAAAGTGTACCCGGGCATCCTTAAAAGTCGGTCGGATTTTTTTGTTTTCGATGTCGGACAAGGTCAGGTTCATGCCGGCGATCTTGAACTTTTTGGCGTCGAAGAATCCGGGCACGTCCAGGGGCTTGGCAATCGGGTAGTGGTTCACTACATTCTTGATGACCAAAATGTTGTAAGCATTGAGGTAAAACGCTTTTTGCGTGTTCTTGTCCTTGGCACTGAGGGGATAGCTGGCAATCATGCCCACCAAAGCGTTGAGTTCAGCGGGACTGGATTTGATACTGGCGTAGTCCACACCGCCGTTGCTGACATTTTTCTTCAAAAATGCATCCGTTTTGCCGAAAAAACCGGACTGGGCCGACAAAACGCCGCCGGTGAGCAAGGTGGCCAAAACGAGGAAAAGGTATTTTTTCATAGTCAATCGAAGTCGGGTTAACGATAACAATGATACCCGCCGGGTCCGGGCAATGTTGTCGGTATTTTGACAATGCGCAAAATTCAAGCCGGAAAACACCGATCTTCCCGTACGCACAAAAGCCGGTCATTGGGGAAGGGCAATATACACTTTTTCCCCCGGGCTACTGGTCTGCGATACGCACCTAGTCGACGTCAACAATTCGAGGCTTGGGGAATCCGGACGTGGGCACAACGGCCTTACCGAGACAAAATTGTCATCCCCGCTACCTCCACCGACCCAGAAATCTAGTCGCCATTCAGCTTTCTCATCCCACCGCTCCTCAACCTTGCATTGTGCATTTTTTCGTAACTTTCGGCTTTATTGCACACACAATTCATAAAATGATCCCAACCTTTCGCCTCTCTTTTTTCGCCGTGCTGGTGTTCATCGCTTTCGGCACCTCGGCCTGTTTCGACATTGACGAAACCTTTCTTTTTCGCAAGGACGGTTCCGGGACAGCTTCCATGAAAGTAGACCTGTCTCAGATGATCTCATTGATGGAGTCACTGTCCGAAAGTGTCGACTCGGTGGGAGATTCGGGCGAGTCGATGGAGCAACTCTTTGCGCAAAATGAATCCGTTGCCAACCTGAAAAGCATTCCGGGCATCAGCAAGGTAAAGGACCTAAATAACCAGGAAACCGGAGTCATCGGCTACAGCTACGAATTTGCCAGCATCGAAGCCCTCAACAACGCCTTGGTGGCTACCGAAGGCCTCTTGGACGTTGGTAAGCTCATGGGCGACGGCGAGCAGGGGGGTTCTCTGGAATCCGAAGCGGAAAACCGCTTTCAAATGAAAGGCAAAAAGCTCACCCGGATCTATATCCTCGACCCGGAAGATGGCGACGATGCCGAAGCCGACTCCGAAGAGGAGCAATACCAAAAGATGGCGGAAATGATGTTTGCAAACCACTTCTACACGATCCGCTACAACTTTGACCGGGACGTCAAAAAGGTTTCGAAAAACGATCAGGCGCGGGTCGCCGGACGCAAGGTGACCGTCAAAGTCCCGATGCAGGAGCTTCTCAATGGCGAGGCCATTGTGGGTTCAGTGATCAAACTGAAGTAATTCCCGATGCGGTCCCCGACCTTTTTGTTGTTGTTGGTGGTCTGCCTGGGCGGATCCCTGACCCGCTGCGCCCAGCGCGATCTGGTCACGGAAGGCAAGAAAAAACTGGAGGCTCAAGCCTACACCGAAGCGGAAGAATTGTTTTCCTCGGAATTGCGCGGCGACCCCCGGGACCACGAAGCTTACTGGGGGCGCGCCAAGGCCCGCATGGAGCAGTTGCGGTACGAGGAGGCGATTCCCGACCTGGACCAAGCGATTCAATTGATCGGCGAAAGTACGCCGGATACCGGCCGCACCCTGCAGGGGCAGTATCACTTTGACCGGGGGCTGTCCCATTACGCATTGGCGCACTTTCCCGAAGCGATCACCGATTTTCAGCGGTGCATCGATCTTAAATACCAGGAAGCCCAGGCCCACGCCCATCTCGGGGTCGCTCAGGGCAATCAGGGGAAACCGGTCGAAGCCGTCCTTAGCCTCAATACGGCCATTGCACAGACGCCGGACGATCATTTTGCCCGCGCCAACCGGGGCTATTACAATTCGCTGCTCGGGGACAACAAAACCGCCATTGCTGATTTCACCGCGGCGATTGGCCTGGAACCGGACGACAAGACTTCCTATCTGAACCGGGGCTACACCTACATCGGGATGAATGACTACGCCGCAGCCATCCAGGACTTTGAAAAGGCTTTGGAAATCGATCCGGAATATCAGGGAGCGATCACCTACCTGGGCATCGCCCTCACCAATTCGGGCAACCCCCAAGCCGGAGCCACCTGGCTCGACCGGGCGATCAAGAAGGAACCGCAAAACGGTACGCTGTTTTATTATCGCGGGGTGGCCCGCATCAACAGCGGCGACATTCCGGGCGGGTGTGCCGACCTGCAGCAAGCCCAAAGCCTGGGCGACTCCCAGGGACAAAGTATGCAGGAAAGCTACTGCCAGTAGCCGACCTTGCTACCCGTCGGCGGGGCCGTACGCCGGCGCGGCCAACCGCAAATGCCGCCGGGAAATTGGAAAATGGAAAATCACATCGTAGATTTATTGTAGGTACATTTTGTTTTTGTTTAAGCGTCTGCATCAAATGAAAGTGAAGCTCCTTTTGGCGCCTCTATTGTGTTTGTTACTCATGGTAAGCTGCAAAGAGAAGCAGTATATTGTGGGCTATTACAATTATGCACAGTTCCAGAAAGACTGCCATTGGGATTATTTCGTGGACGAGAAATACCAAGCCCGGGAAAGATGGGCGGATTCGCTGGCCAGTCTGAACGATCCGGACAGCGTGCGCCTCCAGCTTTTTTTGGGGTGCTACTGTGGCGACAGCCGGAAGTGGGTATCGCGGTTTTATGCACTCAAACCGCAGCTTCCGGTCAGTTCAGTAGAAATTATCTCGGTAGACACGACAAAAAAAGATGAAAAAGGCTATGCAGAGGCGGTGGGTATAAAAAAAATTCCTACTTTTATTTTCTATAAAGGTAGTACCGAGATAGGCCGTATAGTAGAAAAGCCCAAAGGACGTTTGGAAAAGCGCCT
Organism: Bacteroidota bacterium; assembly: GCA_039024435.1. Lineage (GTDB taxonomy): Bacteria > Bacteroidota > Bacteroidia > J057 > JADKCL01 > JBCCQH01. The sequence goes on from JBCCQH010000033.1 coordinate 16,003, forward strand.
CTATGAGGTTCTAAAAAAACGTGAGTAAGTTTTAGTTTTTGGGTTCAATGACTATATTTGTTTTGCCGAAACCTCAACCAGTAGACGATTTTAGCGTTAATCTAACAAGTGAAAATGCTGTTTCCTATGAAATCTTTTAAGTACTTAATCGCATTGGTAGCACTTTGCTGGGTGTTCAACGATGCGAACGCTCAATTGAGGACCAGGTACTTCTATGTTGGGATCACTGCCGGGACGACGAACTACAAAGGCGACTTGGATGACAACTTTACCCTGAAATTTACCAGGCCGAGCCTGGGTTTCATGGGAGGGTATAAATTCCACCCGCACATGTCGTTGCGGCTGGCTTTCCAACAGGGTTGGATGGGCGCTGCCGATGAGCGTGCCGCCCGTGATATCCCGCGTCGCCGTCGTAACCTGAGCTTCCGTTCTCCGATTACGGAGGGTTCGCTCGTATTGGTGTACGAATTCTTCGCCAACAACCGCAAGTTCAAGTACCGTCCCCAGTACACGCCTTACATCTTCGCTGGTGTTGCGGCCTACGCCTTCAATCCTCAAGCCAAACTCGGTGACGAGTGGTTTGACCTTCAGCCCCTCGGCACCGAAGGTCAGCAGTTGACCGATTGTGGCTATGAAAACTGTCCGGAGCCGTATAGCCTCGTGCAGATCTCGATTCCGTTTGGTGCCGGGATCCGCTACAAGTTGACCGATAAAATCGACTTGAGCCTAGAGCTCGGTCTGCGCAAGACCTTCACCGATTATCTCGACGATGTTTCGGGGCGCTATCCGAACTACGACCGCATGGTTTCCGAAATGGGCTTGATCAATGGCCAACCGGTGGCCGCTATTCTCTCCGACCGCATCGACCGTAGCGTCTATCCGCAAGGAGGAGAATTCTGGAATGGTATCCGCGGGGACAATACCCAAGATGACTGGTACGTCTCGACGCTGGTCGGAGCGACCTACATCCTCGATTGGGTCAAGTGTCCGAAATTCCGTTAGGACTCCACAATATCTTCAGGAAAAAAGCGTATGGGATTGTACCGATACGCTTTTTTCATTTTTGCGATCAGGAATATCAAAATCTGTGATACTGGGAAATCGGGTTCCAGACACCTTGCAAAGCCAAATGACAATTCTCTCCGGGGAATCGACCCCGAAAATTGTCATCCGGGCGGAAATGCTGGCGATTTCACCAGCATCTCAAGCCCCTCATTTCCTGCATTTGTGCCTGAGATTTCGTAAATTGCGCCACTGTTTTTCCTGATGGGAGGCCAAAAAGAAAATATTGATTTGCAGGAACTTCCCCGTCATGTCGCCATCATTATGGACGGCAACGGACGATGGGCCAAGCAAAAAGGTAACCGGCGCATTTTCGGACATCGCAAGGCATTGAAGGCGGTCCGCGAGGTGCTGGAAGGCGGTGTGGACATCGGATTGGAATTTGTGACCTTGTTCACCTTTTCCACCGAAAACTGGAAGCGCCCCAAGGCGGAAGTACACGCGCTCATGGAACTGCTCGTCAAAACCATCCGGAAAGAAGTCCCCACCTTGATGGAGAACAATATCCGGCTGCGTTCTATCGGGCACATCGAAGACCTGCCGCGGCGCGCCCAGCGCGAACTGAGCACCGCCATGGACCTGACCAAGCAAAACGATGGCCTGGTCTTGACCCTGGCCCTCAGCTACGGCGGACGCTCCGACATCCTACAAGCGGTCAACAAGGTCGCCCACCAGGTACGCGAGGGCAAGCTCAATCCTGGAGCGATTAGCGAAGCCGACCTGCGCGCCCAAATGAGCACCAGTTATCTTCCCGATCCTGAGTTGATGATTCGGACCTCCGGCGAGTTTCGCATCTCCAACTTTTTGCTCTGGGAGCTGGCTTACGCCGAGTTTTACATCACGGACAAGTTCTGGCCCGATTTTGCAAGAGAAGATTTGTATGAGGCCATCGTAAGCTATCAAAACCGAGAAAGGCGTTTCGGTATGATCAGCGAACAATTAAAGACGCTATGAAGAAATCCATTTGGAGTTCAATCCTTTTCCTGCTGGCAACCCTGTCTTTCGCCAATCTGGGGGCACAGAACGAGATCAATCTCGACTACGAAACGCCAAAGACCTACACCATCGCCGGGCTGACCGTCGAAGGTTGTGAGTATACCACTCAGAATTCGGTGATTCTGCACACCGGGCTTGCCATTGGGGATAATGTGAGTATTCCCGGGACCGACATTGGTAAGGCCATCAAGTCACTTTGGGACCAAAACGTATTTGCGGACATCGATATCTCGGTCGAAAACATAGTCGGCGACAAGGTTTTCCTTCTCATCAAAGTCGAAGAGCGGCCGCGAATTTCTTCCTTTACTTTCCGCGGCGTCACCAAAGGGCACGCCGATGATCTGCGCGAAAAACTCCGCTTCGTCCGCTCCGCCATGTGGACCAAAGAAAAGGAACGCCGCGCCACCCGGATCATCCGCAATTTTTACATGGAAAAATCCTTCTTCAACACGAAGGTCAACTTTGCCGTCGAAGACGATGAACTCATGAAAGGTGGGGTCAAGCTCAAAATCCTCGTTGACCGGGGGGAGCGCATCAAAATCCACGAAATCAAGGTCGAGGGCAACCAGGACTTCAGCGACCGGCGCCTGAAAAAGAAGATGAAGGAACTGAAGGAGAAAAAAGGCTGGCGCCTCTGGGCCCGTTCTAAGTACCTGCCTGCGAAAATGGACGACGCCAAAGACAATCTCGTCGCCTTCTACCGGCAAAACGGCTACCGCGATGCGGAAGTCGTCTTCGACACCACCTACATGTACGACGAAAATACCCTCGATGTCGAAATGCGGGTCTACGAAGGCAACCAGTTCTACCTCCGGAACATCTCTTTCAGCGGTAATTACAAGTACACCGATGACTCACTCTCCAGTATCCTCGGTATCGAGCGGGGCGACCTCTACAATGCCGAACTCCTGGACCGCCGCCTGAATGGCGATCAGAATGGCCGGGATGTATCAGGCCTCTATCTGGACGACGGCTACCTTTTCTTCAATGCTGATCCGGTGGAAGTGGCGGTGGATGGCGACTCCGTGGACCTCGAAATCCGTATGTTTGAAGGCCCCCAAGCCACCATCCGCAAGGTGATCGTCGAAGGCAATACCAAGACCAGTGATTACGTGATTCTGCGAGAACTCCGCACCCTGCCCGGTCAGAAATTTAGCCGCGCCGATCTGATTCGCTCCCAGCGGGAAATCCTGAATCTCGGCTATTTCAATCAGGAAACCCTGCAAATGGTCCCGATTCCCGATCCAATTTCCGGAACCGTGGACATCAAGTACGTAGTGGAAGAAAAGCCCAGCGATCAGCTCCAAATCCAAGGCGGCTGGGGCGGCCGCATCCGCGACCAAGACGGCAATACCATCGGGGGGGGATTCGTCGGGACGGTCCAGCTCGGCTTCAACAATTTTTCCACCCGCAAATTCTTTAAGAAGAAGGCTTGGAACCCCATTCCTTCCGGCGATGGCCAAAAGCTCAATCTGGCCGTCCAGATGAATGGGGTAGGCTGGCAGAACTACAGCATCTCTTTCCTCGAGCCCTGGCTCGGCGGAAAAAAGCCGAATTCCCTCGGGGTGAGCACCGGCTACACTGTCAACCAAAGTCCGAGCAACGGCTTCCGGATGAAGACGATCAACACGGGCGTCGACTACGGGATGCGCTTGAAGTGGCCGGATGACTTCTTCCGGGCTTACGCTTCGCTCCAGTACAAATACTACGACATCACCAACGGGCGGAATGCCTTTACCGCGATTGATTTTGACGATGCATTCATCAACATCATTGCCGGTCGCCTCACAATCGACCGAACCAGCATCGACGCGCCGATTTACGCCCGCAGTGGTTCCCAGATTACCTTTTCCATCGAAGGTACCCCGCCCTACAGCCTCTTTGACCGGGGGACAGATTATGCCACCCTCGAAGACGCAACAAAGTTTAAATTTCTTGAGTACCACAAATGGAAATTCTCTAGTACCTGGTACTTCCAAGTCGTGAAAAACCTCGTCATCAAACCGCGCGTTCAGTTTGGCTACCTCGGCAGCTACCGCAACGATTATGGCATCTCGCCCTTCGAGCGCTTCTACCTCGGGGGCAGTGGCTTGGGGCAGTTCAACTTCTACGGCTGGGAGTACATTGGCCTGCGGGGATATCCGGACAATTCCATCGGCCCGCGCCCGGAAGGTGGCAACGTCAACACCCAACCGGTCGGCGGCAGCATTTATCACAAGTATTCACTGGAACTGCGTTACCCGATTACGCTCAACCAGGCAGCCCCGATCTGGGTCCTGGGCTTTGCCGAAGCGGGCAACACCTGGCTCGGCAGCAATCAGTACCAGCCATTTGACCTCAAGCGTGCCGCGGGCGTGGGCCTGCGCGTGATGCTCCCGATGGTCGGCTTGCTGGGCATCGACTGGGGCTACGGCTTCGACCGGATCACCCCGGATGCTCCGGCGGTAAACGGCAGCCAGTTCACCTTCGTCATCGGGCAGGAGTTCTAAATCCACCACACACAGATCAACATGAAGCAGATCATCAGCCTCTTTTTTCTCTCCGTTTTGCTGGCCGGTACCGTACAGGCCCAGAAATTCGGCTACGTCGATACCCAGTTCATTTTGGAGCAAATGGAGGAATACACTTCGGCCCAAGAAGAAATCGATGCCTTATCTCAGAAATGGCAAGGCGAACTCGAGCAAATGTACGCGGAGATCGAAAAGATGTATGAGGATTACAAGGCAGAGGAAATGTTGCTGACCGAAGACGTACGGCAACAGCGTCAGGAGGACATCTTTGCCGCCGAACGCCGCGCCAAAGAATTCAAACAGGAAAAGTTCGGCTACGACGGCGAACTTTTCAAAGTCCAAAACGACAAAATTCGCCCGATCCAGGAAAAGGTCTACAACGCCGTAGAAACGGTTGCGAAGGAAAGAAGGCTAGACTTTATCCTGGACAAATCCGCCAACGCTGGCATCCTATACACCAATGCTGCCTTTGACCGCACCGACGATGTCATGGTCAAGCTCGGCTTGAAACGATAATTGGCATACTTTTGGCCGGGTACACAATGAATGCCGGATAACTGCGTTCGTATGATTGCAGCCGATTCCAAGGTAATCCCGCAATCTCATTCACAATCCGGCATGAGTTTTGTATCTTTGCCACCAAATTTCGAACACAATGAGAATTAAGATCGCACTACTTTTACCCTTCTTTGCCTTGGCGCTGGTGCTCACGGGCCTGGCACAGTCAAAAATCGGGTATACCAACATCGAACTGGTCATGGCCTACATGCCCGAGTCGAAGTCCATCGAGCAACAGCTCGGCACCTACCAGAAAAAATTGGCGGAAAAGCTCAAAGTCAAAGACGATTACGTCAAGCAGAAATACCAGGAATACCTGGAAAAGAAAGAGCGCGGCACCATGAGCCCGGACGAGCAGAAGCGCCTCGAAACCGAACTCCTGCAACTCGATGAAGAAGTCCAGAAGATGGCCGCCGACTCCGAATATGATCTGATGGCCAAGCGCCAGGAACTGCTGGAACCGGTGCTCAAAAAGCTGCAAGACGCCATCGACTCGGTCGCCGAAACCGGTGGGTACAGCTACATCCTGAACCAAACCACCAGTGCGGGCGTGTCTACCATTCTCCACGGTCCCGAAGATGCCGATGTCACGGAAGCGATTTTCGCGAAGCTGGGCATGAAAATGCCGGAAGAGTAAGCGCCGTTTCATTTCCAATCAAAAGGCAATCTGACCATGAAGAAATATTTTTATCTGCCGATTTTATTGCTCACGCTGGCCCTAACGAGCACCGTCAAGGCCCAAACTGGGGATAAAATCGGGTTTACGAACATCGAGTTGCTGCTCGCCTACCTGCCCGAGTCCAAAACCATCGACAAGCAAATGCAAACGATGGAAGCCAAGCTCAAGGAAAGCCTGGAGGTCAAGCAGAAATACTACCAGCAAAAGATGATGACCTACGTCGAACGCGAGCAAAAAGGGCCTCCCATGGGGGAAGCCGAAAAGCAGGCCGCCGTCGCCGAGATCCAAAAGCTCGAAGGTGAAATCCAGAAGGACATCGAAAGTGGCCAAAACCGCATCCTCAAACGGCGCATGGAACTGCTCAAGCCGATCCAGGACAAGATCCAAAAGGCAATTGATGAGGTCGCCACAGAAGGCGGCTACTCCTACATCCTCAACCAAGCGGTCGGTTCGGGGATCCCGAGCATTCTCTACGGCGACAAACAATACGACGTGACCGAAGCCATCGCCAAGAAGTTGGGCATCGACGTCGAGAACGAAGGACAATAAGTATTGCGACCTATACAACGACGACGGGACATCCTCTGGATGTCCCGTCGTTTTTTTAGCCTTTGCGGTGCGGACAAGCACACTTTTCCCCGGCCAGGTTCGGTGTCTTCGCCCGAAACCGGGACCCAACCGTTAATCAAACGTAAAGTTCCCGGGAATGATCCCCGTATCGAATTCATCGCGGAAGGTGCCACCGGCAGTGTAGCGGTACAGTACACCATTGCGTACGTAATCAAATGCATCCCCCACGTAGATGTCCCCGGTCTGCGGGTCAATCCCCAAAGCATAAAAGGTTCCGCCCCGTCGCGGGATGTAGACCTGCTCCGTCCCGACTGCCGAAGTGCGATCCAAGTACAGGACATCCCCTTGGTACAGCCAGTACAGGCGTTCTCCGTCCGGACTGATGCGCAAGCGGGAAGCCGAAGCATCCACCTCTCCAAAAACGAGCACTTCCGTCACCGCGTGGTTGTCCGCCGGATCAATCCGGTGCAAACTCGGCGCCACCTCGCCCAATCCCCCGCTGCACAGCACCCACAACTGCCCACCGGCATCTTCCACGATCCCATTCGGTTCTCGCCCGACCAAAATGCTATCGGTCACCGCGTCCGTAGTGGGATCGATCACCAAAACCTTGTCCGTCCCCATCTGCGTCACGTAGACCATTCCCCCCGCCAGAATCAATTCTTCCGTCCAGCCCCCGGTGGGAATCGAGCCGATTAGCGCGCAAGAACTCGGATCGACAATGGAAATCGCATCCGCGTAGAGGTCAGTACAGTACGCCTTGGTCGGACTCAAAAACAGCAGGTAGCGGGGCGAAGTCAGACCGGTGACCCGGCAATGCTCCTCCGCTCCCGGTAAATTGACCACGCGGATTTCGCCGGAATTATTGACCACAATCCAGGCCTTGTTGTCGTATATCGTCAGGCTTTGCGCGACATCCCCCAGCGGCAAATCTCCAGAAGCCCGGCGGATGATTTTCTGGTCGATGCTGTCGGTAAAATCACGGTAGAGGAAGGATAGCGAGGCATTTCCGCCCAGAAAATTGCCCTCGTTGATGATAAAAACTCCGTTTTCGTAATTGCTGGGCACCGGAGGCACCGGCGGATCTTCCTCCGGTCCCGTACAACTCAGAGCTCCGAACAAGAGGACCAACAGGCCCCAAAAATACCGCGTGTGCATGCGCATAGCCATCAGTTTTGGGCGAATTCCCATTGCAAACGTACGAAAAACGAGCGGCCCGGCATCGGTCGCCACGCGATGTTCTGGTAGTCAACATCCCAGAGATTGCGCAAACCCGCCTGCAAAGTCAGATTTTGTCTTTTTCCGCCTAAGGAGCGCCCGGCATGGACATTGCCCAGGGTGTAGCCTGCGACTTGTTCCCCGTTGTCCCGGGTGGTGAAGCGCGGCCCCACCCATTCGTGCAGATAGCGCAGGTGCCAGCGCCGGTAGCGCAGGCGGACCGTGGCCTGCGCGGTGTGTTCCGGGGTGTAGATCAACTGCTTGCCCCGGCTGGCATCATTCGGATCGGGCGTCGCCGTCACCGTGCTGCGGGTATACGAATAGGCCAGCCGCGCCTGCAACTTCCAGGTCCGCTTGCGGGCATTCGGGCCGAAAGCATTCCACTCCACCGCCGATTCCAAGCCGCGGACTCCGACCCGCTGGACATTTTCCGGCGACCAGAAAGCGCGGTTTCCCGGCACCCACAGAATCCAGTTGTCCACCCGGTTCAGGTAACCGCCCAGGCTGAGGTTGAGCCGTTGGGGGTCGCCGTACCGACCGATTTGGTAATCGAGTTGCGCTTCCCCGCTCCAGTTTTGCTCGGGCAGCAATTCCGGATTGCCCCCCGGCTCCCAGTACAAATCGTTCAGCGTAGGCAGGCGATAGTTGCGCCCGCCATTTGCCTTGAGGGTAAATTTCTTCCACTGCACCTGCATCCCCAGAAAACCCAACAGGGGTGACCAGCCCTGATCGCTCAGTTCCTGGCGCAGGGTGAGCGTCGCCCGCAGGTATTTCCGCGCCACAAAGCTCATCCCGGTGGCCGCCGAAGCCAGGGTCATCTGCCGGCCCGCCGGGTAGCCATCGTTGCGCGCGCGGTCGTGGTTGACCCGCAGATTGACCCCGGAAAAGTTCAGGCCCCGAATCCGCGCATAGCGGTCAATCCTGTGGCGCCGCCACTCCACGTAGCCGATCAGGCGATCCGTGCGCGCGGCGGAAAAGATGTTTGCGACCGGATGCTCGTAGTCGAGGTGCTCCCGGAACCAGGCCCCCGTCGCCGACAATTCAAAAAATCGGCCCATGGTCCGCGTGTACCGCAGATAAGACCGCACGCCGCGGTCGTGCTGCATTTCTCCCGTCGTCGTCGTGAGCAGGGTCGGAGGCAGTTCCCGCTCCAAGTCGTAGATCCAGGTGCCCGCACTCAGGTAAGCACGTCCGGTATTGCCCAGGTGGACTTCCTGCAGGGCATTGAAGTGGCGCAATCCCGCATTGGTTTGTCGCACTTCCGGGTTGCCCGGTTGGGTGATATCGGCGAAGGGAAAATCGTTGCGGGCCCTACCAAAGCTCAACCGCGTGATGCCCTGCACGACCTCATTGCCGTAAATGCCCCGGTAAGCGGAGCGGCGGCTGCCAAAGCTGCCGATTTCCTGCAAGGCAAGGTGCCCGTAGTTGAAATCAAGATCACCGAAGTACGCCGGCCGGGTCTGCATCAACAGCGCGCCCCCCAGTCCCCCGCCGATCTGGCCCAGCGAAGGCAGGCCGTAAACGGTGCGTACATCATCGACGATGCTCAGCGCGCCCAGCGAAAAGTCACTCAAGCCGAGGGAGACACTGTTCAGCGGCAGATCATTCCAAAGCACCTGGGTGTGGCCCGCCCCCGTCCCGCGAAAGGCCGGGGTAGAACTGCCACTTGCGCCGTAGCCTTTGACGTGAACCGAAGGCTGGGTGCTCATCAAGTCCGCCAGGTCATGCAAGATGAACTCCTGCAGATCGGCCGAATCCGTCTTGTAACTCACTCCCCCGAAGCCGACATCCGGCAGGGGTTCGTAAATCAATATCGTTCCCATTTCCACCGCCTGAATGGAATCTCGTTCCTGCCCCCAGAGCCCCAGCGGCGCGGTCAGAAAGAGCCCGAGTAGCCACGGCCACCCAAAGGAGGTAGATTGGGACATCCGGGCAAAAGCAAAGCGGCCCCACTTGGACAAAGGGGTCGAACATCCAGAAAACGCTAGTTTGGGACGCTGCCGCATACTTATTCGTTGAACACAATCAGTTTTTTTCGGGTCAATCGGCCATCGACACGAAACTCCACGATGTACATGCCGGCGGTCCACCCCGCCGTATCAATCTCCTGCGTGTAAGTCCCGCCGACGCGCCAGGTCACGTAGCGCGCCCGGCGCTTTCCCTGCAGAGTATAGATCAGAATCTCTATCTTGTTTCGGACACCTTCTGCGCGCAACTGCAAAGTCGCCCCGCGCAAAATCGGGTTCGGATACAGGTCTACCTGATCAGCGGGCAAAACATCGCCTTTGAGGTAAACGTAGTACTGCCCGTGGTAACCGTCCCCGGCACCACCGAGATAAGGCACTTGGCTCCATCCCCTTTGGGGCAGGAATATCAGCCCACAAATCAGACCAAAAAGAAACTTGACCCCCGGATTTTTCATCTTACTCCCCTCCCCCCGGTGGTATTGCGCCGCATGGTCGGCGGCAGGTCCATATAGAAGCGGTCCGACACCGCCAGATCCCGAAAGCCAGGCAGGATGCCGCTGTTCCAGCCGCCGCCCCGGTGCCCCGCCCCCATCGCCGCAGGCCAACCGGCAGCATTTGCATTGCCCTGCGCGTCCAGGATACCGTCGCCGCATTCGCCCGTAAAAAGCAAACCGGCCGGGGTCGGCGCGACGCAGAGTTCCCACATATTGCCGCTCAGTTCCATTGCGCCCCAGTATCCGGCCCCCGCACCCAAGCGATCCGTGGCCGCACCCGCCGCAAATCCGCACCGCAATGGCCCCTGCGGTCCCGCGTACCCGTGGCTCGCCAATCCCGCCGCCGAATTGCCCGCCTCACTGACCCGCTCGGTTGCGGTGCCATCGTCCAAGACCGTATTCGCATCGATGATCGCACCCGTCCCCCAGGCAAATTCACCCGTGACCGGTTCCAGCGGGCCGCGACACGCCTTTTCAAATTCAAATTCAGTCATGGGACGCAGCGCCGCCCAGTCGAGGTAAGCGACCACATCGTCCCAATTCAGGTAATTGCACGCCCGATTCTGCCCGTCGCCGGGCCCATCGTCAGTGTCATCGCCGGCAAGGTTGTGGGCAATCAAGGCTCCCGAATTATTGCTTTCCGGATTACCCGGCCAGCCGATCCGCAATCCATTCCGGAACCCCGGCTCTACCGCCAACAACAAAGCGCCCCGCTCCGAATCCGGTGGGGCCGCCATCCGCACCGCTTGCTGGGCATAGGTCAGGGTACTCAGGAAGTCCCCGTACTGCTGCTGGCTGATTTCGTACTTCATGCAATAGAACCCCGCGTAGCCCTTGGGCCAGGCTTCCGGAACCGCGGTCGCGGACCCGGAAACTGCGTCCGCCGCCAGTTCGTCCGGCCGGCTCCCAAAGTTGATGGTCCCCTCCGAGGTCACCCGAAATGGACTGACGCCGTCGCCCGCGGTCAGGCGCTGGTTGCTACCGCCATCACCCAACCAGAAGGGCCCTTCCGGTACGTAGACCATCTCAATGGCTCCGATGAGAAATTGGATCTGGGCCGCCGATTCCAGGGGCTCCCGCAGCACCAGGGTGACTTCCGTCGGGGGAATGTCACCCGCACCGGCCAGGGCAGGAAGCAAAAATACCCCTTTGCCATCCGGGACAGGCTGGATGCGCAGGATCTCCGGGTTGCGGCTCAGGTGCTCCGGCTCGGGTGATAGGTCCAGGTGGTCCCAAACGAAGTTGAAGTCGCGCTTGAGAAAAATCCAAACGGCATCGTGGTTGCCGGGGGCGCTCATTGTGTCGAGGTTCCAGGCATTTTTCCAGGAAACGGTAAAGGTGATTTCGGCAAATGTCTCAGTGTTCAGGCTCACCTTTTCGATGGACACGCCGTTGGCCCGGGACCGGCCGGGCAGGAGGCACCACAAGAGCAGTAGGGCGGCGAAAGTTCTTCTCATGGTGATCGTTTTCGTTCGGTAATTTAATCATTTCCTGAGGGACCAGCGTCGGGCTGGTTTCCCCTCAGGAAATGAAAACGGTTTGCTTGGTGGAGACTATTGGGCCGCTTTGATGAAGCGCTTGGTCTGCGTTCCGGCTTTCTCCCGAATGGTCAACAGGTAAGTGCCCGCCGGAAGTGCATCCACATTCAATTCGGCTTGCTGCTGGAGCCGCGTTTCCGGCACAACATTGCGTCCCAACAGATCGCGCACTTCTACCGTCGCCGCTCCATTGCCCCGGCGCTGCAGATACAGAGTGGAAGCGGTGGGATTCGGCCAGAAGGTAACGTCAGAAACGGCTTCGGTCGCACTTTCGGCGGAAATCGGTAGCGGGGTGTAGAGGGCGATGGCTTCCGGAGAAATGCCGACCTCTACGCTGTCGATCACCATGCCCATTGAGGAGTAGCGGTAAAGCCGCCCAAAAGTGGCAAAGTCGGTCGCGGTCAGGAAGTAGTCACCGTTGACAGCATCCGCCGCAATCGCCTGCCAGTTGCCGGAAACGACGTTCGTGCTGAGGAAAAACGCGCCTTGCATATTGTAGGAAGCAAGGTTACCGTTTGCGGTCAGGTAGATGTTGCCATCGCCATTGGTGACCCCATTGCGGAGGCTGAAGTTCTCGCGGAAATGCTGCAACTGCGCATTGGCGACGGTGTAGCGGGAAATGTAGCCGGCGGGACTGCCAAAAGCGAGCGGGCTGACGGTCCAGATGTCGTCGCCGAACTGGATCACGCGCGAGATACCGACCCCAAAGGTGTCGAAAGAAATCTCACGCACGAGTTGTCCGTTGGTCAGATCGATGACCGCTAAGTCGCCGGTGGTGTTGCCGAATGATCCCGGTACCGCCACAAAAGCGGTGTCCTGGAAAGTCGCGATTCCTTCGCACTGTCCGGAGATGCCCGACACCGCGTAGTCAAACGTCAGGTCACTTTTGTTAAATGCCTGGACCCAGTCGCTGCTGGCCCCAAATCCGCGCGTAACCAGAAGCTTGTCCTGGTAGATGGCGAGCTTGCGTACGCCGCTAAGGGGGGCGGTCGCAAGGCGCTGCCGGCCAGCCAAGTCGTACTTCACCAGGAAGGAATCGGCCGCAAGATAGGCGGTGTCACCTTCGATGATGAGGTCCTGGACCGAACTCGCGGGCACGGAATCCAGCACCGTGTAGGTGTCATTGACAATGTCCCAACTGGCAATCGACGCGAAATTGTTCGGACCAAATACGCCACCGTTGGCCACAATGACCTGGGTCGGGGCTTGCGCTGAAGCACGAGAACCGAATAGGCCCACGCCCAGCGCCAGGAAAAAAAATCGAAGTAAAGAGGATCTCATAGTGTTTATTGATAGAAATGAAACTATGAGCCCTCGGGAAAACAGAGGGGAACCGTACCGAAGTATTGCTCCATCGCTTTTCACCCGAAAGCTCTGAAACCACTGTCGTTCCTAAGGACAGCTTCAATGACCAGGCAGGTCTTCTGGCTTCCCTGACTTGGCACCTTCCCGCCTCCCCAAGGAGACAGTGGCTTGATCGCCAATGGATCCGCGGACGGACCCGGGTTACAGCAGCGGGGACTGCTCCGGATTCTCACCGGATTCCCTTTTAAGACCACCGCACGCGGTGGCCACCTGATGTCGCAAAGGTAGGAAATTTGTAATAGTATTGGAGCAAGGTTTGGATGGACGAAAATTTTGCCGGAGACACCCGGATTTTCCCCGCCTTGCGTGGCGGTGGCCCATTTGCCCGGTCCATCACCGACCGCATGTTCCGCATTTTGAGTAACTTCACCTTGGTTGGGTGTGCCTCCACAATCGAAATACTCGATCAAGAAACATGGACATCGAAGCTTACAGATCCATCGTTGCCGCCCGGGTCCGCGAACGGGCTCCCCTCCGCATGGAAGAGGATTTGATCGCGGCTTACCTGGACATTTTACAGTTCCGGCCGGTGCGCAAGAAGCAATACCTGGTCCAACCGGGATTTCCCAATCTGGACCAAATCTACGTGGTGGAAGGGGCTTTTCGGGCGTTTTTTATCGACAGTGAGGGCAAAGAACAGACCATTCAGTTTGCCGTCGAAGATTGGTACATCAGCGACACGCACAGCTATCTGACCGGCGAGCCCGCGACCCTTTTCGTCGAAGCGCTGGAAGATGGCGTCGTGGCCTTGCTTCCCAAAGAAGCGTTCGAAGCGCTCTGCGATGCCCATCCCAAATGGCAAAAAGCGACGCGCATCGTGATCCAGCGCGGATTTGCCTACGCCCAGAAGCGCCTGGTGGCCAATCTGCAGAAGTCCGCCGAAGAGCGCTACCGGGACTTTGTCCGGGCCTACCCCCAGATAGAGATGCGGGTGCCCCGCCACGCCCTGGCTTCCTACCTGAACATGAGCCAGGAGTATCTGAGCAAGGTGCGCAAAAAGCTCCTCCAAAAATAATCCCTTCCCCCGACCATTTTTTCGCGGATAAAATCTTGAACTGGTTCAAGATTTTATGTAATCCAGTTCATTTTTGTTGTGGCGTTCTACTCGGTTCTTTGTCATAAATCATTACCGATGAAACATCAATTGCAACGAAATTTCATTCTCATCTTAATTGTTATGGCAACCACCACGCACCTCACCGCCCAGATCGGTTCGGGCAAGCGCCCATTGACCCTGGAAAATCACCTCGAAGAAAAGTGGTCCCAAACGGAGACCAATCATGTGAACGTCGTCATCGACTTCATCGAACACCTCATGAATCAGCACGACTTCGAGTACATCGCGCGGGAATTTGGCAGCTCCCGCTACAAGCAGCACAACCGTTCCATGACCGACGGGATCGCCGGGGTGATCGAGGTCGTCAGCGGAGTGGTCAAGCGCTACCCGGAATACGGCTACGATGTGCGCCGCATCATTCCCAGCCGGGACTACGTCTACGTCCACAGCCACGTGACCATGAAGGCCAAGCACCGCGGCAACGACAAAAAGGGCTACAACATCATGGATGTCTGGCGCCTGGAAGATGGCCGGCTCGTCGAGCATTGGGATGCGGTTCAGCCTTTGAACGGATTCTGGCGGTTTTACAGTTGGCTCACCGGCGGGAAGATTCGCAATGCGAATACGCCATTCTGAGTACGCGACCGGCCGGATCAGCCCCTGGGCGATGCCCGGCTCCGGGCAGGAACCGTACCTCCACAAAAAAAGCGCTCCCGAATCCGGAAGCGCTTTTTTTGTGGAGAGAGCCGAGAAAGCTCAGTCGGTAATGTGCGGGGCTTTTTCCTCAGCGGTCAAGATTTCGACCTTGTGGGCGGTCCATTCTGCACCGGATCCTTTGCCCCCAACTGGAGCGCCGTACACCAGGCCTCCCATCGCCCCGCCGACCACATTGCCGACGTAAGCACTGATGGATTGGCGGTTACCTTCGAACATTCCAATCGCCAGGGAAATATAACTGGTGCTCCCCAAGGTCTGATAGGTTCCGAAAAACTTTGTACCCTCAACGTCGATCTCAATGGTTCCGTGGTTGTCGCCCGTGGCAGTAAAGTGTGCCGGAAATTTGTACCCGCCACCAAAGGTTTGGTGGATGATCCAAGTACCTTCAAGGTTATGAGACATAATTTGAACTGGTTTTGAATAATTCCTACTCTGTTTTCGGGGCTTTTCGGATTCCGCCCATAGTGAAGCCATTGCTTAAATTTTAATCCTTACATCACACCAACAATATAGTATTTTACTGTCTCATTGTAAATTTTCTAATGCATTAATAATCTTTATAAAGATATTTCGACAGGGAAACTGCTTCGTGGAAATTACCCCTCCCAACCGCACAGCGCGCGCACAGCGTGCGGCCGGAGATGCCCCCCGTATTTTGTGAATCAGCGATTTCGTCGTAGATTTTGCCCTGTGCGTTGACCAGTCCATTCCTCAACCTTGAACCTATGCGAACCTTCCCCCGATTTCTGCTGTCCCTGATTGCGGTCCTCTGCGTTGCGGAGGCCGCGCGGGCCCAATCCGAGCGGATCAAAACCGATTTTTCATTTTCCATGCGGACGGCGCTGCACCTGGGCGGCGACCGCTTCCTGCTCGCGGGAGGGGAGGTGTTCATGCAGAAGCCCATTTATAAGTCTTACGCCAAGCCCCGGCTGGTACTTTGGCGGTCCGGTGCGGGGGTAGAGTGGGTCAAAGAGCCTCCGGTAAAGCAAATTGAGAAAATCACCACGCTGCTGCGCTTGCGGGACGGCCAGATCCTGGCGGCGGGGCTGAAAATCCGGGATCCGCAGGTCTTGCTGTTCCTGGATGAGGCAGGCGAGGTCAATAAGGTGGTGCGGTTGCCCTACGTCGGCATCACCCACCAGATCATCGAGCTGGAAGAGGATTTGCTGCTGGCCGGGACCTACGAGAGCCTGGCGGGAGATGTGTTTGGGGTGATTCAAATCAAGCGCAGCGGCGAACTGGTGTGGGGCTGGGACGTGCGCGGACGGGAATTGGGGCGGATCAACGCCTGGGACAATACCGTCAGAGAGATCATTCCCCATGCGGGCGGCTACTACCTCGGTGCCAGCAGCGGCCACGAGGCCATCGCGGCATCACTGGACCGAAATGGAAAAGAAATCTGGCGCACCTACGTCGACACGCTGTACTCGGATGGCAAAGGGGTCCTGTTGCACTCTTCGGGGGACATCTGGGTCACCGGACAGGGCCAGGTGTCGCGCAACGACCGAATCGGGGGCGGCGGCATCATGGTGGCCTGTGTGTCCCCCCAAGGCAAGCTGCGGTGGAAAAAGAATTACGGCAGCTCCCACGCCTCCTACGGGCACCGCATCCTCGAGGGCAAGAAGGGCGAGGTCTACGTACTCGCGGACGACAAAGATGATTCACTGCTGATGCGGCTGGACCGCGCGGGGCGGCGTATCGTACAGAAGGCATTTTACCCGAGGATCTCCCGGTTTGTGGGTTTTCTCCGGCTCAAATCGGGGGAATTGGTCTGGTTTCAGCAAAATGGGGACCTGCAACCGGAAAACACCTGTTATCGTTTTGAACTGGCGGAGGTGGCGCGCTAGGCAACTTTCGGCCAGGGGAAATATCGTAAAAATGTTCATTCCTTGAGTTTTTCGCTTTAATTATCGAAATTGTCAATCGGTTAAACTCTCCTTCCAGAGCGGTTGTGCAACAGTGTGAACCCTTAGGTTCTCATTCGGACCATTTGTTTACTTTATGAACGTATTTGCGCATAAAAATGGTGCGATTCGTCAACAAATTCGGCGTGTATTTTTCATCGATAATTGAATCATTATCCTGAGTTTTGCATTATGGAAAAATCAAAGATCCTTGGTGAGGTTATTCGCCAGAAAATTCGGGAAGATGGTCGTACCGCGCAGTCAATTGCTCAAGAACTGGGGATGAGTCGGGGCAACCTGGACAAAATCTACCACAAGGAGTCTTTGAATTCCGATCTGCTGGCACGGTTGAGTCTCGCACTCAACTACGATTTCTTCAT
This sequence comes from Bacteroidota bacterium, assembly GCA_039024435.1. Classification (GTDB taxonomy): domain Bacteria; phylum Bacteroidota; class Bacteroidia; order J057; family JADKCL01; genus JBCCQH01. Next base: position 33,018 of record JBCCQH010000033.1, read on the forward strand.
GCATGTCAATCCGTTTCGACAGGATGAGCACTCCAATATTCGGCAATTTGTCCCGCAACATGGACGGGCCGCGGAGGCCCAGGCTCCCTACCATACGCCGGCCGATCAGATCCGTGAGTTGGAGTTGGAACTGGATCGTGCGGTACGTGAGCTTGAATTTTTGGAACAAAACCTGTCTGACATCAAGAAAAGTCTCGCCGACAAGGATGAAATTATCGCATTGCAAAAGGATAAGATCGGTTACCTGACCGAGCGCCTGAACAACCTAAAGGATAAAAAGGAGAAGAAGTAAACATTTTGCCCCTCCGCACGGCTTCGTACGAGATTCGAAGCCATCAGTAGAGTTCGAGGCATGCCCGAATGGAAGCCTGATCGGTTAACTATTGACAAAACACGATCATGGAGAAACCCATTGGCCAGATCATTAAAGACGTCTTGGAAAAAAGCGGCGTCAAGCTGACCGTTTTTGCCGGAAGAATAGGGACCACCCGCCAAAACGTCTATAAAATCTTTGAAAAGGACAGCATCAGCACTTCGCGGTTGAAAAAGATCAGTGAAGTTCTGGAGTATGATTTCTTTGAGCACTTCCGCATGGTGAGCAAGGACGGTGAATCGCGCTGGCCCCGGCCCAAAGAAGACATGCCGGTCCGTCCACCCCGCTACCGGGTCGCCGAACTGCAGAAGGAACTCGAAATCACCCGCGACCGCATCGAAATCCTGGAAGCCCGCCTCCGGGACAAAGAGGAGATCATCAATTTGCTGCGCGCCAAACTCGAGGAGGACTGAGCGAAATTTTCCCGATTACCGAGCAAGCAAGATCCCTGGATTCGCGCATTTGCGCGGGGTGATCCGGCGTGTTTTGCCCGGTGCAGAGTCAGCTACTTGGCAACGATCTCCCGGTATTTGCGCTTGGGATCATCGCTCCATTGGTAGTACCCGAAGAGTTTGCTGACCAGTCCCCGAGGGAAAAACCGCTCCAGGTTGCGGTAAAGGATAAGATCGTACTTGCGGTGGAAATTGATCCAGCACGCATTGCAATTGTCGTGGCGATCCTGCAGAGTGGCCACGGTTTCGTCCATGGCCAGGATTTCGTCGAGGGTATTTTCGTGAATGCTCCCCAACTTATCGTCCAGATTCATGCAGATGGGCACGTCACCATTGGGCAGCACCACCACGCTGTCGAGGATGCTTTTGCAGGGCAATACCAGTTTTCCCGCCCGCCACTCGTCGTAGAGCGCGAGGTAATCGTAGTTTTCGCGGAATTCCTTGAGAATTTTCGGAATATCACCGAGGGTTTCCGCTTGGTAAGCCGCCTCCTCAGTGTCAAAAAACTTGATATCGCTGTATACCCCCACCCGCAAGTCTACGCTGTGGAATTTGCAGACTTCCGCGACGTGGCGGAGGTCCTCCATGGTATTGAAGGGGGAAACGCAGTACATGACGCTGATCGGAACGGTGGCCTTCAGCGACTCGATCACCTTGAGCACCTTGTCGTAACCGTCTTTGCCCCGCATCTCGCGGTAAGTTTCCTTCGTGCCATCGAGGGAAATGTAGAGCCGAACCGGGGGAGTTTTACGGACAGCTTCGATGAGCTTGTCCGGCTTGAGACAGTTCGACAGAAGGTCAAAATTGGGGTGGTGCTCGTGGAACCAAGTGATGATGTCCCGGGACTCCGGGTGGAGCAAGAATTCACCCCCTTCGAGGCCGACTTTGGTGTGGCGAGAGACACAGCGGTTCTCCATGAGTCCGAGGATTTTATCCATCCCCAGGTATTTAACCGGGCGTTTTTGCCATATAAGGCAATGCTGGCAGCGGGAGTCACAGAGATCGGTCGCGTAGACCATGAGCGTGGAGATGCGGCGCCGGCGCGGAAAGACCCGGTTGTGCAGCATGCGTGTTCCCCGCTGGAAGTAGTCCCTGCTCTTGTACATCTCGACGAATGTACGAAAGAATCTGTTGCAAATCCCAGCCGGCGCCGTGGTCAAAGGGACGCCGGAGTCAGGCGGATATAATTGGGAGTAATTATTGTAGGGGGTGCTCTGATGGCGAGAAAAAACAAGAACAGGGCGGTTTTGGGGCCGCCCTGCGAGTGCATCAACAAAATAATTCTTGGAATGCTAGAGGGCAATCATTGGGTCGGGATTTTCCTCCGTAAGGGTTTCACCGGTTGGTACGATAGAGTCATAAGTATGAGGATCGGTGTACCAGTGTTTGTTGATGACTGTTTCTTGGAATAAAAAGAACGATAGTAATTACACTTAGTATAGGTAGTATGAGAAATCAACCAGAACAAAGGTACGCGGATGCTCCCACCCCACCATGGACAAAGTTTTTTGAAAGTAACTGAAAACGGGAAGTTGATGCTAATTTTCCGGTGACAAACCGAAGTAAATTTCAGACCAGATGGCCCTGGGAATTGACGAAGGTTCGGGAGCGGTAAAAAAACAGAGACGGAGCAGGATCGCTGTGATCTGCTCCGCCTGGATAAATCCGCTTGGATTTTTGGGACTGATAGCGAAAGCTAAGTTCGAGTGATCCGGGCATCTCAGCAGCTTAGGCACAAGCAAGCTACGTTGTCATTTCAAAGACGCGATGCCACAGGCTCGAATTGCTATTCGCTATTACCGCTTTGACAAAATTCTAACCTGTAACAAATAAAGCCGTTGTGACAATATTTCCCATGGAAAAATATCCCAAAAAGTAACTGAAAACCGATTGAAATTATCTAATTTCCAATTCGACAATTGCCTGTTCTCAATGTTCCGGCTCAACTCGTACTCCTCCGGAGCACCTGGTGATTGCTAAATTTCCTTTGCCTAATCTGAAAAATATGCTCAACGCTACGACACTAGAATTTCTTGGGGAACTGGCCGAAAACAACCACCGGCCGTGGTTTGAGGACAACAAAAAGCGCTACCAAGCCGCCAAAAAGGACATTGCGACCCTCGTCGACAATCTCATCGTCCGCTTGATCGACATCGAACCGGAACTGGAAGGGCTCGAAGCCAAGAATTGCGTGTTCCGCATCTTCCGCGACGTCCGCTTCTCAAAAAACAAAGCCCCCTACAAGACCAATTTGGGCGCCTGGATTGCCCGAGGCGGCCGCAAAAGCATCTACGCCGGCTACTATCTGCACGTGGAGCCGGGCGAAAAATCGTTTCTGGCCGGTGGGAGCTACATGCCTCCCTCGGATGTTCTCAAAGCCATCCGTGAAGCCATTGACTACGATCCCGATTCCTTGCGCTCGGTGATCCAAGCACCCGATTTTAAGGATGCCTTCGGCGAATTGGGCGGGGACAAGCTGAAAACCGCCCCGCGCGACTACGCCAAGGATCATCCCGCCATTGACCTGCTGCGCCACAAAAGCTTCGTGGTAAACCATCCCATCGGCGACGCCCAACTCCTCGACGGCGGCTTTCTCGACCACGCCATCCAGGTTTACTCCACCCTCAAACCCCTCAATGATTATCTAAACTTGGGAATCTCGAATTAGAGAATCTTCCATTGAAACTGGAGGGCGGTTACCGACGCTCTACCTACGCGTCCGTACCAGGCTGTTCCGGGAGTTCGCGTGGCTCCGTCCCGCCGAATCGGCGCGACCAAAGTCCCTCCCATCCTTACCGCAGCAAAGAAAATCTGATTCATCGATTTTTGACTGCCGATGCCCAATACCGCGAAGTCGCCATTGAAAATAGGAAATCAGATACTTGGAAATTCTCTTTATCTTACTCAATGGAATATGAATTTCTGAAAGTTCGGGTAGAAGGAGGAATCGCCGAAGTGGAGATGCACCGCCCCGAAAAGGCCAATGCCATCGACTGGAATGCTTTTACCGAAATCCAGCGTGCATTTGAACAGCTCGGGGACCAGCCCGAAGTCCGGGCCATCATCCTCCGTGGCGCCGGCAAGCATTTCTGTGCGGGAATCGACCTGAGCCTGCTCATGGGCCTCAACGAAATCGTCGCCAGCGATTGCGAAGGCCGTAAACGTGAACGGCTCCGCAAGTTGATCTTCCAACTTCAAGCTCCGGTCAATGCCATCGCCGATTGCCCCCAACCGGTCATGGCCGCCATTCAAGGGGGCTGCATCGGAGCGGGACTCGACATCGCCGCCGCCTGCGACATGCGCTATTGCACCCCAAACGCCTACTTTACGATCAAAGAAATCGACATGGGCATGGTCGCCGACCTGGGCGTCTTGCAGCGGCTACCCGGCATCATTCCCGAAGGCATCCTGCGAGAAATGGCCTACACTGCACGCAAAGTTCCCGGCGAGGAAGCCGTCCGGATCGGACTCGTTAACCGTGCCTACCCGGATCCAGAAGGCTTGCTGGCCGGGGTGCGGGAAATTGCCCAGCGAATCGCCGCCAAATCCCCGCTTTCCATCCGTGGCAACAAAGAGATCCTCAATTACAACCGCCGCAAGAACATCGACGAGGGCCTGAATTACATTGCGATCTGGAATGCGGCGATGCTGCTCTCCGAAGATCTCACGGTAGCCGGACGTGCCGCCGCCCTCAGGCAACAACCTAAATTTCACGACTAAAAGATCCCTTTTTCGCCTGCTTGGTAAACTTCAAAACCCCCACAGAATGCTCCGCCGATTCTTCGTCCTGCTGCCCTTGATTACCAGCTTTGCCTTTGCCCAGTCACCGGGTTGGACCGTGTCTCCCAGTGAACCCACCGCCGTCCCCGATCTGGTAAATGCACCGCATACCTTTACCACTTTTGCAACAAACGCCGAGCAATGGCGGACCTACCTTGGCCAGGCTCCCCAAGACTACCCCGAGGCGCAACGGCGCGCGCCCTTCACCGTCGATCTCCCCGATGCCGAGGGCAACCTGCACCAATTCCGCATCTGGCGCTCCACTACCCTGCATCCCGATTTAGCCGCCAAATATCCGCAAATCCTCTCCTTCACGGGCCAGGGCATCGACAATCCACGCACACTCCTCAAACTGGACTTCAATCCTACCGGACTACACGCAATGGTCTTCTCTCCGAGAAATGACTGGGCGATTGAGCCGATGTACCGCGGAGACAATGCTTACTACTTGGGCTACCGCAAGACATCCCTGACCCCGGATGAACGGGAATTTTCCTGCGGCGTCACCAATTCGCTGCCCCCTGCCGCCACCCAGCGTACCGAATCCAGCAGCACCAACCCCACCGGAACCGATCTGCGAAACTACCGGCTGGCCTTGGGACTGACCGGCGAATATTCCACCTTCCACGGCGGCACCAAAGCGGGTGCCCTCGCCGCGGCCGTCGTCACCATGAACCGCGTCAACGGCATCTACGAACGCGATTTTACGGTGACCATGACCCTGGTCCCGAATACCGATACCCTGATCTACCTCAACCCGAATACCGATCCCTACACGAACAACAATCTGGGAGCGATGCTCGGGGAAAACCAAGACCTTTGCGACAGCCTGATCGGAGTTCCCAACTACGACATCGGTCACGTCTTCGGAACCGCGGGCGGGGGGCTGGCCGGCCTCGGAGTCGTCTGCGGCGGCGGAAAAGCCTTCGGTGGAACTGGCCTGAATGTCCCAACCGGCGACTTTTTCGATGTCGATTACGTCTCGCACGAGTTTGGTCACCAGTTCGGCGGCAACCACACCTTCAACGAATGCGGCAGCCAGGGTCCCCAGCCCTACGAACCGGGCAGTGGGGTCACCATCATGGCTTACGCCGGCCTCTGCGGGACCAGCAATCTCCAGACAACCTCCATCGATCAATTCCACGTCGCAACCTACGACGAAGTGATCGCCTACAGCCAAAATTCGCAGGGCAATACCTGCCCACTCACAACCCCCACGAACAATGATCCTCCCGTGGTCACGGTGCCCGACGGAGGCTTTTACATTCCCTTCCAGACCCCTTTTGAGCTGACCGGCTCGGCCCTGGATGCCCAGATGGACTCGCTCACCTACAGTTGGGAACAATTTGACCGGGGACCTTCGGTGCATCCCGATTCGGCCGTGGGCACGGCGCCCCTTTTCCGCCCCTGGCCCGCCAATAATTCACCGACGCGGATCTTCCCGCAGATCGACGACCTGGTCACCAATACTTCGACCATCGGGGAACTGCTGCCCCAATTCGGGCGGGAGATGAACTTTCGCTGTGTGGTCCGGGACAACAATCCGGCCGGCGGTGGCGTGGATTACGCCCAGATCACCTTCCAGGTGGCGGACAGCGCAGGTCCATTTTCCGTCCTCTCCCCCAACGGTGGCCAAATTTGGGTCGGCGGCACCATCGAAACGGTGACCTGGGATGTCGCAAATTCCGATCTTGCCCCGGTCAATTGCCAGTCCGTGGACATCTACTTGTCGCAGGATGGCGGTTACACCTACCCCATTTTACTGGCGGCGAATCGCCTCAACAATGGCGCCGCCGCGATCACGGTTCCCAACCTCAATGGCACCGATTTCCGCATCAAGGTCAAAGGTTCGGACAACATTTTCTTTGACATCTCGAACCAAGATTTCACCATCACGCCGGCGCCGAATCCCGATTTTACGGTCACTGTCCCGCAGCCTTTGCGGACCATCTGCGGCGCGGACAGTGCAGTGTACACGATCCAACTCGACACCCTGATGAATTTTTCCGGCAATGTCTCTCTCAGCCTTGTGGGCAATCCGGCGGGAACCACATTTTCTTTTGACGTGAATCCCTCACCCACGCCGGGAACGGTCCAGTTGACGGTAGCCGCCACTTCGAGCGCCAATCCGGGCAACTATACGATGACCCTGCAAGCAAACGGGACGACCGGGATCAAAAGCCTCCCCCTTCAGTTGAACCTGCGCGCGGGTCCACCCGCGGCCGTTTCCCTGACCTCCCCCTTCAATGGCGCCACCAATGTATCGGGAGCGGCCCCCTTGGTCTGGAACCCTTTGCCCTTCGTCCAGTCTTACCTGATCGAGATCGCGGAAAATCCGGCGTTTTCGCCTCTGGTCGTTGGTGCTTCGGTGATCGGAAGCAATACTTATCTCCCGAGTCCCTCCCTGAATCCCAATACGGTTTACTACTGGCGGGTCCGGGCCGATCAGTCCGATTGTGGTCCCGGTCCCTGGTCACCGCTCTATTCTTTTCAGACCGAGCTCACCCAGTGTGCAATCTACACCTCGATTGACACGCCGGTGGTGATTTCCGGGTCCGGCACGCCGACGGTGTATTCGGAATTGCCCGTGACGCAAAGTATGGTCCTCACCGACGTCAATGTCCTCAACTTACGTGGCGTCCACACCTGGATCAGTGACCTCAATTTTACCTTGATCAGCCCGTCCAATGACTCCATCTTCCTTTTTGGGGGCATCTGCGGCGATCAGGACGATTTCGATCTCTCCTTCGATGACGCGGCGACGAGTGGGAACATTCCCTGCCCTCCCACTACGGGCTTGACCTATCTCCCCGCGGACCCGCTCGGTACTTTCAATGGCGGCAATGCCCAAGGGGTCTGGCGGATGAAGGTCTTCGACGCAGTCAATCAAGATGGTGGGCAACTGCAAAACTGGTCCCTGGAGCTGTGCGGCCCTCCGATCAACCCCAATGCCCCGACGGTGACGATCAATCCCTTGCCGGTCAATCCCGGTGCTACCGGAGTGGTTTCTCCATTTCTCCTGAACACCAATTGCGGGACCAGTAGCGCCACCACCGTTATCTATACGCTGACCAGCCTGCCGGCACACGGCGACTTGCTTTTGAACGGTACGCCGCTGGTGGTCGGGGACACCTTTAGCCAGGATCAGATCAACAATGGGCAGTTGACCTACGCCCACAACCTCGCCGCATTCTTCGCGACCGATCAGTTTGGGTTTACGGTGACTTGTCTGAACGGTGGCTACGTGGGGGGCCTGACCTTTCCCATCGATATTTTGCTGATCAGCGGAGTCGGTGCCCCGGAATCCGACGCCCTGGAACTGGCTCCCAATCCGGCCGGAAACGCGTTTCAGTTGCGCTACCGCGGTCCCATTGAGGTGGAAAAAGAGGTGTGGATCATCGATGCAGTTGGGCGAACTGTCCTGCGCGCGCCCATGCCCGATGCGGATTGGGAAGGATCGGTGGCCCATTTGCCCAGTGGCTTGTACACAGTGCAAGTCCGGTCCCAAGGGATTCGCCTCGGCACGGTCAAACTGGTCATCGTTCATTGAGGTGGCGCCAAATCAGCCGAGCTGAAGCCGGGGAATTTTCCATTTGTTGAGCCGCAAGCTCGTGGAAAACCACTTGGCGAAGTTTTTGAAGTTCCAGGTGTGGCGGTAGTCGTGCAGGGCGATCAACAGAAAAAAGACGTACACCATGCGCGGCTTGGTTTTGCCATTCAGGATAACCAGGGTGAACATGGTGATGCCCAAATCGGCAAAGTGGCCGGTGTACAGCACGTCTTTCAGGGCTTGGGTGGGCATGGCGAGGCTGAAGCTGGGATTCTGGATGCCTTCGACGACCTTGCGCCCCCAGGGCTTGTAAGTAAGTTGGCGCTTGCCCAGCATGAATCCGATGCCTTTGCGGAACAGCAGGGGCAAGAGAATTCGGCTAAAGGACAATTTTTTGCGTAGGTCTTCGACGTCTTTTTCGGTGAATTCGGCTTCCTTTTCCATGGCTTCCTGGACCGCCACCTTGTGGGCGATCACTTCTTCGTCGCGGTGGTAGTCCTTTTCCTCAACCGAGGTAACCTCCCAGGTCTCGAAATCAATCGTGGAATAGGGATGGCAAAGATGGGTGTTTTCCGCCGTCCAGTATTTCTCGAGATCGGCCACGGCGACTTTGTATTCATTCGCCCACTTCGAATCGGTGCGGTAGAAAATGACCTGGCTGGCGAAAGGCATAAAGTAATCGGCGCGCAGGATGTCGCTCAGATGGCTGACCCGCTCTACGTAGTCTTTTTTGTCTTTCATGCTCACAATACTGCCGTCCTGGCGGGTGTTACGGAAGCTGTTGACCGGGCTCGCGGGTGAATAGCTGCTCAACAGAATGATCTTTTTCCCCTTTTCGATTTCCTCGTCAATGTACTTGCGGATCCGGCGGATCTGGTACTTCATCGGCTTGGAGTCGTTGAGGTTGACGATGAAGACTTGGGGGGTGTGAACAAGCAATACGGAGTCGTCATTGGGGAGGGGGATGCTCAAGATGCGGACCTGCTCGTAGAGCTGGTGCCACTTCAATGGTTCCAGTGAGCGGGCGTTGAAGCCCTTTTCTGTAAGATACTGGGCGATTTGCTCCTGCGGCAAAGCGGGAGAGAGGTATTCCGGCCCTTGGCCCAGTTTGCGCAGCGAAGGGGGATGAAAGTGGTCCATGTGCTCATGGGTGATGTAGGCGTAGGGCGTGGTGGCGAGGTCTTGCAGCTCTTCCGGTGTGGGATAGTTCTGCAGCCACCAACTCCGCCAATAGGTCGAGCCGATGAGCCATGGGTCAGTGATCAAAAGTGGTTTATCGTTGTCGTCGCGCAACACCATGCAGGCGTGCCCCATTGTTTGGATCTTCATACTGGCAAAAAACGATTTACTTTTACCCTGATTGAATCAAAGTAAAATTCGTGAAAAACATCGTGATATCAATGATTTCCCTCAGCTTTTCGCCGGGCGGCGGACCAACTGCCAGATCTTGCGAAAGTATTTTGAGTAAATCTTCAGCGATGACGCGGGCAAGCCATTCGCTGCCAGGGAGCGCTTGATCTCCTGGTTCAGACGGACTTTGCTGGACCATCCGGAGTCGGACAGCCCACCGGTACGCATTTTGACCATGACCTTGGGCAGGTAGGTAAAACTGGCCCCGGCCTTGTAAAGAAAGCGCAGCATAAGGTCAAAATCGGCGACGATGCGGTATTCGGTGTTGAAGTTACCGTGCTGCTCGTACAGGTTTCGACGGGCAAAAAAGGTGGGATGCGGCGGCATATCACCCACTTCGAAGCGCTTGAGCTGAAAGTTTTGGGAGCGGTAATAGCGCACAATGTTATCGGTTTGGTCCGGCTTCACGTACACCAAGTCTCCAACCAAGCTGTCGGCACCGCTTTCCTGCAACTGCTGTACAACGGAGGAAATGATGTCAGTACCGGCGTAGAGATCATCGGCATTGAGGATGCCGATTACGTCCCCGGTAGCCCGGGCGATTCCCTTGTTCATGGCATCGTATAAGCCCCGGTCCGGCTCGGAAATGAGCACACTGACCACTGGTCCAAATTCTCGGACGATCTCCACAGTGCGGTCTTGCGAGGCACCATCCACTATGATGTATTCGATGTCGGAGTAATCTTGGTCCCGAACTGAGGTGATTGCGGAAGCAATTGTGGCTTCACCATTGTACACGACCGTGATGATGGAGACTTTCATGAAGCTTGCATTTCCCGTTTGCGGACTTCCACACAAGGGTGACCAGCGTAAATGGTGTAGGCTTCGAGATCATGGGAGGCCACGGAGTTTACCCCCAAGACCGCGTGGCTGTAAGCGGTGACGCCTTGGGTGACCATGGCCCCGGCACCGATCCAAACCCCCTCTTCCAGGACAATCGGCTTGACAATCAGATCAAATGTGGGAAGCTTGTAGTTGTGGTTACCGGTCATGAGGACGGCGCCCTGTGAGAGGCAAGCATGGGCCCCAATGGTGACCTTACCCTGATTTTCAATCCAAACAGCCTCGCCGATCCAAGCGTAATCGCCGATTGCAAGGTTCCAGGGAAATTTTACATTGATCCGGGGCTTGAGGATGACGCCCTTGCCGATTTTAGCGCCAAACAGCCGCAGAATCGCTTTGCGGACGCTGCTGAACGGATTGAGGGGATTGAGCACGAACAATGCATTGAACACATACCACAGCGCCCATTTGAAGCGGCTGGCGCCTTCATCAAACCATGAGTTGTCGAACCGCGAGAGATCGGTTCGGGGCCGGTTTTGCTCGTGCATTGGGCGCAAATTTAGAAGAAAAAAGCAGGAATGGCGAGGAGGAGAGCACGATCTGTGTCTTTGGAGAATTGAAAACTGAGCAAAACCGAACTCTGAGCCAGATTTAAACGGTTTTCTAAAACCTTTGGAGAAAAAATGCCCGTCTTTGGAGAATTGAAAACTGAGCAAAACCGAACTCTGAGCCAGATTTAAACGATTTTCCAAAACCTTTGGAGAAAAAATGCCCGTCTTTGGAGAATTGAAAACTGAGCAAAACCGAACTCTGAGCCAAATTTAAACGGTTTTCCAAAACCTTTGGAGAAAAAATGCCCGTCTTTGGAGAATTGAAAACTGAGCAAAACCGAACTCTGAGCCAGATTTAAACGGTTTTCCAAAACCTTTGGAGAAAAAATGCCCGTCTTTGGAGAATTGAAAGTGGCTTGAGTCAGGATCCATACCGGGCGTGCAAATGCTGTTTTACCTCTGCGGGTTGATCTTTCTGCGCAGCAAACGCCTTTGCAATCCGATAGCGGGTATTGACCCGCTCTCCGGTCTTGGTCAGCACTCCGTCCTCAACCAGCTTGTCAATGAGGTACTTTACTTGAGACCGCGTGAATTTTTCGCCAAACGAACGGAGGAAATCCCCCATTTTCGCATCTGGACTCCGCAGAACCACCCGCAATACCGTCTCGACTTCAGCCCAAACATAGTTTCCGATCCGATTGCCCCGCTCCACAATTTCCCGGTACTTGATCCCGAGTACGTAACGCTTACTGCTTCCGCTCCCGACCCGCTCCACAAACCCATTGCGCTCCAAATCAGCGATCACTTTGGGGTCCAAACCCCGCGAAAACCCATCCCTCACCTTGGCAAGATTGATGATCGAATTGACCCCCAGCGGCGGACTTTCCGGAACCTCTTCGCGGAGGTGGCGGAGAAACAAGTGGAAGGAAGGGTCCTTCAGCGAACAGTTTAAGGACAAAGACACCTGAAAGGGATCCGAAGCCGAATAATCCGGCGCATCCTTGCCCTCGTGCAGCATGATCGCAAAAATTTTGTCAACCCCCTGCCCCGAACGCTCAACCAATCCTACTTTCAGCAGAACGTCGGCCAGCAAACGACTGCGCGGAGTACTGTTCACCGTCAACAGATTCTCCAAGTTTACCCCTTTCGGAAAACCTCCCGGATTATTGATCACAATTTGATCGGGCGTCTGGCGAATCACCGTCTCCGAAGTGTAGCTGTAATCGCGATGAGTAACCGCATTCAGTACAGCCTCGCGGATTACCTGCTCATTGAAAACCAGCATCTCCTGGACATAAGGCCCCTGTTGCAGCCGCGCCCGACTGTTGCGCGCGTGAATTTGATCCCAAATCCGGTCAATTCCCGTGATGAGCGCCTCCCCAATCTCCACCCGCCAGTCGTGTTCAATCTGATTGGAATCGTGCCGAAACTCAAGAATCACCTTTGATTGAGGTAGATATTGCTGTATGGTGGCCTCGGCTCCTACCAAAATCAAGGCCGCGTAGGTCACCTGCTCTCCTGCAATCAATCCCAGATCCTGCAAAGCCTGTTTCGGCGAAAGTTGGGCAAACAATGGATTGCTCTGCCGGGCCGCATAGCGCTGCTGCAGGGTCGCAACCGCCCCCGTGTCGAGATCAGAGAGTCGTGCTTCGGAGCAAATTTTCGCGGAAAAATCCGGTTCCTGCTCCTGCACAATTGCCAAGAAAACCTCCTCTGACATCCGTTCCAATCGATCCCCTACCCGCATCAAAGGCACATCCGCAAAGTAGAGCGGTTTACCCACCGGCCGCGACGGCACCTGGATGACCAATACGCGATTGCCCGTACCCGCCTCGGTCAGCTCATGCGTACGAATCCGAATCTTGAGATCTCGGTAGACATCCTGCTCCAACTTACCCATCTGCCCCACATAAGCCTGCGACCCCACCACCTGCAAGGGCATTGACTCCTTGATTCCAAAGACCAAAAGCCCACCCCCTTCATTGGCCAGGGCCACGGTGTAGCCCAGGACCGAGCGCCGTTTCTTGTTGTACTGGTACTGCGTCCGGGCTTCTTTGAATTCAACATTGTCCTCCGATTCCCTCAGCTTCAAGATGTCCTCAATCGTCATTCTGTTGTCTCCCATTGATTGGTCACAAACCGCATTGCCTACCAATAAACACAAAAAGCAAAAACGCAGCAAACCTCCAACCTACTCGGGGTCGGCTACGACGAAATCCCGAAACAAACTCAGATACCGGTCCACGAATTCATTTTCGTGCAAGTACCGCTCGGCGTACTGGCGCGCGCCCTGCATCCAACGCGTAAATTGGCCTTCGTCCATCGCCGCCATCTCGGAAATGGCCGCCGCATAGCGCACCGAATCGTTCAGCGGCACCGAATACCCCGCCTCCGCCACTTCCAGTCCCTCCCAGGGGTGCTGGTCACTCAAGATTACCGGTCGCCCTGCCGCCAATGCCTCAAAAATAGCGTGTCCGAAGTTTTCCCCAGCCGTAGGCATCGCAAACGCGTGGTATGCCTGCACCAATTGCGGAATCGCCTCCGGCCGTACTGGATCACACTTTTTTACCCGAACATGATCCGGGAGTTCCGAAATGATCTCCCGGCACTGCTCCCAATACCCCGGCTCCTCATCCGGACCATACAAGTCCAGTACAATTTCCGCTGTCTGCTCCCGCAACGCCGCCAATAACAGGTGTACGCCCTTCTTCACCGAAATCCGCGACAGAAAAATCAGGCGCAACTGTCCTGGCGACTTGTCCCGCGTCTGGAACGCCGGCAGATCCCACCGCGGCAAATTCGGAGCCTCCACAACGTCGACTTGGGTTCCAAAAACAGCGTGAACGTCCGCAACTTCCTGCGCATCCGTCGCTTGAAAGCGAATCTCTTTGTGCGCTCCAATGGCCTTGATTCCCCGGAGAAACCAAGTCTTCTTGCGCTGCTTGATCGCCAGCGCACCTGCGTGCAACATTCCCCGGGGAGCCAGCACAACCGGCTTTTCCGGCTTCATCGAACGCGAATTCCACAGCGGATAGATCGTGTAACGCAGAGAAAACATGCTGTTTAGGTACAGCACATCGTAATCCGTCTCCATAATGATGCGCCGGAAATGCCGGTAACCCCGGTGATCCCGCGAACAGTACCAAACCCGATAATCCGGTCCACGCTCAATCCAGGTGTCCGGCTCAATGCCCGCGTAAGGCTCCGATGCCCCATAATCCGTATCCGAGGTGACAATGGAGAAATCAAACCGTTCCCCCAGCCCGTCCACCAGATTGGCGACCGAGCGAATGGGGCCGCCCGCCCGAAAACCCGGCAGGTACCAATCGATCATGACGAGGATTTTCGTTTTTTTCGTGCTCATGCCGCGATTCCATTGTTGTCCATCCATTCCTGCAAGACCACCGGCAGCCAGATATGGGTCCACAACCAAGGGCCTTTGCCTTGCTGAAACTCCCGCCACACCTTGCCGAGCAAGTCTGCATCCAAGTACTTCCCATCCTGCAATTTCTGGATGCGAACCGCGCAAAAATCCCGCAATTCGTGGCGCAACCATTGCTCCCAGGGAAACACAAAACCCATCTTTTTGCGGTGAACCAAGTCATGCGGCAACAGATCCCCCAGCGCCTCCACCAACAATTTTTTCGGGTAGGTGGGCCGCTTGGGACCGTCCGCAACGCCCAAGACAAACTCCACCAATTCATGGTCAAAAAACGGCACCCGCACCTCAAGTGCGTGCGCCATCGCCATCTGATCGGTATCCCGCAACAGCACGCTTTGCGTGTAGGAATAGATCTCCGCAGAAGAAATTTGACTGAGCAAGGGCAAATCCCGCAGCGCCGGCCCATTTCGGTCCAAAAAGCGCAGCCCATCTTCCGGTGAATTGCTCCCCACCAGGTCTTGCGCCAAGTGGGGATTGTAAATCGTGCGAAATACCCGGTAAATTTGCATCGGATCGGGTCCGGGCAGCGCCATCAAAGCCTTGATTTTCTCCGCCTGGCGGTCGGATTTCAACCAGCCGTACGGTTGCCGCAGCGCCTTGCGCAAGGCAGCGGGAACGCTCCACATCCGGTGTTGGAGGATCGCTGGGAGCTGGGTAAAGATCGGATAGCCACCGAACAACTCATCGCCGCCCAGGCCCGAAAGTGCGACGGTGATCCCTTGCTCGCGGGTCACCTGCGCCACTACATAGCTATTGATTCCATCGCCGGAGGGGTGATCCATCGCCCGTAAAGCCGCGGGCAATGCTTCCAGAAAGTCTCGTGGTCGCAGTAAAATGGGATGGTGACGGGTGTTGTACTGCTCGGCGATCATTTTTGCCCAGCGGCTTTCGTCGTACTCTTTTTCGGCAAAGACCACGGAAAATGTATCCACCGGCCGCTCACTTACCTGGCTCATCAAAGCCACCACCGCGCTGGAATCGATGCCCCCACTCAAAAACGCCCCCAAGGGTACGTCCGTCATCAAGCGGCGCTCTACCGCCGCCCGCATCCGGTTGTGTATTTCCACCTTGAGGGCACCCGGATCGAGTTCCGCCGGCTTCGGCGAAGCGCTTGCAAAAATACTCCACCAAGTCGCCACCTCGGGCTGCGGATGCCCCACTTTCCAGCGAAGATACTGGCCGGGTTCCAGTGAGTGTACACCTGCCACTGCCGAAGCGCCACCGTAGACCGTCTGGTAGGTAAAATAGCCCGCCAGTGCGGCGCCATTGAGCTGCGGCGACTTCCCAAATACCTGAGGCAAAACCCGGCACAGACTGCGCACCTCCGAGCCAAAAGCGAGTCGCCCCCCGTCGGCGAAATAGTAGAGCGGTTTAATTCCCAGCCGATCCCGCGCCACAAACAAAGTCTGATCCACCGCGTCCCAGATCGCAAACGCAAACATTCCATTGAAATGTTCCAGGCAGGTCGGCCCCCAGGCTGCGTAGGCCGCGAGGATCATTTCTGTATCCGTCTCTGTCTTCCAGGGATAATCAAGCCGCGCCCGGACCTCGCGAAAATTGTAGATCTCTCCGTTGTGGACCAGGGTGTAACGGCCGGTGTGATCCTGCATGGGCTGATTGCCGCGCTCCGTCAGATCGATGATCGCCAGGCGCTGGTGACCGAGAGCGGCCCGGGCGCCGTACCATTCTCCACGGGCATCCGGTCCCCGGTGAGCCAGCGCGTCCAACATTTGCCCAAGCGCCTCCCGCGGCGCAGGAAAATCATGGGAACTTACGATGCCGGCAATACCACACATGCGCGATTCGGATATCGGTGATGGAGTCGGGGCAAAGATAGAATTTATTCGCCGACCGCCACCTTGTGCAAAGTCGCCGCCCAGGTATCGGGCGAAATCTGCTTCGACAATTCATGGCTCCGTTGGCTCATGGTCCGCAATTCCGGGTCGCTGAGGGCGATCACCTTTTTTAAAACTGCCTTCAACGAATCTTTGCTTCCCCGGCGGTGCAAAAAGCCATTGTAGCCTTCCCGCACAAAAGCTGTGATCGCCCCGGCCGCATCGGTAGAAATGAGCGGCAATCCAGCAGCGGCAAATTCGTGCAAGACTACCCCCCAAGCATCGGTGCGACTGGGCAATACGAACGCACCGGCCGCAAACGCCAACTGCGGAAGCTCGGTGGGCTGCACAAAATCGCGGAAAACGATGTTCGGCTGCGGTGCCAATTCCGCTTTCAGTGGTCCATTACCGATCAGAACCAATTCCCAATCGTGCTCCACCTCGGCGCTCATCTCCCGAAAAGCGTGGTACAACTCCCGCACCCCTTTCAGGGCTAAATAACGGCCCACATAAATGAAGCGATGGGGATAAGCAATTTCTTTTTGGGCTTGCGAAGGAGCGTATACCGCTTCAAAGAGCTTGACATCTGCGGAGTACATGCCGGTGAGAATGCGTTCCCGGGGAAATCCCAGGCGGCGGGCGTATTCGTATTGAAACAGGCCGGGCACCCAGCAATGGGTAAAACTGCGCCGAAAGAGGAACGGGCTGAGTACCGTTGCGATTTTTTGCTTGAACAAACCCTTCCATTGGGTATCGAAGGCGGCGATGACCGGCAATCCTTGTCGGTAAAAATGCCGCGCCACCCGCAAATAAGCTTTGTCGATCCACCCAGCGCTGTAAACCACGTCGGGCTGGATTCGCTCACCGAGGGCAATCAACCCCTTTGCATCGTAATCGTTCCGTTCGTAGTAGGTTACTCCGGGAATCCCATCGAAATTGAACGGAGCCTCGGGATTGACCGGCCAGCGCACGATGTGCATTTCCCCTCCGTACACCTCCGCGTAGCGCCGCATGCAGGCCATCGTATAGCCTGCCAATTCCGAGTAGAGCACAAAGATTTTCATGTCGCCGGGCGCATTTGCGGCAGCATCCGATCATCGGGCAAGCCCTCGCCGAACTCCTGCAGTTGCGGTTGGGTGGAATAGACCATCATGAAGACAATCGTCACCACGAAAAAGATATGGAAGGCACTCAATGAAGAGAATAGCCAGGACTCGAACATCGCCGAAAATGTCACCGCTGCAAGGTAGGGAAATACAAAGTGGGTATCGGTAATCCGCCGAAAGATCGTCGTCAGGAAAAACACGAACAGCCCAAACCCGATGTACCCCGTATTGACCAAAAAGGCCAGATAAGAGTTGTGGACCCCGCCTTGATGGCCGGTCCGCCAGAGCCGATAGGTCGTCTTGAAAATGAAATTGTATTCCTCACAGGCAAATCCGCACCCGATGAGTGGATTTTGCTTGACCAATTCCCAAGCGTGCTGCCAGGCAAAAATCCGGCCCGATCCTGACTCGAAATCTTTGATCCGGAAGTACTTTTCCAGGCCCAGATTGATGACCAAGGCTTCCAGCTCGATGTTGTAAATCAGCAAGCCCGCTACCGGAATGAACACCATCAGGAAAATGAGGCGCCGAAACGTACTGCCCCCGAGTCCTTGGTACAGCAATATGAACAGGGTAAAAGAAAAGATTGCGTTGCGCGACGAACACAGAACCAACGAAATCACGATCAAAAACCAGGCAAAGGTGCGGTAAGACCGGGGAATCGACGGGTTATACTTAAATAGAATCAGCGTAAGCGGCGTAATCAGGGTAATGAAAATCCCCAGGCCGTTGGGGTTGCCAAGCAGGCCATTGAAGCGGGTTCCCCCATAACTCACGATGACCGGTACAATCGGGAAAAGCAGTAGTCCCAACAGCAACACCAAGTGGCAGGTGAAAACGATATCCTTGATCAGCTCCAAGCTGTAGTGCTCAAAGCGGAACCGGATGTAATGCAGCCCTACAAAGTACAACAGGGAAAAGGAGATTGTCTTGTTGATCGCGAGGTCCAGCTTAGGATTGAACGCGAGGGCCAATACCGCCACAAACAAAAAGGGCAAGTAGTAGATGAAGTACCGGCTGATTTCGTAGCGGCCCCGCCGGATTTCGTAGATCGTCCAGCCGGCGATGATCACCAGCATCTCGATGCGGATGTTCTTGATGAATTGCAGCGAAGGGATGCGACTGTCTCCCAGAATCAAAATCGTCACAAACATCAGGATCACCGTGTCGTGGCGCCCCCGGGAAATAAAGTAGAATGTCCCCGCTGCCGCAACCAGATAACTCGACGGTCCCACAATGATCCCCCCAATCAACAAGACAGGGAGGAACACCGAAAAAAATTCCCTATGTCGCTCAAACAGAGTTAACATCAGAACTGGGTTTTCCAATTTTCCGGGGTGATATTTCCAATTGGAAATTAGAAACGGATCATCGAAAATTGGAAATTGATCGATTGGAAGTTTACATCGCCCACTTGAGATACGTAGCCCCCCAGGTGAAACCACCACCGACCGCGGCGAGGATCAGATTGTCTCCTTTGGTGAGTTTGTCCTGCCATTCGTAGAGGCAAAGCGGAATGGTCGCACCCGTAGTGTTGCCGTATTTGTGAATGTTCAACATGACTTTTTCCGCCGAGACATTCATGCGGTCGGCACAAGCCATGATGATGCGCTTGTTTGCTTGGTGCGGGACCAGATAAGCGATATCGTCACCGGAGAGCGAATTGCGTTGCATGACTTCGGTCACAACATCGGCCATTTTGGTCACGGCAAACTTGAACACCGCCCGGCCTTCCTGGTACACGTAGTGCTCCCGGTTCTGCACCGTTTCGAGGCTCGGTGGCTTGCGGCTGCCCCCCGCGACTTGGTGGAGGTGCTTTACGCCCGCGCCGTCCGAGTACAGGCGCGCATCCAGGATGCCGTAGCCCTCGGTATTGGGTTCGAGCAGGATGGCTGCGGCGGCATCACCGAAGAGGACGCAAGTGTTCCGGTCGGTGTAATCAATGATCGAGCTCATTTTGTCCGCGCCCACCACAATCACTTTTTCGTGGGTCCCAGTTTCGATAAATTTTGACGCGATGTTCACGGAGTACAAAAAGCCCGAACAAGCCGCTTCCACGTCGAAGCCCCAGGCATTGTTCGCCCCGACTGCGTGGCTGACGATGTTTGCCGTCGCCGGAAAAATGTGGTCCGGCGTAACGGTTGCAACGATGACCAGGTCGATTTCTTCCGGACCGATGCCCCGCTTTTCGAGCAACTCATTGATCGCGTGCACGGCCATGTCTGAGGTGGCGCCATCTTTCATGAGGCGGCGTTCAATGATGCCCGTCCGTTCCCGGATCCATTCATCATTGGTGTCCACCATGCGCTCCAATTCCTGGTTGGTGAGGCGGTAGTCGGGCAGGTAATGGCCGATGGCGGTAATCGCAGCAGTCGTTTTCATGTCGTTTAATTTGGTGCATTGATGGATTGGAAAGCGGCCCTGAGATGATCAACCAACTGGGCTTCAATCGCTTCCATGGCGGTCCGGATCATACTCACAAAGGCGCGCCCGGTGCTGATGCCGTGACCGATGATCGAAATTCCATTGATTCCGAGGATCGGCACACCGCCGTACCGCTCAAAGTTAAAAGTTTTGATGAAATCATCCTCTGGATAACGCGACTGAAAAACGTCGTAAAGCGATTCGCCAAATTTGAGGACGACATTGCCGGTAAATCCGTCGCAGACGTAGACATCTGCCTTACCGTGGTAGATATCACGACCTTCGACATTGCCCGTAAAATTGATGAAAGGAGATTCAGCCATGTTGGCGTAAGCTTGCTGGACCACTTGAGGGCCCTTTGAAGACTCTTCCCCGATGTTGAGCAGGGCAACCCTGGGATTGGGGATCTTGAGCACGCGTTCCATGAAGACACTGCCCAGCACGCCAAAGTGATAGAGCGCCTCGGGCTTGCAGTCCACATTCGCACCTACGTCACACAGTAGCGCAACCCGTCCTTCTCCTGTGGGGAAAAATACCGCAATGGTGGGACGATTGACGCCACCAATCTTGCCCAAATTCATGATAGACCCAACAAGCATAGCGCCGGTGTTGCCGGCGCTTACAAATCCGTCGAGTTGTTGTGACTTGAGCATCCCGATCCCCAAATTGATCGAGGACCGCGGCTTTTGGGACATGGCCCGGGTGGGCGAATCGCTCATCCCCACGTACTCGGGGGTGTGCACGATTTCAAATGCGGCGGGATCGGCATTTTGCCGGACCAACTCAGCGTGTATCGTTGCTTCGTCACCGATCAAGACCAGTGACAATTCCTCTCCCATCTCTAGGCGGGCGAGGAGGGCACCGGAGACGGGGGCCTCGGGCCAGTAGTCTCCGCCCATAACGTCCACGCCGATGCGCATCGGCCTACAGGTCGTCCTGACCTTCCATCACCTGGCGCCCGCGGTAGTAACCGCTTTCCAGGCATACCCGGTGGTACAAGGTTGCTTCTCCGCTGCTCGGGTCGATGTAATAAGTCGGCGCTTTCAATTTCTTATGCGTTCTACGCTTGTCGCGCCGAGTCTTTGATATTTTTCGTTTAGGATGTGCCATGACACAGGGGTTATTGCTTACTCTTTGTCTTTCAGTTTCTTCAGTGCGGCCCAACGGGGATCGATCACCTCGTCTTTTTCCTCTTTTGCTTCCAGGATTTCGTTGCCTTGGGCATCGAGGCCCAAGATCTCGAGCACCTTGGGGGGGCAGAGATGTAGCTCCGGAGGAGGAACCTTGCGGATCGGAATCTGCAAATGGATGAAGTCAAAGAAATCTCCGTGCAGGTCCAGCCAGACGTCTCCGTCCTCCATGATCACCACTTCATCGTGGTCAAATTCCATCTCTTGATCCGACGTGAAGATGACCCGCTGGGTAAACTTCAACTCGTACGGATAGGGAGCCATGCAGCGGTCACAGTGCAGAATGATGTTTCCCTCAAACTGCAACGTGACATCCAGGTGTGCGATGTACTTGGTGATTTCGGCTTTGACGGCGAGATCACCTTCCTGGATCTGCGAGAATTCGAATTCGGAAAAAAAAGAACTGTCGATCTTGAAATCCTCTTCATTCAGTCCAAACCGCAACTTCGAAAGCTCGACGGAATACTTACGATCAAATAAATTGTCCACAGTGACAAATTTTGAAGGGCAAAGATAGTGATATTCAATCTGAATGTGAAATCAAATTTAGCGATGCCCAAGGGGTTTCCACGTACTTATTCTTCCTCTTTGCTTTCCTCCGATTTGTTTACGGGGACAGCCACTTGCGGCACGGGGGCCGGAACTGTGGGCGGCGGCGTCTTGCCCCGCGGTCCCGGAGGTCCCTGACGGTCGCGCGGCCGGCGGTCCTTCTTCCAGCTCATGTCCGGGGGACTTTGCCAGAGGGAATTTTCCTCGATGGCAACACTCTCCCGCCGATTCCGGGTGATCTCCAAAGCCGAGTATATCGCATTGATAAAACTCGTGATATCGGCACGCCCGGCGCCGGCCAGATCGTACGCCAATCCGTGATCGGGAGAGGTCCGGATCGCCGGCAAACCGGCCGTATAGTTCACCCCTTCGAAGCCCACCAGCAGCTTGAACGGAATCAAGCCCTGGTCGTGGTACATCGCCAGCACCCCATCAAAGCGGCGCCAGGTTCCCGAACCGAAGAAGCCGTCTGCCGGGTAAGGCCCAAATACGAAATGCTTGCCTTTCTCCACCGATTGCACCGCGCGCTGAATCTTTTCCCGGTCCTCTTTGCCCAGCAAACCGTTGTCGCCCGCGTGGGGATTGACCCCCAGCACCGCAATGCGCGGCTTTTCCAGATTAAAATCCTGCCGCAGCGAAGTGGACATCAACTCGATTTTGCGCACAATCTTATCTACCGTGAGCGCAGCCGAAACATCCTTGAGGGGAATGTGTCCCGTGACCACACCCACCTTCAGGCTCTCGTGGACCATGAACATGAGGCTGTCGGTACCCTCAAGTTTCTCCGTGAGGTATTCCGTGTGGCCCGGAAACTGAAAGTCCCGGTTTTGAATCGTCGCCTTGTCAATCGGCAAGGTCACCAAAGCGTCAATTTCTCCCGCTTTCAAGTCCGCGACCGCCGCCGCCAATGCTTCAAAGGCCGCTTGTCCGGTTTGCATCGAAGGCTTGCCCGGATCCACCCGGTCCAGACTTCGGATACAGTCGATCACGTAGACCTTGCGCGGATGGGCCTGGCTCGGCTCCTGGATGACATTGTACGAAAACTTATCTATGCTCAGAATTTTCCGGTAAATGTTCAATGCGCGCGGGGAACCGTAAATGATCGGGGTGCATCGCTCGCGGATACTGGATTCGCGCAGCCCCCGAATGATCAGCTCGGGTCCGATGCCATTTACGTCGCCGATCGAAATACCGATCCGCAAAACTCTTCTCGTATTTTGCATGGTCTTCCTCTTCTCTTTATTGCGTGACGTATTGGCGTTGGATGAATTCGGTCAGCAAGCGCACTCCGAAGCCCGAGCCGTTTTTGCCCCGGTAACTATCGGTATTGTGCAAGAAGGAAGGTCCCGCGATGTCCAAGTGGACCCAGGGATAATCAGTAAAGTGCTCAAGAAATTTACCGGCGGTAGCCGATCCAGCGGCCCGCCCACCGATGTTTTTGAGGTCGGCGATATCGCTTTTAAGTTGCTCGCGGTATTCTTCCCAAAGCGGAAGTTCCACCAAACGCTCATACACCCGCTGCCCGGCGTCTTTCAGCGCCGACTTTGTGGCCTCGGGGGTATTGCTCATCATGACCGAACCGTGGGTACCCACGGCGACGACCGCCGCTCCCGTCAGAGTGGCCAGATCGATGACCAGTTCTGGATCGAATTTTTTGGCGTAAGCGAGGGCGTCCGCGAGCAGCATCCGGCCTTCGGCATCGGTGTTCAGCACCTCGACCGTGCTGCCGTCAAACATGGTGATCACATCGCCCGGCGTGTAGGCCAATTGTCCGGGGCGATTGTCGGTCGCCGGCACCAAACCGATCACGTGTACCGGCAGTTCCAAAGCCGAAACCGAGCACATCGTTCCGATAACGGCGGCGGCGCCCGCCATGTCGGACTTCATGAAATCCATGCTGTTGGCGGTGGGTTTCAGACTGAGTCCCCCCGTGTCGTAGACGACACCTTTGCCGACGAGCACCACCGGTTGCGCATTGACCGGATGCTCCGGTTTCCACTCCAAAATGGAAAATGTCGGCGGATCGATGCTCCCCAGATTGACTGCGAGGATGCCGCCCATCTTGAGGGAGCGGATTTTTTGCTTGTTGAATACCTCCACCGCAAAACCAAACCGCTGCCCGAGGGCCTGGGCCCGCGCCGCCAGTTCCTCGGCCGTAAGGGTGATCACTGGTTCATTGACCAAATCGCGGGCTACGGTAGTCGCTTCGGCAATCTTGGCCGCCCGAGCTACCCGGGCTGCATCCGCAGCGTCGGAACTGTAAATGGTCACCGCTTCCAGGGAATTGACCTCTTTTTTGGTCTTGTAGGTCAAGAACTGGTAGTTGCTCAGGTAGGCGCTCTCACTGATGGCGGTGATGTATTCGGCAGCTTGCCCTTCGGACTTGGGGCAGGCGAGGGTGAGGCGCTTGTACTTGTGGTCGTTGGTGAAGCTGACCGCGGTGTGGACGGCGCGGCGCAAACCTTCGTGCAAGTCGGTGGGATCACCGACGCCCAACAGCATCAGGTTTTGGGTCCCGGTAATGCGCAGGGTTTGGAAACCTTTTTCCGCCTGGGCTTCCCCCACGGGAATCTCGTCCGAAAACTCTCTCCGCACCAGCGCACGAGCAGCTTCCAAGTTGTGATTGCCGATCAGGACCACTTGGATCAGATCAGTCGCCGCCGGGGGCAATTGCGTTGCGTGCGAGAGTTTCATGGTCATTTCCAATAATTCGAATAAGGCGGTAAATTTACGATTATATGCGGAATCTAAAACCCAAGAAACATCTGGGACAGCATTTTTTGGCGGACGAAAAGGTCGCGCGGCGGATTGTCGACGCGCTTCCGGTTTCGGAAAATGCCAGCGTGGTGGAAATCGGACCGGGCATGGGGGTACTCACAAAATACCTCCGCGACCGGTTTCCCGATCTGCGGGTAGTCGAATTCGACCCGGATGCAGTGGCCTACCTGCGTGAAGCATTTGCCGAACCGCCCCTTACGGTCGTGGAAGCGGATTTTTTGCGCTGGGACCTGGCCACCGAGTTGGGCCGGCCCACGCACTTCATCGGAAACCTCCCCTACAATGTCACCTCGCCCATCCTGTTTCACCTGCTCAATCACCGCGACCGGGTGGAGCACTGCGTCTTCATGGTGCAAAAAGAAGTTGCCGACCGGATTTGCAGCGACATTGAGGTATCCAGCAAGGAAAAAGGGATCCTGACCATCTTGATCGACTGCTATTTCGAAGCCAAAAGACTGTTCAAAGTTTCTCCGGGCGTCTTCCGCCCGCCCCCCAAGGTGATGAGTGCGGTCTTTTCCCTGCGCAAGCGTCCCGGCGTCGCGGTTCCTTTTGCCCCTTTGCGCACCGTCGTGCGCGCCGCCTTCCAGCAGCGCCGCAAAACCCTCCGCAACGCCCTCAAACAATTGGATCTGGACCGCGATGCCTTCCCCGCCGAGTGGCTCGATTTGCGCGCCGAAGCCCTCACAACCGCACAATTCGTGCAGATTGCCGCTGCGCTGCGTCCCTGATTCAACGCAGTGCCACCGCGCGCAACTCTTCGTAGTAGCCCTGGCATGCGCGGTGCAGCGCGTGCAAATGCTCCGGCAAGTCGACCGTTTTCTTGCTGTAGGGCTTGAAGCCGGTGGATGCATGGACGGCGTGGTACCAATATGCCGCCCAGGGACCATCCTCCGGCCGGGGGCCGGCCTCCCAATTTAGCATCTCCGGATAAAACGGGATCCCTAAGCGAGCGCAGACCTGCGCCAGGATCCCCGGCGGATCGCGCAAGACAAATTCCGCGTCGATGACCGCGGCCAGGTTGTTTCGGGCCTGCAAGTCCCGGTACAGTTCATGCATGTGGGCCATTCCAATGTCCAGCATGGTGGGCTGCGCAATCACCCGGGTGTAGCTGGCGAGGATTTCCCCGGGATCGCGGGTGAGCAAGACATGCTGGCATTCGTCCAGAAAATCACGGTCCAGGTCCACCAGGAAATGGGGCATCAATTTGAAGAAGTGCACCGGCTTTCCCGCCGCACCGAGGATCACTTGCCGGACCACCCGCTCGCCGTCGGTATCGAGGGTCCCCATCGTAGCCTCGCGGTCGGGACGTGGGGCGCCGGTGACGCGAAGGAAATGCGGATAGAGCGGCTCGTCGTACACCTGGGTATCCGGGCGCTGGGCAAAACTGTACATAAGCGCCGTGGAGACATTGCGCGGACTGGACCAAAGACATACGCGGAGGGGAGACATGGGGGTAAATTAGGGGGCGTAGGAAAAAGAAAAACGATCCAATGCGCTGAGCATGCGATCTAAGCTCGGCGATGCTTCCCGGGCTCGTGTGGGATCCCACGTGTTGGCAACGTACTCCAACAGCCGACCGTTGTAATTGGGGCCCTGCTTGATTACGGCCCAATCGCGCGGCAAGATATCCTCACGCACTTCACGACGGCGGCATTTTCGGGTCAATAGCAACAACTCGGCTTTAGGATCAGTAACCTCATCGGGGCGAAAAGGAACGATGTTCTGCGCAATGCCCAGAAACTCCGCAAATCCGGCTCGGTCCGCCAGCAGCCAGGATTCCACTTCCCGAACGGCGATCCGAAAAATCATATTGTCGCTCATGGGTTCAGGAAACCACTCGGCAATCAGCGCCACCGGACAGGGTTTGTCATCCAGGTCGGTCACCACCAAAAAGGGAAGGTTTCGGGCCGCCCGATTGAAGTTGCGAATTCGCTTGCGAATGTAGCCAAATCCACCACCGGAGAGCTCCTGGGAAATCGTAAACTTGTTGCCAAATAGCTCCAGGGAGCGCTGAATGACCGAAAGACTCACCAAATCTTCGTACACTACGGTGATGGGAATATATTCATCCATTGGGATCAGAAGAGGGAAAGTTGTTGAATATTGGTCGGCCGCGTACGGGGGATTACAATTTCCTCCAGTGCGATGCCCGACTCCAATAAATCTTTGATTTCCCGGATGGAATAGGCGTTTTCGATCACAGTCCCTTCTGTTTCCGGACGCAGGATTAAGATTTCTTGCGGATCGATCCCCCGATCCGAAATCAAGTCTCCACTGTGGGTGGTGATCATGACCTGGCGCTTTTTGGGGGATTGAAAACGGTAAATCATAGGGGCCAATTGCTCCACAATCGCCGCATTCAGCGAGAGTTCAGGCTCTTCCAACAACAGCAAAGAATCGCCTTCCTGCAACGACCACAGCAGTCCCACCAGCCGCAAAGTCCCATCGGAAAATTCATTTTCCCGTTGTTTCCCCGCCTTGGGCCGCCAATGATGATAGATCGCTTCCAGGTGAGGCACGCCCAAATCAGTGGTGTACTTCAACTCTTTCAACTGGGGCACGGCAATGCGGAGCGCTTGCTCAATTTTTCGCAGCCAGGCCGCCCGGGTATTTTTATTGACCTTGGCGATCCTTTCCAAAAACCCCTTGCCGAAAGGATCTTCACTGAGACCGGGGCCAGAAAAGGCTTCGGGATGTTTGAGCAGTTGAGGGACCAAATGGAGATAAAAGATACTCTCAAAGAACTTCGAAACTTCCCGAAATTCTTTGTTGGCATTGATCTGCTCCAAAAACGTCTGGGTGAGTCGAAGTTGATCGATTTCGTCTTCCTCGTTTGGTCGATCTACAATCAGGACACCATCCCGCCAGACCCGTTCAAAAATCAGATAAGTAGCCCGATTCCCCCGGGTCTCCTGCTTCATCCCGATGGCATAGCGCCAAATGGGATCCTTTTTCCCGTATTCCGAAAGCGTCACATCGATCTCTACTTCAGGTGACCTTCGCGCGGCCAAACAGCGAATTTTAGAAATTCCTCCCCGATCCAATACCGCTTTTTGGAGACCTCCTCCGGGTTTTGCGATGTCCCGCAAAAAGCGAAAGACATCCAGAAAGTTAGACTTCCCAGAAGCATTGGGCCCTACCAGGAAGGCACGGTCACGCAGCGCAACCTCCACCTGTCTGAAGTTTTTCCAATTTTTTAGTGCTACGCGCGATACGATCATCACCTTGGGCTTAATTGCGAGTTACCAGCGGATGAAATCCATCCCCGTTGCTGACCTAAGTTAGGCAATTGTGCAATATTTAAACATTTGCCCGGCATAATTCAATGCCAACTTCTCCTTATCTTTGCCGGACATTTAACGACCTAACTCATGAAATACGCAGAGATTCACACCGCGAAAGGCGTCATGAAAGCCGAATTGTACGAGAAGGAGACTCCGATCACGGTCAAAAATTTTGTTGACCTGTCCAACAAGGGTTTCTACGACGGACTGACCTTCCACCGCGTCATCCCCAATTTCGTCATTCAGGGCGGCTGCCCCGAAGGCACCGGCCGCGGGGGCCCCGGTTACAAAATCCCCTGTGAGGTGACCGCCGAGCGCCAATACCACGACCGCGGCGTCCTCTCCATGGCCCACGCCGGCCGCAATACGGGCGGATCTCAGTTCTTCATCTGCCACAGCCGCCAAGGCACGGCCCACCTCGACGGAAACCACACTTGTTTCGGCAAGGTCATCGAGGGCGTGGATACCGTGGATGATATCCGCCCGGGGGACAAGATCGAAAAGATCGTCATCCTCGACGAGAACTGATCCCCCGCTTACCCCCC
>JBCCQH010000034.1:0-60427 GCA_039024435.1 Bacteroidota bacterium
CGCCAATTCCGTCGGCAATCAAAACACGATCATCCGCCCCTCAAAGATGAACGAAGACGAGGATGCCAATTTCCCATTTTGATTTCTGATTGACTGATTTCTAATTTCTGATTGTTTTGGGCCGCACTTTTTCGGGTGTACAATTCGGATAGTTTGGTGGCAATTCAATGCTAATCGGCTGATTTCCAATCGTTAAATCGCGTATTCTTCGTCATTTGATTTCCAGTTTGCGATTGATCTTGGTTGCTTTTTTCGAAATGCGGCTTCGCTGGGATATTTTCCTGGTTATTGGCCGATTCTCGAATTGCGGATCTGGATAAAGTACGTCGTTTTAGGAGTTAATTTATTGACTACCAATCCTCAACGAGAGATTTTTCAATGAATTGACTTCCGTTTTGCGGTTGTTCCTGGTTGCTTTTTTCGAAATGTATCTTTACCGAGGTATTTTTCCAGTTCTGTGCGATCTCTCGGATTGTGGATCCGGATAAAGCACTTCGATTTCGGGGCTAACCTTCTGACTATCAATATTCAATGCGAACATTTTCGATTCTTTGATTTCCGTTTCTGGATTGATCTTGGTTGCTTTTTTCAAAATGTGGCTTCGCCGGGTAAATTTTCGCTGATTCTGCGTAGTTGCTCGAATTGTGGATCCGGTTGACACACTCTATATCAGGGGCTAAAAGATTGATTACCAATATTCCATGCGAATATTTTCAATTCTTTGATTTCCGTTATTGGATTGATCTTGGTTGCTTTTTCAAAATACCGCTAAAAGAATGATTTTTCGAGATCCTTCTTTGTCTCTGAGATTACCGGAAAGAATTCGCCGATCATTTTGCCTCTAATCAATTAACTTTCAATGCATCATGAAATACATTTCTCTTCGCTGATTTCCATTTTCGATTTTTCTTGCTTGCATTTTTCAAAATGCCGCTCGACGGATAATTTTGACAGATTCTTTCCTCTTTCTCCGAGTGTGGGCAACGATAAATTGCTCCGGTTTATGACTAACTACCGGATTTCCAATTGCTACGCAAGCCTGTAAGGCACTGCACCGCTGTCCATTGAAAATTGAACGAAGCGCCCGTTGGAAATCGGAAATTTTCCCATCAGAAATCAAGCCACCGAATATTCATCCCTCCTCCTCTTCCCAATCTACCAGTTCCGCGTCGTTGATGAGTACCATCTGCTCGATGGCCTTTGCCGTAGGGGTATTCGCCACCCCACCCAGGGCAGTCTCTTTGTAGCGCTCTTCCATCGACTCGCCCACCTCGCCCATCGCGTCGACCACTTCATCTACCGGAATGACACTTTGATCGCCAGCCAAGGCCATCTGCGCCGCCGCAAAAGCGATAACGGAACCGGAGCCATTGCGCTTCACGCAGGGAACCTCCACCAGACCCGCGACCGGGTCGCAGATCAATCCCAGCATGTTCATGATCGTGATCGCCACGGCGTCCATCACTTGATCCGTATTCCCCCCCAAGGCATAGACCACCGCTCCGGACCCCATTGCCGCCGCCGTACCGGTTTCCGCTTGGCAACCGCCCACCGCCCCCGCAATGGAAGCCCTCCGCTCGATCACCAAGGCGATTCCCGCCGCCACCAACATCGACTCGTGGATCGTTTCATTGGGCAAATCGTGCAATTCCTGCAACGTCGTCAAAATCCCCGGCATGATCCCGGAAGCCCCCGCCGTTGGGGCCGCCACTACGCGGCCCATGCAAGAATTCACCTCTTTGGCCGCCACCGCATACGCCAACAATTTTTGGAACTGCGGCCCCAAAACCGAAACTTTACAGTTCATCACCTTCTTCGCACCATTGTCGATCATCCCGCTGAGCGACTTCATGTCGCTCTCTAATCCCGTCTTTACCGCATCCTTCATCACCGCAAAGGAAGCGGCGACCCGGTCCCAGATCCATTCGGGCGAACGACCCTTCTCGCGGACCTCATAATCGAGAACCGGCTGCCACAATGCCTGATCGGACCCTTTGAGGGCGGCTTGCCATTCACGGAAGCTATCGAAAAGGACATCGGCCATGGACAATCGTATTCGTTCAGTGGATCAGTCAAATAGAGAAAGCCGAGCGGTCAGATTGAGTACACCTGCCGGGCTGTCATCGGCGGCCCGCAACCGAACCGTATACATCCCGGCACTCAGATTTGGGTAATCGGTCGCCCGATCAAAGTGCAAAACATTGTAAAAAGGCGCAACCGTCAGCTCGCGTTCCAGGACAATTTTCCCGCGCGTATCCACAATCTGGAACACTGCCGGGTACGCCGTCGATTCATTGTCTACCACTAGGCTAAATTGATCGCCGGCGGGATTCGGAAACACCTGTAAGCCATTTTCGACCAGGGATTCGGTGGTTACCGCCCCCGCAATATTCTCTCCCGTGACCGCCTTAAAGGCCGATTTCACCGAAGGAATGCCGTAGCCGTAGGCTTCGTCGGGATTGTCAAAGCGGTCCGCCGAGCGAATCAGGGCATCGTACAGTTCCATATTGGTTTTTTCCGGCGCCGCTTGCAGCAGGCAAGCTAGGAATCCGGAGATCACCGGGCAGGAAAACGACGTCCCGTTGCCCCGGGCAAAGATGCCTCCCTTATTGATGAAGCTCGTCTGGGTGCCCATGGCACAGACATCCGGCTTGATGCGGCCGTCGTAGGCCGGTCCACGGCTGCTGAACCCGGCCACAATGCGTTCACTGTTTACCGCTCCGACCGCGATCACGCTGTCCCCATCCGCCGGCGCCAGCAACTTGCCATTGCCATTGTTCCCGGCGCTGTTCACGACGATGATGCCCCGCGAGGCCGCGATATCCGCTCCCCGGGTGATGATCGTCGTATTTCCATCCAGACCCGCGTAGCCATAATCAAATCCGCCATCGAAGTCCCGATAACCCAGGGAGGTCGATAAGATATCGGCGCCGAGCGAGTCGGCAAATTCCATGGCGGCGACCCAATTGTCCTCTTCGCGGTTGGTTTCTGCCGCATCTTCCTCGGTGTGGCACAAGATGAAATCGGCCCCGTGGGCCGACCCGTAGAAATTCCCTTCGGAGTTGAAAGGATCCTCGTACCAGCCCGCCAGGATAGAAAGTACCCAGTGCCCGTGATTGCCCTGGTTGAAAACATCGACTTCATCGTTAACAAAATCGTAAGTCGCGACCAGTTGATTGTTGGAAATCAAGTGCTCCAAGTGGGGATTCTGGTCCAGTTCATCGAAGCCATTGTCCATGACCGCAATCAGCACACCCCGGCCATTGTAGCCGTTTTGGTGCAATTGATCCAATCCGATCATATCCAATTGCGCCGCGGTGCTGCCCGCATCGTAGCCGATCTTATAAGAAATGGGATCCGGCGCATCGTAGTCAACGATCACCTTGGGGATGAGTTTGATCTCCCGGACAAACGGCAGCGCTGCCACTTGCTCCTTGGTTGCATCATCCATCCAGACCGAAACCGCATTGAACCATTTCGAGGGGTGGCGCAGTTCAGCCCCCGTCCCCGCGAGGGCTTCTCGGTAAGCCGGATGGACCGGATAGTCGCGGAAATCCACCGCCACACCGTGCTTTGCCCGGCGATCCAGCGCACGCTGCGTCAGAATTTCCTGGGGTTGAATCGCACTGATATCTCCCTTGTCGGTAAGGAAAATCCAGTATTTTTCCATGCCCATCCGGTTCTGTGCCCCGGCTTGGCTCGCGAAAGAAAACAGCAGCAAGATGAGAGTGGCGGATACAACATTTCGCATAACCCTAAAGATACAGGCCCCAGGATGGGTTTGCAAGCCGGGAATACTACGTAAATTGATTTCTGATGAATATGAAAATCCGAGGGAAACAATTCAAAAATCTTCGAGAGCGAACCTTCGCCGTGCGGTGTTCAAATTGATAAATTTGAAAGCGGCTACGGGAATGATTGTGGTTTGGGGGTTTTCTTGTGATTGTAGGTTGCGCGTTCCAAACGCGCCCCTTGGAAATCGGAAATCGATTTATTGAAAACTCTCACCTCATTCCCATCCAATAGATCCAACTTTTATCGGGGAAGCGGGTTTTCCATTCCACCATCTGGTTGATGACCGCCATTTTGTTGCGGTTCTGGTAGACCGAAATTTTGTAGAATCCGCGGCCGCGTGACTTCAAAATCTTGGGCTGAATGCCGCCTTTGCGGAAACGGCGCTGCAATTGTCGCGCGTCGTCTGGATCGCTGGTCGCCGAGACAATCAGGTAGTACATGCCGCTCTGGGCGAATACACCGGGCTTCTCGGTGGGATCGACCGGGGTCCGCTTGGGCGGCGGGTCGGCAGTGCCCTCCGGGGGGACGGGGTCGACCGTCGGGGGGGGATCCCCGGGAATCACCTCGTCGGGCATTGGGGGAGGATCGTTTTTCGCGATGCTGGATGCATTGTCCTTGGAATACAGCCCGATGTTCTCCAAAACACCCAAGAACTTGTCCGGCCAGATCATGCCGGCGCCTGAGCCCAACAGCAACAGAACCAGCAGCACAATCAACCAAACCGGACCTCGGCGGCGCTTTTTAACGGGCGCAGCCGGCTCCACCACCGTTTTCTGGGCCGCCGCCCCGGCCAAAGCCGCCGTTTTCTTCGCACTTACCGCCGCTGGTTGCGCATCGCCCAGCGTATATTGGACCGCCGCCAAACCAAAAAACGGATCTGCCTGACCATCGGCCCCCGGATCGGGAACAAAATCGATTTCCTGATCGGCATAATTCAGCGCTCCCCACCCCGGAAATACCAGGGAGCCCGCCCGTTGCAGTTCTTCCCGCGCCCAAGTCCCCACTTCCTGGACCAGGCTCCGCGCCCGGTCAATCTGCAAGTCAAAGTAGCGGAAATAAAAATCCTCCAACTGAGCGGTACTTTGTTCGCCTTTTTCCAGGACAAACCGCTCAGCCGGAGGATCGATCTTTTTGTTTTGGTGGTCGATGACCGCGCCAAAATACCTGCGCTCAAACGTGCCGATGCCGGGCACCGAAAACGTGTCCAAATGTTGAAAGGCGAGTTGCAGGGATTGTCGCGGATCGGGATTCATCAAAACGATAGGGTCGCACCAGCCTGGACGTAGAAGGGGCGCATACGGTAATTGTGCCAGCGCTGCCAATCGATGCCCAGTATATTGTTCAGCCCGAAAAATACAGAGATTCTTTCATTAAACCTATAGTCGGCGCTGAGGCGAACGTCCGGAACCAAGCCTGCCTGGATCGGATTGCCCACACTGTCGATGCTCATCACCCGCGAACCGTACAGGAACACTTCGGTGGACACCCACACCTTCTTCGCAAAGTTGTAAGACGCCCAAAAGTCCACTTGTACCTTGGGAATCCCAAAATTGTGGCTCAGATTCGAGAGGGTAAAGGTGCGAAATTCGCCCTTGACCCCCGCCCGGATCTTGTCCTGCTTGTTGAAAATAAGCGAAGCCGTCAGGCCCGACTGCCCAAAGCTCGAATCGTACAGCATCTGGAAGTAAGCCCCGTCTTGCGGTGTGAAGTACACCAATTGATTTTTCACCCGCTTTGTGTAGGCGCGGATGCTGAAATCCAGGTATTTGGCCACTTGCCCGTCGAGGCCCAGGTACAGATTGAAGCGCTCACTGCTCGGGCGAATATCCACATCGCGGTCCAGAAAGCGGTTTTCTTCAATCAAATCGGTAAAGCGCAGGTAATTCATTTCCCCTTGCAGGCCCGCCGACACGGTCAGCTTGTTTTCGACCAGGCCATACGCCGCCCGCAAGATGGGAAAAGCGCCAAAATGCGTCGTCGAATCGCTCAGTGAATTGATCTTGATGCCCGCTTCCGCCCGCAAATTGCCGGTTTTGAACTTTACCGTGGGCGTAAAGTCGAGGAAAAAGCGGCTTTGCTGCACCGAATCAAACTCGGTATTTGAGAAGGTCAACTGCCCCCGCACGTCGGCACCAAACTGATCGGTAATCGTCCAGTCTGCCTGCGGCAAAAGCGATAGGTGGATGTCCTTCCCCTTGTCGATCTTTTTGTGGTTGTCAAAGAATCCATTGAAGTTCAATCCCACATCGTAGTTCACCTCCCCGGGCGTATAGTTGCGGGCAAGGCTGGCGTCAAAGATCACCCGGGTAAAAGTCTCCCGAATGCTGTCCCGCCACTCCGGATTCTGCTCGACGATGCTATCAGCGAAGTAAAAATAATTTGAATTCTGGATGCTCAACTTCGCCCCGAGGGTGTGACCGTTCGCGTAGTACTCGCCGTAGATCGCCCCGAGGTTGTCGCGGAACTCGGCGTCGTTGACGTAGCCATTGGAGCTGGACCGGTGGGAAAAGTCCAAACCCGCCGAACCCTTGATACTGCGGTTGGTCCCCAGGTGCAGATCGCCCAGAATCGATGCAAATCGCCCGTAACCGAGGCGCAAGAAATTCGGATACAGCTTGTCCATCGGCACCTTGGGGGGCTTGGGCGGACGCACCGGAAGCGGTTCGTAATCGGTATCCGCCTTGATGTCCTTCTCCTCGTAGGTCATCCCCGAAGTCTCCACCTTGTTGGTGACCGGTGGGGTTTCCAGTGCCGGCTTTTCCATTTCGTCGAGGTTGAGCTGGAGATCGTTCTCGAGTTCGAGCTTGTCCGGCCCGACCCCGCCGCCTTGGGCGTATCCCGTTACGACACTGAGCATCAGCACCGCCACTGCGGCAGCAATGGTTGCGATAAAAGATTGGTTGGGCTTCATGTTAGTTTTCCTCCTCGATCAGGTTTCCGACATCGTTGTTGTCCTCCTCAGAATCCGGCACTCCGCCCGCGTTGTCCAGGTCACGCATGGCTTTGATCTCTTCCAGGCGCCGTTTCGCCTGTTCTTGGATCTCAAGGTACACATCCTGCTTGGCGAGGCTGAGCAAGGTGCCATCGGTGGCTTGCAAGGTATCGCCCAGTTCGAGATAAGCTTCGGCCAGGACCAGGAAAGCACGCGCTTTCCAGTAGTTGTACCCGGGATACTCGTCCTTGAGGTAGATGGCCGCAATCCGGCTCTGTTCGAAATCACCGCGGTCGTAGAGGATGCGGGTGATGTAGTATTGGCTTTCGGCGGCAAAGACATTCGAATAGTCCTTTTCCACTTCGGAGAAAACAGTAAATGCTTCATCCAGGCTGCCGAGAAAATAATCGCATACGGCGAGTTGTACTTTGGCCTTGGTCCGGGAATACTCGGTGGTGTTCGGATCGTTGCGGATCGCGAGCAATTCGCGCCGCGCGGCCGGGTAATCCTCGTTGGCGAGGTTGATTTTGGCCTTGCCAAATTGCGCCCCCAGCCGGTCTTCCAGCTTGTCGGAGCGTTCTTCCATGGCGGTGTACAGCTCCATGGCCACAAGGTTATTGCCCTTGGCAAATTGAATGTCGGCCGCCGCGTTCAAAGCCTTCAAGGTGTACTCGCTGGGAGCCTCCTGCTTGAAGACGGCTTCGTATTCCACCAGCGCTTTCTCCGGCTCTCCCAGCTTTTGGTAGGACTGACCGAGGAAGAAATGGGCGTGGTCCACGTAGCGCCCGCGCGGGAAGTCGACCAGGTAATTTGAATAGCGCTGCGCCGCCGAGGCAAAGTCTTCGTCAAACACAAACCGCTGGTCGGCAATGTTGATCGCCAGGTCTTCCGATTCGCCCGAACCGCCGGATTCCGCGGTGATCGGACAGTTCTTGCGGGACTGGGCCTCCACCTGATCGTACTCGCGGCTCGGGAGCAAGTCCGAAAGGGCTTGCAGCGAGGTGTTCCGCGCCGAGGCATCGTAGCAGTGATCGTAGGCGACCTGCTTGAAATAGCGGATCGCGGAGGGATTGTTGCCGGATTTGGCTTCGGCGATGGCCAGCCGGGTGAGGGCACCGGGCACAAACTTGCTGTCTTCGTGGTCGCGAATCAGCACCCGGCAGTACTTCGCGCAGTTCCGCCAGTCGTCCAGCCACGTAAGGTAGGTTTCCGCCGCCTGAATGAGCGCGTCGTCGCGAAATTCGCTTTTTGCGTAGCGCGCCGCTAGGCGCACCCAGGCGCCGGCCGACTTGTTGTAGTCTTCCAAGCGGAAAAAGCAGTGTCCGGTTTGGAAGAGCGCATAATCGACGTGCATGTTGTTGAAATCCTGCACCTGCCGGTAGTAGCGCAAAGCACCGTTGAAGTTTTTCCCGGCAAATTCGCAGTCACCTGCCCGCAGCACCGCGTCGACGTACTGCTCGCGGTTCGCGTCGCGGTCCGCCAGCCCAATGAACTTCTCAAAGTTGCGGCCCGCCTGATCGTATTTCTTTTGTTTGAGCAGAGCCCAGCCGATGCCGTACCACGCCAATGCGTAGTTCGGATGCTTCGAGGCGTAGGACTGGTCGAGGAAATTCCGGTAGGAAGAGGTCGCTTCGGCAAAATCCTGCATCCGAAACTGGCTCTCAGCGTACCAGTAGTAAGACGAAAGCGTGATTTCCGCGTCGTGGCGCTGATTGAGGGAGCGCTTGAAGTAGTCGGCCGCAATTTCGTATTTCCGCTTTTCGTACATCGAGAGTGCATAATAA
The DNA here is from genome assembly GCA_039024435.1 of Bacteroidota bacterium. Taxonomy (GTDB): domain Bacteria; phylum Bacteroidota; class Bacteroidia; order J057; family JADKCL01; genus JBCCQH01. Next base: position 8,512 of record JBCCQH010000034.1, read on the forward strand.
TAACAAGCGCGCTGGTAGGCTTCCTGGGCACGGCGCGTGCGCAAACCGGCGGAATTCTCCAGGTACTCGATGGCGTCCTTGTAATTGTTCGTGTAGAGCAGTACTTCCCCCACGAGCGACTGGGCTTCCTCGATGTAGGAGGATTCGGGGTAGTCGCGGATAAACGTCTGCAACGCGGCCAGCGCATCCTCAAAGTAGCGGGTCTCAAAACTGGCCTTGGCGTACTGAAACATCGCTTCGGCGGTCAGATCCTGGTCAAATTTCAAATCGGAAGCTTTGCTGAATGCCGTGCGGGCATTTTCAAACTTCTCTACCTTCAAAAAGGAATGGCCCAAATAATAGTAAGCGTTCTGCGCGACTTTGTCTTCCGGTTGGAGTGCCTTGTCTAGGCGGGCCATCGCTTCCCTATAGTTGCCGCTCCGGTAGTAGCTGTAGCCCATGCGGTACTGGCCTTCACGATTGAGGCGACCCCGCTGACCCTCAAATTTTTTGAAGTATTCGATGCACTGCGCGTATTTGTCCCGGTCAAAAGCGGCATTGCCCAAGATGAACCAGGTCTCGGCTCCAGCGCGGCGGCTGTTTTTGATCAACTCCTCCCCCATTTGATCCAACTCGTCGTAGCGCTTGAGCGCCAGCAGACAACTTGCCTTCATGAGATCGAGGTTCTTGGCGTACTTGGCATCCGGATCGACCCGCTGCATCGCGGTGTAGGCTTCGGCGTAGTTGCCATTGTCGTAAGCGATGACGGCGAGGTAGTACGCACCCATCTCGCCGTAGAGACCGGGGCTTTGCCGGATCTGCCGGAACTTACTCATCGCTTCCCGGTGCTGCCCATCGGCGTAGTAGCCGTAGCCGAGCATGAACCGGGCTTCCGTCTTTTGTTCCTTGTCCAGGGTGCCCGATTCAATTTTGCGGAGCGGCGCCACGGCCCCTTTGTAGTCCTTGCGGATGTACCGCATCTTACCGATGCAAAAATACGCCTCACTGTGCCGGCTGTGTTCCGGGAATTCGGCGATGTATTCTTCCAGCATCGCGGACGCATTGTCATGCAAAAGGTGAAATGCACAAACGCCCTGATAATAGTGGGCCTCCGCGATCAAGTCGTTGCGGCCGGGGGCGTAAGATGAGGCGTGATTGCGGGCCACAAACTGGCCAAATTTCTGCTGGGCGGTAACGTATTTTCCCTTGTCAAATAGTTCAAGCGCTTCCTTGTACGTTGAAAGATCCTCGTAGCCGGGTTGTTGTGCCTGCAATGTTGGGACCGCCACTGCGAGGAAAACAACAATCCTGAAGAGTTGTCTCATAATTAGAATTTTAGCGTGAGTCCTAAGCTGGGTAGAATTGGAAGCTGATTTATCGTTGCGTATCGGATTCGGTCAAAGTAAAATACGTTTGCGCGATTGTAAAGGTTTATCAAACTTAGGTTCGCTTCGAGGAGGATACGGTTTGCGAAGACCCAGCGACGTTTGGCTGACATGTCCAAACGGTGATAATAAGGCAATCTGCCGCCGTTGATCTCCTCTGCGTACAGTACGCCCAAGGTTCCGTTCTGATTAACGTAGTTAGTTTGGGAGCCATTTTGTAGAAAATCGATCTTCTCAAAAAAGCCTTGGGTCTGGGTGAAAGGAAAGCCCGAACCCAAATTCCAGCGTATGCTGAACTCCCACTTCTTCTCGTCAAACTTGGGACGGCCATTGATTTTGGCGTCCTCGGCGTAGAGATCGCCGTCGTAGTAGGCGATCACAAAGTTGGCGTTGTGGCGGCGGTCAAAGACCGGCGCGTAGGTGCGGATCGCATCGGTGCGGATTACCCTGGCCCATCCATAAGTCCCGTAGATGTACCATTTGGGGTTTTCGTAGCGCAGGATGAGATCGGCCCCACCCGCTTTGCCGCGTTCGTAGATGAAATCCGGATCTTCCGGGAAGATCTTGTCCCGGTTGATGTTCGTCAACTGGGTAAAATCCTTGTACCAACCCTCGATGCGGGTGGAGAGGTTCTTGACCAATTCGATTTCCACCCCACCCAAGAGGTGCACTGCCGTCTGCAAGGTGTGCTCCTTGATGTTGTTCGGTACATTCGTCGGAGCGGCGAGGAAACCAGAAAACAGGTTGACCACATCCCGGTCGGAGTTCGCCGAAATCAGGTTCTGCGAGTAGGAACCCGTGGCAAAGGTCGCACTCACCCTACCAAAGTTGGCCTTGGCGCGGACCCGCGGCTCCAGGCGGATGCGGCTGTGGTCGTTGTAATAATGTATGTGAACGCCGGGCTCAATCACCAGCCAATCGTTGATCGAGTCCGACTTGGTTGGGTCCACTTTGCGGAAGACCTTCTTGTAACTGAAGTCAAATGCCGCCTCGGTGTTGTTGAATTCCTGAGAAGTAATCAAGCCGAACGAGTTGGTGAACGAGTAGTCGGTGTTGAAGCCGAGCAACGTGATGCCGTAGTTGAGTTCGTTGATCGAGTTGATCAAATAGGTGAACCGCAGACCACCGTTGAAACCCGAAATCCGGCTGAACCGGGGGAAGTTTTCCGAAGTTGCGTTCAGGCTTGACGAAAACGACGAGTAGGCAAAGTTACCGGTGAAGATCACATTTGAGGCGGCGGGCAGAAAGCGGAATTTCGACCCGATCCCAAACTGTTCCCACCCGATGTTCGAGGGGAATTCGTAGTTCACGTCGTCGCGGTTGTACAGCCCGAAGAAGTTCACCCCGTTCAAACCATCCGAAAGGGAGATTTTGCCGTAGATGTCGGTAAAGCTGTAGGGAAAGCCCTGGATGCTGTCGCCGCCGAGTTGGTTATCGGCGTAGGGGTACACAATCGGGCTGCTGCGGTCCAGGTAAGATTGCCGGGCGGAGAAGAGAAAGCCATTGCCGCCGGGCGTACCGTCAGTTTTCTTTTTGAAAGGGCCTTCGACCATGATCCCGGAGGAAAGTGGATTCACGTTGACCTTACCGCGAATGCCCTTGAAGCTGGGCATTTTGGTCCGGATGTCCATGATCGAGGACACGCGCCCCCCATACTGGGCGGGGAAGGCGGCCGAGTAGACATCGACCGTGCGGATGTAATCGGTATCGAAGATCGAAAACAGCCCGATGCTGTGGAAGGGGTTGTAGACGATCATGCCGTCGAGCAGCAGCATATTTTGGATCGGGGTGCCCCCACGAACGTACAATTGCCCGCCCTGGTCACCAGTAAATACGACCCCGGGAAGCACCTGCAAGTACTGCGCGAGGTCGGGGGTACCGAGGGAAGGCATCAGGTTGATCTGCCGAGCGGTGACCCGCATCTTTCCCACGTCAAATTGGCGCTTGCGGATCTTGCCGATTCGCTCATCCCGAATCTCAACCGTTCCGATTTGGGTGGAACTCACTACCATCTTCACCGCAATGGTCGTGGTCGAATTTTTCTTGACGACAACCTGCTTGTAGACCGTATCCATCCCGATATAGGTGATCCGGATTTGAAAAGTACCGGGCTGCAACTTAGGGATGCTGAAGATCCCATCGAGGTTGGTGGCCGCTCCGGTGCTTTGTTCGGCCATCACGACACTGGCACCGATCACCGGCTCTCCGTCTTCGTCCACCACTGAGCCACGTACCGTACCTCCTTGCGCCAGCACGGTCATCGCCGAAAACATCACCATCAAGGTCGCAAGAGTAATTTTGAGTCGCTTTCCTAAAATCATTAGACTATTTTTTCAGAATGGCGCAAGTTACGCCATTTTTATCGCTTTTGCCGTGTGCCCTGCGACGTTTGCCGAGCAACTCCGGATCCCGTGCAACTTGTCTTTTCCCCTCTCTGGTCTACCTGAGTTTTGCATCAGTTCAGTACCTTGTACACCAAAGTCTTCATCACGTGCTCCGCGCTCATGTGCGTTCCTTGCACGCCTTTCAGAAAGAGATCCGCTTCAAGCACGTAGGTCAGATTGCGGTACAAATCCCGGTTGGTGTAGTTGCGGGCGGCAATCGCATATTGCCGAGCTACAAAACTAGGAATCCCCAGTTCCCGTCCAATTTCACCTTCGTTCCTCAGTTTCTTGGATTGGACCCGCAAAATCCGGGAAAAAAACTGAAAAAGCTGAAATACGATCAGTACGGGGGGATTGTCCTTGATATTTCTCATCATCTGGTTGACAATGAAATGGCTCTTGGAATGGTCCCGCACCCCGAGGGAATTCATCAACTCAAAGACATTGTAATCCTTGTCGATATTGATCATCTCGTAGACAATCGCCGGGGTGATCGGCTGGCTGGTGTCCCCGTTGAGGTAGATAAAGATCTTCTCCAACTCGCTCTCGATCAGCCCCAGATTCGTACCGAGGTAGGCGGTCAGAATCGGCAGGGTCTGCGGTTCCAGCTTATAACCTTTACTTTTGGTGTAGTTCTGCATCCAACGACCGACCTGGTTATCGTAGACCGGCTTGCCCTTGAATACCACGCCGTTTTTCTGGATGGCTTTGAAGGCTTTGGTGCGCTGGTCCAGTTCTTTGCCCTTGAAGGTCATGACAAACACGGTGGAGGCGACCGGATTCTCCAGGTACGGAACCAGCTTTTCCCACTCCCGCTTGTCAAACTTCTGGGCTTCTTTTAGCATCACCAGGCGACGGGGCGCCATCATAGAAGGAAAGCTACGCACTTCCCCGAGCAGCTTGCCCGCTTTAGCATCTGCCCCGTAGAGCACCGCCTTGTTAAATGCTTCTTGATCGGGCGTCAGCGCGTGCTTCTCCAGCGCTTTGCTCAACTTGTCCACAAAGTAGGGTTCTTTCCCTCCCAGGTAGTAAACCGGAGCAAACTTGCCCTTCTCGATGTCTTTTTTAAGATTTTCGAAGTCCATGGATCAAAATGGGTACCCGATCCCAAAATTATATTGAAATCGATTCGCTCCCAAATCCCGGGGGAAGGACTTAACCACAAAATCCTGAATGTCCGGTGCGTATACCTGCTGGGCCATGTCCAGCCGGAAAATCAAGAAGTCAAAATCGAAGCGCACGCCCAGCCCAACGTCCCATCCCAACTGTAAAATCGTATTTTTTGAGATCTGTCCTCCCGCCAACTGCGCTTGGTGTCCGGGTAGGAACCACACATTGCCAACGTCCGAAAATATAGCCAATTCGATGTAGCTATTCACATCCATCCGGAGTTCATAGTTCGCTTCCAGCGACACTTCGCCCCCCGGCAGGACGATCTGGTCAAAGGTACTCGTTGCATCCGCATCGAAACTCGGCACGTAGGTGCCCGGCCCCAGCGTATTGGACTGCCAGCCGCGCATCGTATTGGCCCCGCCCCCAAAGAAGCGCGATTCCAGCGGCACTGTACCGGTAAAGTTCCAAGGCACCGCAACCCCAAAGAAGTTCCGCATCACAAATTCCATCCGTTTCCCGAGGGGCAGGTAATTCTTGATCTCCAAGGAAGCCTTGTAGTATTGCCCGTAAAACACACTGTCGATCTGTCGATCCTTTGCCGACTCGTCCAGATTGAAGAGGGTATCGAGCAAATAGGGAATGTTGCCGCCGATTTCAATTTTCGGCTGTATGAAATACGTGGCCTTCTTCCGCGTGGACATGTAATTCGAATAGGTAAACTGGTACTGGCTGTAGGTGCTGAACCGGGGCCGGTAATCCTGAAGAATCAACCGCTGTAGCCCATCGTCTTCCAGATCGTTGATCGAGGATCGAAAATCGTCGCTGAGGTCACTGTTGACGAAGGTCACCACCAAGGGCGAGATCTTACTGGCGGCTTTTTTGTGCTTCGACGAATGGAAGAACGTGTAGTTGAAATCCAAGGTCACGTTGTCCCGGCTGTAGAGAAAGGTCTGCTGCCGGGTGTAAGTCGACACCAAACTGGTCCGTGGCTCAAACCGTTGCAGATTCTTTTTTCCCAAAAAGGGAAACAGCAAGCGGGGAAATTTGAGGTTGGCCTGGGCGGATCCTTCCCAAAAGGGCGTCACCGCGGAGTCTGCCGCGGGGCGAAAGAAACTCACGTTGCCCTTCGCCGAAACGTCCAACTGCTCTGCCCCCTTGAAGATCATCTGGTCCCGGAAACCCAGCTCCACTCCAAATCCGGGAAAGTTGGTCTGGACCAGGGGATCGGTCTCCCAGAATCCCTCGGCCCCCGCCTTGACCTGGTACTTTTGCAGCAGGACCGCCTGAATGACGACATTGACCTCCTTCTTTTCGTGGTCGGGAAGGTGCTTGACGAGCACGTACTTAAATATGCCGAGGTTTTGTAGGCGCTGCTGGGTGATGCGTTCATCGGACAGGGAAAATTTCCGCCCGGACTGCAACTCCACGTGCTTTTCCAGGAAGTTCAGGTTGAGCCCGCTGAGGGTGTAGGTTTGCCCGGTAAACGCCACCTGCGAGGTGCTCGGATCGTAGAGCCGCGGGGTCAACCCAATATTTTCCAACTCCCGGGGCGTACTGTTGCTGTCGACCGAGATCCGCCGGTCAATCGCTTCCAGGGCTGGCACTGCCGGCTCGACCAGCATGGTGATTTTTCCGATTTCGTAGCGTTCCGGGACATTGTTGAATTTCGTCGTGATCAAAATCGGGAAAAATGCCCCTACGTCGCGGTTATTCGGACGCTGCTCGGCCAGGTCGGCACTGTCCGGTCGGGTATCCACGTCGAAGGACACCATCTTTGCGTTGAAGGTATAGAAGCCGTTTTCCCGCATCACGTTCACGATCCGGCTGCGCTCCTTGACGAAGTTGTCCTCGTTGTAGAGGTCGCCGGACCGCAGATAGGAATCTTCCCAGTTCTTGCTCATGATTTTGCGTACCAGCAAGTTTTCCGCCTCAAAGGTGGTCCGGTTGATCAGCGCGGCCGGTCCCTCCTCAATTCGGAAAGTGACATTCGCACGGTTGCGGTGGGCCCGGCGATAAGTGGTATCGTAGCCCACAATTTTTACCCGGTAGCGTGGCTTTTGGGGCCGTCCCACCCGGATCGTGTCCCGGACGGGCGTGAGCACCGCCTCGGTACGCACCCGCTGGGTGTCGATGCGGTAATCAATTTTGCTGCGGAAAAAGCCTTCCGAAAAATAGACATCGTACAGGTTTGTGACGTCCTGGTTCAGTTGCGCCGTGTCGATGAGCACTGGTTCTTCGCCCAGGTCATCGATCAGAAAGTCGGCGATTTGGCCGGGTACCGGGCTGCTGGGCAGGATTTTGCGCAAAAATTTTGGTAGGCGATTGCTTTCGGCGCGGATGCTGTTGGCCCACTTGCGGACACTCACCCCGAGGTTGAAAAACTGCAGGTAAGCCCGCACGGAAAGCGTTCTTTTATTGGCCTCGGTGCGGATCGCGGAAGAACGGTCCCCATCGCCGAGCACAAAAACGTTGGTTGATTTCTTTTTCCAATGGCTGCCATCCGGGGCGGTACTGTCGGCCCGGGCCGAGTCCGTGACCATCGTCCACCGCTGGGCGCGAAATCCGGGATCTGAGCGCAACAGAATTTGGTCGTCGCTCAGGTGGCGGGTCGCAGAACAAGACGCCAACAGTGAAATCAGGCCCACCACCACCATGAGCCCACCGAGCGGAATTGTCCGGGATAAAGGGTTCAGGTTCCGAGCGCGGTATTTGCCAATCGTTTGGATGGCCCCAAATTATGAATTCTGCCCGACCACCGCAATAATCCTGCGCCGCGCTGAACTGATCGCTCGGGCCGGACGGAGCAATCACGGCCCGACCGCGGAAAAAATGCTGCCACAAAATCGATGCCCTGATTTCCCGGCCCCCGGGACCACACTTTACTTATTATTTGGGCGACAGTTCAAATTGAAATGGCATCGTCAGCCAGGCGGCCCCGGCTGAGTTGTCCGAATAGCGGGCCGGCTCAAATCGCAGGTCATAAATGTTGTCCAAGACCACCTGATCCAAAAGGGGATCTACCGCTTTGATGAATCGGTGCTTGATCGGTACGCCCTCCCGATCAATCAGAATGCGGACGATCACCTTTCCTTCGATCTTTTGCTTGACGGCTTCCGGAGGATAACCCATCGCTCTTTTAATCTCGGTAAGATTCAGTGGCTGGGGTTGGCGATTCAACAACACGAAATCGTTGGGCTGGGGCATTTCCTCCCCGGACGTCGAGGATTGTTCCGGCATCAGGTCAACCACACCGGTCACATTTTTTCCGGTCGGTTCATTGGCCTCATTTTGTGCGGCCCCCATTTGAAATGTTCCCAGGAGCAAGGCGATCGCCAGCATGGCCCAATCGCACTTAAACATTGTTTTTTTCATCGGTTTGATCATAAGACAAAGACACTGCAACTGCACTTGGGAGGCGGTCATCCCCCGAATGGACCGGAAAGGCTACTCCCGTACTTTCAATCCGCCGCGTCTTCCGGCGACAATATAAAGATGAACGGGATGTTCACCCAAACAGAAATGATCTTCCCATCGTGGAGCTTCCCCGGTTCAAACCGCAGTTGGTACAGGTGCTTCTCCACCGCTGCTTGGTGAAATTTAGGTCCGTTGCCATTTACAACTACATGAAATTACAAACAGTCCGGGGCGAATCCAACTGTGGCCCTCCTAGATCCAGCGACACGGTTCCGATTTAAACCGCCTCTGAGCGGCAAAACCCAGATTTGCTTCGGATCCGTTTCGGCACGAAATTTGCCCCGCTGGGTTACGAAATTGTATTGGAGAAAACAATGCGCAACTACGCAAAAAAGCTGTTTTACTCGGTCCTGATCCTCTTTTTGAGCGGTCCGGCATTTTCCCAGGCGCCCCCCAATGATGCCTGCGCCAAGGCCATTGCCATTGAACCGGGGCAAAAACTCACCAACCTCAGCAATTCGACCGCGACCGTCGGTCCCGACCGCGAGACCCCCGCCGTGTTTGAGACCACCTGCATTCAGACCATCGAAAATGACATGTGGTTCAAGTTTACCACCGCAGCCGACATTGAATTTTACGAAGTGGTCATCTCTACTCGCTTCTGCAATACCCCGGCCGGGCTGCAAGCCTTGCTCATTCGCAGCGACGTGTGCGACGAAGCGCAATACATTTACCGGGCCTGCGCCAACAAAATCAACACCGACACCATATTCCTCTACCTCCACGAGCCGGATCCGGGCCACAACTACTTCATCTACGTCGACGGATACGACGGGACCATCTGCGAGTACGACCTCGAAGTGCGGGCGCGCCGCAACTTCTCCCCCACCGATTATGACCGCCTGCGGTTCGACTACGAGCTGGATGAACCGGTCAGCTACGAACTGCCCGATCTGAAAACGGACTTTACGAACAACCAAACCGTGCTGGAATGGACCGCGGCTGCCACCGAAGATGTCGCCCAGTTCATGGTGGAATTGCTGCCCGAATTTGCTCCGGAAACCCCGGACGCTTCCCACTATGCCCGGGTGGTCGGCATCATCAAACCGCGCAATCTGGTGGGACTGGAACGGACCTTTTACGAATTCCGCGACTTCCTGACCCCGTTTCGTGAGGCGGAAACCTACACCTACCGCATCGTGCGGATCAGTTCGCAGGGCAAGCGGGCAGTCAGCGCCCCCTTCTCGGTCAAAGCCCGCATCATCGAAACCTTCTTCATGGGCACGGTCAACGAATTGCCGGATCGACCGGGATTTTATTCCGTCCACTACATCAACAAGAAGAAAAAGCAAAGCTTTACCGTCCGGGTGCGCGACGCAGAGGGCAAAGAACTCAAACGAACCCGCCTCGAAAAAGAGCCCGTCCGTGACGGCTACGTGACCGTGGACATGAGCCCCTACCCCCCGGGCCTCTACGAATTTGAGATGGACAATGGCTCCGATGCCTTTCGACGCAAATTCACCCTGCCCGACCGCCCGAAATAAAAGTCCCCCAGCCAAACGTGGCCGGGGGCAATCATCAATCGTTTTAGAGGGTTTGCGACTAAAAAAACAGATTCAATGTCAATTATTCATGCGATTTCCCATTGATCAACGTCAATATTTGGCCAGGGCCGGATCGATCTCGTCGGCGTAGGCGAGGATGCCGCCTTTGAGGTTGACGAGGTTGTCGTAGCCGTAGGCGGATTGCAATTCGCGGATGACATCGGCACTCCGCTTGCCGCTTCGGCAGTGGACCACGACCTTTTTATCGCGGGCGATGGCGTCTAGGTGCTCGACCACTTTGCCCTTGGGGATCAATTCCCCGCCGATGTTCGCGATGTCAAATTCGTAGGGTTCCCGGACGTCAATCAACTGGTAGGGAACGCCCTGGGTCTTCCACTCGGCAAACTCCGTGACGCTGACTTCCGGTACGGCCTCGGCCTTTTCGGCTTTGGCTTGGGGAATCCCACAAAAGAATTCGTAATCGATCAGGTCGGTCTGGGTCGGGTGCTCACCGTTGAGCGGATTGGCGGGGTCCCGGCGGATTTTGAGGATGCGGGTTTCGAAGCTGAGGGCATCAAAGAGAAAAAGGCGGCCGACCAGTGGCTCACCGATCCCGGTGATGACCTTGATGACTTCATTGGCCTGGAGGGAACCGATGATTCCCGGCAGCACCCCGATGACCCCGCCTTCCGCACAGCTCGGTACCAATCCAGGGGGCGGCGGGGCGGCGTACAAGTCGCGGTAATTGGGTCCACGGGTGCCTTCCGCATCTACGTAATTGAAAACCGAGACCTGCCCGTCAAAGCGGTAGATCGAGGCGTAGACATTGACCTTGTCCAGCAACACACAGGCATCGTTGACGAGGTAGCGGGTGGGAAAGTTGTCGGTGCCATCGGCCACCAGATCGTACTGCGCCACGATTTCGAGGGCATTGTCGGAACGCAAAGCGGTTTCGTGGACCACCACATTGATGTGGGGATTGAGGTCCAAAATCCGCTCCCGGGCCACAACTGCTTTGGGACGGCCCACGTCTTTTACCCCGAAAAGCACCTGCCGTTGCAGGTTGTGGTCTTCCACCACATCGAAGTCCACGATCCCGATCGTGCCGACCCCAGCGGCAGCCAAGTATTGGAGCAAAGGGCTGCCCAGACCACCCGATCCCACGACCAGGACCTTGGCGGCTTTCAGCTTTCTCTGCCCCTCGATGTTGAACTCCGGGATGATCAGGTGCCGCGAGTACCGCTCTAATTCGGCCTTTGAAAAATTTATTTCAGACATTGATTTGAGAATTATCCATGCTTCAATTTCCGATTTCCGATGGGCTTGTACGTGCATTGTCCGCGAGGAGACGCCGGAAATTAGGAAATTGAAACACTTACCATTGAAAATTTATGCTGCACCTCCCGCAATGGCGGGAACGATGCTGATGACGGTGCCCGGTTCGACCGGGGTGGATTCTTTTTGCAGCGCGCGGATGTCTTCGTCGCCGACGAAAACATTCACGAAAGTGCGCAGCGAGCCAGTGCCATCGAGCAATTGCTTGCCCAGGTCAGGATAGGTCGCCACCAAGTGGTTGATCGTTTCGCCCACCGTAGCCCCTTCCGATTCGAAGTAGGCGAGGTTTTCGGTGAACTTACGCAGTGGAGTGGGGATGATGATCTTTGCCATGCTATTTAAAATTGCTATTGTTCTGATTTGAGGTTCTACAATTAAGTTTGGGAGATATTTTCCGGGCGGGGAACCGGCACCGGAACGATTTGTTCTTCGGCAAATGCACCGGCGTCGTCCAAACGCCAGGACCGCAGATGGTCCGGCTTCCCCTCCTGAATGCTGACGATGATGTAGGAGAAAAAAGGCAGCGCTTGCCGCAAGTCGTGCTCCGAAGGAATCGCGGGATGATTGGGATGGGAATGGTAAACGCCCAACAGCGTGGTTCCCTGCTCCAATGCGTACCGCTCGGCCGCCATGTAATCTTTCGGAGATATGGAAAACCGGCGCCGCTGATCGCCTTCTTTGCTATTGGTGACCGGGCGCGCTTCCGCGATGCCCCGCACTTCCCAGTCATTGCCATACAGAAAGCCGCAGCATTCATTGGGAAATGTCGCTACTCCGTGTTGTTCCACAGCGTTCCGTACCGCCTCGTCAAGGGTGATTTTCATGCTCAGTTGCCGTTGAATAGGTGGGCCAATACTTCCTGATACTTATCGGAATTGTCCGGGAATACGGTTACGACCACGCCCTGGTCGAGGCTCTCCGCAACCTGAATCGCTCCGGCCAGTGCCGCCGCCGCAGACGGGCTCAACAACAGGCCTTCCTGACGGGCTGCCACCCGGATGTACCCGTAGGCCAGGTCCGAGGAAACGTCCCGGTTCTGGTTGGCGAAGCTTGGATCGTAGAACTTCGGCACCTTTGCGGTGGGCAGGTGTTTCCACCCTTCGAGGCCGTGCATCGCGGTTTCGGGATGCAAGGCCACCAGCTCAACGTTCGGATTCAACTCCCGGAGCCGGCGACCCGTGCCCATAAACGTACCGGTGGTCCCGAGGCCCGCCACAAAGTGGGTGATTTTGCCCCGCGTTTGGGTGTTGATTTCCACTGCTGTGTGTTTGTAGTGGGCCCGCCAGTTGTTGTCGTTGCTGTATTGATCCGAATAAAAATAGCGGTCGGGATACGCGGTGGCCATCTCGGCGGCGATCCGCTGGGCACCATCGGTCCCTTCAAATCGGGAACTCAGGATGAGTTCCGCTCCCAGGGCCCGGAGCATATTCTTGCGCGCCTCGCTGGCATTTTCCGGAACGACCAGCGTCACCTCAATGCCCAGTGCCCGGGCAAACGTTGCGTAAGCAATTGCCGTATTCCCGCTGCTGGCATCCAGAAGTTTTACTCCCGGGCGCAACTTCCCCTCGAGGATCGCCTTTGCGATCATGTTGTAAGCCGGCCGCGCTTTTACGCTTCCGCCCATTTGTTGCCATTCCAGCTTGGCGTATAGCTGCACGCCTTCTTTCTGGAAAATGCGGTTGAGCGGATAGAGCGGCGTATTGCCCACAAATCCCGCCAACCGGTGTAACTGTTCGATCAGTTCAGCATCGGATACGGATGTCGTCAGTGTTGCATTCATGAGTCTTCTTGCGAAATCAAGTTTTTTGAAATAAAAAAGCGGCCCGATGAGGAGCCGCTATCATTTATGCTTTGCTACGTTATGACGTACATCAAAATGACTGCGCATGCTCCCGTTCCCGGTGCAGACAACAGCAATAGTTATGCTTGTACGTCGCGATATGTAGCGTGTTATTCATTTGTCGTATTGCAAAGGTAACGCGTTCAATGATAATTTAACAAACATTATTTTGAAAAAGTTTCGGCACAAACTACAATTTGATTGATAATTTTGCCTTTTATCGCGATCCCGAACGATGCTTCGGAACTAAATCGATCCGTTCAAAAAAATCATTGTCATTTTCGCGGCATTTGTTTGTGATCTTGGTGTAGATTGCCTCGGAATTCACCCGGACACACAACCGCATGGATATTGAAAGTTTACGCGAATACTGCCTTGCCAAGAAAGCCACTACCGAATCTTTCCCCTTTGACGAGGAAACCTTGGTCTTCAAAGTCGCCGGAAAAATGTTTGCGATCATTCCACTGGAGCATGGGGATCGCATCAGTCTAAAATGCGATCCGGAACGAGCCCTTGAGCTGCGCGCAGAGTGGGAAGAAATTACTCCGGGCTGGCACCTGAGCAAGAAGCATTGGAATTCACTCATGCTCAAGGGACGACTGTCCCCGGAACTGATCCGGGAGCTGGTCGACCACTCGTATGCGCTCGTGATAAAGGGACTCCGAAAAAAGGATCGGCAGGAATATGGGTTGTAGCCGAGCGTTTTCCCTACCCATTTCACGTCGGTAATGCTTGCCGTACCCATCCTGCACTTCTTTGGGCGGGGGCGGAAGTCCCGGCGCCACCGGATGCAATCGGTCCCCGCGCATATTGCGATTTACCGAATCACACTGAACCAAAAAAAGCGAGCCCTTTTCTAAGGGGCCCGCCGATAATCAATCAACAAAACTAGAAGAACGCAACCTTTTACTTTGTAATAAATCAACTAGCTATAAAGAACGAAACTAAGGTTTTACTTAGCTTACATCATAAAGACGTATCCCAAAGCGCGATTCCACATCGCGGGCCATCTTTTTCATTGATTTTTTCGTTTTCCATCGTGTAGATCAATTATTTTCTCTTCAGATGCTCTTTTTCCATCCGTATTCGGATGCGGCATTGGCCAGGTACTTGCGCAAGTTTCGCTTGCCATTCTGCACGTAGCTCTTGACTGCCTTCATCGAAAAGCCCGTTCGGGCCGCGACTTGCTTGTACGAAAGTCCCCGGAGATAAAACAGTTCAATGGTTACGCGCTGGCGTTCCGGCAGTTTGCCGATGGCAGTGCCGAGTTCACTCGCTACCAATTCACGGTGCAGGTACTCCGGTTCTCCCCTTTCCGAGGGAAACTGCGGTTCCTGCAAGACATCAAAGCGTTCCACTGCAGGGGCACTTTGGTCTTTGCGCAGTACTTCCAGGCAGTGGTTTCGGGCGACTTTGTAGAGCCAGCCGGCGAAGTAATTGGGATGAAAGTTGCGGAGCTTGACGATGAGCTTGGTAAATATCTCACTCACCGCATCCTGGGCGCGTTCTTCGTCTTTCAGGTACTTGATGCAAGTACCGAGTACCAGATGGGCATACCGTTTGTACAGCTCCCCCATGTAGGTCGCTTCATCGGTCTGCTGGTACTTTTGAATGAGGGTGCGATCATCGAGGCTGCCCAATTCACAGCAGGGCTGGGGCGATTCGGTCGCATCGGGAGTGTGGCCCGTCGGCGCCATAAAAAAGCGCTGATTGAGCCGGTCAATGAACTGCCAGTAACGCAGTCCAGTCGGTAGTGCTTGAAGCATGTTTGGGACCAAGAAGAACGTGTTGCTTGGTGTCGTCATGATAATCGGTCTCAGTTGGTTAAAAAGCTGTTCTAACGTTCGCAAAGATTGCGCGTCTTCCGGTCAACCGATTTGAATATTAAGCGACGTGTTGCATGGAAATTTCCATACACTCATCGGGCAGAGTTAAGCAACACAAAAGCAGGCAGGTCAGTTAAAAACAACGCTCTGGTTTCTTACTAAATACTGGATTATTGGGAAAAAGTTCTTGGAAAAAAATTAGCAGAAGTAACTGAATTGCAATTTTATCGCTCCCGGAAAAACCCACTATTTACCGCCCCAAAGCCCCAAAAGCATGATTTTTGCCCCATCTGAGGTAACTCACAACAAAAGTTGGAATTGCCAATAAATACAGAATCGCGTCAGATTTTGCCACAAATTGTGGTAAAAGTAGCGCCGCACAAATAAAAAAGGTCTCCAAATGAAGACCTTTAATCAATCAATAACTCAATCCGGAAAGAACGTGCATCAGGATAATGCTTTTGCGACAAGACCAACCGGGGCTAAAAAATCCACAACTCGAATTGCATTTTTCTTGGACCGCCCAGTTTGCCGCAATACATTCGCCCCATGGCTATCCTTCCCCAAAACTTCTACACCCGCGCCGACACCTTGCTGATCGCCCAGCAACTACTGGGCAAACACCTGGTGACCCAGTTTGCCGACGGCCTGAGGACATCGGGCCGCATCGTCGAAACCGAAGCGTACCTGGGGCGGGAGGATCGCGCTTGTCACGCTTGGAATGGCCGCTTTACCGACCGAACCCGTGTCATGTACGAGTCCGGCGGCGGCGCCTACGTGTACCTCTGCTACGGAATCCACCATCTCTTCAATGTCATCACCCACCGAGCAGGCGAGCCGCATGCCATCCTCATCCGCGGATTGGAGCCCATCGACGGCATCCCTACTATGTTACAGCGCCGCGGCATGGCCAGAATTGCGCCTCGCCTGACCGCCGGCCCGGGAGCCTTGGCAAAAGCCCTCGGGATTGACCGCTCCCTCACTGGGCACTCCTTGCAGTCACCACCGACCTGGATTGAAGACCACGGAGAAGACATTGCACTCCCCGAGATCATTGCTTCTCCCCGAGTGGGCATTGACTACGCCGGTGAAGATGCCCAACTGCCCTATCGCTTTCGAATCCGAAACTGCAAATGGACCAGCCCTGCAAAGTGAGCAAGTTATCCACGTCGCGGACCAAGCCTCTGATTTTTGTTTAACTTGCCCGCCCATGAAGCAGCATTCCGTCACTGAGGAAAACTATCTCAAGGCGATCTACAAATATTCCGTTGACGACGGTCCCGTCTCCACGAATACCATCGCGCGCTACCTACAGACGACGCCGGCCTCTGTGACCGATATGCTGAAGCGCTTAAACGAAAAGTCACTGGTCAACTACCAGCCGTACCGGGGTGCCCGCCTGACCGATAGTGGTCGCAAGGTGGCGTTGAAGATCATCCGCAAACACCGCCTTTGGGAATGTTTTCTGGTCCGGACCCTTCACTTTTCTTGGGATGCGGTTCACGATACCGCCGAGCAATTGGAGCACATCGATTCGCCCGAATTAATCGACAAGCTAGATGAGTTTTTGGGCTTTCCCAAGTTCGATCCACACGGTGACCCTATTCCTTCGAAAGACGGAATTTTCGAACAACGCGCGACCATTCCCCTGTCGGAGTGTCCCGCCGGAATCTCCGCGACCGTTGCCGGAGTACTTGAGCACAAACCGGAGTTTCTCCAGTACTTGGATCGCATCGGAATGACCATTGGGGTCACCGTTGAGATCGTAGAAAAGATCCCCTTCGATGACTCCTTATTGCTGGTAGTCAACGACCGTGAGCTGATTCTCAGCGGAGAATTTGCCCGGCAGATCCTCGCTCTTCAGCCCTAAATTTCTTACCCATCCAAATTACTCCTCTTTGCCGTCCGGATCCACCGCATCTGCTACTCGCAAGGTGAGCCACTTCTCGGGGCATCCCAAAGCCGTCGCAAGTTTGCGCCTCGTGGACGCCCGCATCGTCGCCAGTTCACGGTTTGTTTTCGCCATGAAATTGGCCACATTGGCCGCGCCACTTTTGCCTCCGTACCGCTCGGCGACAACTTTCAAACTGAGATTGCCGTGCTCCATGATCGCCCGCACCAATTTTCCTTCTGGATTTTCTCTGTCTTCTATCAACACTTGAGGCATAGTGGTATCAAAATACTGGTTATCAGACGTTTTATTTACCTCCGCAATCTCTCCATCGACGATCAATTCATTTTCATTCATTTTTTCATTTTTGGGTTTCTGGATCGCTCCGGCTGCCAGAAACAACTCGATTAAAACCGATTCTTGAATCCTAAAAAATGAACCCTGACCTTCTTCAATTTCCGCTTTTGGTGAATTCAGCACCGCATGCATTACCTTCACGAGCCGAGTGGGAATGAAGAGATCATCAATTTTGAGCTTATTCATTTTTCAAAAATGGAGTTCTTGAACTCATTTTTCGCCGCCACTTTTCCACCACCTGTTCATTATCGAAAAACTGAGTTCCTTCACCAGCTTTTTTGTAAGTTTGTGGGCTTTAAAATAACACGGCTTGTGAAGAACTCATTTTCCATTGGGGCGACCCAGACCTACCGCACCGAGGTAACCCAAGAGAAACTGGCCCGCTTTGACGCGGGGCTCGTGCATCCCGTGTACGCTACGTTTGCCTTGGGCAAAGATGTCGAGTGGGCGTGCCGTTTATTTGTCCTGGACATGAAAGAAGCCGGGGAAGAAGGTGTCGGATCTTACCTGTCCATCCAGCACCTTGCTCCCGCCCCACTTGGCTCCCAGGTAGAGATTACCGCCACCCTCGAAGCCGTACGGGGCAACCGGGTGACCTGCTCTTTCATCGCTATCGCCAATGGACTGCGCATCGCTGAAGGCCAACAAGAACAGCGCATTGTAAACCAGAAAAAATTCACCGAGCAGATTCAATCAATTCAACTCAAGTGATGCTTATAGCGGGCAATTTGACAAGGGTAGAAATGGTCGCGCTCATCATGAGCCAGAGCATCGCTGTGGTACAATACGTGGGCTTTTCCTTTCCCAGCGGTGCCACAATGCTCGCCGAATCCGGCCACTCGGTTCTCGGCACTTTCAAACAAGTTTTTTTGTTTCTGGACTTAAGCAAGTCCCAGCTAACCGCCAGTGAGCCTCCCCCATCTAGCTATGGCCAGGGGCCGTACAGCTTTTCCTTTCTCGTAGAATTGTTGCTCCTTGGTGAGCGCCCAGCCTACCCGTTGTGCAAGCGTACTCACAAGATCGCTCACCCGCCCGCAGCGTTGCAAAATCTCCATCTGAATTTGGTAATTTTAGTGATGGTAAACCGCTTGAATGTTTACCAGTGCTGTGTGGCGACCCAATCGCCCCCCCATACCAAAGGCCCTACTCCATTTGCTCCGTATCTCTGTCACCCCAAGGATCAGTTCCTCGTAACCGTCCACCGGAAGCACCGCAATCAACGATCACTTCCGAACTTGAAACGCGACTTCGACGACATTGCGGATAAAATCGTCACTGGATTCCCGGAAGTTTCCAAAGTCCTCATTGAGCCCGACCCAAGAAGCACCGTGCAGCAACCGCAAAAAATACATCGCAACAAAAATATCGATGCCCCTCTCCCGGCAGGCCGACTTATCGCTATCACCAGCACTAAAAATCAAAATTGACCATGGCAAAGAAGAAAAAACAGGAAAAGCGGAACTACGCCCCTACCATTTCCAACCGCAAAGCACGATACGAATTTAAGTTCGTTGACACCTTTGAGGCCGGGATCGTCCTTTCGGGTACCGAGATCAAGTCCATCCGCTTGGGAAAAGCAAACATTGCTGAAAGCTACTGCTACTTCCGCGGCGACGAGCTTTTTATCAAGGATATGCACATCAATCCTTACGAATTCGGCAGCATCAACAACCTAGACCCAACCCGTGATCGCAAGCTGTTGCTGTCCCGCAAGGAATTAGACAAGTTGCGCGCCAAATCAGAGGAAAAGGGCCTTACGATCATTGTCACCAAACTTTATTTCAACAAGCGCAATATTTGCAAGCTTCAAATCGCGTTGGCTCAAGGCAAGAAATTGTACGATAAGCGCGAGGACATCAAGTCCCGGGACATCAAGCGTGTCATTGATCGGGAGCTCCGATTGTAGTTTGACTACACCGCACTTTTATAATTGTTCCCAGCTCCCTTCCGAACCAAACCGTTAAGTTCCATATCCAGTAGGCGCCGGTAGGTCTCATCGAGGGTCATGTGCGCTTTTTCTGCGACTTCCTCTGCTTTAGCCGCTCCTGCTTTCAAGACTGTGATCAGTCCCTTATCGGCTTCATCGAGCGGCGGATCTACTCCTTCCGGCCCTTTATAGCGTTCTTTCAGCTTCACGATCATGGCTAGATCGTCGAGAATCTCTTCCGGATCGGTTACCAGCTTTGCAACTTGATCTCTTATCAACCGATTGCACCCTACTGAGGTCGTCGATCCCAATGCTCCGGGCACCGCATAAACTTCCCGATTCTGATCAAATGCAAATCGCGCGGTGATTTGTGCTCCGCCTTTTTCCCGGGCCTCGATGACGATTGTCGCATAGGACATTCCACTGATAATCCGGTTCCGTGCAGGAAAGTTGTACGCTTCCGGCCCGATTCCTGAAGGGAATTCGGTCAACAGGGCTCCGCCTGACTCCAAGATCTTCCGCGCTAAACCGGTGTGGGATCTGGGATAAATTTGGTCGAGCCCGTGTCCCAGCACGGCTGTAGTCTGGCCTCCTGCTCGCATAGCGGCTCCGTGCGCTTCCCCATCGATCCCAAAGGCCAGTCCACTCACAACGTTAAATCCGTTATGGGAAAAGGTCGTCGCAAATTTCCGCGCGATGTCCCGACCTTCTGAGCTGGGCTTCCTCGTTCCAACGATCGACACTGCCGGTTGCGAATTTAAATTGCTTTCTCCCCGCTTGTATATCACCAGCGGTGCATCATGGCAGTTTTTGAGGGTCTGCGGGTATTCGGCATCTAGGTAGGAAATCACTTCAATCTTGTGCCGATCTGCGAATTGCATTTCTTCTTCTGCTGCACTCAGACTTCTCTGCGACAGTAGGTTGGTCGCTATCTTACCTCCTACTCCGGGCACGGAGAGCAGTTGTTCTCTACTGGCTCGAAATACTTGCTGTGCGCCTCCGCAATAGGATATGAGTGCTCGGCTGGTTTTGGGTCCTAGCTTGGATATCTTACTTAGGCCCACCAAATGCAGTTTCTGCAAGGTACTTTGCTCCCATCTTTCTTTTTTCCTCTCCCCCATCCCCAAATATATTACTATTTTGCCGTCTTTGCTAGCATTCTCTCTTTTTTTCCTTCTCCTCTCTCTATCCAGGTGATCAGCACTGTTCCATCGTGATTTATGGCTATGGCTGGATTGAGTTGGTTTTCGGTTTCCCCTCCGATTCTGATCCCCGCAAATCCGTATTTTTTGTTGCCGTCGTCGTAGAGTTTTTGGTAGAAGACGTTGCGGTTGCCACTTGCAACTTGCTGGTTCCACGTCAGATAGAGGTAGCCGTTGCGGTTAATTGCGATTCCGTAATCGTTCCATTCTTGCATGCTTTCCCCGATGGGTACACCGTCGGCGCGGCATTGGAAGGTGCCTCCGATATCGAAGCGCTGGGCGTAGAGTTGTACTCCAGCGGAGGCCCGATAGCGCTCATCCAGCCAGGATACCCAAAAGTAGCCCCCTGCATCACCTTGGATCATAGGCCGGGCTTGCCGGCCTTGAAAGTTGCACACAAGGATACCGTTGCGGTCCCACAGTTTTCTTCCGTTCGGCGTGATGCACTGCATAATCAGCTTTTCGTACCCATCCCCGAAGCGGCTTTCTTGCCACACGAGGTAAAGGTCATCCTCAAAATTACGGACCATGACCGGATTGCGCTGGTTGTGCGGCATCGGGACAAGGCACCGACCGCCGTATTCCCATTCGTAGATGCCAAATTCATTGATGTGCTGCACAAAAATGTTCGAGTACTCACCCCGGGAATCCATCCAGGCGATATACGCTCCCCCTTTATCATCCGAGACCAAGCTCGGCGAAACTTGCAGTCCTTTATACTTCGCAAATGGTTTCCCATCCTTTTCCCACAGTGCCTCCCCACTGTGATCTACCCGTTGGATATACAAGTCAAAATCCGTCTCGATGATCGACCGCGCATCCACCCAGCAGAGTACGACCCCTTCCTTGCCGTCCGGAACCGCCCGCAAACTGCTTTGCTCCCCGGCCGCCCCACACACCTGCACCCCATCCGAGCGCCACAGTAGCTTGCCATCGCTGGAAATACGCTGCGCAAAAATATTGTCGTCCCGTCCATTTCGGCGGTCCAGCCACGAAACAATCACGCCCCCAACCCCATCGTCAATCAGTATCGGACGGTTCTGCTCCCCGGGCGCCATGCAGACCGGGATCCCGCCCCGCCGCCACTGCGACGCCCCCGTATCCGATAACTTCTGAATGTAAATGTCGGGGTCATCTTTGCCATTGCGATGATCTTCCCAGGCAACAAAGAAGTGCCCGGGCCTTGCCGCAATCAAAGTGGGGTTGGCGAGACGCGCATTGAAATCAGTGTGCTGCGCAATCAGTTCCACACCCCGCGCATCGAGCAGTGGCAGACCATTTCCGTTGATGTGCTGCAAGTAGACCTGGGCGCTGCGCACGTTTCGGGAGTCCGTCCAGCTCGACCACAATCCCCCCTGATTATCCGCCAGGATTGCCGGCTCCGTCTGTTGATTTGAGTATTCGCAGACCACCTTGCCCTCCCGGTTCCAGGCCGGTTCCCCCAGATTGTTCAGCTTTTGCACAAATACCTTGGTTCCCTCACCATCCGTCCGCAGCCAGGAAAAAACCTGGTAGCCATAACTGGTCGCCGTGATGACCACCGGATCCCGCTCATTTTCTGGCGTCTTGACCACCGGCACGCCATTGATGTCCCACTCAAGCAGACCGTCACTCAGACGGATCATTTGCGCGTACAAATCCCAGTTGCCGTACCGACGATCCTCCCAACACAGCAGCGCCTTACTCCCCTTCTTGACGATACGGGGATTGAGCTGTTCATCTTGTGAATAACAGGTCGCAAAATGAAACAGCAATTCACCATTCGCCCGCAATCGACCCCGGTAGATGTCCGTACCGTGCGTCTCCTCGCTGTATTTCTGGTAAACAAATAAAAGACCGCCATAACCATCCGGCACCGCCGCCGGATTCTGGTGGTTTTCTTCTACCCCGGCAAATATGTCCAATCCTCCCGCCGTCCAGAAATAATTGCCTTGCTGATCCAGTTTCTGCGCGTAAAGGTTCCAATATATTCCGTTTCGAAAATCCTCCCACATCAAGAATAGGTGGTGATTTTCGTCTGTGGCCACCGTTACATTTTGCTGGATGCCCGGCGCAGTGACGATTGGAAGTCCTTGCTTGCGCCACCGTACATTGCCCCCCAGATCCAGCCGCTGCGCGTAAATATCCGATTCTGATTGCCCCCGGCGGTAATCCTCCCACACGACAAAAAAGCCCTTGGCGTAGTCCGTAACGATCTGTGGCTTGCGTTGGGCGCCGGCTTGCTCACAGATCTGCAATCCGTCCCGTCCCCAAAGTGGCTCCCCCCGGAGATTGATCCGCTGGGCGTACACCGCCGGTAAATCGCCGCCCCGGCGGTAATCTTCCCAGACCACCACCACACCGCCATATCCATCGCTCACCAAACTGAAATTGTCCTGGTTTGCCGGGTACGGACAAAGCGGAGTCCCGTCTTTCTCCCACAAAAGTGCCCCCCGCAGATCCGACTTTTGCAAGTAAATATTGTTGTACGGAACATCCTTCCGTGCACTCCGCCAACCGATGATGACCTCACTCTCCGAGGAAGCAATGACCTGCGAAGCCGTATTGTAAGACC
Organism: Bacteroidota bacterium; assembly: GCA_039024435.1. Taxonomy (GTDB): domain Bacteria; phylum Bacteroidota; class Bacteroidia; order J057; family JADKCL01; genus JBCCQH01. The sequence goes on from JBCCQH010000034.1 coordinate 31,263, forward strand.
GATAAGAAGTGGTATTGCTCCCGATGATGTCAAAAACATCTGTATCCTGGCCCCAAAGGCACATCGGAAGAAAAAAACAGAGGAACCAACCTGTCCGCAAAATCTTCATATTTCCACAGTATTGGCAGCAAATTACCCAATTTTTTGTTGCCCGCCCTGATGTTATAAACGCACTTTTTGTGGAAAAAATATTGTTTTTGCTTACGGTCCAAAACGTGCCGTCAAACGGGGTTCCAGCCAACGATAAACCCCATACACCAACCGTCCCGCTCCCACTCCGATCAAAGCCCCCACAATCACATCCCCCGGAAAATGAACCCCGAGATAAATCCGGCTAAGTGCCACCAATCCAGCTACCACCAAGAACCCCACCCGCCAGTACCGTGACCGATCTGCAAACACCCCCGCCAGATAAGTGGCCAGCGCAAAAAAGTTGGCCGCGTGCGACGAAGCAAAACCAAATTGCCCGCCACACTTGTTGTAGACCCGATGCACCATAGCCGCAATCTCCGGGTCGTGACACGGCCGCAACCGCGCAACCCAAGGCTTCAACAGACCCGAAGTCAATTGATCCGAAAGCAAAATCAACAGCCCCACCAGTGCCCCCGCCACCAGCGCACTTCGCCAGCCCAAGTGCCGCACCATCACCCACAACAAAACCGCATAGACCGGAATCCACACGTACTTGTTGCTCACCCAAAACATCACTTCATCCAGCCAGGGAACGTGCGCGCCGTTCAGCGCCAGCAAAATTTCGCGGTCGAGGTCGAGCAGAAATTCCATCACGTATGGCGCAGCAAATTGAAAAATTGAAAAGCGATCAGCCCCCCCATTGCCAAGAGAATAATCCAGGAAAGCATAGGAAAGTGCCCAAGGCGCAGCTTATTCATCCGCGGGTGAAGCACCGGATAGAGGTACTTCAAAGCCAGTACCGCTCCACTCGCCCCCAGCAGACTCCCGATGAAGATATCCGCCGGGAAATGTACCCCAATCACCACCCGCGTGAAACAGAGAAAGACCGTAAACAGCCCCACGACCAGCGGTAATCCCCGGTTCCACCGGTAAAGGAACCAAGCGTAAAAAACCCCGCCCGCCGCCATCACTGTAGCGTGACCGCTCGGAAAAGCCCGCGATTTAGGAGGATGGGGATGAACAATTTCTACTACGGGTAGCCCCTCAAACACCCGCGCCGGACGGTGCCAATCCGGGAACAGCACCAACTTGCCGAAAACCGCCAGCAAACCGCACAGGAAAACCGCAATCACCGCTGTGGTCGCAAACGCCGGATCACGCCGCCAAAACAGCAGCACCAGCAGCGCCGGCAAGATCAATCCATCACCAAGGTGAGTGAAAAAGTACAAATCCGCATTGTCCAGCCACGTCCAGTGGACTTGGTTCATCCACAAGAAAGTTCCCTTATAACCTAGAGTCAGCCACCAATACAGCGAAATCCCCCAGAACCCCAGCAGGACCACCAGAAACCAGCGCAGACGGCGCAGATAATCATTCCAATTGAAATCAAGGGGTCCGATCATGCCGGAAAATACGCGGATTGGCCTAGAAATCCGAATCGTCAAACCAGTAGAAGATTTCCCAGGGCGTGCCATCCCCATCCCGACGCATCCGCAACCTCGCCCGCCCGGTACCCGAAAAAATCGAATTCTCGTCTTCGACAATTGTCAAGTTAAAATTGCGCACCACAAATGCAGTGTCCCCCTGGACCCGGTTTTCCACGTAGAAATTCCAGTCCAGATTGATCTGCTTGACATTTCGAAACAGGTTGTAGGTCGTAAACATCTCCTGCCCCTTGTCCCAAGTCAACTCCGCCGCTTGGTCGAAATCGTAATAGACAAATGTAAAATCATTCGCAAAGAGTGGCCCATAAAGGCTGGTATCGCGGATTTCGTAAGCATTTTTGAAGTACTCAAATACCCCATCAATCGTCGTGCGATCTCCGAGAAGATTTTGGTCAGCCAAGCCATCGGGATCGTAAGCCGGAGCAAAGGGATTGCAAGCCGTCAGCGACAGCAAACCCAACAATGCTATGAAAAAGATCCTATTGTACATAGCTTAACTTCAGGCGACTCCAACTGGAATCTATCCGAGTTTCGTAATCAATCCAGCGCGAGATTTCCCACTCATTGAAGGAATTTACCTTGCACAGGAACTCCAACTGCCCGACAAAGCGCACCGTCAGCGAAGTGTCGGTGTGATTCATCGTCAAGTCGTACTCCCCAATATAACGAAGAGAATCACTCGAAAAACTCTGCAGGTCCACTTCGTTCAACAAAAGTGTATTTCCCGAAGTCAAACCGAGATTTTGCCGCACATTGTTGAACCAGGCTTGCTCGTCTTGCCAGGACCAGTCCCCCCAGATGATTTCATTGCCGGTAAAGACCGGAGTGGCAGCCTGAAAGACAAATGCATCCTGCTGAAAACAGCGCAGATAGTTTTGCACGTTGCGTTGTCCCACCGAGCGCTGCAAATTGTCCAGCAAAATCGTGTAGTCGGTCGGGCTGATCCAGTCCGAATTGGCCTGCACTGGTGGCTCGACGTCCCGCGTGTTCAAGCAAGCGCCCAGGCCGAGCGTACCGATCACCAATAACAATATAAACCCTAAATGCCGCATAGCGATTTTCAAACAACGGCTTCGGAGACATTTGCCCCGAAGCCTGGCCAGCACCGCCCGATCCCCGATCACCGGGCACCTATATTTGAACGCTCCCCGGGAGCGCTTGTTTCAATGTCGATCCTCAACGTACCCGGGACGTCATCGGATGACGCAGGTTTTCCGCCTTTTTCAGGTCCACTTGGATCGATCCGATCACCAAACCGGATTCTACCCGGACCGGAATGCGGTTCTTGTCGTCAGTGATCCACAGCACCAAGTCACCTTCGTGCTGGAAAATCCCACCTTCCCGCACCAAGGGCTTCAACCGCACGGTCTTGTACTTCATCGAGCCGACCTCGATCACTTCCCGCCCCACAAACTCCACATCGAGGTTGTGTACTTTGCGGTCGATAAAGTTGTGGTAGGTCGTGATGTCCCCCGGTTTTGCGTCGCTGAAATCCTGCGTCCGCGCAAAATAGAACGCCGACATTACATCTTGGATCAAAGGCGGTACCTCGTAGGTCTCGATGTGGCTCACCCCCGACTTCCGCTCATAAGCTTTGTGTCCATTCTGATCAAACTCGACCTCTGTATAATGCTTAAAACTTCCTTCTTCAATGCGCCGTTTGTACTTGTACGGGATCAAGTGCTCCCGGTCGACAAAGGTCTCGTAGCGGTCATTGACCCGGAAGAACAAGCTGAATGTTCTCGACGATACGCCTTTGCCCACGATGTGAAAACACTCGCGGCCGTTGACGGTCACCGGTTTTTCCTTGATTTCCATTTTGGCGATGCCCGCGGTCACCGCACCGTAATGGACGCGAAATTCGAGTTTTTCGCCGGCCTGAAAGGCATCGTTTTTCGTCTTTCCCGGAGGATCTTTTGGCGCGGGCGCAAAGCCCGTTAGCCCCAGAAAGCCCGGAATTAGAACTACCATTAGGATCAACAACTTGGGTTTATTCTTCATAAGGACGCTGTTTTTCCTTTTCCACTGCAATAAATTTGCCAAAATTTTTCCATTGGCAAAAGGAATTTTCGCGTCCCCCCTGCTTTAAGTGCCCGGAGCCATTTCTTTTTCCAGCAATTGCTTCTCGTAAATCTCTGAATAGTAACCGCTTCCCTTGATCAAATCGCTGTGAACTCCCCGCTCAATTACCGCACCGCCCTCCATCACCAGGATGAGGTCCGAGTCCTGAATCGTCGAAATGCGGTGACTGACCATTATGATGGACATGTCCGGATTGTCTTCCCGCGCCGTCCGCAGATTGCCGAGGATCAATTCTTCGGTCTTGGTATCCACCGCACTCAGTGAATCGTCCAAAATCAAGATATAAGGCGAGCGAATCCAGGCCCGCGCCAACGCAATCCGCTGCTTTTGCCCGCCGGAAAGCGTCACCCCCCGCTCACCGACCATCGTCGCAAATTGCTCGGGAAAACCCATGATATTGTCCCAGATGCCCGCCTGCTTGGTCGCCGATTCAATCTGGGCGTCGGTTGCCCCCGGCATCCCAAAGGCTACATTGCCGCGGATGGTATCCGAAAATAAGAAGACATCCTGCGGCGCGTACCCGACTGCCCCCCGTAGATTTTTCACGCTGAATTCCTGAGTGGGCACCCCGTCGATCCGGATTTCACCGTCCTGGGGATCAAACAAGCGGGGGATCAGATTGACCAGCGTAGACTTGCCCGAGCCGGTCGCACCCAGGATACCCAATTTCTGACCCGGTAGCAACTCAAAGCTCACGTCCTTCACCGCCTGAATTCCCGTGTGGGGATAGGTAAAAGAGACCCGGTCAAACACCACCTTCGCCGAAGCAATCTGGTGCTCGGACTTCGGAAAATTGATTTCCGGTTGTTCCCGCAGCAGGACATTGATCCGCTCCTGGCTCGCCGCGGCCCGCTGAATCAGGCTCGACACCCAGCCCAAAGAAATAATCGGCCAGGTGAGCATGCTCACGTAAATGATGAATTCCGCAATATTGCCGACCGAAAGACTGCCCGCGATTACCTTCTCGGCTCCCACCCAGATCGTAATCGCCGAACTCATCCCTACCAGCAACATCACCACCGGGAAGAAGACCGAGTTGAGCCGAACCAGACGCAGCGAACGCTCCTTGTAATCATTGCTTTCCTCCGAAAAACGCTTCGTGAAATCGTCCTCCCGCGTGTAGGCCTTCGCCACGCGGATCCCCGAGTAGATTTCCTGGGTAAATGCCGTAAGCCGGGACAACTGCTGCTGGATGCGGTCACTCCGGCGCAATACCCGGCTCTCCACAAAATAGATCAATACGCTCAACAGCGGCAATGGAATCAAAGTGTAGAGCGTCAATTCCGGATTCACCGTCAGCATCGTCGTTACCACAATGATCACCAGCGATACCGTATTGATCGAATACATGATGCCCGGCCCGAGGTACATCCGCACCCGGCTCACATCCTCGGTAATCCGCGCCATCAGGTCTCCCGTTCGATTGCGCCGGTAATAACCAAGGCTCAAATCCTGAAAATGCGAATAGATATCGTTGCGCAGATCGTACTCTACCCGGCGCGACATGACGATCAGCGTTTGCCGCGTCAAAAACAGGAAAAATCCCCGCAGCAAAGCAAATCCGATCACCAAGCCAGCAAAGATCAGCAAGCTCCGAGCAATCATGCTCCCAATCCGCTGTTTGACCTCGAAACCATCGTGCAGTTCATTGACCCGGACCAAGTCTCCGACCAAGTCGATGGCGTTGCGCACGACCTGCGGTGGATAAATCCCGAAGACATTGGAGATGAGCACAAAAACGATTCCCAGGAGGAGCAGCCGTTTGTATCGCCAGATGTATTTGTTAAGAACCTTGAGGGCTTTCACGCGGCAAAGTTACCAAATATTTCCTGCGCCGGCGGAAAAAGCCTCTCTCCACGGCGGACAACCATAACGCAAGGTGATGACGAAAGAGCAATTTTCCCCCGCACAATTGGCCCGACCCGTCTATACCCCTTCTGGCTCGGGAACAAAATAGGTTTCCTCGACGAACCGGATGCCGTAGTTCTCCAGCTCCGCCAAAACCGGAGCGTAGATGTCCGGGCTTAACGGGATCTGAACCCCAGTCGATTTGATCTTGCCTTCGAGGACCAGCCGCGCAGCAATCGCCGCCGGCAGTCCCACTGTCCGGGAAATCGCCGTATGCTCATGATCCTGCCCCTTGTCCACCATCGAGGAAACCAGCTTGCGGCGCCCCCCGTGCAAATCGTACTCGATCTGGTGCTGCATCACCACCATGTCCGTATCTTCTGGCTCAAACTTCCAGCGGTCCATCAAAATATGCTCCAAAATATCGGCGGGAGACGCATTTTTCAGCGGAATCACCTCATCGGAAAGTAGGTCCAGAGCGAGCAATTTTTCCATTGTGGGACCATCGACCGGCAGGTCCAGGAACAGGGCCATCGATTCCGCATCGCTGTGGCCGGGAATTTCGTTCACGTAGGAACAAATAAAATCGCGGTAGGTCATTCCCTCACTGTCCGGGATGGAGTAGCTGTCATCGGTCAGCCCCAGGTCAATCATCGCCTGCCACATCTCGCAGAAACCCGGATGGCGCAGCGTCGCCCGCAGCACCGTAGGCACCTCTTCCAGTGCGTACAGCGGCGCGTACATCACCGAATCACGATTTGCGTATGCTTCAAAATCACCGTAATTCGGGACGCGGACGGTTTGCGTCCGGCGAAAGATATGGTGGTAGGGCACATATTTCGTTTTTCCATCCCGCAAATACTTCGCCACCCCGCCCGTACCGGCGAGAATGATATTGCGCGGTGCCCAAGTAAACTTATACCCCCAGCGATTGCTGCTTTCCGGAGCCACAATCGCTCCACAGTAAGAGCGGAAACTTTGGATCTTGCCGCCCTCAGCCTTGATGCGATCCACCATCTCCATCGTACTCATGTGGTCAATGCCCGGATCGGCCCCGATCTCGTTCAGGAACAGCACCCCTTTTTCCCGCGCTTCGCTGTCCAGCGCCTTCATCTCTGGCGACACGTAGGAAGCCGTAATCATGTGAGTGCGGTATTGCAGACAAAATTTGCCCGGAATCACGTGCATGTGGGCCGGGAGCAGCGAAATCACCAAATCGGCGGCCTTGACTTCTGCCTCGCACTGCGCCGCGTCCGCAACATCAAAGGCAATCGCCCGTCCCCGCGGATGGTCTCCGACTTTGGCTTGGGCCAGCGATTCGATACGGTCCGCCACCGTTACCTGCCAGTCTCCCCGCTCGGCGTGGTCAAGCAGATATTGTATCATGGTCGTTGCGGAGCGGCCAGCCCCGATGATGAGTAGATTGGTCATAATTCTTATCTGTTCTCCTGATCTCGATCAAAATTAGTTATTCCCTGAGCAATCGCAAACCCGAGGCTCCGGTGGATCGGGTGGAAAACGAGAAACACCGGGCATCTTCCTTGCCTGCGCCAAGAATCGGGCCAACTTTTATTGTATTTTGCCGCAAAGGACTCCCGATGGAACCGCAGGAACAACATATCCCCGTGACCCGCACCGCCCGCTATTACCAGCTCGGTGAGCCTGGTCCCCACCTCAAGCGGGTCTGGTTTGTGCTGCACGGCTACGGACAATTGGCCTCGTATTTTATCCGGCATTTTGACGTGGTCCACGATTCGACGACCCTGGTGATTGCCCCGGAAGCGCTGTCCCGCTTCTACAATGACGGCGTGAATGGCCGCGTGGGGGCCACCTGGATGACCAAGGAAGACCGGCGGAACGAAATCAACGATTACCTGAATTACCTCGATCAGTTGTACACCCGCATCCGCAAAGACATCGGAAAGGATGTGGAAAAAGTTTTGCTGGGATTTTCGCAGGGGACGGCCACCGCCTGGCGCTGGCTCAAGCAAGGAACCCTGAATCCCGACCATTTCATCAATTGGGCCGGCAATGTGCCCCAGGAAATGAATGAAACTTGGGCGGAGAGGCTACGCGGGGTACAACTGTATACTGCCGTTGGTACCCAAGACAAATACATCAGTCCCGAACTGGCCGATCTCCTGGTTGACGGATTGCGCAACCTCGCCCCCGACCTCGTAGATCTGCGCTTCCCCGGAGAACACCGCATGGACCGTCCCACCCTGCGGAAAATTGCCAAAAAGATCGTGGAATCCGCGTGAAGCAGCAATAAGTCAACCCCCACTTGCGTTGCTAAGGGTGATGAGAACCACCCTAATTGTCGCATTGATCGGTTGTTGCAGCTTCACGATGGCCCAACAGAAAGGCACCATCGCCCTGGACCATGCCAATGAAGATGCGGTCGCCGTGGTCTTGCTGATCGAAGGCAAAGGCTCCCCAGTCGATCCGCGGAGACACAAACACAATTTGACCGTTTACCTCAATGCCCTGCCGCAAGGACAAGACGAGATTGATCTGGAAGCAACCGTAAGCCGGGCGCGCTACCGGGAAAACGCCAAGCGCACACCGCTGTACGATTCCCGACACTGCCGCGGCAAAATTAAATTTTTGGAGATGACCGAAAAGTACGTGATTGGCCGCTATGACTTTGTGTTTTACGATCCAGAAATCAATAAAACCGATTGGGATCGGCGGCGATTGCAGCACGACTTCAAACTGCGCTGGCACAACCGCTGACGTTCGCTGAGGTACCGAAAATCAGGACTGCTTCAGCGTGTGGCCCATTTTTTCCCGCTTCGTCCGCAAGTAATCCAAGTTGTGCGGATTCGGTGGGACCTCAATGGGGACATTGTCTACAATCTCGAGTCCATATCCGACAAGTCCGGTCCGTTTCTTAGGATTGTTGGTCATAAGGCGCATCTTGCGGATACCGAGATCGCGCAAGATCTGCGCACCGACCCCGTAGTCGCGTTCGTCCATCCGAAAGCCGAGCTCCAGATTCGCCTCAACCGTGTCGCGGCCTTGCTCCTGCAACTTGTACGCGCGCAGCTTGTTCAGCAGCCCGATGCCCCGCCCTTCCTGATTCATGTAGATAATGGCTCCTTTGCCTTCTTTTTCCACCATGTCCATGGCTTTGGCCAATTGCTCACCGCAGTCACAGCGGCAAGAGCCAAAAATATCTCCGGTCACACAAGATGAGTGGACCCGCACCAAAATTGGTTCATCCTCTTCCCATTCCCCTTTGATCAACGCCAGGTGGATTTCATTGGTGTAGATCTGACGGAACGCGATCAAGTCAAAATTCCCCATGTCGGTCGGCATGTCGACCCCGATTTCCCGGACGATGAGCGAGTCGTGCATGAGCCGGTACTCAATCAGGTCGGCAATCGTGACCAGCTTCAGGTCAAAACGGTCAGCGATTACCCGCAACTGGGGCAAGCGCGCCATCGAACCGTCTTCATTCAGGATTTCCACCAGCGCTCCCGCCGGCTCCAGTCCGGCCAGGCGCGCAAAGTCAATCGTCGCTTCGGTATGCCCCGCCCGGCGCAACACCCCTTCGTGCTTTGCCTTGAGGGGGAAAATATGCCCCGGACGACCAAAATCTTCGGCTTTGATCTCGGGACCGATGAGCGCCTTTACCGTCTTTGAGCGATCACTCGCCGAAATACCGGTAGTCACCCCCTGGCCCAGCAGGTCGATCGACACGGTAAATGGTGTCTCGTGCAGCGCGGTATTTTTACCGACCATCAAACCCAACTTGAGCTCCTCGGCCCGCTTTTCCAGGATGGATGCACAGATCAATCCCCGCCCATGGGTCGCCATGAAGTTGATGACTTCCGGGGTAGCGTGCCGGGCAGCGACGATGAAATCACCTTCATTCTCGCGGTCCTCGTCATCCACCACGATGATCACTTTTCCTTGACGGATATCTTCAATGGCGGATTCGATGCTGTCAACTCGTATTTCAGACATGGGACAAAGTTAAGGATTGCAACCGAAACAATCCTGCAATGCAGGCATCGGTTTTGTCGCCCATCAGCGCCGGCATTTGTCCAGGGCCGCACTCAACTGGGAATTCATCGCCCTCCAGCGATAATTCCGCGAGACAAATTCCCGCCCCGCGGCACCGATTTGGGCTGCTTTTTCCGGCGATTGCAGCAATTCCAGGATCGCCACCGCAAAATCCGGGGGCGAATCGCACACTACAATGTCCCGTCCATTGACCGCTTGCAACGCTGAATTTGCGAGGGGAGTGGTCAGAGTCGGGACTCCCATCGCCATAGATTCAAGCAATTTGTTCTGCAATCCTTGACCGGCGATCAGCGGTGCAATCGCCAGTTTACTGCGGAGGACCCAAGCCCGGATGTCATCCACAAAACCCGTAACGGTGACATTCGGCCCGGCGTAGGACTGGAGCAGCGGCGCAGGACGCGCACCCGCCAGGCATATCTTAGGCGTAAAGCCCCGGGCCTCCAGCGCCGGAATCACCTCTTCGACGAGGTAGCGAGCCGACTGTACATTGGGGTGGTAGCCCATATTCCCGAAGAAAATCAGATCAAAATCCAGCGTGGCTGGTCGGTCAAGTTCGGCGAAAAAGCCCTCTCCTACGCCATTTGGGATGATTTCCGTCCGCTTCCGTACCGCCGGTGGCAGGGCTTCCCCATCCCGCTCCGATATGATCGAACACCCATCAAATCGCCCCGCAAGGGCGGCTTCGTAGGCGCGCAGGCGCCGGGCTTCGATCCGGGCAAATGGCCGCATCGCAGCCCGCGATTGCCGAATCCGCTTCTCCATTCCGATGGAAAAGGCGTCCATGTAATCCAGGAACCAGCCAGCCGCCCCTTTGTCCGGAAGGTTGAGTCCCAAGCGAATGAGTTGCACGTAGACCACCTCGATCTTTTCCCGGTGAATGGTTTCCGCCAGGGCGCGTTTCATGGCACCGGAGCGGAAATAGTTGACCTGAAATGGCGCCCGATTGAAAATTGCCCCCGCCAGATTGAGCGCCACCTTGAATTTCGGGTGGGGAATCACCTGAATGCTGGAACAAAAATCTAGTTGCCGCCGATCCGGCTCGGAGACCGGCGCTTCGTTGAGACAAATCAGATGAACCTCGTGCTCCTCCGCCAGGCCCCGCAACTGATAGTAAGCACGCAGCTTATCCCCTTTTTCGATGGGCCAAGGAAAACGCGAAAGGGCCACCAGCAACTTCATGCTCCGACCTCCCGGTAGAACGCCTCAAACTGGGCGATGATCGCTTCCCAACTGTATTTTGCTGCGGCCAATTCCATGCCTTTGCGCGCGACGGCGACGGACTTTTCCGGCGAAGTTAGCAATTCCCGCAGGATCGCCGTCCATTTCGCGGGGCGATCCGCGAGAAAGATGTCCTTCCCGTGGGTACACGCGATCCCCTCGGCGCCGATGTGCGTGCTGAGTACACACTTGCCATTTGCCATGGCTTCCACAATTTTGAGGCGCATCCCCCCACCGGAAAGCAGCGGCACAATAAATAGATGGTGGGCGTCCAAAAACTCCGCTGCGTCGGGCACCATCCCGTGAAAGGTCAGACCGGGAGCCGACAAGCGCGCCAGGGATGGCGGGGGATTTTTACCCGCTACGTGAAACTGTGCCTCCGGATGGTGCCGCACAACTTCCGGCCACACCTGATTTAGGAACCAATGTAGCCCTTGCACGTTGGGTTGCCATTCCAGACTGCCGAGAAAACAGATCCTGGGCGCAAACTCCGGCGGGCGACTCGGACGAAAGGTCGCCAAATCCACTCCTCCATTGATGGTGCGCAAGTGCCGGGCAAATCCGGCCGCCCGGTAAGTTGCTTCGTCCTGATCGGCGATGGCGATGACGCCATCGTACTTCGCCAACCAGTGCAACTCAAACTTGCGGATCTTTCGGGCGAGATCCTTTAAATAAAAGCGCTTGATCGGATGGCGGGTATTTTTTGCCAATCGTTGCCAGATCCGGTACTCGACATTGTGGGAACGCAGTAGCACCGGTGCGGCGCTGTATTTGCGCAGCAACGGCAGGTACACGGACAGATAGCTTCCCTCCAACTGAATGATGTCAAATTTCTCTTGCTGCAACACCCCGACCAGTGACTCGGCAAAAGCTTCCGAGCGAAACCGTTCCACATTATAAGGTTGGGCTGACCACAATCCCCGCAACAACCCCCATGCGGTCAGAGACGTGTCAATATCCGTCGCATGCACGGCACTTAGTTCGTCTAGTAACTCGGGGTCTTGGTAGTGTTTTTTCGTATTCAGCGTGACCAGCACTACCCGGTGTCCGCGCCGATGCAAATGCCGGGTGACATTGTAAGTCGCAATGTTGCCCCCATCATTGAGGGGCCAGGGGATGCGGTTGGCGATCTGAAGTATCGAAAAATGTTGCAAATCCAGGCAAAATTAGTCATTCAGCCTAGCCGAACAAGTCCACCCTGGCGAAAATTTACCGGATTTGGCGATGAGCCGCGATTTACCTTTGAATTCTCAGAAAATCATAAAATACTGTTTACCAGATGTTTAAAATTTTCTTTGGTATTTCTGAATCGTGAAGGAGGCGACATTTTTGCAATTGAGATTAATTTAATCAATACCCTGATTATCAATTTTTTATGAATTTAATCTATCAATTGCGCAAATGATAATGTTAGAATTATTACGGGGATATAAACATTAATTTTATATTTGAGGCTGTGATACATCATGTTCACTTGGATAACCAAAAACTAAATACGCAAGGAGTATGAGAAGATTTTTCGCTCTTGCGTGCATGCTATTACTTAGCGTGGTAGCAGTGCATGCACAAAAAGTCATCTCAGGAACGGTCACCGACGAGGCTTCAGGAGAAGCACTTGCCGGTGTTACTGTTTTCGAGAAGGGGACTACAAACGGTACGTTTACGGATGAGACCGGACGCTATGAGCTGTCCGTCACCCAGGACGATGCCGTTTTGGTTCTGCGCTTCGTCGGTTTTGCCACGGTTGAAACGACCGGTGGATCAGTTTCGATGAAGGAAGACGCGTTGATGTTGGATGAAGTGGTTGTGACCGCTCTCGGCATCAAGCGCGAAAAGAAGCAGTTGGGTTACTCGGTACAAAGTGTAAGCGGCGACGCCGTGGTCAGCTCGGGTGAAACCAACGTCATCAATGGCCTGAACAGCAAGGTTGCTGGGGTACAGGTCATCAGCGCCACGGGCTCTCCCGGGGGTGCATCGTTCATTCGTATTCGGGGATCGTCCTCGATTGCCGGTAACAGCCAGCCGCTTATCGTAGTGGATGGGGTACCGCTTGACAACTCCCAATTCCGCTCCGGTAACCCGGACGACGGCAACAACAACCTGCTCGCCAGCGTGGCCAATTCGAACCGCGCCATCGACCTTAACCCGAACGACATTGAGGACGTGACGGTACTGAAAGGCCCGGCAGCCGCCGCTCTTTATGGTATTCAGGCCGCCAACGGGGCAGTCTTGATTACTACGAAGCGAGGACGTTCCGCCGGTGGCAAAGGCGTAAACATTACCTACAACACGACGCTGTCGTTTGATGAGGTAAATAAGTTGCCGGAACTTCAAAATCGTTACGCCCAAGGAACTGGTCTGTTTGACGGTGGAATACCTACTTACTACGGTCCGGAGACCGGCTGGTTGACCTCCTGGGGTCCGTCCATCGATACCCTCCGCTGGGACGGCGATCAGACTTATCCCTACGATCCAAATGGCGCAATTGTCGGCCAAAGCTCGGCTCCTGCGGGTGCCGCCGCCGTCACGCCTTACGACAACATGGGTACCTTCTTTCAAACCGGTGTGACCTGGGACAATGATTTGGCCCTCTCCGGTGGCAATGGAGGAACGACCTACCGTTTCTCGGTCGGTAACCGCAACCAGACGGGTATCGTTCCGCTGTCGGAATTCCGTCGTACCTCGGTCAAACTGGCCGGTGAAACCAAGTTGAGCGCCAAGTTGCGCACCGCAGCTTCAGCCGCTTACGTCAACTCCGGTGGACGTCGGATCCAGCAGGGTTCGAACATCTCCGGTTTGATGCTGGGCCTGACCCGGACGCCGTCAACCTTTGACAATGCCGGTGGATTTGAAGATCCGGTCAACAATCCCGACGCCTACATCCTGCCGGACGGATCGCAGCGCAACTACCGCGGTGGCGGTGGTTACGACAACCCCTACTGGACGGTCAACCAAAACCCACTGACCGACGAAGTGAACCGCTTCTACGGTTTTGTGAGTGCGACTTACGATGTGACTTCCTGGTTGAATGTCTTCTATCGCCTCGGTACCGATGCTTACTCGGACAACCGCCAGTCGATCATCGCTTTGGGTTCCCGGACCGCACCTGCCGGTCGGATCTTCCTCGAGCGCCACAACTACCGTCACGTCAACAGCGACCTTTGGATCACGGCCAGCCGTGACTTCAGCGAAGACTTCAGCGCCAGTCTGATGCTGGGTAACAACCTGTACGATCAGAATTACCGCCGGCTGTACACGCAGGGCGATGGTTTTAACTTCCCGGGCTTTACCCAAATTTCGAACACTTCTTCGGTGATCACGCGTGACCGCCTGGAGCGCAAGCGCACCGCCGCGATATTCTTTGATGCGAAGGCTTCTTACGGAGACTTCCTCTTCTTGAATGTAACCGGTCGCAATGAGTGGTCCTCCACGCTGCCCGCCGACGGTCGTAGCTTCTTCTACCCGTCCGCCAGCCTCGGCTTCGTGTTTACTGAGCCGCTCGGCCTAACCGACAACAATGTCCTCCCTTACGGTAAGATCCGCGTTTCTTACGCTTCGGTGGGTAACGATGCCGATCCTTACCTCCTCACCAACGTGTTCTCCTCAACCGTCGTTGCTGACGGTTGGACTCAAGGGGTACCGTTCCCGTTCCAAGGCGTTTCCGGTTTCTCGCAGGATGATCTCCTCGGCAACCCGAATCTGCGTCCGGAGCAAACGAACTCGATTGAAGTCGGGGCCGACCTGCGCTTCATCAAGAACCGCATCGGTCTGGACTTTACCTGGTACCAGCAGACTTCTGTGGACCAGATCTTTGGTGTGAACATCGCTTCTTCCTCGGGCTTTATCCAGTCCGTTCTGAACGCAGGCCGCGTCCAGAACACGGGGATCGAGATCGTCCTGAATGCCACTCCGGTTAAGACCGATGAGTTCCGTTGGGACATGCAGTTCAACTTTACCCGCAACCGCAACCAAGTCACCGAACTTGCTCCGGGCGTGGAAACTGTCTTTTTGGGTGGTTTCGCCGGTGCTTCGATCCAAAACGTTGAAGGGTCGGACTTCGGTCAGATCTACGGTGGTACCTGGCTGCGCGATGATGCCGGCAACGTCGTCATCCAATCGGACACCTCGCAGGGCTTCTACGGCTACCCGATGGAATCCGGCGAAGCGGACGTGATCGGAAACCCGAACCCGGACTTCCTCCTGGGTTGGAACAACACGTTGTCCTGGAAAGGGCTCACCTTCTCTTTCTTGTTTGATATCCGCCAGGGTGGCGACATCTGGAACGGTACGGTCGGTGCGCTGACTTTCTTCGGCCGCACGCAAGCAACGGGTGACAACCGCGGTACGATGACCGTTTTCAACTCCGGTCAATTCGAAAACTCGGTGAAAGGTACGCTCGACGCCGACGGTCAGCTCATCCTGCAGGATGAAAACGGCACCCAAGGTACGTTTGCCAACGACCTGATGGCCGAATTGAATGAAGAATGGTACACCTTCAACGGTGGTGGCTTCGGTAATGTCGACGAAGGCTTCGTTCAGGATGCTTCCTGGATTCGTCTCCGTGAAGTTACGCTGAACTACACCTTGCCGGCACGCATCTTCGAAAACACGCCGATCAGCGGCTTGAATGTAGGTCTGTCCGGCCGGAACCTCTGGCTGAGCACTTCCTACAATGGTATCGACCCGGAAACGAACCTGATGGGTTCCTTCTCCGCTCAAGGTCTGGAATACTTCAACATGCCGAACACGCGTTCCTATTCGATTCGTCTTGGTGTCACCTTCTAAAAAGTCATGATAACGATGAAATATCTTAATATTTTAGTTCTGGCAGTTCTCGTGACCTTCATGTCCTCCTGTGACAACTACTTTGAAGGTGTCAACGATAACCCCAATGAACCCTCTGAAGTTACGCCGGACGTAATCCTGCCGGGGGCCACCGTAACCCTCGGTTACGGCATCCAGGGCGATATGTCCCGTTATACTTCGATGCTGATGCAGCACTGTACCGGGATTTCCCGTCAGTTTGCTACCTATCAGAACTACGCAATTACGGAAACGGAAACCGATAACTGGTGGCGTTTCAACATGTACGCCGGGGCGATGATGGACTTGTATGTCCTGAATCAGCAAGCCGAAGCCGATCAGTATACGCAGTACGCTGGAGTAGCCAAGGCCCTGCTCGCTTACGCACTGTTGATCACAACCGACCTCTACGGAGACATCCCTTACACGGAAGCCTTCCAAGGGGCAAACAATCTGACGCCTACCTACGATACGCAGGAGCAGGTTTACAGCACGGTTCAGGATCTGCTGACGACAGCCAAAACGCAGCTCGCGGCGGCAACTGCCGTGATCGCTCCGGGTTCGGACGATCTGATCTACGGGGGCGATGTCGCCGCCTGGACCCGTTTCTGCAACTTCCTGAGTGCCCGCGCTTACCTCCACCTGGGGCTGCGTGACGCCGCCAATTACACGAACGCGCTCAACGCCATCGACGCAGGTGCCTTCACCTCTGCCGGCGATGACGCTTTCTACAACTGGGGGGCTGGTGCCACCGAGTCCGCTCCTTGGTTCCAGTACATTCAGCAGCGGGATGACATTGCCTACACCGGCTTCATTTATGACCTGATGTCTGGCAATGGTGACCCACGCTACACGGTCTATCTGGATACGGCAAACTCTACCCTGGGTAGCTTCTTTGCCAGTGCAACCGCTCCGTATTACTTCGGTTCCTACGTGGAGCAGAAGTTCATCGAAGCTGAAGCAGCTTTCCGCACCGGTGATCCCGGTCGCGCCGCGACCGCTCACAACGAAGCGGTGATGGCTTCTTTGGCCCGCTACGGAGTAAGTGATGCGACGTTCGAAATGGCGGAAGCCAGCTACGATGCCGCTTCGATCACGCTGGATGCCATCATGACCCAGAAATACGTGGCCATGTTCCTGGACACCGAAGCTTTCACCGACTGGCGCCGTACCGGTATCCCCGCCCTGACCGCGGTTCCCGGCAACGTCACCAACGGTGTGATTCCGGTCCGTATGCCCTACCCGCAGTCGGAACGGCTCTTTAATGGCGGCAACGTCAGCATCGTACCGATTACGACCCCCGTCTGGTGGGACATCTAATCCGGTCAAAATACATCTACACAGAAAAGGCTCCCCCCCGGGAGCCTTTTCTATTTTGGGGGTGATCAACCCCGGAGCCGCCACGGACCGGTCACCAACATGCAAGTGGGGTTGCCCACAATCCCACCCGACACTCGCCTTAGAATCTATCCAACTCGCTGATTATGGGGATTCTTCACTTTTTATTTTATCCACGATTTACCTATCTTGATTTATATAAGAAAGTAAATTGCTGCTTCGAAAATCATAAAAAGTATTGTCTGTGAAGAAATCCTGTCGATTTTTCGTCGTATTACTTGCATGTGTGGGACTCGGTTGCGCTGCGGTTGCTCAAAACGGCGGCTCCCTTCAGCGCATCACCCTTTCCAGTGTCACCCTCTCCATCGATAGTGTGGATACCCCGGAACAGATGACCGAGATCCGCAATCTGGTCCAGGCTTATCCACAAGTCCAGGACTTTGATATCAAATACGGCAATTGCGATTTTACCCTCGACGATTCCGAGCAAGCCCTGCAAAACATCCTCGTCGACCTGGGGCGGGCGGGCTACAATGCAGAAATTTACCGCGTAAACGCCAATCAAACCTTTACCTATGTACCGGAAGAAAGTTGTGTGCCGGGCAACCGGCAAAAGGCGGACATGTCCGAACAGGAGGTGATCGAAAAAGGCATCACCCGGGGTACCCCGCCCCCAAAAAACGGACGTTGAACCGTTTTTTCCCTTTTATTCCACCCTTCTTAGCAGAATATGGATCAAATTATACCGGTTGCCCGTCGTATTCGCCAAGGCATTTTGCCACGTGCGGGAATCTTCGTCACCCTGATGCTCCTTTTGACCTTCCGCAGCCAAGCCCAGGTCAATATCCAGCTCACCGTCTACCAGGTTTCGACCAATATTCCCGACTGTGATGGCTTCCTGACCGGCAACAGCGACCCCATCTGGTGGTGGACTGGCCCCGGCATCGTCGATGACCAATGCTACACCACGACCTGCAACGGGTGTACCCGCAGCGTGACCGAGGTGCTGATCAATGAAACCTACAACTGCATCACCGATGTTCCGGGAAGCGCTTCTATCCGTTTCCGGGGCTGCGAAGATGATGGTGCAGGCTGTGCGGGCGGCACCTCCCTAGCGATTTGTGATGGCAGTGCGGGCGATATAACCAGCAATGTACCGCTCCCCACTGCGACCGGCACCACTTTCATTGGCCCCATCTGTGTGAATTCTACCGGCTGTGCGGGCCAATTCTGTTACTGGGCCCGCTGGGACGTCACCGGCTCCTACATCACGCCCCCAACCAACGACAACATCTGCAACGCCACGCCACTGGCCCTCAATACGACGATCACCGGCAACAATACCTGTGCCACCGTCCAAAGCGGCGAGGTCAATTCTTCCAACGGCAGCATCTCCCCTTCTAACTCGGTTTGGTACACCTTTACCGCGCCCTCCTCCGGCAACGTGACCGTCTCCACCAACTTCGGCGGCACCAACTTTGACACCGAAATCGCCATTTACCGCGACAATGGTTCCACCTGCCCGGGCAACAACTGGGGCAACCTGACCGAGGTCGGCAACAACGACGACATCGTTCTGCTGTTTGACCTGGACTCTGAAGTGGATCTGGAATGCCTCACCCCGGGTACGACCTACTACATTCAAGTCGACGGTAACAGCGCCTCCGACTTCGGCAACTTCCAGCTCCGGGTGAGTCCGCAAGGCCAGCCGCTGCCCACCAACGATGACATCTGCTCCCCGATCAACCTCGGAACCTTGACCTTCAACGGCAGCATCGGGGCCAACAACTTCAGCAATATTTGTGCGACCACTCAGCCCGGCGAACCCAACCCGGGAGCATTTGCGACCGACCAAACGGTCTGGTTTACCTTTACCACCGGCGCCAATGTCGGCACGGAAGTCACCCTCGATGCCACCAATGATCCCCTCAATCTCGGTGATCAGATCGACCTGCAATTGGCGCTGTACGAGCCGAGCAATGGACTCTGTACCGGCACCATGAATGAGGTCGACAGCGATTACTTCACGCCTCCCTTCGCAGAGTCCATGACCGTAAATTGTCTCCAGCCCAATACCACCTACTGGGTGCAGGTAGACGGATCGGGTCTCAATACCGAAGGCTATTTCGGGCTGACCATCAGCGACAACGGCATCCCACGGGGCACCAACGACGACATTTGCAATGCGATCAATCTGGGCACCATTGCCCTGGGCCAATCGCAGACCAACAACAACATGAACAACTTCTGCGCCACGATCCAAACCGGGGAACCAAACTATCCCGGCTGCCTTTCCGGCATCGATCAGACGATTTGGGTGCAGTTTACTACCGGCAACAGCTTGGGGTACGAAATGACTTTTTCTGCAGTCAGCGACCCGAACAACAACGGCGACAATCTGGATTTGCAGGTCGGTGTTTACGCTTCGAGCAATGGACTCTGCACCGGTTCGCTGACCGAGATCGATTGCGACTACGATCCCGACGTACCCGGATTCTGGACCGGCGAAGACCTCGTGATCAAGTGTTTGGAACCAAACACAACCTACTTCGTGCAACTCGACGGTTCCACGATCAATGTAGAAGGATACATCGGGCTGACGATCACCGACGATGGCATTGCCCGTGCGCCCAACGATCTGGTCTGCGGTCCAACCGCCCTCGGGACCATTCCCAACTCGGGCCAAATCACCTTGAACAACGAAAACAACTACTGCGGCGGGGTCGAGCCGGGGGAAGCCGATCCGCTCAACCACAACCTGGACGAAACGGTCTGGTACACCTTCACTCCCCCTTCCAGCGGCTCGGTCGAAATCGAAGTGATCAACACCGGTTCGGATGACATCGACCTGCAACTGGCAGTCTGGGAAGTCGATACCGATACCTGCACCGGCTTCTTCGCCGAGTTGGAAAGCTACGACGATCCCTTCAGCTTCAGCATCGATGGGGCACAGGCCATGCGCCTAAAGTGCCTCGACACCACCAAAACTTACTTCATCCAGGTCGATGGCTTCTTTGTTCCGCTGCTGGACCTCCACGTCGGGACCTTTGACCTGGTCGTGCGGGACTACAACGTGACCGCAGCCCCGAACGACAGCATCTGCGACGCGATTCCGCTGGGCGATGCCACAAGTGGCCCGATCACCACGACGATTCAGACCAACTTCTGCGCGAACAATATCCTGGAACCAATTCCGACTTGTTTCGGAACGAACATGACGGTTTGGTACGAATTTACCGCGCCGGCGACCGGACGGGTCATATTTGACGTGGTGAGCGATCCGAACAATGTCGGCGACTACATCGACTTGCAGTTGGCGGTGTTTGCGACGGATGGCGACAGTTGTGCAGGGGCCATTTCCGAGGTCCAATGCGACTACAACAGCGGCGAAATTCCCCTCTTTGAAACCCGGGATGAAGACGCCGTAGTGCGCTGCCTGGAACCGGGCCGAACCTACTGGCTGATGGTAGATGGATCGGACGATCCGGATGACCTCGACGGGTTCTTCCAGATCACCATGACGATGGAACCCGGCCCCGGCATCATCACCAACGACAGCATTTGCAACGCCACCCCGCTGGGTGCCGTCCCCGCCAGCGGCAGTGTGACCACCGGATTGACCCACAATTTCTGCGCGACGACCGAGGCCGGGGAACCAGTCCCCAACGCTTTCGGAATCGACGCGACGGTCTGGTTTACCTTTGAAGCTCCCCCATCCGGCAATGTCTTCCTCGACCTCAACTCGGACCCGACAAACCTGGGAAATGACATCGACCTGCAGGTTGCGGTCTACGAATCCAGCAACGGGACCTGCACCGGGACCTTAGGCGAAGTGGACAGCGATTGGACACCGATCTTTCTGGACGAAGACCTCTCGGTGACCTGCCTTACCCCCGGCGAGACCTACTGGGTGCAAGTAGATGGCGTGCCCTTCCCGCCCCAACCCCTGTTCAACTTGGACAGTCTGGAAGGCTTCTTCGAAATGATCATCTCGGAGGATCCGGCCTTCGTCCCGATGCCCACCAACGACAGCATTTGCAATGCCGTCAATCTCGGTACGGTGCCCACCGGCCTCGCAACGCCGACCTATTTCGGTTCGAATTTCTGTGCGACGACCGAGAGCGGCGAACCCAACGTGGACAATTGCTCTTTCTTCTTCCAAGCGCCCTGCGACGAAACGGTTTGGTTTACCTTTACCACCAATGCCAACCCCGGCACGATCACCATCGACGTGGACAATCTGACCGGATTGGTCCCGATAATCAATGTCTACGAACCCATCGGGTTCCCGACCTGCAACTTCAGCGACCTGGCCTTCATTGCCGACCGGACTGCAGTTCCCCTGTTCAACCTCAGCCTGGACATCCCCTGCCTGAAACCAAATACCACCTACTATATCCAACTGGACGGGGTGGACGTCATCGGCGATTTCGGGACGTTTGATATCCGTGTGACCGATGATGCTACGCCCCAGACGATCCCCGGCAATGACAGCATTTGCAATGCGACGAACCTGGGCCTGATCCCCTTGGGCGGGGCTTCCGCGGTCACTCCCGGCAGCAATATTTGCGCGACCGAGGAAATCACCGAACCCAATACCAGCCAGTTGCTCGACCGGACCGATGTGCTGTACGACGAGACGGTTTGGTATAGCTTTTCCACCCCGGCGACTCCGGGTGAGATCACGATCAACATCACCAATGTCCAGAGCGGCCTCGCCCCTACCATCACCATTTACCGAGCGGATGCGCCTCCCTCCTGCCAATTCAGTGACCTGACCGAATTCGACAATGCGACTTCGATATTGGCAGGGACCAATCTGAGTGCCACGCTGCCCTGCGTCGAGCCGAATACCACTTACTACATCCAGGTAGACGGCGTGGATGTTCTGGGCGACGACGGGACCTTTGACATTCAGGTGAGCAGCGGGGCCACCCCGATCAACTACCCGGCAAACGACGACATCTGCAATGCCCAGGGGCTCGGCACCGTTCCGGTCGGTGGCGCGACGGCCCTAACTCCGGGAAGCAATATCTGTGCAACCACGGAATCCGGCGAATTGCTGGTCTCGACCTGCAATGTCCTGAGTGATCCGCTGTGTGACGAGACGGTGTGGTATACCTTCACCACGCCGGCCACTCCGGGGATTACCACCGTCGCGGTCAACAATACCGTAGGCATCGACGCCAACATCAACGTCTACCGCGCCCTCAACCCTCCGAGTTGCCTATTCAGCGACCTGGATCTGGTCGAGTCGGCGGACGATCTCTTCAGCACCGATGTATCGGTGGACCTCAATTGCCTGCCCCCCAACACGACGTACTACGTGCAGGTCGACGGACTCGACCTCTTGGGCGATCAAGGCAGTTTCGACATTCGTGTGTCCGACGACGGCAGTACAAATTCCTACCCGGTGAACGACAGTATTTGCAATGCCGTCAGCTTAGGCACCGTGCCTTCGGGAGGCACTACCGCCACGGTTCCCGGCAATAATTTCTGCGCTACCACCGAGCCGGGCGAGCCCAATGCCGACGCCTGCCCCACGATCAGCAGTCCCACTTGCGACGAAACCGTTTGGTACGTCTTCAATACGGGGGCCTCGCCGGGCCTGACCACGGTGGATGTCTTCAACACGGTCGGCATCGACGTGAACATCGACGTGTACCGGGTGAATCCGGCCAGCAGTTGCAACTTCAGCGATCTGATCGCCATTGCCTCGGCGGACAATCCCTTCAGCACGGACGTGAGCCTGGACCTCCCCTGCTTGCTGCCGAATACGACTTACTACATCCAGATCGACGGGCTGGATCTGCTTGGGGACAACGGAAGCTTCGACATCCGGCTCAGTGACAATGGCACGCCGGTGGGAGCACCGGCGAATGACCTGCTCTGCAATGCGGTCTTCCTGGGCAACCCGAACGGCGGCAGTGTCGGTCCCACGGCCGGTACGAATGACTGTGCGACCGAAGAACCCAATGAACCGAATGTCAACGGGGACGATGAAACGGTTTGGTACACCTTCATCGCGCCAAACTCAGGCAGTGCGCAGATTTCAATCAACAGCATTTCCGGAATCGACGCGAATTTCACGCTGTACCACCGCGACGGCTTGTGTGATTTTGACAGCCTCACCCAAGTCGGCAACAACCACGATGACCTCATCAGTTTCGATGTGAGTTTCACTGAGGATTGCCTGATCCCGCAGGACACCTACTACATCCAAATCGACGGGGGCGACATTTTTGGGGACTACGGCGACTTTACCGTCACCGTCACCGATGACAATCCCAGCTATTCGGGACCGGCCAACGATCCTTGTACCGGCGCGATACCGCTCCCCATCGGCAGCCAGCCGTGCCAGGGTTCGGGCAACTGGAACGTATTTAACTACGGTAACCCGACGGTTTCCCTGAACAATGCCTTTACCCAGAGCTGTGGCGACAACTGCGGCGACGTCTGGTTCTGCTTTACGATGCCGCCTTCCGGGACGGTATTGCTAGAGGGCAATGACGAATACGGCTTCCTCAACTTCAACAATTCGCAACTTACCGTGGCGGCCTACACGGGCCCGTGCAGCAACCTGCAACCGATTCAATGCGATCAAGGCGGTCTCTTCGATGATCCGCAGTACTACATCCAGGGCACGCCCGGGGATAAAATTTCCCTGCAAGTGTTCGACGATGGCGGCAATGATCTGAACGAAAACTTTGGGCTGTGCCTGACGGATCGCTGCGGGGCGGACAGTTGCCAGAACGCGACGCCGATGCAGCCGAGCATTTGGTACTGCTGGGACACTGACGGCTCCACCGGGGAAACCACGGCCGATCCGGGCTACTTAGAATGTGGGGACGGATCGCTGCCGGGCCGCTCGGTCTACTTTAGCTACGTAAACGATTGTGAGTCCTTTACCTTTACGGTCAATGGCACCATAGGAGGGCTGTGTGTACTGGGTGAGCCGACCGATGGCCTTTCCATTGCCATCTATCAGGACGATTCCGCGTCCCTCTGCGACTTTGCTCCCATCAATCTGATCGACTGTGAGCAGACGGATGCTTGCCTGGGCACTTCTTACTTCTTCCAGCGGACGTATTCTGCCCCGGTGGGCACGCAATTCATCATTCAGTTTGATGGATTTGACTTTACGGGAGACAACAACGGACAGGTCCGAATCGACGAAAACTGTCCGTTGGATGTTGATTACCAGCAGTTTGCCGGCTACCGGGACGAAGACGTTCACCAATTGGAATGGACGGTGACCGAGAACGAAGTGGTCAGCGGTTACTTCGAGGTCGAAAAGAGCCTGGATGCCGAAGATTTTACGACGCTGGGTCGGGTAAATGGCCGCAGCTACCTCTCGGGAGGCGGTAGTTCAGGACAGGGCGGAAGTGCCTCAGAAGCCTACGATTACGCCTATACCGACGAAGTTCCGGTACCTGGGCACAACTACTACCGCCTGCGCTACGTGGATCAAAACGGATTGGAAAGCTTTTCCGAGGTGATCGACTTGTTCTGGGACGAGACCCCGGCGGTGCAAATTGTGGCGCTGTTCCCAAATCCAGCCCGCGAGAGCATCCGTCTGTCGGCATTTGCCGCCCGTGAGGGCAATTATGAAGTTCGGATGGTGGACATCTACGGAAAGGTAGTCCGGCGCCTGGACATCGAGATGAATGAAGGAATGAATCTGGAGCGATTTGACCTACAAGGTTTGAGCGCCGGCATGTACATTTTTGAGTTGCATGATGTACGTGCTGCCCGCAAAGACCACCAAAAGTTCATCAAACAGTAAATTGATTTTTGCTGTAAACCGGGCCGGGAACTTATCCCGGCCCGGTTTATTTTGGGGCGTTTGCCGGGAATGAGAGCCGCAATTTTTATTTTCTATTTCGTAAAAAAATATTGTACCGGGCATTTTTCCGATTCCGCGACCATTTCGGAAAGGCAATTTCAACAAACCGACCTCTAAGCAGAATAGAGGCCAATCAGGGCAAAAACGCAAGGTTAACATCGGGGGTACATGGCAAAAAACCAATGGAATGCGATTCCTTTTTTTTACAATTTGCGTATATTACGGGAGGAAATTAGGAATTAATGGCCGCTCAAGACTCCGTAAAGCATTGTTAAGTCCCGGCCTTACTATTTAATTGTTTAACTAAACCAACACCGTCATGCTGAGATTCATCGCCACCACAATCCTCGCGATGGGATTGTTCTCAAGTGTCAGTGCAGGAGAAGTCATCTCCGAAACTGCCGACAATTCCTCCTTTACAACCCAAACCACGTTCATTGATCCAGTGGTACGTGCGGGTATCCTCAAAATATGCTCTTCAATCTGGGAGATCCGCTACGTGGATCTGGAAGATGCCTACGCCAAAGGTTCACTGACGATTACGCCGGTCACCTACGGAACCGATCTCGCGTACGATGTCGCCTTTGCCGGCAACGTCATCTGCATCCTGGACAACAGTCTTTGATCCAGGCAAGAAAAGATTCAAAAGAAGAGGCTGTTCCGCGCTGGAACGGCCTCTTTTCTTTTGGGATGAGGTCGAGCGGAAGCGGATGATGGGGGGATAGGGTTCGATTTCGGGGTTGAGCTAAAATTGGCTTGGCTGGCAATCGCAAGTTCATCTTGGGGCACCGGTGCGGGTTTCGCCGCGGATGGTGCGCAAAAAGACAAAGCCCGGATCGGAAGGAGGGGGATTCAGTTGCTTTCCGACACCTCTTTTTCGGCAGCGGTTTCGGCTTCAGCGTATTTGGCCAAGGCTTTTCGCTGAATGGTTTCAGCGAAGGGAACGCCTTCGAGTTTGGCGTCCAGCCACTCGATGGCGCGGAAAATGGTATAGGCTTTTGCTTCGAACGGATCCTTTACGATTTCCACCAAATCATCGCGCAAAGACTGCATTTCGGCGCGCTCTTCCTCCTTCGTGGACAGGTTAATCACCCGGGAAAAGAAACGCAAAACGCGGCGCTCAAACTTGAACATCCGCCCGATTTTGAAAATAAACCTGGAAGTAGATTTCAGGTTGTACTCGATCAAATCCAGGTTCCCCAACTCAAAATGGATGACAAGGTTGTAGATGCGCGCGGCCGCTTGCATCGGTGTGGAAACTCCGTTGCGCGGCTGATTGAGCAATTCATTGGATGCTTTCAGCGCTTTGGAGTGGTTGCCCTGAATGTGGTGATAGGTCATCAGAGCGTACATCGCGAACAGTTTCGTACTCGGAGGAATCTCTTTCCACATCTTTTCGAGTTCCTGATCAAACTCTTCGATGAAGCTGTCCGGTGCTTTGCGCCCCTCATCCGAGAACATCGCCATGTAGAACAAATAACCACGCGTAAATTTGAAAAGCCGTTCTTGCGGGGTATTTACCTTGAGTTCCAGAATTTTATCCAGGCGCTTGGAAGCTTCATCCAGCCCAAACTGGTTAAACGAGTGGTTAACTGCCGCCCCGAGCATTTTCAAGTAGGTCGACTTCTCGTCGGCGAGAATGCCCGGATTTGCTTCGTACAGTTCGATGGCCCGCTCGACGAACGGCAAAGCGCCGCGGTGATCATCCTCGTGGTGATGGACGCGGCGCATGATTTGGTTGTAAAGAATCTTTGCCCGGATACTCAAAGCCTGTTCCTCCGACTCCATCTCCGGAAATGCACAAATTTCTTGCACCCGCCGCAAATCATCCTCGTGGCGCGCCATCCCGATGGTTGCGAAAAGCACTTCACTCCGCGCCGCCAAACGCCGCATCAACAACAGATTGGAGATCTTTTCCAGAGCAACTTTTTCCTCAAATTCCACCCGGCGAAGCGATTCGTGGAGGATTTTGTAGTTCTCGGTGTACCGCAGAATTTCGACTTCAAAGCGGTACAACTTGAGCAGATCTTCAAACTTTTCCTGCTCAGAAACCCGTTCCTTGACTTTGCGCAGCAGTTTCCGCGCTTGGTCGTACAAATTCTTCTGCATGAGAATTTCCACCTGAAGGGTCAGGGAGGAAATCTCAGCATTGCTTCCTTTGTGGAAATACGCCAGCGAGTTGAGAATGGCGTTATAGAGGTAGTTTTTGTTGTAAGCAAACTGCTTCTCGAAGCTGGGGTCTTTGCGGAATTTCTTGAGGATTTTGGCCTCATCGTAGGCATCCATTCCGTCCATGCAATCAAACAGCTTCAGGTACTTCTTGCTGCCGGACGTCAATTGACCCAGCATTCGGAAGTTCCTCTTCTCGCCTCGGGTAAGCGATTTGATCAGTTGGAATACATAATCCTGCTTCTTCATAGCGATTCGCCTAATTACTCGTTTGGACGGGAAGCGCTCCGTATCGAAGGCTTAACCCAGACCATTAGAACCCTAAGGAAGAACTGATGATACTTTGATAGACGTTATGATTCTTTCCGGGTCCTTTGAGCAACTGCAGACCGGTTAGGTTGACTGCCTCGTCTGCTTAATTCCAATCATGAAACTACCCAAAATAATGACAAAAATCAAATTTGCGTGGATTGGTGCGCGTGCCTGTGGGCGCAAGCATTGGGCCGTTTTTCACCCACTTTTGAGACGTCCAAATTGGCCCAATTATGTCCTCTCAAGTCCATTTTCGCCCTTTTTGGGAGACGCACTCGAGGATGGCTCTCCGACCCACCACCCGATCACGTCCCGTTGGCCGAGCGGGCACGTGCTGCTTTTTTATCCACAATGTAGTTGATAACATCGATACGCACAGCCATCACTCATCCCAATCCAGCCCCAGCGGGGTAGGAAAAAACATAGTTCTGCCCACTTGGGGCCTCAATATTTGGCGTTTGCTTGCAAAGCACTTTTAGGGATTAATCCACTCAACATCAACTGATTATCTTCCCATTTTTCACTTTTTATTCGGTTATCAACCAAAAAATCGCCCCAATTAAGATTGGCCTCACCGGGGCTTCCCGCTATATTTACCTCAGTTAAACACCTAAATAGCTTTACGGGTAAATATAGCGCGTTCTTTGTACAAATTAGTTAGTGCGGGTTGGATGAATCTCTGGGACACCCGGAATTCACCGACCCGCACTTTCATTGTAACGAAATCAAGTACCAATAATACCGTCTGCTTCGCGGACACTTGATAAAGAACTGGTTTAATTGGTTTTGAATATTTTTAGTTAGCAGAGTTGTCAGAGCCTTAGGTCAAAGGCTCTGATTTTTTTATTCCCCAAAAGCTAAACATATTTTTCCCTTCACCTTGCCGATGCCCCGAAAAAAGCAGCCTTTTGCCTGCAAATATCTCGAAGCTTTCAAACTCCTGATTCACAGCTCTTTAAATTGATTAATTGCGCCATTATTCCCGGTCATCTTCCAAAATATTGCGGCAATTTGAAGTGACAATCTTGAGGTTGAGGTGCTATATTCAAGCTAGCTAAACACTTAAATAGCTTACAATAAGTACAGCGCGTTCTTAAGCAAAGATTTAATGGTGTAGCGCTGGGTTCGGATGAATTCCGACCAAACGCTGACCTCAATAAAACTGAAAGACCTTTGATGCTTTCCGGCATCAATCAACAGTCAACAAAATATCTGGTTTAATTGGTTTTGAATATTTTAGTTAGCAGAGTTATCAGAGCCTCGCAAAGGCTCTGATCTTTTTTTGTCCCTTGGGAACCGATTCAAGCTTATACCTGCGCTTTGCTGACCGCAAGTTTTTCCTGTCGACCTCAGACCGCCTTGCTCCCCGTTCTTACCCCTCTTCCCCGACACACTGCAGGGCAGGCTTTCCGAAAACCTCCGCTTATCAACCAAACTTCCTGGGTCGATTAATCGACTGGAAAACACGCAATTAAATCGATGCAAATCCACCAGTTAGGCATTTGTCCCACAAATAATCCCCGTAAAATCAGCTTGAATTTCGCCTATTCGAATATTACATTCATTACAGTAAAGACATCAACAGCTTTACGGGTAAATATAGCGCGTTCTTTGTTCGGGTATTTAAAACTTAAGCACCCGCAAAATGAAATCGGAAAGTACAAGTCGGGTCCGTTCCCGATTATCGGCCGGATCTGATTTGTACGACAAATTCGCAATCGATCAATCAACAATAGCTGGGTCAGTCCCGGCAGAAAAAGTTTAGTTTAGTTGGTTTATTACTTTAGTTGGTTAACAGAAAACCCCAGGACCTCACTTCGAGGTCCTGTTTATTTTTTGGCTTTTGGCAATTGTCTTCCCGGCCCCCAGTAATGCCTTATCGCCTCATTTTAAGCAACTTAACTAGGATCCTGAATTGTGATTGTGGCTTATCATCCAAA
>JBCCQH010000035.1:0-59461 GCA_039024435.1 Bacteroidota bacterium
GCACAAAGCAGGTGCTGCGGGCGATTCCGGATGCAAGTGATCCCGGATCTACGGGCGGGAACGATTGCCGACCGGGCCAGCAAGGCGATCAGTCCCCGGGCGAGCATCCTCACCACCAATTTTGGCGCCTACAACCAGTTGAAGGATCGGTTTGCGAGGCACCTCCCGGTACGGGCCCAAGGCAAAAAGGCGGTCAAATTGCTGCCCTGGGTACACATTTCGGTCACCAACGTGAAGCGCAACCTCTCGGGGATATTCCACGGCGTGAGCGAAAAGTACTTGCAGAACTACCTAGATGAATTCTGCTACAAGCTGAACCGACGTTACGAAGGGGAATCCCGATTTGCGACCATCCTGGGCAATTCGCTCCGGCATTGGAACAAATATCACGTGTGGCAAAGAAGCGGATAGTCATTAAATAGTTTTCGCTTTTCATCCTTGACATCAACCGTAGTGACATGGCCAAAAAGAGTATCCATCGGGGCTTGTCCCTCAATTTTAGTGGGTCGGATTTGCTTTGATCCATAAAGGAATCGCTCGTAATTTGTTAGTATCAGACTTCTTTCCTCTAGCGAGCAAAACAACATCGCCTAAGAAAACAACCCATTCCATCGGACAATAAATCCCCACCCAAACTCCCCATATCGCCGCAATCTCCTCACTTCCGCAAAAATCCCGGCCGCTCCTGCCGCGGATTGCGCCACTCGCGGATACGGGCTTGCAGATCTGCGTCATACTCCTCAGTAGCGGCCGCCACAAAGCGCTGCCAAACTGATTCGGGCAGCAGAGCGTAGTCGATCCCCAATTCGCGGACGCGCGGTTCATCCGCGGGACCGAGATAGTAACGGAATTCCATCGCGGAGATGCCGGCTGCAATCCGCCACAAGCGGCTGCTGTCCACCGCATATTCTGGCTGCCAGGGCAACACATCAATTCCCGTCTCGAAGGTCATCAGTTCCGCCAGCCCTTTGTGGCCGATGATCAGTTCCGGTTCTTTTCCCGCCAGTACCCGTTCCGCCCGGTGAACGATCTGCTGGTAGTAGCCGTAGTCCGGATCGAAGGTTTCCGGCCGATGACTGCCTCCGTGCCAAATCGTACCGGCCACCAACAGCACCGTCACCAAGTGAAATCCCTCCCGTGGAAAAAGGTGCGGCACAATCGCAAACAACTGGGGCGCCAGCAACATAAACGTCAGAAAAAACCGGTACCCCATGCCCCGGACATCCATTTCAAAAAATGGAAACAGCAGTACCACACACAAGCCGGCAAAGGACCAACCAAAGGCAGTCGGCCGCGCAAACGACCAGGAAAACACCCAATACAACAGAAATAGGTGAGCCAGGACAATCTCCGCGATCCAGGCCGGCGGCATCCGCCCCGGATCCAGCAGCGCCACAAAAGACCAGCCCGCCAGTTGGGGCATTTCCCGAAACGCCCCAGAAAACCGTTCCCAGTCCGCCACCCGCAGCAAGCCCGGCACCAAGCTTGCCCCCCCAATGCCCACCGCACCCAGCAACAGGACCAAGAGCATTCGCCGGCCATCCAGTTGCCGCAACACCACAAAGATCAAACTCAAACCCGCCGTCATCCGGTGCGCCCAAAATGCCCCGATCCCAGCCAATCCCCCCGCCCAGCCAGGACCCCGCACGCTGAACAACAACAGTAACAGGAGCGCATTCATTCCGAGTAAATTCTTGGGAAATTGCGCCGCAAAAAAAGTCAAACTCGGACTGAAGACACACCAAGCCCCCACTGTAAGCCCCAACCAGCCATCCCCGGAAATCCGCCGGGCCAACGCCACACTCAGGCCGGCAAAACTGCCCGCCAACAGCGCACACAACAATTGATAAGCCGTCAGGTAATCGCCCGTCAGCGTGGACAGCCCCCGCAACAGCAAGTAGATCGGGGAACGGTCCACGCTGTGCATCGCGCCTTCTTCAACCCAGGCCTTGACCTGGATCAGGTAGAAGTAACCGTCCCAACCCGGAGCAAAAGCTTGCCCCACCAATGCCCGCCAGCGCAACGCAAACGCGATCCCCCCGATCAACAGCGCCCACCAACCCCACCAGTACCGGAACCCATCCATCTTCATGGACGGAAAATACAGCTTTTTCTCCTTCCCGATTTACTGTTATTTTTAGGAATGCGTCGGTTTAAGTGTTGTTTGATTCTGTTTCTTCTAATGTGCAGCTGGGGACAATCCGCTCCGCTGCGCATCAGCCTCCGGGTACCCGAGACTGCCCGGCAGTCCCCGATTGTCCGCCACGCCGTCGCCGATGCCCAACAACTATTGGCCCAAGCCTGCCAGTGTGATGTCGCCGTCGAATTGCCGGAACCCACCGTAATCCTCCAAATGCCCGATCTCGACCCCGCCGCAGTAAGCGTCCCAAGTACCTTTGCCGAAGGCCGCGACTACCCCTATTTTCACTATCCTCAGCACAGCTATCGCTGGAGCAGCGTGCCGACCTCCGTGCGCAACCGAACCCTTTGGCTGGAAACAACAACTCCACAGGGCGTTTCCATGGGGCTGTACGGCTTGTTGCAGGAGCAGTTGGGATTTCGTTTTGTCCATCCCCGCCAAACCATCGTGCCCGAGATCGTAGACTGGCCCCTGCCGCCGAAATTTAAATTTTCGGGGACACCCACCTTTGACAAGAAGGGCTTTCATCTGCACACGCAGCACCCGCTGGAGCTGACTGAGCCCCTGCACAATCCGGATTTTCCCGGTGGGGCCGGCATGATCGAAACCTACCTGCAATGGCTGGCCCGCAACGGGCAAAACTTCTTCGAATTTTCGCTCTTGGAAGGGGTCCAATTGGCGCGCTGGGTGCCTTATGCCCGCGAATGGGTGCGCTTTGCCCACGAACGTGGGATCCTGTGCAGCGTAGACCTGTCCTTGCACATGGTACAGCAGCGGGCCTACAAACTGGTGGAATTTCCACCCGCCTCGCTGAAGTCCTTTGAGCGGCAAATCGACGACAAACTGGAACAGTTGCTTTCCGCCGGCTGGGACTTCGTCAATCTGGAATTTGCGATGGCCGAATTTGTTGGGGGAATGGAAAAGCTGCGGCACCGTCTGCGCGCTTACGCCACCGAAGCGATGGCGCGCTATCCCCAAGTCAAGTTGATCGGGCGGCAGCATGTGGTCAAACCAGAAGATGAAATCGGTGGGGGCAATAAGATCGCCGCAGCACCAGTCGCCAATTTCTCCCGTGGCGTACTGATCCACACAGTCATGTGCTATGCGGTCACCGATGGTGCGGCCCCAGTCTACGAATTGAAAAATTTTCGTCACCTGTACGAGATGCTGATCTCCGAGGACAAGGTGCGCGAGACCTGGTACTATCCCGAGAGCGCGTACTGGATTACCTTTGACAATTCGGTGCCGATGCTGTTGCTGCCTTATCTAAGTGCGCGGCTGCGGGACATTGAAACGATGCGCCGGCTGAAAATTCCCGGGCACATCACGTTTTCCTCCGGTTGGGAATGGGGCTATTGGCTGGTCGATTGGAGCATCGCTCGCTGGTCCTGGAATTATGCTTTTAACGGCAATGAACGCACGCGGCAGCCCTTAGGACCGCTTTTTTCCATCGACAATTTCAACCGCGACCTGCAGGCAATGCAACGCGTGCTGCACCTGCAGGAGATCGGCATGGCGGAAAATATCCTGCGCTACCTTTGCCCGGAAAATATCCCCGACGCCTTTCCCCCGCCCGGCAATAAACAATTTCAGCCCCGCTTGCCCGAGAAAACGGCGGTCTGGGCGAAGGATTTTCCCGTGTACGACCCCGCGGCGGAGCCTTACACGAGTCTGCGGGTACTGCGGGGCATCGCGGATGGAATCGCCCTGGCCCTGGACAGTATGCGGGTCCGGACGCGGTTCTGCTGTGAGGACCCACTCGTGACCGGCTTGGCGGTGGAGTTGCTGGACGCGGTGGAAGTGACCCAGTTGCGAATGCGCCACCGAATCGAAACGGTCAGCGCTCTGGGAGCATTGGCAGTGGACGATACCCTGCGCAATCCTCAGTTTCCCCGACCAGTCCAGGTCTATCTGAACCAGGCCCACGGACTGCGCCGGCAAGCCCAGGCGATTGTCGACCGGCGGGAAATGCACTACCGCTATCCCCTGGAACTGATCGCGCGGCCCCGGCGGAGCTACACCGCGTATGCCTTTGGCTATTTGTATCCGGTGAGCGATCTGTTCTGGTGGCGGCGGGAGGAAGCCCAGATCCGGGAGGAAAGATTCGGCCCGTTTTTCATGAATCCCTGGGACTTGCGGAAAATTGTCGGGCTAAAAAAGTAATTGTTATCCCCTGGAAATCAGCGGATCACAAAAAAATTTCTTCTGTCTGTAATTATTTGCCCCCGAGCGATACTGATGCAGCGAATTCAATCATAAGGAAACCACCATGCACTCACAAAATACTCCCCCAAAATTTCGCAGGGCCGCGGTACACCTAGCCGCCTTCATCTTCTCTGTGATTCTGGGATATTTCCTCGCCCGCCCGCTCATGGCGCAGACTCCGAGCAAGTCTTCCCTCCTCTGGAAGGTCTCAGGGAATGGCCTGGAAAAACCTTCTTACCTTTTCGGAACCTACCACCTGATCCGCGATGGCTACCTGCCCTTAAATGGCAAGGTGATGCAGGCCTTTGACCGGGTGGAAGGCGTGGTTACCGAAACGGAAATCGACTCTTCCCAGTTGGGTAAAGTGATGGGCTACACGATCATGCAAAGCAATCTCCTGTCCAAATTACTCGACAAGCAAGAGTTTGCCCTGGTCGACCAGGAAGTTCAGCAATTGACTGGGCAGCCGCTCAGTGCAATGGACCAATTCAAACCGAGTACCGTCATGCTGTTCATGACGATCACCTACGTCAACCGGCTCGCTCCCGAACTGATCAAGTATTCGGGTGAGCCCCTGGACCAATTTTTCATCACCGAGGGCCGCAAACGGGCGAAAACGATCACGACTTTTGAGACGATGATCGAGCAAATGGAAATTCTCTACAATGGCCAGTCACTTGAGGAACAAGCCGACTACCTCGTCAAGTTTGTCCGCTCCAAAGAAGAAGTCCAGAAATTTACCCGGGAACTGGTCGACCACTATCTCGCGGAAGATCTTGACCGGATGCAGGCGATTTCTAAGCATTGGGGCGACGACTTCGGCGGATTGGAGGCGTTGGTCGATGAACGCAATGAACGCTGGATGCAAAAGTTGCCCGGTTTGATGCACCAGAACAGTCAGTTCGTCGCCGTAGGTGCCTTGCACCTGCCGGGCAAAAAGGGCCTGATCAAACTCCTCCGTGCCCAGGGCTACACCGTTACGCCGATCCATTGATCCATGGCTTCCGCCCGGCAACAGGAATTTCTCGATCTCATCCAGTCAAACTCCGGCATCATCCACAAGGTCATTCGACTGTACGTGGATGGTACCGAAGACCAGCGGGACCTTTACCAAGAAATTGTGGCGCAGGCCTGGGGATCGTTTTCCCGTTTTGCTGGCAACAGCAAATTTTCCACCTGGCTGTACCGCGTCGCCCTCAATACTGCGCTGACCTTCCAGAAGAAAGCCCAAAAGCGCAAAGGGAACCGGTCCGCCACCGAAAATGACCTGCCGACCGTTCCCCCCGCCTCGGACTTCGAGACCCGCGAACTGCTCCTCTGGGCCATTCGCCACCTGGTCGAAGCCGACCGTATGATCATCCTCCTGCATCTGGAAGGCTACGACAACGGTGAAATCAGCGACATCTCCGGTATCAACAAAAACCACGTCGGAGTAAAGCTTCACCGCATCAAAAAGAAATTGACTGCGCTCCTCCAACCCTACCGATATGGATCTGAAAGAACTGTGGAATAGCCCGGACGTGGTCACCGATCCCGCTCCGCAACGTGCCGAGTTGGCCGCGATGCTCAACCAGCAGTCGACCGGAATTCTGGTCCAACTGCGCAAAAAACTGCTTTACAAAATCCTGTGGGGACTGGGAATCGGTCTGGCGGCCTTGGGGTTCCTCCTGCTCAATCCTTACCACGCCGCGACCTGGCTCGTGGCGGGCTTGCTCATCCCCATGGTGATTGTCCTCGGAACCAAGCTGCTTCGCTACTACCAGCGCCTGCCCAACCGGCTGGACATGGACCGCAAAATCTTGCCGGTCATGCAGGAGTATGACACCATCGTTCGCGAAGCGCTGCGCTTCGAGGAACGGATCGGTACCTTATTCATCATTCCAGCACCCGCCCTTGGGGCCATGGTCGCGCTGTTGGAAGAAGAGATGACCTTCGCGGAAATGCTGAGCAACGGGAAAATTCTGCTGCTGCTTATCGGTGTCATCGCCGTCATCTCTCCCCTGGCGATCTGGCTGTCCAAATGGATGAACCGGCTGGCCTTTCAGAAGTACCTGGACCAATTGGCGGAGAATATTCGGGCGCTGAAGGATTTGGCGGAGGGATGATTCTCATTTACCTCCGCCCAAACACCCGGAACAGCCGCGATGCCCCGAGGGCCAGTACCATCCCCGCGATCAGGGCCAGCCAAAAGACTTCCCCACTCGTCGCTGCGATCACCTTGGCCCAAAAACCTTCTCCCGCCGCCGAAGACTTGGGTTGCGCTTGCCAGTAGTCAAGCGTATAGCTTTCCACTGCCTTCCATTTTCGGTCACTCAAGGGGTAGGTGCCCAGGGCAACCTTGCCTTCGGGACTGACCGTCACTTTGAGTAAAACATCCTCCGGCGTATCGCCGATGCCGTTCGCGATGACGTGGAGTTGATTGGCCGCATCGTAGCCGTAGAGCAACGGCACCGACCAATGGGTTCCTACATCGCCGGAGATCCAGTAGACTTCACCCGAGTGGGGCAACCCGGTTACCGCCTTGACTGCTTTGCAAGCCGTTTCTTGTGCGACGATTCCGGCGATGGGCTCATTGGCGAGGGCATCCGCCGGACCGAGTGCACTTTCGCACAAGGCCCACAGCAAGCGGTGGCTGAATACAAAAACGTGGCGCGGCCGCCGGGCCCGTTTTTCCAGGCGCTTGCTTTCCCGGTCGATAAAGCCAAATAAATTACTCGATTCCCCTTCTTCCAGCAAATACTCGGTATCCAGAATCATAAAGTAATCGTCCCGAATAAAAAATCCGACCTGGTTCGCCGAGCCAGGAAATTTGAAAAAGGCATTGGCACCGCCGGTGGCAAATGCCTTCTCGTAAGCCGCCCGATCCCGCAAATCGTGGTTGCCCGGAGCATTGAACACCGGCATCTCCAGGCCAGCAAATGCCGTCGCTGTCGCCCGAATCATCGCCGAATCGCCCGAATTGCGCATGATGTCGCCCAGAGCCACCAGGAAAGTCGCTGGGCTGGCGCTCATGCGCTTAAAATTGGCGAGCAACGACGCCGCCGGATAGATCGACCGCTCGTTTTCGTGGGCACCGTACAGGTGGCCCCCGGCCAAAAATGTGTAACTCCAGGCCGAGTCAGGGGGCTGAACCGCCCGCCGATTGAAGGGCGAAGCGGGGGGAAATTCAAAGAAGCCCTGGCCCAGGACCCACCCGGGCCCACCCAAGATTACCGCCAGCAAAATGGCCCGGAAAAATAGATTTCGGAAACGTTGCATAAGCTCAATGTAAATCGGCTGCCGGGGACAGCGCCCCCCGCAAGCAGAAGCAAGTTAGCGATCTTGCCGATTCGGCGAAACCCTCTCGGCGTTCCGCTGGCGCGACCGAATCCGGCCCACCGCAAATGCTCCACCGCCCAGAGCGACGAGCACCAACAGCCACCGCGGTCCCGGTCCCTGGCCCCCCATCCGACTGCGGTCCCCAATCATCACGTGGGCCGCCCAGAAGTAAGGATGAGCATCCCGGCCATCCGTCGTTTTTAAATAACTCAATTTGGCCGCACGCAGGCTCTCGTCCTTTTCTTCTCCCCGGGCGAGGTGGCGGTAAAATTCACCCATGATCCGCGAGGAGGCCTCATCGTTCACCGACCAAAGGCTCATCACGATACTGGGACAGCCCGCGTACATGAATCCCCGCGCGAGGCTCATAATGCCTTCACCCCGTACCAACTCCCCGGTTCCCGTATTGCAGGCACTGAGGACTGCCAGATCGGCATTCAACTTCATGCTGAACAATTCGTACGTGTGCAGCATCCCGTCGTCCAATGAATCCACCGGCGGGCTGAAGGCAATCCGCGAATACAGCGAATTTTGGTCCTCCACCATACCGTGGGTCGCAAAGTGAAGGATGTTGTAATTCGCACCGTCAGTTTTGAAAAGCGTCTCGGTGGCCTCCGCTCCCGTGTAGACATCGGTCTGGACGAAACGGCTGATTTTTTGGACTTCCTGGGGGGCATGCTCCAATTCGCTCAACCCCGCCCGCAGTTCCCGGTAGGCCAGGTCATTGCCGGAAGATTCCGTACCAAAAGCCGGGGCAAAAGCCAGCGTTTTCATCCCTCCCCGCCGCGACCGCCGCACCTGTCGGCTCAACAGCAGCGTGGCCGAATTCGCGTAGCTGATGCTGTAGGGATGCAACAAATACGGAAAACGGGCAAAATCACCGACTTCATCGCCTTTGGGAGGACGGGTCAACAAAGCTTCAAATGGGATCCGGGCCAGGCGCCCGTCCGGAATCAAGATCAACTTGCCCGATGCGGGAATGAATCCAGCCAGCGGCGCCAGCAAACGCTCGTACAACCGATGGGCCTGAACCGGGTAGGTATTCCGCACTGAGCGCCGGAAAATCGCCTCCGGACCGAAGTGTTCCATGAACCGTTCGATCTCGCGTTCCAGGGTATCACTCGGCAGTTGTACCAAGCGGTAGTCTTCCTGGGTGATGGCGAATATGTAGAGCGCGCTATCGCCCAGGAAGTATTCCACCAGCGCGGTCTCGGCATCGGGCAGATAAGCCTGTACCTGAGCGGGATCGACCACCGAGAGATCGTATTTGAGTTCGTAGTACTGCGGAAAACGCTCCTCGATCTCCTTCACGACCGATTGGTAAGCGAGATTCATTGCGAACGATTCCGCTTTGCGGTCCATCAGTCCCGTTTGGTCGACTTCCTCACCATTGTGCTGCATCTCATAGATCTCCATGTCCAGCTCACCGAGGCTTTGCCGGAGGTCGTTTTCTTGCTGGAGGAGACTGTCGGGCACACCGGCCCATTTTGCGGCCCGCACCGAATTGATCGCACTCATGAGGACCGAACTCCGGCTGCGCTCCATGTAAGAAAACGCCTTGAACCACCACTTGGTCTCCCCGGTGACGGCGTGCAGTTCCGCCGCCGTGCTGATTCCCCCTTCCGTGAAGCGGATCGCAAAGTCATTCCAATCCATGCGCGAAGCATCACCGACCGTCCCCTGGCGCAGCGAATCGAGCATGTCCATCGAAGCCGAATAGCTTCTCGCAGCAAACTCCAAATCGCGTTGGTCTTGTCCCCTATAGCGGTACCGCGCCAGCATGGTCCCCGCCTTTTCGCCAATCGCCGCAAACAAGATGTCCCGGTCCCGCGGCGCATCCAGGGGCGGTAGATCGTACACGCCTTTGTCTTCCCAGTTGGGGTCGATCCGTCCCATCACCTTGTGGTACCACTCCAAGGCTTCATCATAGCGCCCCTCCCGGTGATGGGTCTCCCCGATCCACAGGATCTTTTCCGTGATCGCATAGTGCATCGCCGAATACGCCCGCTCATAAAGTGGTATCGCCCGCTGCCAATATTCCCGAGCCCGAGCGTAATTCTTGAAATTGAAGTAGTGGATGCCGAGGTTGTGGTAGATGGCTCCCAGCAATTCATATTCTTTTTCTCCTGTGCCCCGGGCAATCTCCTCGGCCTGGTAATAATAGGCTTCCGCGCGGACCGAATCTCTGAGATTTTCGTAGACATTGCCCATGCTGTTGTAGCCCCGGGCGACGAGGTGGTGATCATCCCCGTGGTACTGTGTGACGATCTCCAGTGACTTTTTGTGGTACTTTAACGCGGGAGCATTGTCTTCGAGAATGGTATAAATATGCCCGAGTGCCCGGTACGCGGTGGCCACTTCGGGGTGGATTTGCCCAAAGACTTCCTCGTACAGCACGACACTTTGCTTGCCGTACAGCAATGCCTGCTCACTTTGGTGGGAAAAGATGTAGCACTGGGCCAGGATCATATACACCCGCGCAATGCGGCGGCGCTGATCGGTGGGTTGTAACTGATAGAGGTCAATCGCCTTTTGGAAATACTCAATGGCCGCATTGCGGTCCCCCAATGAGTTGTAGACTTCGCCGTAGAAATGGTTGAGCAAAGCAAATTCCAGGTGATCATTCGCGAGGCTGCGTTCCAGGATGGGCTCGGCGTTGCGGTACCAGCGCATAGCTTCCTCATCGTTGTAGTCATCCCAGTGAAGGATGCCAATGCGCAGCATGAGGCGGCCGGTGCTGACCGCTTGGGGTTGTCGCGTCAAAGCCTGATCGAGAATCGCTTCCAGATCAGCGAGTCCTTCTTGGGAGCGTTTCAACTCGTAGTAGACTTCCCCCCGGGCAATCGCCGTCTTGAGGATGCCGGCAACATCATCGGATTGGGCAAATACCTCACCGGCCGCACGCAGGTCTTTGAGGGCCGCTTCCCAGGCAAATGCTTCACGGTGCGCAATTCCGGACGCATAAAGCGATTCGGCCGGCGCATCAGGCTGGGAAAATACTGGAGCGTAGACAAAGCACAGGGTCGCAAAAAGGAACGGGAAGCAGCGAAGGCTTCCGAGCAGAAAATTCATGGATCGGTTCTAAAGTTGGTCGTTCGGGGTTGCGTGCAAAAGTTGATTGAGCAGGATTTACCTGCGGCACAAAGATAGGCAAAAGGAGAACCGGTACAAAAAATGAGGGTACGACAATATTGCCCTCGGGAATTAATCGGCAGAAAGGCCCTCATGGCGCTACCGTAATCAAACATTCGCCATACAGAAGTGGCCTCCCATGCGCACGCGAGGACTTTCCAAGCTTTGCCTGGTTGTGTCGCCCGCACCCAAAAATGGTCGGGCCGCCTTGCGGTGACCCGACCATTAACCAATGTGTTACGCTATAGATATTGTGATTAGTGCATCACTTGCACTTTCTTCACAAGGCGCTGAGAGTCGTTGTTCAATTCTACCATGTAAGTACCGGAGGGCAGTTCGCTCACGTTCAGGTTGATGTCCTGCTCGCCGATCCCTTGGGTGCCCACGTTTTGCGTCATCAGAACGCGGCCCGTAAGGTCGCGTACGGTAACGTTCATCTCACCCGGCTTCTCTACATT
Source organism: Bacteroidota bacterium (assembly GCA_039024435.1). GTDB lineage: Bacteria > Bacteroidota > Bacteroidia > J057 > JADKCL01 > JBCCQH01. The sequence goes on from JBCCQH010000035.1 coordinate 11,254, forward strand.
GTAGCGAAGGGTAACGTTGTTGGTGGCCGGGTTCGGGAAGAGACCAAACTCACCATTTTCAACCGGCTCGGTAGCGGAGACCAGGACCGGGAGGGGCTGCACCATACCGCTTTGGGTGACGGCGATCAGACCAAAGCCCTGACCACCGCTGTTCATCGAAGGATCCAGGAAACCGGAAGCCAGTACCGTGATGGCCGAATCTTGCAGACCGAGGGTCATCAAGGGAGCGCTGAAGGTAGCGGCGGTTGCCATCGCAGCCGAGTCAATTACCGCCAGACCGTAGTCCATCGTGCCCAATTCCAAGTAGCCTCGGAATTCGCTATACTCCAGACCCGTGATCAGGTTACCGGCCGGAACCAGCGTTTCGTCGATGTTCACAATCGGAGCATCCGTGGAACCGTGGAAGACCAGGACGTCGGTGTTACCGCTCATCGTGGCAGCCTCACGGGCACCCGCATAGACCCAAATATTGAAGGGCTCAAGCGGGCTGTATCCGGTCGTGCTAACGATACCGTTGGCCACCAGGATATATTTTTCACCTCCAGTCAGCGTGTAAGTGTACTTAGCCAATGCATTGACCGTATCGGTCGAATTCGAAGGCTGAACGCTCACATCGAATGCCACACCTGCCGGTGCGTCAATGAAAGGGGAAGCTTCTTGGAAGTTCAAGTCGTCGAGCAGTAGGACATCGTTCAGCCAGATGTCAACCGTAGCGGCGGCGGCGTCGGCCGAGTTGTGGATCACCTGGACGCGAGCCGTGGTCGTGGCTTCGGTCGGGAGCGGCGTCAAAACTCCACCGGTATCGGTGGCAACATACAGACCGAAACCCGGGCCGTTGCTGTTTTGCGAAGGATCAAGGAAACCAGAAGCCAATACGACGATCGACTCACCGGCCATATTCAGAGTCTGGAGCGGAGCACCGTACTGCTGAACCGTAGTGTTGTTGGCATCTGCGCGAACCTGGATCGAATAGTTAGCATTCGGAAGCTCAAGGTAGCCCTCGAAGTCGCGGTAAGAGATTCCATCCGCGAGAGTTCCTGCGGTCACTTCAACGATGTCGACTGCCGGAGCGTCGGTAGCGCCGTGGTAGATCAGAACGTCCGTGTTGCCGGAGTTCGTTGCCGACTCGCGTCCCATCGGAAAAACATCCAACTCAAACGGCTGAGCTGGGTTGTACCCCATCCCACTTACCGTACCGTTTGCGATGATGACGTAAGTCTCACTCGGGGTCAAATTGAAGGTAAAGCTTTTCAGCGTGTCGGTGGCATAACTGGTCGAATTACCGGGGGCAACTCCGAGGGTGAAGGCCATACCAGCGGGAACATTCGTCCACCCAGTAGCAGTGCGGAATTCAAAGTTATCCAACAAAATTACTGGTGGATTGATGCCATCATCCAACCAAATGTCAACCGTAGCGGCGCCGAGGTCGGCAGCATTGTGGATTACCTGAACGCGCGCAGGGGATGGTTGTGCGTTCAAGCTTAAAGCAGTAAAGGCAAAGCAAGCCAAGGCAAAAAGTAAACTTTTTACTCTCATAGCGTCGTGAATTAAAGTTTTTGTACGTTGTTATTATCTATCGTACACACATGACAGATGTTGATACATATTTGTTCATACAAAGAGTTTAAAAAGTTCAACAAAATCGACAATTCACTGATTGACAGTGGCTTTAAATTTTATTGGGATGGGGAAATTGTCTTCTCTGCGCCACCCACAGCCGCCTAAGTGCACATATTGGCCCGGTAATTTTTTGAGGGTTCAACAAAATTGCGGTTTTGCCTTACCGCAATGACGGCTCAACCGGCAAATGCATCCACGAACGGGTCATCGGTATTCCGAAAACCAGGCAACTTATTGCCGATTTTGATATCAGATTAAAAAATTGTTGGTTAGTTTCGAATTAAATTGTTTCCTGGTTGGCTCGGAAGCCGCCCTATTTCGCTCACTTGCGCCTAATTAGCAAATACAGCCTTCTCGTCCTGCTGGGCATATCGACCTGGATTCCCATCCTGGTGATCAATTACTATTATTGGTTGTTCAAGGACCTCAATTACAGTGTCGTCATTTTCCCGTGGTACCTTTCCCCTTTGTTGCGCTCGGTGTACTTCGCCATCTTCTTCGTGGGCAACTATTTTATCGTGGGTCAGGTCGTGCGCCGCATCGAAAAGTGGGATGTGATCGACTTACTTTGGAAGCTCTTGGTCATCGGTATATCCGGGATCAGCCTCATTTTCCTGTTCAATATCATCGAGGAATACTACGAAGGCAACCCCCTCCACGCCCCCATCCAAGCACTGAGTGCCTCGGTGAATTTGTACGCCGTGCTGGTTTTCGCGCTGTCGACCCTTTTCATTTACCGCAAGCTCATCCTGTACCAAAAAAACAAGCGCAAAGTCATCTCCTGGTACGTCCTTCAGGCGGTCTTGCTCCTCGGGCTGGCCCGGCTCTTTATCCTCCCCGAAACCGAAATGGCGATCAACGGCACCTCCGGCAACGTCGACTTCGCCAACATTTATATCAGCGTTCTGCTACCCCTGTTCTTTGGGATTTCGCTTTTCCTTTCGGCAAATGTCAACTGGTCCGCCTACCTCAACTTCAACCAGAAGCTGAAAAGCCTCTTCCTCATTCTGATCATTGTGCTGCTGTTTGTGGCCTTTCTCGTAAAGTTCCCCTTCGACGCCCTCCCCAATGCCGAAGACATCTTTACTCTAATGCGGGAACGCTACGTGATCCTGGGACTGTTCTTCCTCTTTCCCGTGATCTACACCCTCTTCTCCGGGCTGGTGCTCATTTTTAATCTGCCCACCTCCTCGGTTTTTGAGCAGCGCAGTTCTGAGCTGGCCACCATTCAGCGCATCAACCAGTCCATCCAGGCCAATCTCGATTCGGAAGAAATCCTCCGTACCCTGCTCGATGCCTCTCTCCTCACTTCCAATGCGACCGGAGGCTGGATCGAAGTCATCGATGAACAAGACGGCGGACGCGCCATCGGCATTCCGTATCTCAAGAACATCACCGAGGAAGAAATCACCCGGCTGCGCGACCGCGACGACCTCACCCAGGAAGTGATCGCCCGGGGCAAACACATCCACATCCGCAATCTCCGCAAGCAGAAAAACTTCCGCTACGCCAAAACCCGCATCCGCAGCCTCCTCGCCCTGCCGATCATGACCTCAAAGAAGCCTATCGGAGTCATCTACCTCATCAATGAGCTTTCCGGCTCGTTTGAAGAGGAGACCATCATCTCGCTTGTCTCCATGACCGAGCAATCCGGCATCTCCATCGAAAATGCTGAATTGGTCGCCCAGTCCATCGACCTCGAGATCTACCGCGAACAACTGCGCGTCGCCAAGACCTTCCAGAAACAGATTTTGCCCCAGGAACTGCCCGGCACCGAGCGGATCGAATTTTTCACCCTCAGCCAGGAAGTGGACGAAATCGGGGGGGACTTCTACGATGTCGTTCTCCAGGACAATACCTACAAAATCGCCATCGGGGACGTGAGCGGAAAAGGTACCACCGCCGCTTTTTACATGGCGGAGACCAAAGGTATTTTTCAGGCCCTGACCCAACTCGACATGGGGGTACGGGATTTCGTCATCACCGCCAACCGAGCACTTTCCAGTTGCCTCGACGCGAAATCGTTCATGACCCTGACCTACGTCCACGTGGACATGGACCGGCAAGAAATCGAACTGATGCGGGCCGGCCACTGTCAGACCTTATATTATTGCAACTCTACCGACACCCTTAAGGTCATGGAAGAAGGCGTCCCCGGACTCGCCATTGTCCGCAGCAACCGCTTCGAAAAGATGGTCGGCGAACCCGAACGCATGCGCTTTTCCAGCGGTGACCTCATGGTCCTTTTTACCGATGGCATCATCGAAGCCAAAAACATCAAACGGGAAGAATTCAGTTTCGAACGGCTCCAGGAAATCGTGTACCGACTGCGCAAGACCGACAGCCGACTCATCGCCGAAACCCTGGTCAACCAGGTCAAGGCCTTTACCGGCGGAAGGATCGAAGACGATTACAGTATCCTGGTAGTCAAATTTTTATAAATAGAACAATTTTGAACCTCAATCGTACAACTCAAAGATGCAGATAAGGGAAACCCGGCACGATACCTACTCCACGCTTGCCCCAGTAGGAGATCTTGACGCCAACTCTTCCATGCAAATGGATGACGCGATCCAGCAACAGATCGATAGCGAAACGTACAACCTTCACATCGACTGTGCCGAACTGGAGTATATCTCAAGCGCAGGATTGGGCGTTTTTATTTCCTTCATGGAAGAACTGGAAAACGCAGGTGGAAAATTTGTGTTTTCAAACATGGCCGACAACATCTTACAGGTTTTCAAACTGCTCGGACTAGAAAGCTTGGTCACGGTTGTGAATGACCGAGCCGAAGTAGAGAAGGAGTATTTGCATGAATAGAGCTCAATACACTGCATTCTGCTCAAAGAAGAGCTTGCCCAAAATTCGGGCCTTTGTGGAGAGCGAACTCAGATCGCTCAGCGTACAGGACACCATGACCCACCAACTGGTCCTGGCGGTGGATGAAGCGTGCGCCAATAGCATCATTCACCACCACGCTTGCGATGAAAATTCCAGCATTCTGCTTTCCATCTCCCGCCACGACGACGAGTTGCGCATCGAACTCACCGACCAAGGTGCGCCCTTTCCCATCAACGAATACCGGCCTTCCGACATCCGCGACATCATCAAGAAGCGCAACAAAGGCGGCCTGGGAATCTTCCTCATCACCAAAATCATGGACAAAGTGGAAGTCATCCCCGGCGAAGGCATGTTTACCTACCGTTTCACCAAATTTCTTTGATCCCGCCTATCGACTGATCCCTACTCTCCCCGCTCCCGAAATTTCCGCATCACCTTTTCCTTTTGGGCATTCGCGCGATTGGCGACAAACCGTTGGTAACCCAGCGGCAGCAAGCGAATGAAAATGTCCATCAACTTTGCATCGTACCCGATCAGCACCCGTCCGCGGTTGCGCCGCACTCCCCGCACGATTTTGCGCGCCGCTTTCTCCGGTGGCATCCGCAAAAATCGATCAAAATTGGCGATGTCCGCCGCGTAGACCTGCTGGTCCATTTCCGTTACCCGCCGTGCATCCCGCGCGATCCGCGTGGCGATGCCTCCTGGGTGGACCGACACCACCTTGACCTGGGGATGCGCGTAGCGCAATTCCATCCGCAGCGACTCATTGAAACCCCGGATGGCAAACTTAGTCGTGCAGTACCCCGCCTGCTCCGGAACGCCCATCAGCCCAAACAAGCTCGAAATATTCACCACCGCTGCTTCCGGACGCGTGATCAAATGGGGCAGAAACGCCTTCGTGCCGTAAATCATGCCCCACAGATTGATGCCTACGATCCATTCCAATGCTTCCATCGGAACGTCAAGTACACTGGCCCGCCCCAACGCCACTCCGGCATTGTTCACGATGCCGTCTACCGCACCGAAATGCGCCAGGCTGGCCCGGGCAAATGCTTCCACTTGAGCGCGATCTGCCGTGTCTACCCGCTGGGTCAGCACCACGGCGCCCGCATTGCGCACCAATTCGGCGGTTTCCGCCAAGCGCTCCGCATTGATATCACAAAGGGCCAGGCCCTGGCACTGCCCCGCCAATTCCACCGCCAGTGCCCGCCCGATCCCCGAAGCCGCCCCTGTAACCGCAATTGTTTTGCCCTGTAACTTCATCCTTCAATTTCGGATTATTCCGACAAGTCCGAAAAAAATGAGTGGGGAAAAGTACCTTTCCCGCGATAGGATTGCTCTGACTTTGCTCCGCCAGCCCGCAGCAATCCCCGGTGCTAACGGTAGAATTCTGATTGAGGCCCTTGATCTACCCCCACAACCTACTTCTTCTTTCGTGGCTTCACCCCCCGAATCGCCTGGGCGGTAAATGGATCCTCCGGCCAATAATGCTTCGAATAGCGACCCCGCAGATCCTTGCGTACATCCTGGTAGCTTCCCGCCCAAAATCCCCGCAAATCCTGGGTCACCTGCACCGGCCGCCGCGCCGGCGAAAGCAAATGCACCATCACCCGCGTACGCCCCGCATTTACCCTCGGCGTTTCCAACTGGCCAAACATCTCCTGCAAGCGCACCGCCAGCACCGGGGGCCGGCCATCCTCAGCGTACTCCAAGCGGATGCGGCTCCCACTCGGAACCTCCAAGTGCGTCGGTGCCAGCGCCTCCACCCGCGCGCCCAATTCCCAAGGCAACAAACCCCGCAACACCGGCCGCAGATCGATCCGCCCAAAGTCCTCGCGCTTGCGCACCTCAGCCAGGTACATTCCCAACCACGGCTCCACTTCCGCCAGCAACGTCTCCCAACTCAGATCCGGCCAGGCTTCCTCCGTCCGCCAGGCCCGCAGACTCATCACCCGCTTGCGCCACTGTTCCAGCGGCTCAGTCCGCGCCAACAAACTCGGCTCCTGCTGCACCGCCGCACACAACACCGCAATCCGGGCCGCTTCCGCTACTGCGGTCAGCGGACGGTGATCCAACAGCAAGCGCCCGATCCGCTGCTCCATGCGGGCCCGCAAACGGCCCGTTGCGTGGTCCCATTGCACCACTTCCTCCCGGTGGATCAAATGGGACAGCATCTCCGGGTCCACCGGAGCCGCCGACCAGATCCGCCCCTCACTCTGGCCGGCGTCGAGTTGCGCCACCGCCAGCCACGGGAATTCGGCCAGCGGGTCGTGGGCTTCAATCCGGGCCGGACGTCCATTCGGCAAGCGAAACCGGCCGTGGGCCGGATCCATATTGCGGGCGACCCGGTCCGGATACACCGCCGCGATCAATTGGCCGGCGTCGTCGCTCGCGCCGGCAGTCGCCGGCGGTCCACAACGCAAGATGCGGCGCCACACTTTTGCTACCCGCTCCACCCGGGCGAGGACTTTGGGGATACCAGGGGACCGGCCTCCCGCACGAAAGGTACGCAAAGCATCCAGGCGCAGACGCAGGTCCGCTCCACTGCCCCGGGGCAGTGGATCCCGCTCTTCCAAAAGGGCCGCCACATCCGTCGCCAAGGCAGAGAGGCCCATTTTACGGGCGGTCTCCAGCATGTGCGCGACGCGAGGGTGGGTCGGCAAGCGCAGCAAAGCTTTCCCGTGCGCCGTCAGCTTTCCGGCTGCCAACGCCTGCAATTGGGTCAGCAGGTCGCGGGCCTGGGCGAGGGCTCCCGCCGGAGGAGCCGTCGCCCAGGTCAATTCTTCCGGATCTTGGACCCCCCACGCTGCCAATTCCAGCGCCAGGGGGGCAAGGTCCGCTGACTGAATTTCCGGAGCCCGAAATGGGATTAGGTGCCGGTGGTAGCCTTCTGCCCAGAGTCGGTAGGCCACCCCCGGACCGAGGCGACCGGAACGGCCGGACCGCTGATCGGCCGCATCGCGGGTCACGTCCACCGTCTCCAGCCGGGTAAACCCAGAGCGCGGATCAAACCGGGGCACGCGGGCCTTCCCACTGTCGATGACCACCCCGACACCTTCAATCGTGAGACTTGTTTCCGCAATTGAAGTCGACAGCACCACCTTGCGCCGTCCGGCAGGATCGGGACGCAATGCCCGTTCCTGTTCCGCCGGGGGCAAATCGCCGTACAGTTGCAGGACCGCCGCCTCGGACAAGTCTACCAACTGTTCCGCAGTGCGCCGAATGTCGGCGGTTCCGGGCAAAAACACCAGCAAATCACCTTCCGGAACTTCCCGCAGGGCCTGGCGCACGGCCCGCGCGACGGAAATCTGGAGGCGTTCTCCCGGAGGAGGGGGCAGGTAGCGCAGCTCCACCGGGTACGGGCGGCCTTCGCTTTGGAGGGTAGGACAATGGTCCAGCAGCACCGACAATTCATCGGTGTCGAGGGTGGCCGACATGAGCAACAGCCGCAGGTCTTCCCGCAGGATGTCCTGCACCTGGCGGGTCAAGGCCAGCCCCAAATCGGCTTGGAGGCTGCGTTCGTGAAATTCATCGAAGATGACCAAACCCACACCCTCCAAGGCATTGTCTTGCTGGATCATCCGGGTAAGGATGCCTTCGGTGAGCACTTCAATCCGGGTATCCGGTCCGACTTTCCGATCAAAACGGACCCGGTAGCCGACAGTTTGCCCGACGCGTTCGCCCCGCAGATCGGCCATGCGGCGGGCAACCGCCCGCGCCGCCAAGCGCCGGGGTTCCAGCATGAGGATTTTTTGGCCGGCGAGCCAGGGAGCATCCAGTAGGGCCAGCGGAAGCACCGTACTCTTGCCTGCTCCGGGCGGAGCCTGCACAATGAGGGTGTTCTGCGCGGCGAGCTGGGAACGCACGGCGGGTAATATCGTGTGGATGGGAAGTTGCGGGAACATTGGCACAAACCAAATTTATGGGAATACCACCGATTCAAAAAAAGTTGTAATTTGAAATGGTATCGGTGAGCGGCCGCAAGCGAACCTGAATTTTGGGCTTTGTCGCTCCCTTCAGCTTTTATGACCACTAAACTTAATCTACCATGGAAGAATTTTGGACAGAACTGAAAACCGGCGTCAAAGAGCTGGTCAAGCTGCAAATTGTGACTGCCGTCGGCGAAGTCGGAGTGAAAATCTCCGGTCTCGACGTCAACGAAGTCACGATTCAGCCCGAAAACTCGGCCATCGTCACCCGCTTCAACATCCTGACCGGCGATATTTCTACCGTCATGGACAAGCAATTCGTCAACGGCGATTACGTGGACCTGCGCGAATACCATGCGACCCGCGAAGAGAAAGCGGAGCAGCAGATTCGAGAAAACATCAAGGTTCTGCGCAGCCTCATCGACCTGGTGGTCGACATTCCGGAGCGCGAGCAAAAGGCCAAGGACAACGCTACTCCTAGCGCGTAATCCCTCCGCCAAATAAATCGGGCACGGTGGATCTCCAAGGATCAATCGTGCCCGGTATTGGTTTTACTTCTTTTGAGGCTGTTTTACACGTTCTCCACCATGAGCAATCAACAGAAAAACCGGATTGCGGGTCGCATTTCCGACTTTGCCTACGACCTGCTCCACCTCGAGGTCAATACCATTCTGAGCGAAAATATCCAGGGGGGCAAGGTGCCCAGCCCCTACCACGCCCTGATCGACATCGCAAAAGATTTCAATCGCAAGCTCGCTGAATACGGTTGTTCGATTCACAGCGAAAAATTCCTCCAACATTGGTACGAAAACACCTACCACGCGCAGGCGTTGGTTGCGCAGGGCACTGCGAATACCCTCGCCCGGGCCCAAGAGGTCGCAAAAGAAGAACGATACGGCTTTCTGTACTTTGATCTGCTCCGCGAAGGGGCCAAAGTAACTGCCCAACGAATCGAAGCCCAGGAGGCCGTGGATTTCTGGGCCGATTCGGATTCGGGGGCCGGCGTAGCCTCCGAAGCAGAAATGGCCAATGCGCAAGAGAAAATCGTCATGTTGCAGCGCATTCAAACCATGAGCGACAGCATCAAGGGGATTCTAAAAGATGCGGAGTTGGCCGGTACGAAGCCCGAAGAACTCACTTTTACCCGCAGCCAGGTGATTTTTTATGAATCTTCGGAACCTGGGGCGATCGATGCGGAAAGCAATCCGCGCTTGCCGGAGATCGCACTGAGTACCCGGCAAGTCACTACCCTGCGCAAGATCTATGAGATCCGCACGGAAAAGATTGTCATGCAGACCACCATCGGCCTCGATGGCGATGTTCTGAGCCGGATCAGTCCTTCATTTGCCCGGGAAGACGCTTCCACAGGACTCCACCGACTGCACAATCTCGGGGTGGAAACTTCAATTGGGATGTGGAATTCGCTGATCAATCTGGTCAAAGACTTCTTCAACGCCTTCATGCGCTAAAGCCAGTGCTGGACCGCCTCAATATCGCCCGTACTTTTTCTGAAGGTGGCATCACCGTCCTCACCCGGCCGGTGGACGTCCCCCAACTCAAGGAGATCCCGAATGTGCCCGATCCGCTGGTGCGTACGGTGATTCATCCCGACGGGGACTTTGTGAATATTGTGAACCGCACACTGGTGGAAGACCCTCAGCTCCGCAACTACCTGCCGGTGGTGCTGGGAAAGCATGCCGTTTTTCTCCGCGATGCAGTGCCCAAGGGCCCGGTGGGGGGAAAATGGGTGAAACAGATTTCCGAGGCCATCGAAATCGCTTCCTACGTCACTGGGATCACTGAGGTCATCGAAAATATGATCCAGCACGGAACGCAATTGGTTGACTACGAATTGCCAACGGGTCTGGTTGCGGGTGCGGCCGTCACCATCTTCCGGCAGATTGTTGCCTGGGGCATCAAGTACCTGGTACGCCGTCAGTTTCAGAGATCGATGGGGCAAATCAGGTGATCACCCGTTTGCTCCAGCACTGATTTGTTCTGCTTCGGCTTTGAGGGCCCGGTTCATTTCGATGAATGCGTTGCGGGTTGCCTCCCCAATCCGGTTCATGATCGGTCCCCGGAGCCAGCCGCTGAAGTACTCTCCATGGATCAGCTTGGTGCGGCCCTCCACTCTCGATTCCAACTCGAAGTAATGCTGGCCCGAGAAGCTGCCCAGCGGCAATTTGCCCAACCAGGCAAACCGCTTTTCCGGAACCACCTCGGTGACCACGGGACGAAAAGTTTGGGGCTTTTCCCCGAGCTGCATGACGGTACGAAGCTGGGTTCCCACGACAAGTTGCCCTTCGATTTCACGGATGAATGGATTCCAGTTCGGGTACACGGCAAACTCCGTGAGCAATTGCCAGACCCGGTTCCGGGGAGCTTCAATGACGATTTCGGTGCGGATTTCTTTCATCGGAACAAAGATCGGAAAAGCGCTCGCGGATCGCATTAACAATTGTTAATTCCAGGGGCATGCGCCAAATAAATTATCTTGCGGGGTGAACCATCCTGCGGGTTGGGCTTGGCGGGGATGACTGGAAAATTCAAAAAGCACCGCACAGAATCCCGGGGGGAGGCGGGGTCATCGGAACTGGGAATCCAACAATTGCAAATTACCCGCAATTCGATCTATCTATATTTCGCAACATTGCGTTTGGATTGCTAACTTGGAGACGGGATAACATCAACAATTCGTGAGAAACACCAAACTGCTACACTTCTTGCGGCTATTGCCGCCTTCGGACCGAAAGCTTTTTCAGAAGTACCTCATGTCGCCGCTGTTCAATGAGCGCGACAACCTGGTCCGATTGCTCGCGATTTTGGAGGAGGAAGTACTGGAAAAAGACCAAGAACTAAGCAATGAGGAAGTGTACCAGTTGCTTTACGAGGATCGCTCCTTCAACGAGGCCAGCCTCAAAACCAGCATGGCCCAGCTCTTAAAACTGTTGCGTGATTTCCTGGCCTATCGCCGCTTTCACGGCAGCGAATTGGTCCAGCAGCAGATGTTGCTGGAAACCCTCAACGAGTTGGGGGAAAACAAGTATTTCAAAAGCTATTGGAACGGAGCAAAAAGGACATTGGAGAAAACCCCCCTCAACGCTTCTGACTACTTTCACGAGAAAATGCGCCTGGAAGAGGCCTGGGGAGAATACAATCGCCGCTTGCCCCAACGCGATCCCAATTTACTGATGCACAAGGCCATCGAAAACCTGGGCAACAGTTTTCTCCTGCGTATGCTCCGCTACCGGATTCGCTTGATTAGCATGCAGGCTTCGTTCAGTTCCCAGTTGAGGTACAGCTTGATGAATTGGTCACTCGACTATCTGCAGAATCACGTCGGTCAGATGGCGATCACCGTACAGGTCTACTATCAACTTCATACCGCGCTCATCCATCCCGAGGTGCCCGGACACTACGAACAAGCGGTGGAACTGCTGGCGAAATCAGTCCCCGAACTTTCAGAGCTTGAGACCGAAGAGCTGTACACGGTGGCCATGAATTTTGCCGTTCAGCGCGTTAATGAGGGCAAATTGGACTACCTCGAACGAGTCTTTTCCCTGTACCTGGCCATGCTGGAGCACAAGGTTATCGTCGTGCGGGGCTGCATCTCGCCCTTTCACTTTAAGAACATTGTCGTCGCGGCCATGCGCCTGCACAAAGCCGGCTGGGCAGAGCAGTTCATTGAACAGTGGAAAGGTAGAATCGACCGCGATTATGCCGGAAATGCCCTCAATTTCAACCGGGGGGTGGTGTGTTATTTCCAGAAAGACTACGCCCAGGCGGAGCGCTTTCTGCACACGGTACTCGACGACTACAAGGACGTCTTTTACGGCCTTAATGCCCGTGGCTACTTGTTGCAAATCCACTTTGAAACGGGAAACATGCTCGGGCTGGAATCGCTGGCCCATTCTTTCCGCATGTTTTTGAGCCGGAACCGGGAGCTTTCGGACCGCAAGATCCGCCTGTACCGCAATTTTATCAACCACTTGAACAAACTCATCAATATTGCGCCGCAACGCGCGGACAAGCTGGAAAAATTGTACCGGGAAATTGCGGAAAAAGACGAAAGGGGGATGGGCAGTGAATGGCTCCTCGAAAAGATTCGCGGGATGCTCGGGGAGGAACGCTATCACAAAATGCAGACCCCGCAAGCGGCGGACCCAGAAACGGTGCCCGGGCCAGACACCCTTTAAGGACAATAAGTTGCTTTTCAGGCAACTTTTTATGCACATTTTTCGCCCAAAGTCAACGGAGCACATCGGCTGAGGCATTTTTTTCAATAAAATCGGGCTCTAGGCCGTCCAGATGGGGATCACCGGCTTCTCCACCCACTCATTTGACCCCGCTGGTTAACTTTCGTGAGATAATGTTCCTAAAGTTTCCCGCCGCTATGATCACCTTGGGTACAAAGTCGGATGGATAGATCAAACCACCGACCAATCTAAGATTCATCAACCAAAACCCACTCGACTATGAGTAACAAAATCATTGGTGCCTGGACCACCTATTCCAGCACTATTTCTCGGGAAGCCCAAAAAGTATTTGATGCGGCCCTCGACGACCTCATCGGGGTTGATTACACCCCGGTAGCCGTTGCCACCCAAGACGTAACCGGCACCAACTACAGTTTCTTCTGCAATGGCCTTCCGGTATTGCCGGACGCTGTGCCCCGCGGTTACATGGTGCTGATTTACGCCCCGCAGGACGGTAATCCGGAACTGAAAAACATCGAGGTGCTGCCGCGCTGATTTGCCCGCGCGGGTGCTTAGGGTTGAATGCGGTGGCTTTGGCATCGCCGATTTCACAACTCAACTTTAAGCGCCCTTGGAGATTTAACGTCGCCGGACCAGTCGAAGTACTGGTCCGGCGATTTTCTTTGCCCTTTATTCTCGTATCCGCTTTGGCCAATGTATTTTTTATTTTTCTCAAAACAATTCATGTTTTCTTCATGATTTTCTCACTTTTATTGGGGGTCATTTCAACAATTTTTGATTTTGGGGTAGGTAAAGGCTTAGTTCAAACGTAATATTTAAGAACTCAATTTCGATGAAAGAGTCATTTTTCTTTTGACAAAGAAAAATTTTACATCTTTTTCGAAAAAATATTATTTTTGCGCTTTCAAAATACTTTTCAACCCCCCATTTCAATGGCAAATTCTCGCAGCAACGCACTCAAACAGGTCCAAAACCGGAGACCAATCGCTCCGCCGGATCGCCCCCACAAAACATCCGAAATCTTCGCCGCAAATGTCTTCACCGACGAGGCGATGCAACAGTACCTCCCCAAAGACGTTTACAAGAAGCTGCAACGCGCGATTGATCAGGGCCATACGGTCGACCGCGACATCGCGGAAAGCGTCGCCAGCGGGATCAAAAATTGGGCGATCGAGAAAGGCGCCACCCACTATACCCACTGGTTCCAACCGCTCACCGGCCTCACCGCCGAGAAGCACGATGCCTTTCTGACCATCAAGGACGGCCAGCCACTGGAAGTATTTTCCGGGGAAAACCTCGCCCAGCAAGAACCCGATGCCAGCTCCCTACCGAGTGGTGGCATCCGCAACACCTTTGAAGCCCGCGGCTACACTGCCTGGGATCCCAGCTCGCCAGCCTTCATCTTCGAAAACAATTACGGTAAGACCCTTTGTATCCCTACCATCTTTGTCTCCTACACCGGCGAAGCCCTGGACTTCAAAGCCCCCCTCCTCAAGTCGATTGAAGCGCTGAACGATGCCGCCGTTGCCGTATGCAAGTTTTTTGACCGCAACGTGAATCGCGTCACACCAACCCTCGGCGTTGAGCAAGAATACTTCCTCGTGGACCGCGCTTTCATGGACCTCCGGCCCGATTTGGGACTCACCGGACGCACCGTGATCGGAGCGCCGCCCGCCCGCGGACAGCAACTGGACGACCACTACTTCGGGTCCATCTCCGAGCGGGTCTTCGCCTTCATGACCGAGCTCGAGCTCGAATCGTACAAGCTCGGCATTCCGGTGACCACCCGCCACAACGAGGTCGCGCCGAGCCAGTTTGAATGCGCCCCCCTGTTTGAAGAGCAAAACGTCGCGGTCGACCACAACTTGCTCTTCATGGACCTGCTGGACCGGGTCGCGCGCAAGCACCAGTTCCGCGTGCTCTTACACGAAAAACCCTACGCCGGCATCAACGGTTCTGGGAAGCACAACAACTGGTCCATGGCCACCGACACCGGAAAAAACCTGCTTTCGCCAGGCAGTGCCCCCAAAGAAAATCTACAATTCCTGACCTTCTTCATCAATACGATCAAGGCCGTCTACGAGTACGCCGATCTTCTCCGCGCCGCCATTGCCACTGCGGGCAATGACCACCGCCTCGGGGCCAATGAAGCTCCCCCAGCCATCATCTCCGTCTTTATCGGTTCGCAGCTTTCGAAGGTCCTGGACGAAATCGAAAAGCCTTCCCGAAAGAAAAACAAGGACACGCCCAAGTCGTACATTCGCCTAGGGATCCCCAAGGTTCCTGAGATCCTCCTTGACAACACCGACCGGAATCGAACGTCACCGTTTGCCTTTACCGGCAACAAATTTGAATTCCGCGCGGTCGGTTCTTCCGACAATACTGCCGGCCCGATGCTAGTGCTCAACGCCATCGTGTCGAACCAGTTGCGCGAATTCAAAA
Organism: Bacteroidota bacterium; assembly: GCA_039024435.1. GTDB lineage: Bacteria > Bacteroidota > Bacteroidia > J057 > JADKCL01 > JBCCQH01. The sequence continues at coordinate 26,303 of JBCCQH010000035.1, forward strand.
AGACGGTTGATCGCAAAGTCGTACGCGGCAAGAAAAAAGAGGTCGCCATCCTTGAAGTCCTGCGCGCTTACGTAAAAGACAGCAAGGCCATCCGCTTTGAAGGCAACGGCTACTCCAAGGAATGGGAGGAAGAAGCCGCCGAGCGGGGCCTCAGCAACGTCAAGCAGACCCCCCGCGCCCTAGATGCCTACGTAGCCGAGGAAGCAGTCAAGCTCTTCTCTAAGTTGGACATCTTCGGTCCCACGGAATCCCACGCCCGCCACGAAATCCGCCTGGAGCAGTACTCGACCAAGATCAACATCGAGGCGCGGCTTATGGAGGAAATGTTGAGCGTCTACGTCATTCCAGCCAGTGTCAGCTACCTCACCCAACTCGGGGAGAGCGTCGAAGCCCTGCAGGACATCGATGCGCCCAAGGCCAGCTACCAGACCCAAATGGAACTGATCGAAGAGGTTTCGGAAGCATTGGGCCAAGCCCACCGCAGCGGCAAGGAACTCACCAAAGCCCTGGAAGTAGGCGAAGCCCTTGCAGACGCCCGCGATCAAGCCATTCACTACGGCGACGTAGTGGTACCGATCATGGCCCAGGTCCGCGAAGCGGCCGACAAGTTGGAATTCCTGGTGGCGGACGATTTGTGGCCGCTCCCGAAATACCGCGAGATGCTGTTCATGCGGTAATTTCCACGCACGCAGATCACTCTGAATACGAAAGGCCGCCGGAGGGTGGCCTTTCTTTTTGGAATTTTTTGCCGATTTCCGAGTAGAATGCGCTGAATTTTGGCGAATAATCCTTGAACCGGAACAATATTATCGACGACCGCCAGTAGCCAAAACAATTGGGCCCCTGCCCAAGCAATCGACGCAGGGCGAAAACAACTCTTCGCAACAAATACAGATTTATCTGCCTTGCCCTGCTTATCATGCCTGGTACATAAATCAACTCGTGTTTCATGCAATGGTCAACTTTATTCGAGAATTTATCTCTATGAACCTACACCGATTTGTTTATCCCACAGCGGCCACCGTCATTTTAATTGTGTCCTTCCACTGGGTTTCCGCTCAGTGCTGCCCGAATGGTCCGCCTTACAATCCCGTCTGCCAGGAAAGCAATTATTACTTCTTTCACGGCAACCAACTTTCGCAGAGCGCCAGCATAACGCAAAACGTCACCCAAAATCCCTGGCGCAAGATCGGTTCGCTCATGCGAACCAGCACCCACAACAGCGCCAACGGCACCGGTATCCTCATCGCCAACCGCTGGGTCCTGACTGCCGCGCACAACGTCAGTGATGGCCCGCAAACGCTTTCCTTTGCCCTTGCCCGCCGGGGCGGCAGTTGTCTGCCCTACGGCGCAGTCCCGGTCAAGCGCATTTTCATTCCCAAAGAATTTATCCAAAACGTAGGCGGAAGTTACAACTCGCAGAAAACCCGGGCCTACGACTGGGCGCTGCTGGAACTGGAACGCCGGCCGACTTCCACCTACAACATTCCCTCAGCAAAAACCTGGTCGGTCGTCGGTACACCATACGTATCGGTCTACCAGGGGGAAACGGTGCGCGCGGTCGGCTACTCTTGCCACGCGGGGTGCAGCGGCACGGGAACCGTGGATGGCCGCGCCCTGAAAACCGATGGCTCGGCAACTTTCTTAAACTACAAGGAATACTCCTCGGCGATCAACAATGGCGGACTGATTGTGACTGACCTGGAAGGAACCGGAGGCATGAGTGGCGGTCCCGTCTGGTACTACGAAGCCGCGACCAACAAGCGGCGACTCCTGGGCGTATTCATTGGCAGTCCGCAAAGTGCCTGCAACAATGGCAAAAACTGGGTCGCTGCCCTTAGTCCCGGCACCCAACTTCGCATCGTGGTGGTGATGAATGGCACCGATGTCTCCTCCATGCAGAAAATGACTTTGTCAACGAATGCCTATCTGGACCTGCCGGCGTACTGCAATGGGCTGTGATGGGTAGGCGAAAGGATGGATCATCTGAGGTTCCTCTTGAGCTACGGTTATTTGTTGCGGCAAAGCATCAGGCAAGCAGAACACGCATTTCAGGCACGCTGCCAAAAAGGAACCCATCTGTGGCCCTCAATAACCACTTTAAGACATCACATGCGGGGCATTTTTTTGAAATGCCCCCGCAAACCTCAACTCACAAACTGCTGCCCAGCAGCGTGATCTTTTCCCGGCCGGTGGCGACATCGCGGGTCATGTTGCGCGTGTCGACAACGTGGCGGGCGTGGGCTACGATGTGGGCGATGTCAAAGGCATCGTGATCGGTCACGATCACCACGCAGTGGTAGCTGCCCAGGCGCTCCGGCGTCAGCTCAAAATTCGTGGGGAAGGTGCGGCCCGCCGCCTCGTATTCTTCGACCCAGGGATCACTCACGTCGATGTGGGTAACTCCCGCGTCGACCAGGTGCTCGATGATCGGCTCGGCGGGAGAATGGCGCAGGTCCTTGACATTTTTCTTGAAGGCAGCCCCCAGCACCAGCACTTTGGCGTCCTTGAGCGTGATCGGCTGCTCCGCGATGAGGCGGATGATTTTCGTGACCACGTGGTAGGGCATGCTCTCGTTCGTATTGGCCGATAGCGTAATGAAACGCGTCTCGAAATCGTAGGCCCGCGCCAACCAGGACAGGTAGTAAGGATCAATCGGGATGCAATGACCGCCGATCCCCGGTCCCGGGGTAAACTTCATAAATCCAAATGGCTTGGTCGATGCCGCCTCGATGACTTCCCAGATGTTGATGCCGTCCATGCGCTCGCACAGCAAGGCCAGTTCATTGACCAGGGCGATGTTTACGCTGCGAAAAATATTTTCCAAAAGCTTCTCCAGCTCCGCGATCTTGGGATTGGTCACCATGTATACATTGTCGATGATGGCGTGGTTCACCAACGAAGCCAAGTAGGTGCTTTCCTCCCCGACTCCGCCGACGACAATCGGCGTATTGCCGGTGTGGTAGACCTTATTCCCGGGATCTACCCGTTCCGGGCTGAAGGCGACGAAGTAGTCGACCCCCGTTTTCAGTCCACTTGCTTCCAGGATCGGGACCAGGTAGTCCTCGGTCGTCCCCGGAAAGGTCGTGCTTTTCAGAATGACCAATTGGCCCTGCCGCAGGATTGTGGCGGTTTCCCGACCGGCCGACAGCACAAATCCGAGGTCGGGATCTTTGTTTTCGTTGAAAGGAGTAGGAACCGCAATGAAAATCACATCCGCTTCGGTCAGGCGGGCAAAGTCCGTCGTGGCGGACAGGTGCCCCTTGGCGACGACATCGGCGATTTCTTCATCGGAAAGATCTTCATTGTAATTCGTTCCCGCGTTGAGCAGATTGACCTTCTCTTCGGAGACATCAACGCCCAAAACGGGGTAGCCCTTTTTGGCGTATTCCAGGCCGATGGGCAGCCCGACGTAGCCGAGTCCGATGATCCCGATGACCGACTGCTTCGATTGGACCTTTTCGGCGAGTGCCTTGCCGTTATCGCTGAGCGTGGCCGGGTTGGTTAGATCAAATATTTTCATTGTCAAAGCTCCTGTTATAGGGATGCAAATATAAGAAAGGAAGGGGGAAAGCCAAAGCAAGAAAATCCGGCAAAACAAGCAGCAATCCGCGATTTTTGCGGATTTAAGCCACTGTCATCGACCCCGGGCAAGCGGGCGATTCGACCGGTGAGCGGTAACTTTCGATGAATTACTCGGAATCGGAAAAATGCACTGCCATCATGGTTACATCGTCGTCCCGAACTGCGTCTCCAGCATAAGCCCAGTACAGGCTCGACATTTGCCGCAAGACCACTTCTGCCCCCTCTCCCCGCAACTGATCGAGCCGGGCGAGCACCGGTTCTTCACCCAACATCACGCCTTCCAGATTGTGCTGTTCCACCAGGCCATCGGTATACAAAAAGATGCTATCCCCGGCCGCGTAATCAACCGTCTCCAGTTCGAGGTAGGGCAAATCGATCATGCCCAGTGGAATCGTTCCTACCTGCAACTCTTTGCGCTCGAGACCGTGATAAAAAAGCGGGGGATTGTGTCCCGCATTGATATAGTCAATTTGCTTCTCCTCGGTGCGTACGTGGGCCAGAAAAACGGTCACAAACTTGTCGCCCTGCGTTACCGCATAGATCTTTTTGTGGAGCTTCTCGATGACGTGCCGGAGGTCATTCTCGCTCAAAATCAAAGCGTGGAGATTTGCCTGGAGATTCGCCATGAGCAGCGCCGCCCCGATGCCTTTGCCCGCGACATCCGCAATGCAGACAAAAAAGCCCCGGTCGCCCCGCGAAATCACGTCGTAATAATCACCGCCAATCTTGTGGTGAGCAGTATTTTCGGCAAATACCTCCGCGCCATTGATCTCCGCAAAATCATTGGGCAGCAATTGCCGCTGGATCGTCTCGGCCACTTCCAGCTCCCGCTTGAGCGATTCTTGCTGGATCATTTCCTGCATAAGGTTGCGATTTTCCACCGCCGCACTGACCACATTGCCAATGGTCTCAATGAAAATCAAATCGTTTTTCAGTTCGGCCTGGGTTTCCGCGAAATCGGCGACCAGTAACCAAGCGCGTACTTCATTCTGATAATTGACCGGGACAATCCACTCCACTTCGTACGCGGTCAGCCGCGGGTGCTGCTCGGGGTCTACCGGAATCACGCCGAGTGTCCCCGGGAGTTCAGCAAGTGCGGAATCGTCCATCTTCCGAAATCCCATCCTGACCCCGGTGCGAAATCCTTCGTCGCTGCGGATGGTAAACATCATCTTGCGGACACCACACTGGGCCAGCAGAGCATTGCGGGCGATTTTAAAAATGTGCTCCGGCTTGAGATGGGCTTGGTTGATCGAACGCAGCACGTCCAACAAAGCTTCCGCCTCCTGCCGCTTGAGCCGCAGCAACATCTCTGGATCATTGGTTCTGTAGACGTTTTCCCGCATTACTTTTCATATTTCGGATCGAGCGCATCCCGCAAGCCGAATCCGACCAAATTTAAAGAAATCACCACTAAAATAATCGCAATCCCGGGAAAAATCGCCAGCCAAGCACCGCTCTCAAACATGACCTGGGTATATCCTTCCTTGATCATCGATCCCCAGGAAGGGGCCGGGGCCTGTATGCCGACTCCGAGAAAGCTCAGTCCCGCTTCGATGAGGATCGCCGCGGCAAAGTTGGCGGCGGCAATGATGATCAGCGGGCCAAAAACATTCGGCAAAATATGGCGCACAATCGTCCGAAAATTGCCGAACCCCATCGCCCGGGTCGCTTCCACATACTGCATCTCCCGCACGGTGAATATCTGCCCGCGCACAATCCGCGCGACCTCCACCCAAGTGCTTGCCCCAATCGCGAGAAACAATTGCCACAGCCCTTCACCCAGCGCAAAGGAAATCGAGATTGCCAGCAGCAGCGTCGGAATCGACCACACCACCGAGACGAACCACATCACCACGGTGTCCACCCGACCCCGAAAAAATCCCGCCACCGCGCCCAGCGAAATGCCAAGCAGCAAGCTCACGATCACCGCCATCAACCCAACCGCCATGCTCACCCGCGTCCCCAGCAATAAGCGACTCAGCACATCCCGACCAAATCCATCCGTGCCCAGCACAAATGTCCGTTCGACCAAGTGCTCCTCCACAAAGCGCGCCTTCAGTTCCGCCAAGGATGCGGTCGCCGCTCCCGTGGTACGATCCACGTACTCCACCTCGTCCCCCTCTCGGCGGTAAGGCTTCCCGAATTCCTCCTGCCAGGCCCGGGCCGCCGGCGCATACTTGTCCAGGTCAAGCAGGAAGACCGGCAGCAGTTCCGTCTGCGTGACCCCACGCAAATCCACGTAGCGCAAGCGATCATCCTCCAGTACCACACTTTCCCGTGAATTGACCACCACCGGCCGCGAACGGTCCGGTCGTCCGGAAATCAGGTAGCTCAGGCCTCCCGGTTCGGCCTGCTCCAAAAATATCGGTTGCAACAACAAGGTCGCCGAAGTTCCCGGCGGCCGCTTGGGCAGTTCCACCACTTGAAAGTTGGCGTTTTCCGTATCGTCCGGCATGAGGGGATAGGCAAATATTGCCACCAGCACGCACAGCACCAGCCAAATCAGGCCGGCGACCGCCGGATAATTGCGCAGGAAACGCCGCCGGGCGTAGTAACCGGGACTTTTCCCGGAGGTTGCGGAGCGGGGGCCAGTACTCATTGTTGCTGGTAGACGTCGTGCATTTCCTGGCCGCGGCTGGTCGCCACGTAGCGAAAGTCGCGCATATTGTCCGCATCGTAATAAAAGCTGTTGCGGAACTGCCCGTTGCCGTGCTCATCCACCATCACCTGCACGTAACGCGAGTCGATCAGGGTGCGCAACTCGGCAACGATGACCGGCTCACTTGCCTCTACCTCTTCCATCAAGGTTTCAAACGGTTCGGCAAAGGTCAGCGAACGAATGATCTGGTACTGAATGTGGTTCAACTCCTTCATTTGACTTCTCTTCCTTTCCAGGTGTAGGAGCGGACATTTCCCGCCAGTCCCACCCAGAGCACATACGCGATGTGGGCCAGTTGTTCCGGGACAAACCAGCGCAACAGGTGCAATTTATCAAAAAAACCTGCCGCCCGGAAAAGGATTGGGAATTCACCGGCCATTTTCAACAACAGATTCACCCCCAGAAAAATCCCCGCCGGAGGCCACCAAATCGCCGCTACCAGCAAAACCGGAAGCCCCGCCATTGCCAGCCAGGAGAGCACCAGCGTCGCCGTGATCGACGCCTGCTTGTACTGTGTGCTCTTGCTGACCCAGCGCCGCCGTTGCGCTTTGAAAGCCGTCCAAGTCGCTAGCGCTTCCGTCCGCACGATGGCATCCCGATCCAAGGCAAACGCTACCTTCCAATCGGTCTCCCGGGCAATCTTGTGCATCAACAATTCGTCATCCCCGGAAGCGATGTGATCAATCCCGGAAAATCCCCCCACCGCTTCGAACACTTGCTTGCGGTAGGCGAGATTGGCCCCGTTGCACATAGTGGGGCGGCCAGCCCGGATTGCCGCCGCTCCGACCGCGTTTAGCCCCATGAATTCGAGGGCCTGAAACTGCTGAAATATCCGCTTTCCCTCCAAGACCACCGGTCCGGAAACCATCCCCACATTGAAGTTCATCCGGGAAGTCAAGCCAAACAACCAGTACGGGCCCATGCGGCAGTCGGCGTCGGTGGTGACAATGAAATCCCCTTGGGCGGCGCGGATGCCCGCCGCGACCGCCGCTTTTTTGTAAGCCACCCCTTGCACTTCGGCCAAGTCGATGATCCGAAAACGGGGATCTCCGGCTGCAGCTTCTGTAGCTACACGGACGGTATCGTCTTCGGAATGGTCATTGACGACAATCAACTCAAAACCGGAATGGACAGCTTGCTGCGCCAATATGTCCCGGACACAAGCCCCGATGTTCTCCGCTTCGTTGCGGGCCGGAACGATCACCGATACCCCCTCCCAATTCACCAGCGTCGCCGCCACGCGCAAGTCCGTGCGGGGTTTCATCACCGGAGAATAGTGGCGTGCACTCCACCACAGGTAGCCGGCGTAGTACAGCATCAACAGTGTCGTGGTGATCCCCAGGATCAGCATTCAATCGTCTTTGTTCAGCCAGTCCTCGAAACTTTCCTCTTCCGGTTCCTTTTCGTTCAGCTTGCTGACATTGTAGAGGAGAAGCAAAAAAACCCCGACCGCAAATGCCCCCAAGGCCGCGTAGCGCAGGATGCTGGCGCCGGGCCAATGAGCGATGCGAAACGCCCAGGAAGCGGCAAATAGCCCCAAGGCAGCAATGCCCATGATTAGGGTGGGCAGAAACCACCGCATGTTATTCGGACCCTCCCTGGAACCAGCCATCGTCCTTTTCGCGCGCGATGCCCGGCTGTTTGATTCGTTCCCGAAAGACAAAGCGCACCGCTTCCAGCTTGACTTTTGCCCCCCAATCGCCCGTTTCTACCCGGCAGATAAACGTCCGGTCATTCAGCGGAAAGTTAAACGTCGAGTTCAGACCATTGGCGAGGAACTGACGGATGTACTCCTTTTCAAAGCCTTTTTTGTACTCGACGTAGCGCGGATCGTTGAAGTGGACCCGCTTGAGCATGACCAGCATTTCTGTGATCCAAAAACGGTCGTTGTTTTCGATGATCGACGGATCGAGGTGGAGGACGTAGAGAATGTGGTGACGCAAGCAGGCCTTTTGCTGGATGATGAGCAGCCGCATCGGATCAAGGCGGGCGGTCTCGGTTTTGCTCGGATTTTCCCAAGTGTGATCGGTGAAGAACGGATTGTAGCGGTCAATGATCGGCCGGAGGTCTTCCCGCTTCATGCGGCAATCGCTCCGCTGGGCCACCGCAGCCGGGGAAAGTCCGAGCACCGAGCAACTCACGAGCAGAAACAAAATGCAGGTGTATTTCCTCATGAGTACAATTTCGGGTTGTGGTAGTAGTGGTGGCGCAGAGAGCCGCGACCGTGACCCAATCCGTGCCAAGCATTTTTCAGGGCTCCCGTCAGATAGTTTTTGGCGCCAGCCACCGCGGTGGGTACGCGGACTCCCAAGGCCAGCCGCGCTGCAATCGCTGCCGAAAGGGTACATCCGGTGCCGTGGGTATTGTGGGTCGGAACAAATTCGGTCCGCAACCACTCCGATTCACCTGCGTGGTACAGCAAGTCGGTACCGCCCTCCTCGTCGAGGTGGCCACCCTTGACCAGGATCCAGGCTTGGGGGGCCAGATCCGCGATTTTTTCGGCGGCGCGTTGCATATCGGTTTTGTTGGCCACTTTCATATCTGCCAGCAAAGCGGCTTCGTGCAGATTTGGGGTGATCACCGTCGCCAGGGGAAACAGCGTTTCGACCATTGCCTGGATCGCCGAAACTTGCAGCAATCGGTCCCCCGAGGTAGCAACCATGACCGGATCCACCACCAGCGGAAAGGTCCGTTCGCGCAGCGCACTTGCCACCACTTCGATGATCGGGGCGTCAAACAGCATTCCGGTTTTGGCTCCACTTACGTGAAAATCGCTCAGAATAGATGCCAGTTGCGCGGCTACCATATCTTCCGGAACGGCCATTACCTTTTGGACACCAACGGTGTTTTGCGCGGTAACCGCCGTGAGCACACTGGTCCCAAACACTTCGTGGGCCTCAAAGGTCTTGAGGTCGGCTTGGATTCCGGCGCCGCCGCCCGAATCGGATCCCGCAATGGTAAGTGCTGCTTTCATACTTTGATCTCCAACGCAATCCCGCGCTGAATGTTGAAAATTCCTCAAAAATTACGCATTGCCGGGTTCAACTCAAAAATATGCGGATGCCGGCCACTCCGTAAGCTCCGGCTTCCCGGCAGAGATTGATTCGGTCAGCGTCGATTCCCCCCAGTGCAAACACCGGGATATCGACCCGGCGGCAAGTGTCGCGCAGTTTTTCCAGTCCCAGAGGAACCGCATCAGGATGGGTACGTGTGGAAAAGACCGGGGATAAAAATACGTAGTCCAACCCCTCCGCCTGGGCCTTTTCCACGTCCGCCCGGTGGTGGCAGGAACGCCCGCGCAAACTTCCCCCGGGCGAGACAGCTACCGGAGGATCACTCGCCCGGGAGTGCCACGCGGCGGGGCGAAATTCCATTTCCGACAAAGCAACCGGTGCGATCAGCGCCAAGCCATTTTCCCGGGAAAGCCGCTGCAACAAACCGTAAGCAAAGTTCGGAAGTTCCCGGTAGATCCGAGCGTACACGGCATCCGCGCCATTTCTCCGAGCGCGGTTCAACCAAGACTCAAGCTCTACCCCATCGGTTTCCGCAAAATTCGGACGGTGCGAACGACCAAATACGTGCTCGGGAGACAGGATCGCAATATGGCGAAACGGGGGCCGGGACATCATGTTTAAAATTTGAGCTTGCGCTTCTTCACGCGGTCGGCGGGCTTTTCTTTGTACTTTAGGGGGAATTGCTGTACGTGTTCCTTCCGGCTCAGGAAAATACCCCCGATCCGCACCTCACCCATCGGCGAGAAATGATCACCCACACTGCGGAGATTGCGGTCTTCCCGCCCAAACAGCCGCTCGTGCATGTACATTGCCCCCGCCGAAACTTCAAAAAATACCGTCCCGCGGTGGTTCAGATTCACGTGGATGCCTGGCATCAGCATGTAGATGTGCTGGTCTTTGCGGATTTCGCCCGGGCCCGCATTTGCTAGTAGCCAATCGTTGAGGTAGTAAGCACTCAAAATGATGCGTCGGTCGTGGCGGACTTTGGGATTGAAAAACGCCAACTGGTAGGTCAGCCCGCCGCCAATGTACCACAAGCCGGGCGATATCCGGGCGGTCAGTCGGTGCCAAATCACATCGAAACTTGGCGAGCCCCAGCTGTGTACACCCCCGAATCCACCGGACATCCCGATCTGAATCCGGTGCGGTTCGAGCCATTGGGCCCGTGCGGTACCTGGATTCATCCATAAGCACAGGGCCAACAGGCCGGCCAGGCCGAGCAGCTTTCGGTGCGGAGAACGGAGGTTGCGTGCATTCATAAGGGTATCTGGACCAAAGCTTTTGGGTAACGGGAGCCGTGGGGGGATTAAAGATAGGGAAAATACCTGGGCGCAGCGCAGAATCGGCTCCACCGGGCAAGGATTCACACAACGCAGTCCGATTCCCACAATCCCCACCTCAGCGCCCGGGCGTAGGCAAAAACCGGGGCTAATTTTCAGAATGCGAGCACTTTTTGCTATTTTAGATCCACGAACTACTTTAGATCTAAGGATTCACCTATGTTTCGGAGGACATTTTTGCTTGGCGGTTTGCTTGCTTTTGGACTCATTTTAATGGGCACGGGGCTTTTGACCCGTACCCAGCAGTCGGATGAGCAACCCACCCCTTGGGACAAAAATACCAATGTCGCCGACGTGCTCCACGCGTGGGGCGAGCCTTATCCCAGCAACCGACCGGCCGATCTGAGTGAGCAACGCATTGAAATGGGGCGCTCCCTTATCCTGGAAGGAACCTACAAGTCCAAAAATGGCACAAACGCCCGCCGGCAGAGCCGCTTCTTCATCTGTACTAACTGCCACAACATGGAGAAGGAAGATCCCGATTTGCGGATCAGCGACCCGGAGGCCCGGCTGGACTTTGCCTTGCAAAATGGTTTGCCTCTCCTCCAAGGCACTACGATGTACGGGACCGTCAACAAAGTTTCCTGGTACAACGGGGATTACTATAAGAAGTACGGCGATCTGGTCCGCCCCGCCCAAAACAGCCTCGAAGCGGCCATCCAATTGTGCGCCGAGGTCTGCTCACAAGGCCGTCGACTAAGCGATGACGAAATGCAGTCCGCCCTGGCTTACTTCTGGAGCCTCCAACTCAAAATGGGAGACCTCACCCTGACCGATGCCGACTGGGAAAAAGTCCGCACCGCCGGCGAAGGCAGCAATCCAGAAATGATCACCTGGCTCAAAACCTTCTATTTGCAAGGCTCGCCCGCAACTTTCATCGAGGTTCCGGAAAGTAAGAAGGTCGGCTACGCAACCGAAAGAAAAGCGGATGCAGCCCGCGGAAAGGCCATTTACAACATCAGTTGCCGGACCTGTCACTCCCCGAGTGGTCCCAGCAATTACCTGAACCTGAACCACGACAACCTCTCGCTTGGGCTATTGCGCCGCCACATCACCCACACCGGGCACTTGGGGCTGTACGACATCATCCGCCACGGAACCTACGCGGACAAGGGGCACCGCGCCTACATGCCGCACTACACCCTGGAGCGCATGAGCAACGAGCAAGTGGAAGACATCCGTGCCTACGTCGAGCAAGGCCCGATGTAATTTCCGATGAATGAAATCCGCTTTACTTTTCTGGGGCCAATGCGCGCTGTTGCAACACCACCAAGGCAATCCAACTCCCCAATCCCGCCAGCAGATAAAACAAGGTCTGTACCCCGTGGTTGAGGGTCGCCAAGCCCAAACCTTCACTTTCTGAGTACCCCCACAACAGCAGTACACTGCTGACCAGGTAGTGATATGCCCCGACCGAGCCCGCCGGCAGCGGAACCGTCCGGGCCAAGCTCCCAAACAGAAATGCAGCAAAGGCCACGGTCAAAAGTTCCGGATGCCCCAGATCCAGTGCCAACAGGGAAAGCAAAGGCGCTGAGTAATAGCTCACCCAAATCGCCAACGTCAGCAAGGCAAACCGCCCAAAGCCCGGCAAGCGCAAGGCACTCACCAGCCCTCCGTAGAGTTGAGCCGCCCATTCGCGGGAGCGGTTGAGCAGGCTTTTACCGGCATCTCGTTTGCGGCCACGGGCCCAAAGAAATAAAATCCCCAGCCCCAACAAGCCCAATCCACCGAGCAGTACCAGCCACCCGATTTTGCCCGAAAGAAATTCGACCACTGGCTGCAATACCAGTTCCTCTCCCGCCGCCAGGAACTTTCCCCCCGCCGTCAGAAAAAATCCCAACGCGATCAGCACCAGCACCAACACATCCACCGCCCTTTCCGCGACGACCGTTCCCGCTGCGGTCAGGACGGGGGTACCACTCAGCCGGTTTAGCACCCCGCAACGGGTAATCTCACCCAAGCGCGGCACGCCCAGGTTCACAAAGTAGCCGTTCAGCAGACTCACCAGCGCGTGCGAAAGCTTGACTGGCATCCCCGCATTCCGCAGGAGCAATTGCCAGCGGGCCGCCCGCGCCCAGTGACCCAACAAAGTCAAGACCAGGGCCAGCCCTACGTAAGCCCAGCGGGTTTCGCCGAGCATTTCCCGCAGCGCATTCAGGTCTTGCCCCGCAAAGGCCAGCCAGGTAAACACGACGGCCAACCCCAGAAAGACCACAAATTGCAGAAGTTGTCGGGTAGAGCGTTGCATAGCGGCAATTTCACAAAAGCCACGGGAAAATGCTATCCGTTCCCGACACCGACCCAAAAAGCCGCGCACCCGACGAGGGTTCACTGCCCCGGAAGATCGTTTTTCCCAACAGTTAGCGGAGGCGGCCAGTACAACCCGGAATCCCAAGGAGAAAAGCGAGATTTCCGGAATTCTTCATATTTTTACCGTTCATGAGCACCAGTCCGATTCTAACGCAGCTGGATTTCGGCGGCGATTTTCCCATTTACCCCCGCGAGGACGATGCGCTGACCGCCCGGCTGGGGGCAGACGGGGTGTACCGACAGGACGGCAAGCCCGCCGTCTTTTTCAAGGAAGTTTCCGAGTTTGATCCTACGGCATTGGCGGAGATCAACGCCCTGCACCGCCGAATTTGGAATGATGGCCGCGTGGTGTTCTTGTTCGTCACCTCACCGAGCGAAATCCGGGTCTACAACTGCTACGAAAAGCCAATTGCCCTCCGGGAAGGCGGTGACTTGGAGCGGGAACTGGCGGCGATCACTTACTTGCGGGGGACCCAGAATTCCCTGGACCGCCTCAAAGCCGCACTTTCGGTCGCACAAATCGATTCGGGAAACTTCTGGCACAACCCCAATCTGAAGCCGATCAGCAACCAAAACAAGGTCGACCGGCTGCTGGTGAAAGGATTGCTGGCGGTAGCGAAGGCAATGCTCAATGACAATCTCCCCGAAGAGCTGATCCACCGGCTGCTTCTCCGCACGATCTTCGTCATGTACCTGCAAGACCGCGGAGCCATTCCACCTGCGATTTGGGCGGCCACCGGCTACGCGAACTTTCTGTCCCTGCTGGACGATTCCGCCGCGACCTTTAACTTTTTCGCCACCATCACCGACCACTTTGGGGGAAATCTTTTTCCCGTCACCGAGGAAGAACGCACCCGGGTCACTCCCGAACACCTGCGGGCTTTGCAGAACTGCCTGATTCACGGGCAGACCAGCCCATCTTTGTTTTCCACCGAGTACCGCCTCTTCCGATTCGATGTCATCCGCATCGAATTGTTGAGTGAGATCTACGAAAGTTTCCTGGCCGAATTCCGGCGGGAACAAAAAGACCGAACCGGAGCCTTTTACACCCCTCCCGCTTTGGTGGAATTGATTTTAGACCAGGTACTGCCCCCCGATTCACCCCGCTACAACCTGCGAATCCTGGATCCGACCTGTGGCTCGGGGATTTTTCTCGCCATGGCGTTCAAGCGGCTGGTGGGCATTTGGCAACGGCAACACCCCGACGACCGACCGACCTACACCGGGCTCATCGCGCTACTCCAGGAGACCATCTTCGGCATGGAACTCGACCGGAACGCGGTAAAGGTGACCGCTTTCAGTCTGTTATTGACGCTGCTGGACTTTTTGGAAACGCCGGAGATCTGGGCGCGGGACGGCAATCCTCTCCCGCACTTGACCTACGATGTCGCGCCCACCGGCCCTCAGGACCAACTGGGGAACAATATTTTCCGGCAAAATGCCATTGCCGACCCTTATCCATTCACCGGTGCGCCGTTTGACATCGTGGTAGGCAATCCACCTTTTGGCAAAAACGGATTGCCCCCGGAAATCAAACAATACTGCCAGTCGCGCAACTTCAGCACCCAGTTTGTCATTCCCTTCATCCACCAATCGGCCCGCTGGGCCCCGGGAGGCAAGGTGGCCTTGCTCTTCAATACCCAGTTGCTCACCTACACCAAACCGACCGACCACAACTTCCGGAACTGGCTGTTCCGCGAAAACCGGGTCGAGAAGATCTTCAACCTCTCTATCTTCCGCAGTACACCCAATACCTACGGAGGCAGCCTCTTTCCCGACGCCAAGGTTCCGGTCAGTTTCATCAGCTTTGTTCCGGAACCTGTGGAACCCCGTGGCACCAGCATCGAGTACTGGGCCCCGCAGTCCCGGCTGCGCCACCACGCCGCCGAAGGGTTTGTGATCGATGGCCTCGACGTCAAGTTCATTCCCATCGAACTGGCTCTGCGCTCCGGCACCAATGTCTGGAAAGTCGCCCAATGGGGCAATCTGGCCGATTTCCAACTCGTCGAACGCATCCAGCGTCGGCACCGCACCCTGGGCGAACGCAAGGAAGCCGACGGGTTTATCTTTCAGGCCGGGCTCCACAAGCGGGAACCGAACAAGGCCACCGTGGACGTGACCGGCCGGTTCCTGGCCCTGACCCAGTTGCAGTCCTATTACACCCCCGAAGAAGATCTCGGCGAAATCGAGGAAATCGTGCGCCACCGCGACCTGGACATTTTCCAACCGCCCTATATCGCCTTGGCGCAAAATACCATGGAAAAGCGCATCCGGGCGGCGTACTTTGATTACCGGGCCTATTTCAAGCAGGGCATGTACATCGTCAAAACCGGCAATGATCGGGTTTTGCGCAATCTGACTTTGCTGTTCAATTCTTCCCTCGCCAATTACCTCGTTTTCCTCCTGGCCGGCAGTTGGGGCATTGAGCGCGACCAAACGATGAGCTACGAATTCGAAAATCTACCGATCAGCGATGCCCTCCTGCAACATCCGGATCCCCCAGACCTCCCCCACCTCCGGTACACTTCGTCTCCGGCACCCAGCCTGTTTTCCGGAGGTGCCCCCGAATCCCAGATGGCCGATCTTCCGGCTTTCGAAAAGCGGGTATTTGATGCCTACGAACTGGGGGAGGCGGACCGGACCCGCATCACTGATTTCCTGGAAAATGCCATCGATCTCTTCCAAGACAAAAACAGAGCGCGGGCCTTGCAACCGGTGGCCGCCAATCAGGCCCAATGCCAGGCCTACGCCACCCGCCTCCAAGCCGAAATCAATGATTTCCTGAATGGACAGGGCCTGGTTGCCCAAGTATCTCTCTTCCGGATGCCCTTCAAATTTCCGATTTTGCTGCTCCGCCTGGAATTTGTCCGGGGCGATGCCGCGGCGGCTCCGGAGTTCATCGGGACCGATGGGGAAATGCGCCAATTGCTCCGGGACATCAACCGCTATTCGGTGCAGCAGTACGCTCAATCGGTGTACCTGCGGAAAAAAGTACGCTATTCCACCGGGGATACGCTGTACTTGGCCCAGCCGAATCAACGCCGGTACTGGACCCAAAGCCGCGCCCGGGACGAAGCCCAGGCCATCATTTCCGAAATGATCGCCGCCAATGTCTAGAGTTTCCCTCAACGCAGTACAGGCCGCTTTTCAGAACGCATTTGCCGAGAAATGCATCGCCATTTTCCTCCTCGGCTACCGGCGGGCCCGGCAGGAAAGCCTGGCCCGGCCCGACTGGATCGAGAACAACTTTTCCGCTTACCTCGTGTTTTGGATGAATCGGTTGCCGGCAACCGAGCGGGCGCAGATGATCATCGGATCGGAGGATCCGGCGGAAAGGACGGCGGATGAATTCCACGCGCCCGATTTCAACGCCAACGAAAGACCGCGGATCGACATCACTTTCCACAACTGGGAAAATGGCCGGCGCAATCGATTTCACATCGAGGCGAAAAACCTCAGCGAACGCAGTTGGCGCAAGCCAAACGGCAGCAAAGTCGACGCCTGCGCTTACCAAAACCGGTACATCGCAACCGGGATTGATCACTTCATATCTGGGCGCTACCGCAATGGTTGCCTCGCCGCCTACGTGGTGCAAGGCGATCCCCAAGCCTGCGCCGAGCAAATCAACGCCCTCCTTGACCAGCAGCAACGTGCTCCCGAACGGCTAGGTTCCCGGATCAATCCCCAGTCCGGAGTGTTGCGCTACCGTTCCCAACACCCCGGACTGACCCTGGATCATCTCTTCCTCACGTTTGCCAACTGAAAAGCCAATCGACGGGGCGACCATTTCCAATTGGTCCTTTCGCCGCGCTTTGCTATTTTGCGGAGTTCTAGGTTCAATCGGTTATCCTTATTTCTATGGGGGAGCAAAATGTCAGTCAAATTCTGAGCAAAAAGGAATTGCGCAACTTCACGCAGCACCTTTTTCACGATATCCGCGCCATCGAAATCATGCTGGAAAAAGGCATGTTCGAGAAAGGCATCACTCGGATTGGGGCCGAACAGGAAATGTGCCTCATCGACAGTGCATTCCGGCCGGCGTCCATCGCCCCGGAACTGTTAGCGGAAATTGAAAATCCCGCTTTCACCAATGAGCTCTCGAAGTTCAATCTGGAGGTCAACCTGGACCCCCAGGAGTTTACCGGCGACTGTCTCTCCCGGATGGAAAAGCAGCTTCGGGGCTGCCTCACGGAACTGGGTGAATCGCTCAAAAAGTACGGCGCCGACTACATCATGGTGGGAATCCTTCCGACCATCCGGCAGAGTGACCTCAGCCTCGACAATCTAATGCCCAATCCGCGCTACTTTGCCCTTAACGAAGCCATTCTTCAGATGCGGGGCGGACCCTACGAGTTCCGGATTCAGGGCAGCGACGAACTCATTTCGACCCACGATTCACTGATGTTTGAGAGCTGCAACACCAGCTTTCAGGTACACTACCAAGTGGAAGCGCGCGACTTCGTCAAAAAGTACAATTGGGCGCAAGCCATTACAGCACCCGTACTCAGTGTGGCCACCAACTCACCGTTGCTGTTCGGGCACCGCCTGTGGCGCGAAACCCGCATTGCCCTGTTCCAGCAATCCGCCGACACCCGCAACGTCACCCAAACCAAGCGCGAAGTACAGCCCCGGGTATTTTTTGGGGACCGCTGGCTGGACAAGTCGGTCATGGAAATCTTCCGCGAAGAAGTAGCCCGCTACCGGGTCCTTATCAGTACACCCATCACCGAGAATAGCCTCGATACGCTCAAAGACGGCGGGATCCCGAAACTCAAAGCCCTCCGCCTGCACAACGGCACCATCTACACCTGGAACCGGCCCTGCTACGGGATCACCAATGGCCTGCCCCATCTCCGTATCGAGAACCGGGTCCTGCCCTCCGGGCCGACCGTCATCGACGAGATGGCCAATACCGCTTTCTGGCTCGGCCTCATGCACGGCATGCCCAAGCAGTACGACCGCATCAACAAGAAAATCGACTTCGATGTGGTCAAATCGAACTTCATGCGGGCGGCCCGCACCGGCATGGGTGCCATGTTCCGCTGGGTCGATGGCAAGCCCTATTCCGCCCAAGATTTGATCTGCAAAGAGTTGATCCCAATGGCCAAAGAAGGCTTGAAAATCGCCAACATCCGCGAACGCGACATCAATCGCTACATGGACGTGATCGAAGAGCGGGCGGAAACCGGCAAAAGTGGCTCCCAGTGGATGCTCGACTCCTTCAATGCACTCAAGAAAAAAGGCACCAAAGAGGAGGCCATCGTCGCCACCACCGCGGGCATCGTCCGCCGCCAGAAAAACAACAAGCCGGTCGCCAAGTGGGGCAAGGCCCGCATCAATGAAGCCGGCTCCTGGATGAACCGGTACTGGCGGGTGGACCAAATCATGTCCCGCAGCCTGTACACGGTGCAGGACGAGGACCTCATCGATCTGGTGCAAAACATCATGAGCTGGAAAGACATCACACACTTGCCCGTCGAAAACGCCAAAGGGGAATTTGTGGGGATTGTCACCGCTCGGGAGTTGCTCAATTATTACGCCAATCGCATGCCCGGAGACGAACCCGTCGCGGTCAAAGACGTCATGATCCCCAAGTCGCGGGTCATCGTCATCGACGAAGATGTACTCACCACTGACGCCATTACGCTCCTGCGCAAAAACAACATCAGTTGCCTGCCCGTCCTCAACGCAAAGCATGAATTGATTGGAATCGTAACCGAACGCGATTTCGTAAACGTCGCCGATCATTTTCTGCATGAATTCCTCAATGGGCAGGTCAAAATCAAATGATAATAAATCCCTCCGAACATACATCCGCGACGCGGGCATTTCCGCGGGTCATCGGCCACCTCAAAGCGGATGCCCCCGGCCCCACCTTGGTCGCCATCGGAGGAATGCACGGCAATGAACCGTCCGGCGTCTATGCTCTACAGCGCTTGGTAGATCGATTGGAACGGGAATCGCTCCTGCAAAAAGGGGAGTTCATCGCCCTTACCGGTAACATCAGGGCGCTGGAAAACGGTCAACGCTTCATCGACACCGACCTCAACCGCATGTGGAAATTCCGCCCGGATCTGCGGGGGCTCGCCGAAGTCCCGGAGGTCTACGAAGCAGGGGAAATGGAAGAGCTGCAAGACCACGTGGACCGCGCCATCGAACAGCGACGCGGACCGCTGGTGTTCCTCGATCTCCACACGACTTCCGCACCGAGTCCGCCCTTTATCCTGATCGGCGATACGCTGCGCAACCGGCGCTTCGTACAAAATCTGAATTTGCCGGTGATCCTCGGCCTCGAAGAGCAACTCAATGGTCCCTTCCTGAGCTACCTAAACACCAAAGGCCACATCTCAATGGGTTTCGAAGCGGGCCAGCACGAGGATGAGGTTTCGGTTGAGAACCACTATTCGCTGCTCCTACTGATTTTGGTGCAGACGGGCTTGTTGGGCGCCAAAGATTTGCCCGATCTCGCGGCCAACCGCAAACGCCTCGCCGGGCAGACGACCGCTGCGTTGAAAAACTTCTTCGAGGTGCGGTTCCGGAAACCGGTACACGAAGGCGAACGGTTCCGTATGAAACCAGGTTACCGCAATTTTCAACCCATTCAGAAGGACGAAGCCCTCGCGCACAACCAAAACGGCGAAGTCCACGCCAAAGAAAGGGGCCGGATCTTCATGCCACTCTACCAGGAGCAAGGCGACGACGGCTTCTTCATCATTCGCCGCATTGCGCCCTTTTGGCTGGGATTTTCTGTATTTCTGCGCTATTTGCGGGCCCATCGCGCCCTGCCGATTCTGCCCGGAATCCGCCGGGTGCCCGGGAAAGACGGTCTCCTGATCATCCACACCAATATTGTGCGCTGGTTTGGAGCGCAGGTTCTGCACCTGCTCGGCTACCGGCGGCGCTCCCACCACGAGGGAAAATTGCTCTTTATCAAGCGGGAATTTGACCTGCACGGCCCCACTTCCATCGACAAGTTTTCCGAATGATGCTGCTGTACGATCTGGGCATACGCCTGTACGGGATCGGAGCCCGCATCCTGGCCTACGGGCAGCCCAAGGCACGGCAATTTGTCCGGGGGCGGCGCGACTGGCGGGCCCAGCTCCGCAAACAAGTCGATCCTGAGCATTCCTGGGTGTGGTTCCACTGCGCTTCATTGGGCGAGTTTGAACAGGGCCGGGCGCTGATCGAAGCTTGGCGTGCCCAATATCCCGAGGACCGTATCCTCCTCACTTTTTTTAGTCCTTCCGGCTACGAGATTCGGAAAGACTACGCGGGGGCGGATTGCATCTGCTACTTGCCCCTGGACCTGCGGCGCAATGCCGCCTTCTTTTTGGATCGGGTTCAGCCACGGGCGGCTTTTTTCATCAAGTATGAGCTTTGGCTGAACTATCTGACGGCACTGCGAGCGCGGCGGGTGCCGACCTTCCTGGTGAGTGCAATCTTGCAGCCGGAAAGTCGATTTTTTCGCAGTGGTCTGAAACGGCAATACACGGCCGCTTTCCGGGGATTTGACTGGATATTTACCCAGGACGCAGCCACCGCCGACTTGCTCCGGCAAAAAGCCGGCGTCACCCGGGTGAGCGTAAGTGGCGATACCCGATTTGATCGGGCGGCCCAGTTGCCGGACAAGTTTCAACCGGTGCCGGGCATTGACGAGTTCATTGCGGGTCGCCGCTGCATCGTGGCGGGCAGTCCCTGGCCGCCGGACGAAGACATTCTACTGCCTGCAATTGCGCAATTGCGCAATCCAGAGCTGTGCTGGATCATCGCGCCGCACGAGATCCATCCGGAGCGCATTGACCGGCACCTCGCTTCCGCCAACGGGAAAATGGTGAAATACAGTGTACGGGAATCCATTTCCCGGGAAACCGATGTTCTTTGGATCGACAACGTGGGGATGCTTTCCCGGCTGTACCACTACTCGGAAGTGGTCTACATCGGGGGTGGATTGGGGGCGGGCATCCACAATACCCAGGAACCGGCAGTCTACGGCAATCCGGTCATCTTTGGGCCTAAATATGACCGGTTCCGCGAGGCGGTCGACCTGATCGAAAGTGGCGGCGCAATCTCAGTTACAACGGTGGCGGAACTGGTGCACGCGTTGCAGCATTGGTTGGACGATGCCGATACATTGGCCCAAACCCGAGCCCGAAACAAAGCTTACATACTGGCCCAAGCCGGAGCTACCGCGCAGGTACTTACCCAAGTCGAGAAACTGATTTAGCCCGGCGGGTTTTCCGGTATTTTTTCTATTTTTCCGCTCCAATGTTTCCACTATGCGACTCCACCTTTCCTCTCTATTCCTTCTCGGCGCACTCAGCCTGCTGGTGCTCGTCGGCTGCAAAAGTTCCTCACCCAAAGCACAAAAAGAGGCGCTCCCGGAAGATCTCGCCCTCAAGTACCGCGAAGACGCCGCCCGACTCGCCGTGCGCGAACTCAATACGTCCCGCACCAGTGGCGAAATGGAAGCACGAATCCCACCGGACCGCATCGCTTTCTATTACGACTTGTTGAGCAAAGCTTACTGGATGAGCCAAAAGGACGCCGACGTCCCATCCGACTTCACTGGCATTCATACCCTCGGCAATCCCCACCTCAAAGAAATTTCCGTCGTCCTGGAAAATGATGCCGAGTTCAAAAGTCAGTGGGCCAATGGCAGCACCATGACCGCCAACCTTTACCTCAACCAATTGATGTCCCGCTACCGACTCAAGATTCAAAACTACCGCGAAGGAGCCCTCGGTCCGAGCCTTACCCTGGTCTCGCCGACCTACATCAATACGGTGCAGTTGGCATTTATCTTGGAAAAAATCGATGGAATCAAATTCGCGCAAGCGGAGGGAATCGCTGGCGACGGCGATGACGTCACTTGGGGATCCGATAGCAAGAATGCCATGGCGTTGAAGTTTTCCAAAGGCGAAGGAGATTGTCCTTCTGGCTGCATCCACCGCAAGTGGTGGGTGTTTTACGTCGATGCCGGCGGCGAAATGAACTACATGGGCACCCGCGGTCAACTGCCGAGCGAAGGGGGCGGCGAGGATTGATGCAACTTTGGGTTTGGGGCACAGTCCTACCCAGGACTGGCTCCGACTGATGGAAGCCCGGGGAGATTGCGCTTGTGCATCCCAATCTTTCCCGGTAAGATGTTCCCGTCTGATTGATTAAAATCCAGGATACACATTCGCCCAAAACAAAACCGGCGGTCCTCAAGGATCGGCCGCCGGCTTGGAGCATTTACACAGTTGAGTTGATTTAGAGAAATACAGTTGGTACCGCGGTACTTAAATATGAATTGATGGAGAAGCGAAGTCTTGCGTTTCTTCCGATGAGCGTCTTTGTGTTTGGTTCTGCCGTCAGCGCTGATTTTGATCTACGGTTCAAATATCGAAGGGAGAGCGCAGCACTTCAATACAAAGAATGCTATGTTTTTCGGATTCTAAATCGGATATTTCTCGTGAAATCCGCACAAAATTGCCGATAACCGCATCTAAATTTCGTATTCCAATCAATTATGCCGGCAAAAGACGAACTCCACCGACTGGTCCACTCCATGAGCAAAGCGGAAAAGCGCTACTTCCGCATTTTTGTGAAGAAGGAAAACAAGGGCCCCACAAATTACGAACGCCTCTTCGACGCGCTGTTGGCACAGGATCGCTACGACGAAGCGGCCATCTGTGCGCAGTTTTCTGGTACAGCACTGGCCCGCCGCATTTCCGCTGAGAAAAATTATCTCTTTCACCTCGTACTCAAAACGATCCGGCTGTTTCACAGCGAGCAAAACAGCTATTTCCAGATGCGGGCGCTCATCGACGACTTGCATTTGCTGTACCAGCGCCGACTCTACCGGGCATGCTTTCGGCACTTGCGGCGGCTCCGGAAATTGGTCTCCCAACATCATTACTTGCCAGGAGCACTGGAACTCCACATCTGGGAACGGCGCTTGCTCAAAGAGATGCCGGAAAAACAGCGAGCAGTAGCCTTGGAACGGTTGGTCTCCGAGTGGCGTTCGCTGAATGACCGGCTGCAAAACTACCTGCAACTTTACCAGCTCCACGACGAATTCTACCTCTCGTTGGTCCAGCGACCGGTGCGGCAGGACCGTCCCCTACGCGAAACCCTGGATCCACTATTTGCCCAGCCTATCCTGCAGACGCCTCCCCCGGAAGCGCACTTTCACGCCCGGCACTTCTATTATCAGATCCACGCCCTGCACGCTCAAATTCAGGGCGATGGTCCCGCCTGCTTGGAACTGCACCAACGGCTGATCGCACACTGGGACCAACATTCCGCGCTGATCAAAAGTGAACCAGCCCGCTTCAAAAGCCTGGTCGCCAATACCATGGCGATGGCCGCTCACAACGGAAAATTTGACTTGCTGACCAAACTCCGCCGCCGGCTTGACCAACTGCCCCAACTGCGGGAACACGCGGAGTTTCGGATTTTGCGGATTGCCCACCAAACCGAACTGATTCGGTACATGAATGAGCAGGTCTACGGAGCCTTGCCCGCCGGTGTCCACCAAGCCACCGAGTGGTTTCAGGACCAGGGTGACCGATTGCCCCGAAAAACCCAGATTACATTTCTCTACAATCTGGGGCTGATCCACTTGCTCGGGCGGGCCGCCCGGAAATCATTGGCGCTTTTCCACGACCTGATCAATATCTCCGCGACCCACGAGCGACAAGACCTGCGAACCCAAGCCCGGATCCTGCAACTTTACTGCCACCTAGAACTGGACAACCGTCTGCTGGTCCACGACCTCAGCCAAAACGTCTTGCGATCACTGCCATCGTCCTTGAAAAAAGATCCCATTGCCCGAGCTGCAATCACGGGGGCCCAACGCCTTGCGGACTGCGACACCCAGGCAGCCCAACGGGCAGCATTTGCACAACTCGAAGAAGATCTGCAAACGCTCGGAAACGGTACTAACTCAGGAATTTTCGCTTTAAGCGCCGACCTACTCGCCTACGCAACAACTCACTCCCCGTGATCGGCCGGAAATATGCCCCGATGACCAATAAGTCGGCGGACTGGCGGTAGACAATCGGTTCCCGGCCCACCAGAGAAATCGTCCGCTCCGGTGAGTTGAATACTTGCAATGAGAGTGCGGTCAAAACCCCGGCAATTTCTTCACCAGTCGGACTCAGCGATGCGGCTACCGTAAATGGATCTTGCAAGGTAAACTCGTGGTAGCCACTCATGATCGGATCGGTATTCAGCAGATCCACCGCGCCGATACCACCCGCCTGTACCATGATCCGTTCGGTTCCATCCTCATCGGGCAGGTAGTTTGCCGAGAGGTAATAGTTGAACATTGGAGCGACGCCGGGAATCAAATTGGGCAAGGCCAACACTTCCTCACGCAACAAACTCACGCCATCTAGCGTGTAGGTGCTGCTCACGGTGATGGAGCTGCTGTCCGCCTCACCAATGAGGTACACCGGCGTACTGAGGTCAAAAGTTTGAGCACTGAGGTCGGAAGCCCCAATGGCGACCGAGTTCGGGGTGGCAATCAGAAAGCGGGACTGTGGCGTGAATACCGAGGAAACGGTTATTCCGGTGAGGTCAAACTCAAAAGCGTAGTCTTCCATAAAGTTTGGTTCTTCTTGGAAAGTGGATAGATGTTGGGACTGGAATCGGAAAAACGGGTCGGAACGCAGGTCTCCCATCACGGGGAATCGCCCGTTTCCGAATATTTTGGGGGTCAGAGGATAAACTTGAAAAGCATAATTACCAGCGCGACGAGAAACATGAGAATGGAGATCTTGTTGATCGTATGCATCGCGCGCAAGTTGAAGGACACCGGTTTACCGTCCGGTGAACCCTGCTTGCGGAAACTCAAGTAGGACGCCATCTTTGACCATACTTCTTTCATGGGCAATGGAATTTGTATCAAATATACACACTGGCTGGGACAATGTTTGAAAAGGCTGTTTTTTTCGCGAAATTTTGCACGTCACCCAGCACGCAAATATGAATTATGGCCGCTCCCACGACGCTTTCTTCTCCCCCCACCTCGGCCCATACGCACTGGCTGTTCGGTGATATTCCGGAACTGCGGCGGGATATGCTGGGCTGGATGTTGTCCCGCGCCGATGAATTGGGTACGATCTACTCGGCACGGCTATTTCGGCGCAAGCTGACTGTGATTACCGAACCCGAGTACGTCAAGTACGTGCTGCAGGACAACAACCGGAACTACAAGAAAAGCTTTGCCTACGATATCCTCAAACTGTTCCTCGGCAATGGCTTGCTCACCAGTGAATCTGACTTTTGGCTGCGGCAGCGCCGCCTCGCCCAGCCGGCATTTCACCGGAAGCGCCTGAACTCTCTGGCCCACGCGATGATCGAAGAATCGATGGTCTGGGCCGAGCGATGGAACAAGCTGCCGGCCGACCAGACCATCGATGTCCACCGGGAAATGATGGACGTGACCATGCGCATCGTTGCCCGAACCCTTTTTTCCACCAATGTCGAATCGCACGTTCCTACCATCAGCAAAAATCTAGGACTCCTGAATGACTTTGCCATGGACCGGGTCAAAAACCCGATTCCGCCCCCCACCTGGCTGCCCACACCACGACACTTGGCATTTCGGCGCGCCACCGAAAGCATCAACCAGGTGCTTTTCGGCATCATTGAAGCGCGGCGCGGTAAGACAGAGGGCTTCGATGACTTGCTCTCCATGCTCATGGAAGCCCGCGATGCCGATACCGGTGAGCAGATGAATGATCTCCAACTGCGCGATGAATGCATGACGATATTCGTCGCCGGCCATGAGACCACTGCGCTAACCATGAGCTGGATTTTTCACCTGCTGGCCCACCATCCCGAAGTGCAGGAACTTCTGGCCGTCGAACTTCAAGAGGTGCTCGGCGACCGGCCCCCAATCCTTGAAGATTTAAAACGCTTGGTTTACACCCGGTACGTCATCGATGAGGCATTGCGGCTCTACCCGCCGGCTTGGGTGTTTGGACGACTCAGTCTGGGCGAAGACAGCATCGGTGGGTACCACATCGAGCAAGATACCAATGTTCTGCTCCTGGCGTACCAAGTCCACCGCCGACCCGATCTCTGGGACCGCCCTCAAGAATTTTGGCCGGGACGCTGGGCTACGGAAAAGGTCAAAAATCGGCCGCGCTTCGCCTACTTTCCTTTTGGTGGCGGACCGCGGCTGTGCATCGGCAACAATTTTGCCCTGATGGAAATGACATTTCTATTGGCGGCATTGGCCCGGGGAAACCGCTTCCAAGCGGTCTCGCCCCGTCATCCCCGGCTCGATCCACTGATCACCTTGCGCAGCCTCGACCCCATCGAGGTTCGGCGCGCGGAACGGTAGGGGTCCAAAACGTATTGCACCGTTTACTCACTGCCATCGTGACGAGTGAGCGGAACGGGGAAGATGCGAGCTTTCAGCGCGCGATTTTCCGATCAATTCGACTCAAAATGAAAAAACTCACTGAGAGGCTGTTTAAAATTGATTTGTGAAATTTGCTAGTGCAGGTTTTTTGTCCATCGAAGCTCATTTTGGAGTGCGCAGCCCAAGCTGCGGACGAGAAAATAGCTGAAGAGGGGCGGAAAAAGATACCATAGCAAAATCGCAGGACTAAATTTAAACCGCCTCTAAGAAAAGATTGCGGTTTATGCCGCGCAGTCTCCTCTTCCCCACGGTCATCGCCATCCCAAGGATCCCCTAAATCCTCACGCCTGGCGCAAAAACTGTCTGCCGCTCCTTCCGGTCACTTGACCGATAGTTGTTCGGTTCTTTTGGTAGATTTGCCATTGGCTATGAAACAACGCAATCCCAATCAAAACTTCATCTACGGCGCCAGAGCGGTCATCGAGGCCATCTCCGCCGGACGCAGCATCGACAAAGTGCTTCTGCGACGCGAATTGGACAATGAGCTGCGCAAAGAAGTCGGTCAGTTGGCCCGGAACAAAAACATTCCAGTCCAAACCGTTCCCGCCGAAACCATAGAGCGCATGGCACCGGGCAGCAACCACCAAGGCGTGGTTGCCGTCACCGCCGTGATTGCCTTTCTTGATCTGGAACAGGTCTTGCTCACCCTCGATAGCCGGACCGAACCCCTCAGCTTGGTCTTGCTCGACCAAGTGTCTGACGTACGCAACTTTGGGGCCATCGCCCGCACCGCCGAGTGCATGGGCGTCGACGCCATCATCATCCCCGAAGAAGGAGCCGCCCGCGCCAATGCCGATGCGATGAAAGTTTCCGCTGGAGCACTCAATCACCTTGCGGTCTGCCGGGTCCGCAACGTCCGCGACGCGGTCCACTTGCTCCAAGCCTATTCGGTTAAGGTCATCGCTTGTACCGAAAAAGCCGCCGACAGCATCTTTGACCTCGACCTCCGGGCACCCGTCTGTTTTGTCTTGGGCTCAGAGGCCAAAGGCATCTCCAAATCGGTCCTCAAAAGCGCCGACCACCTCGCGGCCATTCCCATGCAGGGCAAAATTGCTTCGCTCAATGTTTCCGTTTCGGCCGGAATGGTCCTGATGGAAACTACCCGCCAACGGCAAATCGCCACCTCCTGACCCTAAGCCCATGAAACATTACCGCCTCTTTTTGCTGTTTGCCACCTCAATCGTCTTTTTCAATTATTGTACTTCGCAAAGCAACATGGAATCCGAGTATAAATTCACCAACGATCTCGTCCACGAAACCAGTCCCTATTTGCTGCAGCACGCTCACAATCCGGTAAACTGGATGCCCTGGGGGGACAAGGCCTTGAAAAAAGCAAAAGCAGACAACAAACTCATGCTGATCTCGGTGGGCTACGCCGCTTGTCACTGGTGCCACGTCATGGAACACGAGTCGTTCGAGGACAGCACGGTTGCCGCACTGATGAACCAACATTTTGTCTGCATCAAGGTCGACCGGGAAGAACGGCCCGACGTGGACCAGATCTATATGGATGCGGTACAACTCATGACGGGGAGTGGCGGCTGGCCCCTCAACTGTGTGACGCTACCGGACGGACGACCAATTTGGGGCGGTACATATTTTCCCAAGGAAAACTGGATGAACATCCTCGATCAACTCTCCCAATTGTGGCTAAATGCACCGGATGAAGCCTACGGATACGCGGAACGCCTCACCAAGGCCGTCAAGCAGATGGATGCCATCGTGCCGGTCGACAACCCGCAACCGTTTGCCTGGAGCGACATCGATTCGGTGCTGGATCCCTGGAAAGGGACATTTGACTTGAAGGAAGGCGGGCGGAATCAGGCGCCCAAGTTTCCGATTCCGAACAACTGGAAGTTTCTGATGCGGGCGGAACATTTCCGATCTGATCCCCAAATCCGGGAAGCAGTCGATCTCACCCTCAAGAAAATCGCCTGGGGCGGCATCTACGATCACCTCGGCGGCGGATTTGCCCGCTACTCGGTCGATCAATACTGGAAAGTGCCCCATTTTGAAAAGATGACCTACGACAATGGACAGCTCGTCTCGCTCTACGCCGAAGCGTACCAGCGGCAGCCCGACCCCTTGTTCAAGCGGATCGTCTACGAGACCCTGGAATACACCGCGCGGGAAATGACCTCACCGGAAGGCGGGTTTTACTCTTCACTGGATGCCGATAGCGAAGGCGAAGAGGGAAAATTTTACGTTTGGCAGAAATCGGAAATCGACGCGGTCCTCGGCGCGGATGCCGAGTGGTTTTGTGCGTACTACCAAGTAACGAAGAGTGGGAACTGGGAACACGGCAACAATGTGCTGATCATGGCGCAATCGTTAGAAGATTTCGCGACTCAGAAAGCCAAAAAGGCCGAAAAGCTCGAACGGGATCTGGAAAAAGCCAAGCGCAAGCTGTTCGAGAAGAGAAGCCAGCGCATTCGTCCGGGGCTAGACGATAAGGTTTTGACTGCGTGGAATGCACTCATGCTGAAAGGCTACGTGGATGCCTACCGGGTATTCGGAGAGAAAGATTTCCTGGCGGCCGCGCTCCGCAATGCGGAATTTATCGAGCAGAAACTCGCCGACGGTGCCCGCCTCCATCGCAATTACAAAGAAGGGCGGGCAACGATCAATGCCTTCCTCGATGACTACGCGTTGCTGGCCGAAGCTTACATCGCCTTGTACGAAGCAACCCTCGATCCACGCTGGATTCAACGGTCCCGGGCTTACGCCGACTATGCGATTGCGCATTTTTACGACGAAGCTCAGCAGCTATTTTTCTACACATCTGACGAAGATCCCGCCCTGATCGCCCGCAAGAAGGAACTCATGGACAACGTGATTCCCGGTTCCAATTCCACCATGGCCAATGTCCTGTTTGAGCTGGGGCACTTCTTCGGCAACCAACATTACGGAGAGATTTCCCAGCAAATGCTACAAAATATCAAAGGCGATATGCCACGCTACGGCTCAGGCTATTCCAACTGGGGCATCCTGATGCTCAAGCACCTGGCTCCCTTCCATGAAGTCGTCATCGCCGGAACCAAAGCCCAACAATTGGCGCGCGAGCTGGATGGGAACTACTTGCCAAATATGTTGCTCGTCGGAGCGGAAAAGGAAACCCCCGATCAATTGCCGCTGCTCGAATACCGTTTCGTGGACGGCGCAACCCGCATTTATGTGTGCCAAAACAGCGTTTGCAAATTGCCCGTGGATGCCGCCAGCGAAGCGATTAAGCAAATGGGATACTGATGCTCTGATCAAGCTCCGGTCGATGGGGGCAAAAATGCCCGGCAGATCAGCAGTTGGCCGACGTAATAGGTGACCATGATGAAGTACTTCGACCAGGAAATCGGCGTCAAGAACTTGTTGACCGCAATCATGGAGTCAGAAAGCATGAACAAAACGGCACCGGCCAGTAACATCCCCGGGTGCGGCCCTCGCCAACCAGTAGCGGCAATTACCATCGAAAGAATTACCGCGATGTACGCCAGAACCGGAATTCGCATTGCGCCGAGCCTGGGGAACAATGCGACTAGCATCGCGACCGCAAAAACCAACCAGAGGCCCATCAAAGGCAATTTGCCCGCAGAAAACTGAAAATCACGGGAAAACGCGATCACGTAGATCACATGAGCAATCAGGAAGGAACCAAGCCCCAAAAGGAAAAACTGTTCGCTCTTGTGGGTGAAACTCAAACTGATGTCGCCACCGACGGAAAATATAAATCCGACGGCCAGCAATTTACCCGTGGTACCCGGAATATACAGCCCGGCCAGAATTGCCAGGCACAGCACGGGAATCGATTTCAGGACGAAATCCCCCGCAAACGGCAAGCGGTGAATCGCCGCTAAATACACCGAAG
The DNA here is from genome assembly GCA_039024435.1 of Bacteroidota bacterium. GTDB lineage: Bacteria > Bacteroidota > Bacteroidia > J057 > JADKCL01 > JBCCQH01. Next base: position 56,493 of record JBCCQH010000035.1, read on the forward strand.
CAACAACAACAAAGACACTCGTGAGTAGGTGATCGAAGGTGAACATGGCCACGGTTTTCGTTAAACTGCCGTTTGCCCACAGAAAAGACAAGAAAAATCACCGGATCAATCAGAAGAGAACATTCAGCGATAACCAATTCAAGGGCTGAAAAGTGGTATCAAAGTAGTTATTGCTGGCGATTGTCGTCGTATTTTCCGGAGTAATCTGCGAAATGGTGGTGGTCCGGCCGTACATCATCGCCTCCACACTGGTCTCTGCAGAGATGGAAATGGCGTAACCCAAGTACACGCGCAAACCGGCAACTGGTCCCACTCCGAAACCACGGCGTTCGCGGTCCCAAAGTGTCTCCTCGTAAGGCCGATCACCAACCGTCCAGGTCTCCCCATCGTAGCTATCGTAAGAAGCGATGGCATCGATCCCGATAAATGGTTCCAGCGGTCCCACAAAGGTGAACCATTCGTACCCTACCCGAAATTTGAGTCCGTTAATTTTCGCATCGGTCCGAATGCAGTCGGGGCAGTTGGCCCGGTTCTCATAATCAAAACGGGTAAAACTGAGGGCGGCCCGAAAGGCGCCGGAAGTCCCGTACCTTTTGTAGTGGATACCATTCAAAGCCGAAGCATAAGCATTGCGCTCGGCAATACTTGCTCCGCCAACGCCCGAAGCATTGGTGACACTGCCGAGACGGATGCCGAGCTCATTTGAAGGAATGCCGTTGCCGTAGCATTGTCCCTTTGCGGTGGAAGACCCCAAGGAACAGCAGATAACGACTACAATAGCAGACAAAAGGGAATTGAAAATCTTCATATCACAACCGATGAAAGGGAAAGTTACGACTTTTATGTGAGACTCAGAACCAGCTACCCGTGAAAAGGCGGACAACAAAACTGCCAAGGCTCGGAGTGTTCTCGGGTACACGCGGCCTGCACTACTTCTACAAGCACTTCGTACGGAGCACATTGGCAAGTATCGAAGCGCAGGTATGCGAAAGAAAAGCTTAGGCTGGCTACGGTGAAAGGGAAATTTGGTCGCAGCTGTGGACCAATTGCTGCGGACACACCACAAAAATATCCTCGACCCGGGCCTTGCCCTCAGAGGCGGTTTAAAATTGGTTTGTGAAATTTGTTTACGCAGATTTTTTTGTCCATCGGAGCTCATTTTGGAGTCCATAGCCAAAGCTAGGGGTGAGAAAATAGCGGTAGAGAGGCGGAAAAAGATGCCATCGCAAAATCACAGGATTAAATTTAAACCGCCGCTTAAATGAAGCCTTGAGATTTCGATCAGAGAAATAGCGAGAAAGAGAAACTTTCGGAAATTATTAATCGCTCATTTTCAATGATTTACGGAAAATTTATGATTTTTTTTGCTTCCGGTTGGGGGTTCTGGGCCGTTCAGGCGTATTAATAACAAAGACAGACAGAAAGCAAGAATTAGGGTAAGCAATTTTTTGATGGACAGTCCCCCCGCGCAACGCGGGGGGAATTTTTTTGGTGTCACCCGCTCCATAACGTCGATTCCACCTTTTTCATTGGCCCAGGGCAAGTAGATCTTCCGCAATCTGTTCTGCGTCGAACTCCGGGTAGCGCAGTACCTGGACTTTCCCCGCGGATCGGTCTTTGTTTGCGTAGCGGTAACTCCGGTCATAATACTCAAGCAATATCCGCACTGCAGTTTCCGCATCGTCTTTTTGAATGGCTTCTGTCACCTCGGCGTAGCGGAGTCCGCCCAAGCGGCGCTTAATCTTCGCAACCGAATCAAGAAGCTCTGACTTTGGAAAATCACCGTAGTCCTCAATCAATCGTGCGATTCGCACTTCGATTGGCAACTCAATCAGGTACAAATCGGCCTGTTTCATCTGCTGCCACAAGTCCGCATGTATGTGCAACTTTCCGATGGCCCGGCTTTCATCTTCAATCCAGAGCGCCGGCCCTTTGGCACGTTGCAGTTCCCAAGCCAAGTCGTTTTCAAACTGTGCTGGCATTACTTCCCTTTGCGCGCCCAAGGCTCCGAATGCTGACCCCCGGTGATCAGCGTGGCCTTCCAAGTCGAGAACGGAACTGCCTCGCTCCGCAATTTTGTGGAGAATTTCCGTTTTTCCACTTCCGGTTGCCCCACCGATTAAGCGGATTGGGTAGCTCTGAATAAACCGCTGCAGCACCCAGTTGCGGAAAGCCTTATATCCGCCTTCCAAGACGATAATATCCAGTCCTGAAACCGCCAGCATAGCGGCTACTGACTCACTGCGCATTCCGCTGCGCCAGCAGTGTACCAGCAGCTTTCCCTTCTTAGCGTGGGCAATACCCTCACGGTACATGCGTTGCATTTTCGGCTGAACAAGCGTCATTCCCCGATCAACCGCTGCTCCCCGTCCGACCTGCTTGTACAATGTCCCAATCTCCCCTCGTTCCTGGTCGTCAAACAGGGGAAATGAAATCGCTCCCGGTACGTGACCTTTTAAGTATTCACCGGGGGATCGCACGTCAAGTACTGGGATCTCCCTCGCCAAGTCTACAAACTCTCTCGCGCTCGCGCGTCTGTTCATTTTTATCGATTTTTCCAACCGTAGATGTGATTTCCACAGCCAAAATTAAAACTTACTTAACTCACTGAATGTGAATTATTAATATTCCACACCCAATTTGCACATTTTCTTGAAAAGCCGTCCTGGAAAATGAAACTTTCCTCTTGCATGTATCCTCGGCAAGACAGGTAACGCCGGGGCGAGACTGAGCAAAATTTCACTGTGGATTTTTCATAAAATACACACAACTTTTTCACCGCCGTTTTGCCGCAAAATTATCCTGTTAATTTCTTTCAACGAAGATGTGCATAAGTGGAAACCGCAGCTTAATGAAATGATAGCTAGATCAATATCAGTACTATTTCTGTTCATAAATACTTCAGAATGTTCGTAACCAGAAATTCAAACAAAAATGATTTTAGTTTTACACACAATCCACACACATAC
>JBCCQH010000036.1:0-58648 GCA_039024435.1 Bacteroidota bacterium
CTGGTTGTAGGTGTCCCAGAACTGATCGGTGAACTGCCCCCAGATGCGGCCCTGATCCTCCTTGGGCAGGCCATTGATGTCGTCGAGAGAATTGACATCGTAGCCGAGGCTGCGGGCGAGATCTACGGTTTCGGCATCGAGTTTGGACTGATCGACATTGAGCATGTCGATGGAGTTGTTGCGTCCGGTATAGCCGCCAGTGGGATCATTTCCATTCCACATGGCGCCCTCGTCGGAGCCTTTGAAGATGGAACTGGTGCCCATGCCTTCATCGATGGGATCGGTGTAGCGTCCCAAGGCGACGGTGGTAGCGTCGGGATCCATGGTGACATCACCGCCGTAGCCATCGTACTTGTAGACCAGGCTGCCCGACTCATCGATGTAGGCCACTTCGCGGCCGCTGTCGTCCAGGAAGCGGGTAACGCCACCGGATTCCTCCACATTGAGGGAATTTCGGAGATTGTCCAGTTGCTCCGCGGGCACCTGCTCGGTCGGCGCGCCTCCGGTAGTACGCGGGGGCACGGTATTGTCGGTCTGGTTGAGGTTGCTGGCGGTATTGTCGGTCTGGTCGAGGTTGCTGGTGGCGTTGTCGGTTTGGTCGAGGTTGCTGGCGGCGTTGTCGGTCTGGTCGAGGTTGCTGGCGGTATTGTCGGTCTGGTCGAGGTTGTTGGCGGTATTGTCGGTTTGGTCGAGGTTGCTGGCGGTATTGTCGGTTTGGTCGAGGTTGCTGGCGGCGTTGTCGGTCTGGTCCAGGTTACTGACGACGTTGTCGGTTTGATCCAGATTGTTGACGGTATCGTCCACGACGGGCAGGGTATTGTCGATCTGGTCGCCATTGGCGAGGTAATTGTCCCACTGCTGGGGATCGACATTGCGGACCAAGTTGTCGAGTTGGTCGCTGTTTTCCAGCGCCGGATTGTTCAGCAGATTTTCCAATTGCTGCGGTCCGACGATCTGAATCAACTCATCCAGTTGGTCGCCATTTTGTACCATCGGATGCTGCAACAAACTGCGCAGTTGATTTGGCGGAACTTGTCCGAGGAGATTGTTCAACTGGCTGGCGTCACGGACGCCCGGCAGGCGCATCAATTCGTTCAGTTGGCCGGCATCGTCGACTTGGTTGAGGAGCTTGGTAAGTACATCGACATCTCCGCCGACATTGTTCAGGAGATTGAGCACCTGGGTATCCGGCCCGATCTTTCCCGTCGAAATCAAGGCGTCCAACTGGGCCAGCGTGGCGCGTCCATCCAGCAAGTGCTGGGCTTTTACCAAGCCCAACTGGTCAATCGCCCGCCCGAGGGCGGGCAAGTTGTCGAGGTTGTTCAGAATCAGGCTCAAATCACCGACCCCGCGCATTTTGGCGAGGATACCGGCGGCTTCGTCCGAGTTTTGCAAAACGTTGATCAGTTGGGTGACCTTTGCCGGATCTCCCACTTGATCGATAATCCGGGAAAGCTCACCCAGATCGCCGACCTTGTTGGCGAGGGCCAGCAGCCCGTCCACATCGTCTACGTACGCCAAAATCGGAATCGCTTTTCTAAGGCCACCCAGTTGGCGGATGATGCCCGAAATTCGGGAGGCGCGGGCCGACCATTTGCCCACGCGGGCGACGATGCCGGTGCCCACAAAGGAAGAAATGATTTCGAAGAGGCCCCGTCCGATCTTTTCTCCGCGTTCGTAGGGTGATCCATCCATCATGATCGCCTGGACAATGAGCACTACCCCCATTGCAACCCCGATCACAATTCCGATGATGAGCATCGCCGTCCCGAAGGTGACCCCCAAGATCCCGGCAACAATGGCCGCGAGTCCGGCGATGATGCCAATGACAATGGCCGCGGCGACCCACATGATCGGTGTCACAATCAGCATCGCAAGGTCAGAAATCATTTGGACTGCCCCCAAGAAGAGACCAGCGACGATCCCGCCGAGCATTTCCAGGCCCCCCATGACAAAGTTGCCCACGCTTTCGAGTAGGCCGGGGGAGTGTTTCGGCAGCTTCGCAAAGGCGGAACTTACCTCGCTGGAGAAGTCGCTGACCGCACTTTCTTGCACCTCGATGGCTTCGTCGACCTTTTCGGTCATGTCGGTGGACCGCTCTTCCACCCCTTCGCCCCAGGCTTCGTCGGCCGCCGTAACGGCTTCATCGTATTTGGGCTCCATATTGCCCTTGACCCCCTCGATCTCCGTGATCGCTTCGTCGGCGGTGGTGTCGATGTTGCCTTTGTACTCTTCGACCTTCGCGTCGATCTCGGTTTCGAAGGCGCTGACCGCTTCGTCGAGAACCGACTGGATTTGGCGGGTAAACGTGGTCGCCTCCTGCCGTACCGTGATGGCAAAATGGTCAAACTGATTGGCCGCCCCGCCCATCACGCCGGCCAATTCACTGATGTATTCGGCACCAGCGGCCGCAACGTCGGCCTGGGCTTCGGTCATGTCGCCGCTCGACCAGCCAATCGGGGCCACCGCCCGGGCGATTTCGTCCATTTGCTTGCCGGCATCTTTGGTCTTCCGGCGGATGTCCTTGCCGGCTTTGCGCAGGGCGGTGCGTGCGCCCAGGATGGCGCCCCGGCCTAGCGCGTCGTAGTCTTTGTCCAGTTTGCCCTTTTGCCGTTCAAATTCCTGGATCACCTCCTGGCTTTCCTGCTCCAACTGGTTCAGGAAATCCTCCACCGAGTTGTTGATCTGCTCGTTGGTGTCCTCGACCTTGCGGTCAATCTCGGTGTTGGCGTTTTCCCGGGGCTCATCAAACTTGCCGTGGATATCGGTGGCTTCTGAGCGGATGTCTTCGCCCATCTGCGTACCGTCGTTGATGAGCGATTCGTTCAGTTGACTCGCCGAATCAACCATCTGAGAGGAGATATTAGAGGCTTCGGAACGGGCTTCGGAGGCCAATTGGTCCGCGCCCTCGCGGTCCGCGTAGGAAGCGTAAGCCGAGTCGACCGAGGAGGTCATCTGTTGGGAAAGGCCCTGGGTGGACGAAATTGCCCGGGCTCCTTCGGTCGTACCGTGGTTGAGAATGGCTTCGGCGTGGCCGTCGGAGGATGTGGTAATCTGTTCCTTTTTTGCTTCGACCATAGCTTCGATGGCCGCTTTCTCCGTGTCCCCGGAGGTCGAGACATCGGTGGTGCGGGTTTCGATGTGCGTGGTCAGCGTGGTGCGGGCGGACTCGGTCGCGGTCTGGATGGCCGTGATCGCGGTATCGATGTTCTCTTTGTAGACGTTTTTTTCTGCGTCCATGGCCTCACGGATCTGGCCTTTGACGCCTTCGTATTTTCCGTCGAGGGTCTTGATATGCCCGTCGATGCTGGCGTTCATTTGGCCTTTTTGGCCTTCAATGACGTCGAGCAGGGCGTAGTAGCTGGAATAGTCGCCGTAACCTCCGCCGAATCCATCCAGGGTCATCATCTGGGCGACCGGATTGGTGGTGTTGGCGACTTGATCGAGGATTTGGCGGCCCTGTTCGACATCGGCCTCCAATGCACCTTTGGCGATATAATCCGCTTGCCGTTCCAGATCGGGGCTGAGGTTGACCGGGATCCCGTTGATCATGCCATCCATGGACGGCACGCCATTGTCGATCTGCTGACGCAAGTGGGCGGCTTCGTGGTAGATCAGGCGCTGGCCTTTGGCACTGTTCGGGTCGAAGTGGCCCGGAGCAAAGTGCATGGTGTTGCCGGCGACGGCGGCGACTGCCCCCGCATTGCCGGGCAGATCAGAATTGGCCTTGATCTGTACGTTGTTGAAGCTCATGTTGAGCACCGCTTCGAGTCGGGTACGCACCGGGTCGGGCAATTCTGAGGGTCCGGCAGTGAACTTGGTCGCGGCCGGAACTTCGGCGGCTTGGGAGGCAGATTCCGAGCCGGAAGCGCCCGCGTCGTTGTCTTTTTCTTCCGCAGCGGGTCCGGAGGGGTGGGGATCCGCATTGGCGTTGGGATCCTGGGGCGCGGTTGCGATTTTTTTGTTCTTGTTGTTTTCTTTGTCCTTTGAGCGGTCAGGTTTTTCCTGGACGAGGTCTTTTGCCTCGCCTTTTTTCATTTTCTCCTGTTCCTCTTTCTTCTTGCGCTGGCCCTCTTCGGCGGCGGCCTGATTTTCTTTGCCTTTGCTGTCGTCGGGCTTGTCTGGGGTTTTGACTTTGTCGAGGGCCTGAATGGCCATGTCCGCCATCGTTTCCAGGAATTCCATACCGGCCTCGGAATCGGATTCCTCGCGCTTCATCTGGATGGGGGTGGACACTTTGAGCTGCATAAAGGCCGGTAAACTGGACCGTACATCCTTCTGCATATCATGGTTCGGGACGGAAGACTTGTCGTCGGAGCCTTTTTCGACCTTGTAACTTTTGCCTGCGTCTTTGGAGTCGGTGTCGAGTTCAGCGTCGTCGATTTTTTCTGGGAGGAAGGAAAATGGTTTCGCTTGCGCGGCCTGCTGGCGCAATACTTCTTTTTTCTTGGCCTTGATGGGATCCTCCGGTTTGCCTCCGGAGCCGTCGTCGGCGGAGGGGTCGGAGTCGTTGGGGGTGGCGGCGGCATTGGATGCCGGGCTGTCGGCTCCTTGGCCACTGTTTTCACTTTGATGCTCATCGGGATCATCCGGAAGAACCGCAAATACTTTCTTGGCGGGTGCCACTTGCGGGTAATCGTGAATTTCTTCTTCTTCCTTTTTTGGGGTGGGCTGCGGGGAGAATACCCGTGCCTTGACGCGTTTTTTCGACATCTGACAATTGGCTATAATTCGACTAAAGCGCGCTCTGACGGACCTTGGCTAAACAATCGCGTCAAAGTAGTTGATTGCGCATATACCAGAATGAGAAAATAATAAATTCCTGACACATTACCCTAATTTTGTACGGGAAATTGTGCTACACGCAGTATGCTACCGGCGTTTCATTTGCCCAGGCAACCACAATTCCTTTGGTTAGATCATCATTGATGTTGCGTACAAATGTGAAATCGCTGCGAAAATGAGCTTGTTTGCGCAAAGGCGAGAAACCGCCTCTTAGAGAATGACCAGCGCCACAGATTTTCGTACCCGCGAAAAATGGATGTTGCGGACGCGCTCCTCGTTGACGGCGTAAGTAAACATCGGTCCAAAATCGGGATCGGATTCGGACTCCGATTCCTTCACGACTGCGCCTTTTCCAGTTTTGCCTTCCACCAAATCCTGCATTTTCTTTTGCAGGAAGGTGCGCCGTTGCACCTTGTCCTCGGCGGCTGCGGGGCAGTCTTTCAGGAATTCCGTCGCCCGCCAACTGTCGCGGTAAATGGTGTCGCCGGTATGGCTGACAATGAAGAAATAGATGGTGGTGTCGAGGGCTTCGTCGCCGAAATATCCGATCAAAAAACGGTCTTCGATATGGTCGGAGCAGAAATGGTGCAAGCGTTCATAAAACATACTCGAAGGTCCCACGGGGACCTTCGCCGGCGCATTGGTTCCCGACGAGCAAGCCGCTAAAAACAGCACAAATACTCCGACAAGTGCGCAAATAACCTGATTGAAGCGCATGAACATCCGGCAAATTTAATCATTTTTTGCCCGCGCAAAGGGTAAAAAATACCCCCTTGGGGGGGCAAGCGGTACCAGCGGCTGGGGAAGTGTACGGGGAGACGTTACGATTTTGGAAAAAACCATTTGCCGGACAAAATGGACTTGGGCTAACTAATTGTTGGAAATCGGGATTTTCCGCTGGCGATTCGCAATCAAAAGTTGATTTATCCAATAGATTTTGTTATTTTCACAATCCTTAAATCGAAGATTGCAACCGTACTCCATCATTTATCAGATTGCACCACCCGAATTTTAATCATCAGCCAGAATATGAAAGAAGAAAAGAAAGCCAAATCCCCTTCCTCCGCACAACCCCACAACGTCCGCATCATTCCGAGTTCTCCACTGCACGGTGCCGGTTCGATTGCGATGCGCCAATCATCGGATCTTTACCGGCAAACTGTCATTCGCTATGACGAAAACGAAATTGAAGGCCTGATCGGCCGTGATGACGACAAGGACTGATCCTTTTGCGTCCATAAAAACACGAGACAGCCAACTCTTGAAGGGTTGGCTGTGCTAATTTTAGGCGGTCAATAAAGATAAAATCTCCTCGCAATTAATTCGCGAAATGTAGTATCTTGCGCCACGTTTCCTATCACAAACATAAAACTTACAAGTGCATGAGCTTTTTTAAGAACATTCTCGGGGGTGGTGGTTCACCCACCAGCCTGAACAAGCAGGAAGGATTTTGCGGGATGCTGCTCGCGATTATTGCTGCTGACGGACAAATCACGAATGAAGAAGTTGCTGACTTCTGGTCTGCCGTACAAAAAGCTAATATCCTTGAGTCGCTGAACCAAAATCAGTTCAAAAGCATGATGGACAAGCTGATTCGCATCTTGCGCAAGCAAGGTGTGGACGAGCTGATGCGCCTCAGTGCGGAAGGCATCCCGCCGGAACTGTACAAGCCGACCTTCGTCAATGCCCTCGACTTGGTATTCTCCGATGGCCACGTGGACCCGGATGAAGTCAAGGTGATGGACAAAATGAAAGTTATGTTTGAAATCGACGATCAGTTTGCCGCCATGGCGGGCGAAGTGATCAAGATCAAGGGCAGCGTCTGATCGCACCTTGAGAAATACATTTTCCAATTTGGAAAAGCGAAGCGGCACCTCAGGGCGCCGCTTTATTTTTGGGGAAGCTGATTTCCGGAAGCGTGCCCGGCGCAATTGGTGCCTTCGGCTTCAATCTCGATGGTGGCGTGTTTGATCTGGAAATGTTGCAATACGTGCCGCGCCTGCCGTTTGACCACCTCGGCTTCGGGCAGGGTAGTTCCCTCTGCCAGAACCAGGTGCAGGCTGGCGATGTTATAGGCTCCGTCCAAGGACCACAAATGCAGGTCGTGGACGTCACAGACCCTTTCGAGGGCGCACAGATCCACTTCGAGGGCTTTACCATCGATGGATGGGGGACGGCCCTGCAGAAAAATCGGCAAAATGGCGCGCAAATTGCGAAAGACATTGAACAGAATGAAAGCCATGATCGCCAGCGAAAGGATGGGATCGAGGATGGGCACGTCGACGAACAGCATTACGACACTGCCGATCAATATGGCGACCCAGCCCAGTACGTCCTCCAGGAGGTGCAGCATCACAGCCCGTTCATTGAGAGAATGGCCCCGGCTGAGCCGAAAGGCTGCCAGTCCATTGGCGAGTACTCCGACAACGGCAATCGCAACCATGCCCGGAGCGTGGGTCGGTTCGGGGGCGATCAACCGCGGGATCGTTTCGTACATGATAAAAATCGAGCCGACAACCAGGACAATCGAGTTGATGAAGGCACCGAGTACGGAAAACCGTGCGTAACCGTAGTTGAATTTCTGATCCCGCCCCTTTTCCGAGTACTTTTCCAGGTACCAGGCCAGCCCCAGCGCCAATGAATCCCCGAGGTCGTGCAGCGCATCGGTGAGGATGGCTACCGAATTGGTGAAAATGCCCCCGAAGATTTCCAAAATGGTGAACCCCAAGTTGAGGAAAAATGCAACTTGGAGGTTACCGGTTGCACCGTGGTGGTGGTGGCCATGGTGGTGGTGACCGTGATGGTGGTGGGAATGCTCGTGCGCATGCGCATGCCCGTTCGGGCCGGGCAGATGGGGCGGTTTTTCGGGTAAAGGATGCGTATGGGGCTCGGAGTGCGCCATACAGCATACTACAAAAAAGTAGCGTACAACTCGATATAAAGCCTAAGGTTCCCGGACAAATTGTCCCAATTTTTACCGGAAAACGGGCATTTCGCCGCCCAACGGGACTTATTTGCTTACGGGGCAACGGGAATTTCCCCGCCTCACTTCCCGAAGTGAAACCGGAATGGCTCCCGCCAGGGTCCGGACTCGCCGTAAGGCACGGCGGCAAAGCGTTGGGTACCGAGGCGGAATTCTACGGAATTCCGCCTCGATCAGCTCAATCGCACATGACTGAGTAGTCATAGATAAACTGCTCGAAGTCGGCCCACTTGGCATTGTCGTCGTATTTCTTGAGGACCGCTGGGCACTCGGCAAAAAGCTCTTCCTTTTCGCGCTTGTACTCCTTTTTGGTAATTTTGCGGGCGAGATCTTCTCCTTCTTTTTTGATGTAATAAGATTTGTCGAGGCCGCCGGCTACTGTCATGCCGGCCACCCCTACCCCGATGCTTTCATTGGCAAAGGGATCGTTGTAGACCGTGACCTTCTTGCTGAAAGTCGGATTCATGACCTGCAACATGCAGAATTGGTTTTTTTTCTTCTTGACCTGGACATTGGAGGATTCCATGTAGAGGTAGCCGTCGTCGAGGTGCTCGGTGGACAACTCATTGTCCTGGAGCTTGGTCAGGTCGGTGGCGGCGTCGAGGGCTTGGGATAACTTTGCCAGGCCGCTCGGAGCCACGTACATGTGGTCAATCTCCTCGGGATTGATTTTGACTTTTTCTCCATCGCCGCCGACCACTTTCAGGTCATCGATCAGGCCCCGCTTGAAGTAGAGCCGTTTGATGTTGACTTCCATTTCCTGCCCATTTTTGAGCGGGATGTAAGTGGGCTTTTTTTTGCTGAACCCTTGGAAGGCGGGGGCAAACGTTTGCGCCATCGCGGTGGACCCCAAGCAGAGGCAAAGGACCAGAATTAAGCAATTGTGTTTCATTTTCGGTAAATCCATATAGTTAGACAAAATTATGTACAAATTAGAAAACCCAAACGAGGAATGCCACCGGCGGCACGAGAAAATTGCGTGGAGTCCCCCGAGAATGCTTATCTTTATTGAGATGAGCAAGGAATACAAATACATTACCGATCACCTTGAGCGGTTGAGCATCGAGCAATTGCATGCAGTTCAAGCTCGAATTGATAATCTACTGGCGGAGTCAATTCAATTACCGGATTTCACTGAAGCCCAGGAAAGGGAGCTTGAGCGCCGTTACAAAGACGTGCAAGAAAATCCGGGCCATGGCGTAGATTGGGAAGGGTACATGGATGCATTTGAGGCAAAGAATGGATTTCGGGTATAGTCTAACGATACGGCAGAAAGCGCAACGGGAAATCGATGAAGCTTTTGATTGGTATGAGAAGCGATCTCTTGAGACCGGGAAGAGGTTTTTGATTGAAGTAAAGGCAGCCGTTGAATTGATAACTCAACATCCTCAAATCGGTATGATATATCGGGATCCCATTCGCCGTAAGCCCCTCACTCGATTTCCTTTCCAAATCGTATACGCACTAAGGGACTCAAGTGTTGAAATCATCGCCGTATGGCATACCAGTCGCGATCCCGATGGTTGGGAAGACCGCCTCTGATCCTTATTCCACCCAAATTTCATCGGCAAAGACCCAGGTGGCTCCGCCCGCGCCCAGGTGCCACGCGGGACAGACGCCATAATTCAGCGCCCGCATCCGCACGTAGCGCCCCTCCGTGGCCGCCGCCAGATTCAGTTCCAGGTCCCGCGTCACTGCCGTGTAGTCATTGTCCGGTACATCCGGTTGTACGGTCCCCAATTCCGCAAAGCTTTCCCCGTCCTTGGAAACGGCAAAGGTCACTTCCCGCGGCAGCCAGATCCACGAACCGATGTCCTGCAAAAACCCCGCCCCAACTTGGGAAAACTTCTTGACTGCCCCCAAGTCCAGCACCACTTCCAGATCCTTGCGGTAGCCCTGCCAGCGCCCAGTGCGGAAATTGGGGCCGCCCCGCAAGTAATCGATCAGGGCCGCATCGCCCCCGGCGGAATACTGATTGGCGTACTCAGAAAAGAGTTCAAGTGATCGGCGGTCGTCTACCTTGTGGTAGGTGGCACTCACTACGGCGCTGCGCCGCCCATCGGGCATCTCCGCAAAGGCAAACAGCGTTGTGGTTTCCGTCAAGCGCAGCGGTCCCGCGTAGGGCAGGGTCACTTGGTCGGCTGCGTACCGCTCCCCGATGAAATAGCGAATTTCCGCCTCCGGGTCGACCGACTTGATCTCCACCCGCAGCGAATCGGTAAAGGTTTCCCGGGCCGCGGAGAAATACGGGACCACCGCGAGGCGCACCTCCGGAGGAGTGGTAAAGGGGCGTTCCAGGCCCTCGGCCGCCGCGACCGGTGTGTCCGACATTTCCAGGACCAGTTCTCCCCCCGCCAGTAGATCACCGTGGCGCAGATAAGACTTGCGGTGCGCTTGCCCGTTGAGGACCGCGTCGCCCCAGTAGCGCTTTCCGGCATCGGTCCCTTCGGCCCGGATGGTAAACTTTTTCCCATTCTCAAAATACAAGGTTGCCTCGGGAAACAAAGGAGATCCCAGCACATACTGGTCCGTCCCCGGCGTAACCGGATAAAATCCCAGCGCACTCAAAACGTACCAGGCGCTCATCTGGCCACAGTCCTCGTTGCCGGAGAGGCCGTCCGGGGCCGGCCGGTACAATTCTTCCATGATCTGCCGTACCCGCGCCTGGGTTTTGGCTGGTGCCCCCACGTAATTGTACAGATAAGCGACGTGGTGGCTCGGTTCGTTTCCGTGGGCGTACTGCCCGATCAGACCTGTGATGTCCGCCTGATCCCGACCGGTGGTGGCACTCTCCGCAACAAACAATTCGTCCAAGCGCTGCTCCAATCCCCCGTGCGGTTTCAATAGGGCATCGAGCCGGGCAATGTCCTGCGGCACAAACATGCTGTACTGCCAGGCATTGGCTTCGGTGAAGTTAAAATTCACTTCGCGGGGATCGAATCCCGGCTGCCAGCCCCCGTTCATCTTGGCCCGGAAAAAGCCCGTCTCCGGGTCGAACAGATTCAGGTAAAACTGCGCTCGGTCCACGAAGGCAGCTTCCGGATCACCGTTGGGAAACGCTGCGGTGGATTTGCCCATCGCCCGGGCCATTTCCCCGATGCACCAGTCGTCGTAAGCATATTCCAGGGTCTTTGAGACCGATTCTGGTTCCTCTCCCGCCCCGATGAAACCATTTTTGCGGTAGGGGGCGAGGCCCAAATGGTCCTGCCGGGCGGAGTGGACCATGGCGGCCAAGGCGAGTTCCGCATCAAATTCGCGGATGCCCTTGAGGTAAGCGTCGGCGATTACAGGAATGGCGTGATAACCGATCATACAGCCGGTGTAGTTGCCCGAAAGTTCCCAGATGGGCAAAATTCCTCCGTCCCGGTAGTGGCGCAGCAGGGTCCGAATAAATGCCCCGGTTCGTCGCTGTTCGATCAGTGTAAATAGTGGGTGGGTGGCCCGGAAGGTATCCCACAAGGAAAAAACAGTGTATTGTTCGTCGGCGTTCACTTTGCGATTGGCGCCGTCTAGTCCCCGGTACTCCCCGGTCACGTCCGAAAATAGATTGGGGGCGATCATCGTGTGGTACAGTGCAGTATAAAAATTGACTTTTTGCTCCCGGGAACCGCCCTGGACCACAATTTTGTTGAGTTGCCGGTTCCAGGCCGCATTGGCCGCGGCTTTGACCGCTGCAAAGTCCCAGGTGCGCATTTCCTGTTCCAATGCCGCCCAGGCTCCGCCGATGCTCACCGCCGATATGCCGCAGCGCACCTGCAAGACCCCGTCGGCGACCGGGGGGAAGGTAAAGCGCCCCACGACGTGGTGGCCGTTGACGACATCGCCGGAGGGCGAGCGGTCGTGGCCCATGACTTCCTGGTCCACGAAGGGGCGGGAAAATTCGATGGCAAAAAAGACACGCTGGTCTTTGGCCCAGGCGTTGGAGAAGCGGAACCCCTCGATGTGGCGGTCGTCCACGATGCGAAGAGCGGCCTCCTTGACCGGATCCCGGTGGGCCAGGTCGAGGATCAAGTGCAGGGAGTCTTCCGGGGTGGCGGTGTAGCGGTGCAGTCCGCAACGTTCGGTCGCGGTCAGCTCCACGTCGATGCCGTAATCGGATAGGCGGGTGCGGTAATATCCGGGAGCGGCGATTTCGTCGGCTTTGCGGAAGCGGGAGGCGTAGCCGGAATCGGGGGCGGTGCCGGCTCCACTGGCGAAGGTAGGTGGGCCGGTGACCGGCATGAGGAGGATGTCACCGTAATCGCTGACGCCGGTTCCGCTGAGGTGGGTGTGGCTGAAGCCGTAGACGACCTTATTGGTGTAGTGGTAGCCAGAGCAGCCGTCCCAGCCTTCCAGGCGGGTATCCGGACTCAATTGCACCATACCGAAAGGCAGGGTCGCGCCGGGAAAGGTATGGCCGTGGCCGCCGGTCCCAATGAAGGGATCCACGTACTGGGTCAAATTTTCTCCGGGATAGTTGACCTCGGGCCAGTTGACTTTTTCGAAGGGGGGCGGGGCCGGAACGCTGGGCTCCGCTTCCTCCGCACAGCCAAATCCAATCCAGCCGCCCAGCAACAGGCCGGCGCTCCACTTGAGTATTTCCCTATGCCGATTCATGTTCCTCAATATCGCGGCAAAGTTCGTCCCAGGCAAGTGCGGCCGCCCCGAGAATGGCGGCGGACTTGCCTTCCAGTTGAGAAGCTTCGACGCGGACCCGCCCGCGAAACACCTGTAGGAGGTGGGCGTCGAGGGCCTGGCGGGTAGGTTCCAAGAGCAAATCCCCGGCTTCGGCCACGCCACCGTACAGGAAAATGACTTCTGGGCTGGTGATCGCCACGACATCAGCGAGGTGGCGCCCCAGGATGCGGCCGGTATAATCAAAGGCGGCAATGGCGGCTTCATCGCCCGCGTGGGCGGCTTCGAAGACCGTGCGGGCGGAAATCTCTCCCTGGGGACGGTTGCGCCACGCACTGGGAACACTGGACTGGGCCAACTGATCGAAAAAATTTTGCCGCAATCCCCGGGCGGAGACGTAGGTTTCCAGGCAGCCGTGCTTGCCACAGGAGCAGAGTCGACCGTCCCGAATGGCCGTGGTGTGCCCGACTTCACCGCCGAATCCACTCGACCCGTAGATCAATTTTCCATTGGTGACGATGCCGCTACCGAGTCCGGTGCCAATGGTGATGACGATAAAATCGTCCCGGTCTTTGGCGGCTCCGAAATGCTTTTCTCCGAGGGCGGCGGCATTGGCATCGTTGGTGAGGACGACCGGGTAGCCGAGGGCATCTTGCATGAGTCCGGCGAGGTCGACCACGCCTTTCCAGGGCAGATTGGGGGCATACTCGATGCGGCCGGTGTAGTAGTTGCCATTGGGCACGCCCACCCCGATGCCACAGACCCGGTACGGCGGAGACAATTCCGAAAGCATGTCTGCGACGCCTTTTTGGACGGCGGAAACAAACCAGTTTGCTTGCGGATGCTCGGCGGTCAGGTACTTCCGTTGGGCCAGCAATTGACCATCTCGGTTGACCAGTCCCACGGCGGCGCTGGTTCCACCAATGTCAATGCCAATAACGTACGTTCGATCCATTGAAATAGAGGGTTCTAGGTTTCGGCGGTCGCGACCCGGTGGCCTCGCCAGCCGAAAAAAGCAATGTACAAGTAACAAACCAAGGGCACGAGGAAGGACAACTGCAGGCTTCCGGTTGCATCGGCAAGGTACCCTTGAAGTGGGGGGATCAACGCCCCGCCAAAAATAGCCATGATCAGCAGGGACGAACCCTGGCTGGTGTATTTGCCGAGTCCCTTGATGGACAAGGTGAAGATGTTTGACCACATGATCGAGTGGAACACCCCCGTACCGATGACGGCCCAGAAGGCCCATTTTCCACTTCCCAGTACGGTGACCAGCAAAAGCAGAATCACGATCAGCGAGAATACGGTGACGGAGCGGGCAGCCCGGCCCCGACCAGCGACAAATGCCCCGTAGTTGAGCGCCAACAGTGCCAAATAGAGCACAATTTCTCGGAAGGGCAGGAATTCCCAACGGAAATGGCCCCCTTCGGCCCGGAGGCTGGTCACGATGTAGATGAAGAAAAAGGTGCCCAGGGAAATGGCGGCCATCAGTCCGAATTTACGGGCCGGTTGTGCCATTCGCCCGAGCGAAACCGCCCCCATCAGGCGACCGATCATCAACCCGCCCCAGAAATAAGCGAGGAATTTGTTGCCTTCTTCTCCGGAAAAGTTCCCGATTTCCGGCAAGCTGAGGTACTGCACCAGAAAGCTGCCGCAGGCAACTTCCGCCCCGACGTACATGAAGATGGCCACGATGCCGAAGCGCAGATGCCGAAAGCGCAGCGCACCGAGACCACTGCCCAATTGGGCTTGATTGCGGAAGGGGGGCATTTTGCTGAACGCCACCAGGACGGCACACACGGCGAAAACGCCGCCGTAGAAAAGATAGGTGGCCCCCACCGATTCCACCGCGGAGGTTTCCGCCGATTCACCGCTGTCCGAAAACATCCGGTAGATCAGAAAGGCGCCGAGCAAGGGACCGAGGGTGGTGCCCAGCGAATTGAAGCCCTGGGACAGGTTGAGGCGGCTGGAGGCGGTATCCGGGGGCCCAAGAATCGCGGCGTAAGGATTGGCGGCAATCTGCAAAACTGTTACCCCGGCGGCCAATACGAACAGCGCAAACAGGAAAAAACCGTACGAGCTCAGGTAAGCGGCCGGATAAAACAAGGCGCAGCCGAGTCCACAGCCCAGTAGTCCGGACACCATCCCATTTTTATACCCAATGCGGTTGATCGGATCACCGTAGCGCGCCGAAACCAGGAAGTACAGCAGGGAAAACACAAAAAATGCACTGAAGAAGGCGGTTTGGACGAGGCTGGATTGAAAGGTCGTCAGCTCGAATATGCCTTTGAAGGCCCGGATCAGGACATCATTCATCACCGTGATGAAGCCCCACAAGAAAAACAGCAGGGTAAGCAGAATGAACGATCCGTTATAGCTTTGTTCGGGAGTTCTTTTCATTAAGTTTGCCGCTCAAAGCCGCTGAATATCCCATTTTATCGTGCTAAAACGTTTCAGGCGGCTTTGGGTCAATATACCAAATGCCCGGGGAAAATAGCAGTGTGCCAAGCAAATTGTCCGGCAAAACATTACACGCGCAATAAATCTCATTGTTTTGTTCATGAATCCCTTGCCGCTCTGCTGCGAATGGCGTATATTTTGTGCCAACTGTTGCATTCTAAACCGTTTTAGTAAGATCAAAACGTCCATCATTAACCACCCGAAAACGCATCGATTGTGAAAAAGAAAACTTCTCTGGCAGACATTGCAAAAGCACTTGGTGTATCCAAAACCCTCGTCTCCATGGTCCTCAACGGCAAAGGCAATGACAATGGCATCAACGAGGACACCCAAAAGCGCGTCTGGGCCAAGGCCAAAGAACTGAACTACAAGCCAAACATGATGGCCCGCAGTCTCCGCATGGGCCGTTCCCACACCCTCGGCCTCATCGTGGCTGACATCTCAAATGCATTTTACGCCCGCATGTGCCGTTCGGTCGAGGATGCCGCCAGCAAGCGGGGCTATTACGTCCTGTTCGGTAGCTCTGACGAAAAAGCGGACAAGGAGCGGACTCTGATCCAAATGCTCCGGGACCGCGGCGTCGACGGCCTCATCATTTCCACCACCCTCGCCAACAATGAGGACATCGAAGAACTCAAAAAAGAGAATTTTCCCTTTGTACTGGTCGACCGCTTCATTCCGGGGGCGGAGATGCCATTTGTGACCGCGGACAACTATGCGGGCAGTGTCGAGGTCGTAGAGCACATGATCAAAAACGGAGTGGACCGCATCGGGCAACTTACGATTTCGCCTTCGCACCTGACCTCGATCACCGAACGGACCCGCGGCTACCAAGATGCGCTCAAAAAGAACGGCATCGGTTTTGACCAAGCCTTGGTGCGGGAGATTTCCTACGACAATATCGCGGCCGACATGGCGCGGGTCCTTCCGGACTTGGTCCATCCGCCGCACAACATTCGTGGACTATTTGTGGTGAACAACAACTTGGCGATGGCCGCCTTGGAAGTGCTGAACTCGCTCGGAAAGCGCATTCCGGAGGATGTTGCGGTGGTCTGCTTCGACGACGTGGACCTGTTCCGTTTCGTTACCCCTCCGATCACCGCCGTTTCCCAGCCGGTTGCGGGCATGGGCCGCGAATCGGTGGAGATTTTGATCGATATGATCGAGCAAAAGGACAAATTTCAACTCAGCTCCGGCCAGCGTTTTTTGCCCACCACTTTGATCGTCCGTGAATCCTGCGGCAACAATGTCTAGGGGAAATTTCCGATTGTTCGATTTCCGATTGGCGCGTCCTGGACGCGCAACCTATCATGAATCGTTGACCAATTAAAACACAATTCTTCCGACAGCCGCATTCAAACCTGTCGGTGTAAACCCGCGCGGCGAAGGTCGATTTCTCACTGTCACCACACCGCCGATTGCGGCCGAGTGGCAATCGGAAATCGGAAATCAGCCCATCGGAAATCCTAAAATCAGTAATCCTGGAATTCGTCCTCGTCTTCGTCCAAGTTGCCGGAGAAGAGGCCACTCATGAGATCTTGGAATTGCAGGCCCTTTTCCAGTTGGTGCTTGCCGATCAAAGAATACTCGGCCATGCCGTGCAACAGGAATTCCATGAGGAAAAATTGCTCGGCGGGTCCGGTGCCCGGATGGTGCTTGCGCACGATGTCCGCCAGACCAGGAATGAGGAGCAGTTGCTTTTCGTACTCATCCTGGGGCATGTCCAGCAACAAGTCGACATTGTTGCCCGAGCCAAACCACCGCACGATGGGATCGTAGGGATTGCCGCCTTTGCCGCGCTTGAGTTCCTCGGGGTTGGGGAAATAATGCGGAAACTGGGCGCGAACTGCCTTTCCGATCAGATTTTGGGCGACGATGGCCGGGCCTTCCTGTTCCCCTTCGTACACCAGCTCAATTTTTCCGGTAATGGCAGGAATCACGCCCCAGAAGTCACCGATCCGCACGTGTGATTGCGCGGCGCGTTCCCGGAGCATGCGGCGCTCGGCGGCACTGACCAGGTTTTCGTAGGCGGAGATCGTGAGGCGGGCCGAAACCCCGCTCTTTTGGTCCACGTACTCGCTGGCGCGCGCTTCGATGGCAATTTGTTCTACCAAATCGGCGGCGAGGTCGTGAATGACAACTTGATCCTCGACGCCGGCGGCGACCCGCGCTTCCTGCTCGGTGATCGTCCGCGAAATCTCAATCGACTTGGGATAGTGGGTCAGGATCTGGCTTTCGATCCGGTCTTTGAGCGGCGTGACGATTGAACCTCGATTGGTATAGTCTTCCGGATTTGCGGTAAAGACAAACTGGATGTCGAGGGGCAAGCGGAGTTTGAAGCCGCGGATCTGGATGTCCCCTTCCTGCAAGATGTTAAAGAGGGCGACCTGGATGCGGGCCTGCAAGTCGGGCAGTTCGTTGATGACGAAGATCGAGCGGTTGCTGCGCGGAATCATCCCAAAGTGGATCACGCGTTCGTCCGCGTAACTGAGCCGGAGATTGGCCGCTTTGATCGGGTCCACATCGCCGATGAGGTCAGCCACGGTGACGTCTGGCGTCGCCAATTTTTCCGCATATCGTCCATCGCGGTGCATCCAGGCGATGGGGGTATCGTCCCCGTGCTCGGCGATGATGTCGCGGGCGACCCGTCCGAGCGGATTCAGGGGATCGTCGTTGAGGTCGCCGCCTTCGACGTAAGGCATCCATTCGTCGAGGAGCAGGGTCATCTGACGGGCGAGGCGGGTTTTGGCCTGGCCCCGTAGCCCGAGCAGGATCATGTTGTGGCGGCTCAGCAGCGCGCGTTCCAGGTCGGGAATGACCGTATCCTCATATCCGTGAATGCCAGAAAAGACCCCCTCGCCTCGCTTGAGCTTGAGGATGAGGTTTTCACGGAGTTCTTCTTTGATGGTGCGGGAACGGTAGCCCGATGCTTTGAGCTGGCCGAGGGTAGTAATCTGTGTGGGATCCAAAGTATTGTATTCAGTAGATATAATGGGAAGCAGATTGTGTTACAAAAGAACGGAATTCGCGGCAATTTGTTCCGGTGGGTCGCTGGGGATTTGGTGCTTGGGGATGGGCAAATGCGGTACCGCAATTCCCCAGACTTTCCCCTTTTGAGTGCGCAATAGGTGGTTTGGATGAAATTAGAAATTGCTCCGGGAATCTACTTTCTGGAACGGCAACGCTACGCAAGTTGCTGGTGCCGTAACGATCAAAGCAGGGTTTCCACCGCCCAGTTGAAGGGGAAAGTATCGGTTCGAAAAATAAATTTAGAATACCCCTCAGCGCACCCGCTTCTTGCGGTTCGTCTGGTAATCTTCAAACACGAACTCGCCCAAGCCCTTGAGGCTCGAATAGAAGGCGCGGCCATTGTTGACCTTGGTAAAATCCTGCACGAACTTTTGCAGCCAGGGATCTTTCGCGATCATAAAGGTCGTGATCGGGATCTTGAGCTTGCGGCACTGCGCGGCCAGGGTCATCGTTTTGTTCAGGATCTTCCGGTCCAGACCCCAACTGTTTTTGTAGTATTTGATGCCTTCCTTGATGCAGGTGGGCTTGCCGTCGGTGATCATGAAGATCTGCTTGTTCGAGTTTTTCCGCCGGCGCAGGATGTCCATCGCCAGTTCCAATCCGGCTACGGTATTGGTGTGGTAAGGGCCGACCTGCAGGTAGGGCAGGTCTTTGATTTGAATTTGCCAAGCGTCATTGCCGAAGACGATGATGTCCAGCGTATCCTTGGGATAGCGGGTCGTGATCAATTCGGCCAGGGCCATTGCGGTCTTTTTTGCCGGGGTGATGCGGTCTTCGCCGTAGAGGATCATCGAGTGGGAAATGTCGATCATCAAAACGGTCGAAACTTGCGCTTTGAAGGTCTGTTCCTGGATTTCCAGGTCATCTTCGGTGAGGCGGAAGCTGTTGAGGCCGTGGTTGATCTGGGCATTGCGCAGGCTGTCGGTCATCGAGATTTGTTCCAGCCGGTCACCGAAAGTGTAGGGCCGCCGGTCTGCGGTGGGTTCGTCGCCCAGCCCGCCGTAAGGGGTGCGGTGACCGCCCCGGCGCGATTTTTTCAGCTTCCCGAAGATCTCTTCCAGGGAGTTCTTCCGGATGGTCTGCTCCGATTTTCCGGTCAAATCAAAATTCCCTTCGCCATCGTCCTTGATGTACCCGCGCTGCTTGAGGTCCTCGATGAAGTCCCCCATGCCGTACTCATTGGTGGTGAGGTTATAGCGGGCGTCCAGTTGGTTCATCCAGTTGAGCGCCTCATCTACGTCCCCGGAAGTGTGGACCATGATCTGCAGGAAGATGTCCAGCAGCTTGTCAAAGGTCGACTTTGCGTTTTCCTTGGGTATAAAATCGTCGAAACGGTATCCTAACATGTGATCTTTCCTTTTGCGGTATGAAGATAACGAAAAATGCGGGGGAAAGTTGGCGCTGCGCCCGGGTGTGTCCGCGAATGTCATCCGCGTCGGTCAGAGCAACTTCTTGCGGATTCGGCTCAGGCTCTCCGGCGTAATGCCCAGATAGGAAGCGATGTATTTCAGCGGAATGCGCTGCAGGAAGCGGGGATTATTGTCCAGTAAATCCCGGTAGCGCTGCTCGGCGGTTTGAAATTGGGCTTCCAAAAGCAGTTCATCGATGCCGGTTTGGACTTCGCTCAGCAGGCCGCGCACAAAACGCACCCAAGACGGACATTCTACCAGGAGTCGGTCGCTGTCGGCGAATTTAATTCCGATCAGAAGGCCGGCTTCTAGCGCAACGATGTTTTCCCGCGCCGGGACCTGATTCGCGTAGCTCTGGGTGGAAGTAAACGGAAATCGCTCAAAGGCAAAGTACTTCGTCTTGTCCTCGCCATCCAGGAAAAAGAAAAAGCGGAACAAGCCGGTGTGGGGCCACCAGAGAAAGTCCGCCACTTCCCCCTCCCGCAACAAGGTCTCCCCCCTTGCCACTTCCCGGGGCTGAAAGGCGGCAATGATGCGGGGCCATTCTTCCTTGACCCACTCCCCCTTCTCGACGAAGTAGGCGCGCAAGGAGGCGCGGGCTTCTGCTTCCCAATCCATCAGACGGCAGCAAATCCAATGGCGTTGCGGTCCCATCCCGGTGCATCCTGGAGGGCTTGCATGACTTGATCTGGGCGTTCCACGACGCTCCACATTTGCAGATGCTCCGCACGCATGAAGTTTTCCGCGACGCTGCGTTCCAGCATTTGGATCAAGGGATCGTAGTAGCCCTCGGTGTTGACCACAATGATCGGGCAGGTCACCAGTCCCAATCGCTTCCAGGTGATGGCTTCCAGCAACTCTTCAAAGGTGCCGCAACCGCCGGGCAGGGCCACGATGCCGTCGGTACCTTCCAGAAAGGCCCGTTTGCGCGTATGCATGTCCGGGACCACCCGCATCTCAGTGGCGCGGGGATGGTCCCACTCCACCGCCTTCATGAATTCGGGGATGACCCCGATGATGGTTCCGTTGCGCGCCAGGACCCCATCGGCAAGCTTTCCCATCAGCCCTTTGGCACCACCGCCGTAGATGACTTGGACCCCGGCTTGGACCAGTTCTCCCGCCAATTCGTCGGCCGCCTGGAAATACTTGGGATCGATTTTATCGCTGGAAGCGCAGTAAACGCAGATTTGAAGCATAAGACAGAAATAGAATTTGCGGGACAAGTTACACAACCTGCCCCGCAAATGCGATCCTTACCCAAATTCGATCAGTCGATGCGAATCTTCAAGGTGCGGGTGTCCGACCCGGCGCTCAACTGGACGAAATAGAGGCCGGGAGCAGTGGATGATAGATTTACCGGCTGTTTAAAGTTTGAATTTCCGGCGGGCAACTGCTGTTCGTAGACAACCTTGCCGAGTAGATCGGACACCCGAATTTGCAGCGGCAGATCAAAGCGGCGAGTGCCTTCCAGGGTAAATGCACCCGCGGACGGATTCGGGTAGAGGCGCACCGTACCAAAGCTGGCCGGATCATCTACTGCAATCACAAATACGGTTACATTTTGGCAAGTGGAATCGCTGCCGCAGTCATCGGTGACGGTCAGGCAGGCGGTGTAGTTGCCGTTGGCGGCGTAGGTGTGGGTGGGATTTTGCATGGTGGAGGTATTGCCGTCGCCGAAGTCCCAGAGGTAGGCCACCGTGCCCGAAATTGTCGATGCGTCGGAAAAAGTGGCGTCAAACATGTTTTGCGTGAAGCTGAAGGCAGACGAAGGCTGCGGGCAGGCGACGGTCACACTTTGGCAGGAGGAATCGGTGCCGCAGGTGTCGGTGACGGTCAGGCACACCGTGTAGCTGCCCGGGGCAGCGTAGGTATGGGTTGGGTTTTGCATGATCGACGTGTTGCCATCGCCGAAGTCCCAGAGCCAGTTGGTCGGGGAGCCGAGGGTCTGGTCGTTGAAGGCCACCGAGAGCAGGGTCGGCGTGGCGGCAAAGGTCGCGGTAGGAGCGGGACAGCCGGTGGTGACCGTTTGGCAGGAAGTGTCCTGGCAATTGCCGTTGTCGGTGATCAGGCACGCGAGGTAGTTGCCCGGGGCGGCGTAGGTGTGGGTCGGGCTGAACATCGTAGAGGTATTGCCATCGCCGAAGTCCCAGAGGTAGCTGGAAGCACCGGTGGAACTGTTGGTGAAGGTGACCGTTTGCGCCGCAACGACGGTTCCGAAAGACGAGGTCGGGCTGGGATTGATGTCGAGTTGCAGGTCAATGGTGCCTTGCAAAGACTGCGGGCCGACGATGGGCACTGTAGCGAAGCCGGTGAAGGTGATGCCCAACTGATTGCCGGGTCCCACTGGGCCTGTGGGGTTGCCCGAGAGGACGGCACAACCGCGGGCCGGCTGTCCGGGTGCGGTCGGGACAAAGATGCAAGAGGCGGTATTGCACACGTAGCTGATGCCTCCGGGCAGGTTGGTGACATTGTCGATCCGGAAAGAATCGAAGGGAATCGTAAATCCGGAGATGACGGTGTCCACGGGAAAAACAAACTGGACGATCTCATTGTAGGGTTGGCCGGCACAGCCGTCGGGCAGGGGATCCGGGTAAATGCCCGGCGTCGTGATCGTGGAAGGGGTACACTGGGCAAAGGCCGCAGTGTTTCCCATCACCAGGAAGAGGGCAGCAAGAAAAGTAAAGGCAATCGTAGATTTTCGCATGGTAAAAAGGATGAATATTCGATTCAATCGGCGATGGCGCCAATCATCAGTAAAAAGCTCCCCGGATTTTCCCCGGGAGTGATGGCCACGGAGCGGCCGCTTCCTTCAGTTCGGAAGGAATAGACCAGTTTTTGCAATTTTCCCCGGGCGTCACGGACCGCTCTCAACTCATCGGTCCAGGCCATTTCTGGCTTGTCCGGATTTTCGTATTGCGTTTCGCCCGGTTGCGCGGGCGGGAATTTGAGGCCCTTTGGGATATCACCCAACTGGCGGGCCAGGACAAACGCCTCCTGCCAACTGGACTGGGGCAAGGTTACCCCTTCGTCGTCGCGGAAGTAACCGCCATAATCGTAGTAGTGCGACTCGTAGTAGACATTTTGGTCCGCTCCCCGGGCCAGTTCTATGTATTTTTCGAGGGACATGTCCTCGAAGGGGGCGGGGTATTGGCTCAAGTAACCGCTGAATACGTACCCGTATTGTCCATCCGCGTCGACCTTGACCATAGCACCTTTGAGGTTTTCGATGGTCAATTCTTTGCCCGGTGGATCCTCAAGCAAAATAACTTGAGTCGCGTACGGCAGCGTGGTCAGCCGTTTGGAGCCGGGGTCAGCGCTTGCTCTTAGATTGAGCCCGCTCTCGGCGAGGACGTAGTGGGGGCCTGGTTGGCCGTGTCCGGGCTGGACCAGTCCCAGGAGAAGTACCGTAAAAATTAGGTGTAGGAATTTGATGGGCGGGTGCATGGCGGAAATATACGCATTTTCGGGCACGAACGTACGTGCCGTTGCCAGTCAAGCCTGGTTAGGCAACCCTTCTTGAGCAGGCTTTTACTGCTTTTCGGGAATTGCCCCAAAAAAGGAAGCCAGACAAAGTCTGGCCTCCAATAGTCATGCTGTAAGATTCAAAAATTCTTGCGGCGGCATGGCGCGCCGATATATCGTTCGCCTCGGCGGCGGAGTTGGCTGCATCCTCGCGGGACGCGAAATCTCAAGTTGTCGTTTTGGTCGGAAGGAGAACAGGGGCGATGAACATTTCCCTGTGCTGCACATCGAAATTTAGCCAAAAAAATAAACAATCAAAAATTAATTAGAATTGTTTATGTCTGATTATCAGTGAATTATGATTTTTCAACAAATCCACGTCGGAAATTTCTTCCCGGGCCAAATGGGAAATTTTCGGCCAAACATGCCCCAGGGTATTTTCTGAATTGCCTTTCGTGATTTTTGCCTTACCCGAGCACCGAGGGGGTGCCGGTCAGGTGCGCTCGGTTCCCCTTGTGGATCGCAATGAATTTTGCTTTAAATTGAAGAACAATCGATCAACCATGAAAAAGTTTTTCCTCCTCTTTGTTCCTGTGCTGTACGTCTTGTCGGTTTCCGCGCAGACCTCGCCCTGTACCCGCGATACCTCGTTTCACGTCGTGGTGCTGGGCTCTTCGACCGCAGCCGGGGCGGGAGCGACCCATCCCGACAGTGCTTGGGTCAATCGCTACCGGGCCCATTTGCAAAGCCTCAATCCGGCCTACCAGGTCACCAACCGAGCGGTGGGGGGATTCACGACCTACCGCCTCATGCCCACGGGATACCTGCCCCCGGCCAACCGCCCCGCGCCGGACACCACCCACAACATCACGTATGCCATTGGCCTGAATCCCGACGCTATCATCATCAATCTTCCTTCCAACGATGTCTCCTCCGGCTACACGGTGGCGGAACAGTTGGAGAATTTCGATACCCTGACCGCGCGCGCCGCCGCCGCCAATATTCCCATCTGGGTTACCACCACTCAACCGAAAAATTACGGCAACAACCCCATTCCCATCCAAAAGCAACAAGACGTCCGCGACTCTCTCATCGCGATTTACAGCCCGTTTGTGATCGATTTCTGGACGGGACTGGCCGACTCCACCAATCAACTTTCCGGTACCTATGACAGCGGCGACGGCACGCACCTGAATGATGACGGACACGCCCTCGTTTTCGGCCGGGCTGCCGCCACCGATATCCCAGGCTTCCTCTACACGCCACCGGCCTTCACCGATTACGTGGCGGATGAATTGCGCGAAATTTTCAATCCTCTTTGCGGTGACCCCAATGCCCAACTCGAATTGGTGCTTTACAACCGCGGTCTGACTGATCAGGGCGATGTCCCGTTTCAGGTGATCGCGCAAAATCTCAGCCTCAGTCAGCAATCGAGCTATTTTGATACCCTTGTAGGAGGCTTGAATGGCTGTACCGAGGATACCCTACCGGTATTTTTTTCTACCCAGCAGGCGGGCGATTACCGGATTTCGGTGGTGCTGCAATCGGGAGCCGATCCCAATTCCAGCAACGATACCGTGAGTTGGACCACCAGTGTTCTGGGGACGCCGACCCTCACCCTGGTCCCGGATACCGGTTGCGGTACGGCGGCCTTGCAGTTGACGGCGCAGGCCGCGCCCGGCGATTCGATTCGCTGGTGGGATGCCGCTACCGGCGGTTCGCAAGTGGGCGGGGGGCCCTTGTTGACCACTCCATTACTGAATTCCAGCACGACCTATTGGGCGGAAGCCCTGCGCGGTGAATTTATCAACCGGGGCGAAATTTTCACCACCAGCAGCACGAATATCAACTGGAACGGCACCATGTTTGACCTCGTGGCCGATACCAATTTGGTGCTTGACAGTTTTGCCATTCGGATTTTTGATACTGGTGCCCAGACCGTGGTTTTCCACACCCGTCCGGGTTCGCACCTGGGATTTGAGACCGATGCAGCAGCCTGGACGCCCCGGGGGACGGCTTCGGTACAGGTCAATGACCCGGATGTGCCGGTGGTCGTCAGTCTGGGTGGGGGCTGGACGCTGAATGCCGGGGATACCCTCGGGGTTTACCTCTCGCTGCAGAACAGTGGCGCCCGGCTGCGCTACCAATCGCTCGGGCAACCGGCGGTGCGGAGTACGCCGGAACTGACGATGATCACCGGAAGCGGAGCGAGCTTCAACTTCGGCGGAAACTTTTATCCGCGCGACTGGAATGGCACTGTGTTTTATCATTTTGGGACGAAGCCGGATGCCGATTGCCAGTCCGGGCGGATGCCGGTGGAAGCCTTGATCAGCAGTGTTTCCGTGGACCTGGGCGCAGATACCATCCTGCCGCTGAATGCGGCGATTCTGCTCGATCCGGGCAGTGGCTACGCCAGCTACAATTGGTCCACCGGGGCGACGACGCCCACCGTGCAACTGGATGGCAGTGTGCTCGGGCAGGGGATCTACACGGTCACCGTGACCGTGACCGACAGCGCCGGTTGCATCGGAACCGATGAAGTGATTGTGGTTTTTGCCCCGCTCGTGGGCCAGGCGGCCCCTAGTGCGGAATCACTCAAAGTCTGGCCGAATCCGGCCCCGGATGGAGTGCGGGTGGCCTATCCCCAAGGCACCGAGCAGCTTGCAATTTACGATTTGGAAGGCCGGCGGCTACTGGTTGAGGCGGTTTCGGACGGTGCTCCGGGGACGGTCGAACTCGATGTGTCGCCACTCGCAGCGGGGATGTACCTCTTGGAAGCGCGGGGCGGCTGGGGTACGCTGCGAAAGCGCCTGGCGGTGACCGGAGAGTGATTTTGCCGGAAAGGGGAGCTTTCCGGCTTCAATTTTCCGCGGAGCGGATCGCAATTTTAAAAATTTGCGGTGAGAAAGGGCCCGGCCGATTCATGGTGATCTCCTCCCGTACCGTCGGTCCGTGCTGTCCACCGTTCCGCCTGAGGCAATAGGGGCAATTTTGACTTGCCGATTCGAAAATTTTCGTTGTTCGGTGCGATCTTCACGGCAACGGAATGGCGCGGGGCACATACATTACCTCGCCGTGGGATCCCGGATTTTTGAGCCTCCCTCCACAAAATTTTTCGGCAAAAAGGCCCGAAATCTTACATCGCGAATCCGCGATTTTCGCGCGGCAACTTGCGCTGAATTTTACTGGGTAGCCGGGGATCGGGAGTGACATTTGGGGCGAGTTGCGGTGAATATCTGGTTCACATGTGCAAATGAAAAGTTGCTGAACGCGGATATTTGGTTCGGGAAATCTGATCATCGCGAAAATGTGAATTTGGGCAGAATTAGGGAAGAAAATCGCCAATTCCTATCCATTGCGAACCCGCCGAGAAAAAGATTTGCCCTAAATTATTTTTCAAGCCCCCTTCAATTATTGCCAAAAAGTGCTTAATGTTGTAAGCGGAAATTATAACAGACATGATCAAGCAAACACTCGATTTCTTAGTTGAAAATCTCAATGAATACATCCTGGGTAAAACCGGGTTGAGTACCCGGGTAAAGCAAGGCCGCTTGGTCTCCGCTGCGGGCAGTGAGGTGGTCGGCGACGGATTCATCTGGTGTCAATTGGTCAATCTCGATGAGGAACGCATTGGCAAAGCCCAATTGCCGATTGCTCCTCCTACGGGCTCTAACTTTCCTTACCGCAATCCAGAAATTAAGTTGAACCTCTGTCTGCTCTTTTCGACAAACCCAAAAGACGGAAGTTCAGAGTACGCAAACTCGATGAGTTTGCTCGCTTACGTGATTCAATATTTCCAGGGCAAACACCACTTTACAACAGAGAACTCTCCAGGACTGGATCCGGAGATCGGCACGCTCATCGTGGAATTGTACCCCATGAGCATGGAAAATCAGAATTATTTGTGGGGTTCCCTGGGGGCAAAATACCGGCCCTCAGTAGTGTACAAGGTCCGTTTGATCACCGTCCTCGATGATGCTCTCATCGGGTCGGCGGGCGCTCCGACGGGCATTGACCTGCAGGGTGGCTTTAACTAGGAGAACAGAACATGACCAGGACTTATGACCCGCTCACGGAGGTCATCCTGAACCACGGCTACTACAATGCCGGGCTAAGCGATGATTTTACCGTAGCTCCCACCGAGGAGACCGCCCGCTTTTTGAAGCGGTATCGGCTGCTGTTCGGTCCCAAGCTGCGCGGCATCAATCACACCTGGTCCGTCCTCCAAGAACAATACGATGGCAATGCCCTCCTTGCCCTGCCCAGCAGTTGGCAAATGCGGTTTGCCATGACCCTGGAAAATGGGAATTTCCTGAACTTCACTGATCTGCCCGCATTGGGCCGCAATGAGATCTTCTTTTTCATCAACCAAAATGGCAGTACCGATCTGCACGCGGGGGCATTGGAAAAGATGGAACTTGTCTCTCACCGATTCAGTTGGGAGGGGCTTTCCGGCTCACCGGCCACGGTTACGGCCACCCATGCGGTAAGTGGTGAAATCTACACTGCCAACGTGGTGACCGAGGCCAGCAACCAATTCGTACGCATCGATCTGGAGGGCTTGCCCGTGGGACGCTACTTCCTGCAACGCGACAACCTTGCCGCCGAGCGGACCGTCTACTACGACCCAGAGCTCTACGGACAGCGGATCTTCGGGATCATTCACCTGGTGCAGGAAAATCCCCTCAACGTGAGCAGCACCCACGGCATCAACTTCTCCGCGCGCAGTGACCGGTGGAAGTACTTTGTCGTACTCAAAGGCGACCATACCGATTATACCTACGCAATCACCGACAAATCAGGGGCAAATACTCCTCTGACCTTTGCCGACCACGCGGCGGTAAATCCAGCATATACCTTACAGGATCCGGATACGAATACCGAATCCATGCTCAACAGCATTTTCGGACCCAATTCGGTGTCCATATTCGTTTCCAGCCAGTCCATTCCCTACCAGGAATCGACCCGTTCTTTATTGGCGTTGGAAAGGACCAAAGACGATACCACTACTTCGGTATTGGCCAATCTTCCCAACCCCGCCGCAGGCAAAGCGCATGCAGCGGTCGTGGTGAACGTGGACCCGCCCAACCTGATTCCCGCAATCAACAACGGGAGCTGAAACAGTGGTGTTCCTCGTGAGCCCTACGGTAACGGTTTTTTCATGAATCATTCAAAATTTCAACTTAACTCAAGCAAACGATGGCATTAAATCCCAAGACACCCGGTGTGTACATCGAGGAAGTCTCTCTCTTTCCCCCATCCATTGCGCCGGTAGCGACCGCGATCCCTGCATTCATCGGCTACACGGAAACCTCAGTATCGGATCCGGTTCGGATCTCCTCCATGGCGGACTACGAAGCCACGTTTGGTGGTCCTCAGCCCTACTTCGAGTTGGACGGTGATCCGGCCACGCCCCCAGCAGTTCCGGCCAACGGGACCGCCACTCATCAGTTTACGCTCTACTACGCATTGCAGATCTATTTCGCCAACGGCGGTGGACCCTGCTACGTAGCTTCTGCCGGCACTTACGCGGCCACGCCCGCCGAAGCCGATTTCGGCGGAACCTGGAACACGGGTGCCCTGGGCAAAATCTCCCTGGAAGATGAACCGACCCTGATTGTGATTCCGGACATCGGAACGATTGCGGAAGACAATGCATACAATGTCTACAAAGCAGCCCTCGACCAGTGCGCCCGCCTGCAAGACCGCTTCGTCATCATCGATGTCTACGGTACGGTGAGCGACATGCGCGACAAGATCGGCACCCAGTACCTCAAGTACGGGGCGGCCTACTACCCGCGCCTGCAGACTACCCTCAGCTATTCGGATGCCGCCGTGGAATTCAATCCCAATTCGGGGACCAATCCCACGGGCACCAACAACGAGCTTGCCGGTAAAACCCTGGCGGAAGCGGTAGCGGCTGCGGAAACCTCCTCGGCAGTGGCCGATCAGCTCATTACGGTAGAAAGAGCGACGCGGAACTTTGTGGAAGCCCAGACGATCAGCCTCTATCCCGGGGCTGCGATCGCCGGGGTATTTGCTGCGACCGACCGCAACCGCGGCGTATGGAAAGCTCCGGCAAATGTCAGCCTGACCGGCGTCGTCAAGCCCGCCGTCACCATCACCCACGAGGACCAGGAAGACCTGAACATCCCGAATGATGGGCAGGGCAAGTCGGTGAATGCCATCCGCTCCTTTACCGGCAAAGGCATCCTCGTATGGGGCGCCCGCACCCTGGCCGGCAACGACAACGAGTGGCGCTACGTTCCGGTCCGCCGCCTGTTCATCTTCGTCGAAGAGTCGATCAAAAAAGCGACCGAGTTTGTGGTATTTGAGCCGAACGACGCCAATACCTGGCTGCGGGTCAAGACCATGATCCAAAACTTCCTGACCAACCTCTGGAAAGACGGTGCCCTGGCCGGTGCCACCCCGGACGACGCTTTCTTCGTGAATGTGGGCCTGAACGAGACGATGACGCCCCAGGACATCCTGGAAGGCAAACTGATCATCGAGATCGGTATGGCCGCCGTCCGCCCGGCTGAATTTATCATCCTGAAGTTCTCGCACAAGCTGCAGGAAAGCTGATCATTGATGCCTGATTTCTGATTTCCGATTGGCTGCCGCTGGCAGCGAGTCATCCGAAATCAAAAATCAAAAAATCGAAAATCAAGAAAATATGCCAAGCACATACAAAACCCCCGGTGTATACATCGAGGAAATCTCGAAGCTTCCGGCTTCGGTGGCGCAGGTGGCGACGGCGATCCCGGCTTTCATAGGCTTTACCGAAAAGAATTCCGGTACCGCCAATGTGCCGACCAAGATCAAATCCTTGTTGGAATACGAGGAGCTGTTCGGCGGCGAAGCGACCGGATCCGCCCGCTCAGTGGCCGTCACCACAGACAGCAGCGGGACGGTGACCGGTGTGAGCCTCAGTTCGCGCTTTTTGCTCTACCAAAGCCTGCGGTTGTTCTACGCCAATGGCGGCGGGGATGCCTACATCGTCTCGGTCGGTACCTACGCCGAAGCGGCCGATACCCTGGTATTTGCCAATCAGGATGCGGCCTTCGTGCTCGCTTTCCAGACCGGCGTCGACGCGCTCAAGAAAGCCGACGAACCGACCCTGCTCCTGGTTCCGGATGCCTACACCCTACCCAGCGCCACCTCGCTGGCCCAAGTCCACACCAAGCTGCTTTCCCACTGCAACAATATGCAAGATCGGTTTGTGGTACTCGACGTGTGGCACGACCCGAACCTCACGACCAACATCGTCGGAACCGATGCCACGGTATTTCGCACGGGCGTGGGCACGCAGTACCTCAAGTACGGCGCGGCTTACTACCCGGAACTGAACACGACCCTCGGCCCGAACGGGGCGA
This sequence comes from Bacteroidota bacterium, assembly GCA_039024435.1. GTDB lineage: Bacteria > Bacteroidota > Bacteroidia > J057 > JADKCL01 > JBCCQH01. The sequence continues at coordinate 30,120 of JBCCQH010000036.1, forward strand.
TTGATCCGACCAGTTTCTCCATCACCGATGGAACGAATAACACCCTGGAAGACATCGCCGATGCGATTGGGGATACCGGTTTGCAGAATTACTACCGCGCCGGTCGTGACCTGACCAAGTTGAATGCCGCCGTATCGGGCCGCGCCAATGCGCTCGGAACCGCCGGTGACAAAACCTACTCCGATCTGGTGACCCTTTGGGAGGCCAATTTTACCGCCAGCTTTACCTCGGCCGATCCCGGTGACGTCCCCGCTTCGAACACCGAAGCCAGCAACTTCTTGGTTCCCTTGTTGCGGATCAACTGGCACCTGGCCCAGTTGCTCGATTCTTACAGTGCCGCGAGCTTTTTTGATTCGCACACCATCGAGGTCGAGAAAAACGCCATCCTGGATACCAATGCGACGGCGGGCTTGAAGCAAGAAATCGAGGCCGTTTGGTCCTTGCACGCATTGCTGGACGACATCGTGCTGAGTCCGGCAGCGGCGGCTCCCAGTGCCCTGACCGCATTGGCGGCGACCGACCTCAACGCGTACCTGACCGGTTTTACGGTGCCGGCTGCGGCGGTCGACAACCCCTACCATGCAGGAAACGCAAACATTGCCAACGTGCAAACGGCGGTCAACAATGCCATTCCGATCCTGGAAGGCGTGTACAACACCTTGACCGGCTGGTACGACTCCTGGAAACAAATCCTGGAAGACCGGAATGAAGAAGCGACCATGGCTGCGAGCAGCAAGCTCTTTGCCGATGTGGTCAGTTCCGTCCAGAGTACCGGCTACACCCTACCGCCATCGGGCGCGATTGTCGGGGTCTATGCCGCGATGGACCGCAACCGCGGTGTTTGGAAGGCTCCGGCGAATGTCAGCTTGAATGCCGTAGCCAGCTTGCCCCGCAAGATGCAAGCCTCGGAGCTGGACGACCTGAACATTCCCTCGGATGGACAGGGTAAATCCATCAATGCGATTCGCTTCTTCCGCGGCAAAGGCACCCTCATTTACGGCGCCCGCACCCTGGACGGCAACAGCAATGAATGGCGCTACGTCCCAGTTCGCCGCTTGTTCATCATGATCGAAGAATCGATTCAGAAAGCCACCGAAAGCATGGTTTTCGAGCCCAATGACGCCAATACTTGGCAGAAAGTCCGCGGGATGATCGAGAACTTCTTGACCGGATTGTGGCGCGAAGGCGCATTTACTGGAGCCAAACCGGAAGATGCATTTTACGTGAGCTGTGCCCTCGGTGAAACCATGACCGCCCAGGATATCCTGGAAGGGAAAATGATCATCGAAATCGGCGTCGCGGCCGTCCGTCCGGCAGAATTCATCATTCTGAAATTCTCGCACAAAATGCAGGAATCCTGATGAAAGTTTTCAATGCGGCAATCTGCAATGAGCATCCATTTACCATGGGAAATTGCCCAGTTGGAAAGTGATAATTTTTGAAGAAAAACTTAATAAACACCAAAAGCAATGGCTTTATATCCTCTTTCGTCCTTTCACTTCGCCGTCGTCTGGGGTGGCGTGAATGTGAGCTTCCAGGAAGTTTCCGGACTCAACATCAACTACGAAAAAATCGCCTACCGGGGCGGTGCATCCCCGGAATACAACGACACTGTCATGCCGGGCCGTCCCTCCTTTGATGACGTCGTACTCAAGCGCGGTATCTTCCGCGGCGACAGCGATTTCTACCGCTGGATCACCACCATCCGCCTGAACAATGTCGACCGCCGCGACCTCACCATCAGTTTGCTCAACTCCGAGCACGCTCCGGTCGTGACCTGGAAGATCAAAAACGCTTGGCCGATGAAGGTAGAAGGCCCCACGATGAACGCCGGAGGCAACGAAGTTGCCATCGAGTCGATTACGTTGGCCCACGAAGGGCTGACTGTGGAGTATACCTGATTCAGGATCCCATATAATCCCTCATTCGCATGAATGTATTTCCACCGTTAGGTTTTCACTTTCGGGTGGTTTGGGAAGGCATAGCCGGAGCGGGTGAAGGAACCATCGATTCCAACTTCAAGGAAGTAACCGGACTGACCGTCGAGCGGGAAGTCCAGAAGTTCCAAGAGGGCGGGGTCAATGGCTTCCAACACTCCCTCCCCAAGCCGGCCAAATACCCCAATCTGGTGCTCAAGCGCGGCATGGCCCTGAGTGGCAGCTTGATCGAATGGCTCACCAAAGCCACCGAGCAGTTCGAAATTGAACCGGTCGACCTCAACGTCATCCTGCTCGACTACGAACACAAGCCGTTGGTCAACTGGAACGTCAAGCGCGCCTGGCCCATCAAGTGGGAGACCTCCGGTTTCAATGCCTCCGGAAGTGAGGTTGTCATCGAATCCATCGAATTGACCTACCAAAATTTCACCCGGACGGTTGAAAAAACCAGTCAGGGGGGAACTGAGCCGGATGCTTTCGGCAGCAATTCATCCTCCTCGAATCCCAACATCCCATCATCGCTGTAATTATGCCCATCGAGATCCGCGAACTTATCATCACCGCCGAGGTCAACGACCAGCCACCCGGTCGCAACCCGATGCCCGAAGGGCCGGAAGCCCGGGCGATCCGGCAAAATGAAAAGCATGAGATCATCCAGGAATGCGTGGAACAAGTCATGGAAATCCTGAATAAACAGAAAAGACGATGAGCGCAACCGGAGAATTGGTCAAGCTGAAAATCATCGCCTACTCCAAACCGGAACAAGGCGATGGGGACAAGAAAGGCGAGTTTGAAGCCTACTTCAACCCCGCGACGATTACCTCGGCCTACACCGTCAAGTACAAAGACGATCAGCGGCAGGGAGCGTCCTTGTTTTCGCTGTATTACGATGGGTATGAACCCAGCGCCCACTCATTTGAATTGTTGCTGGATGGCACCGGAGCGGCTGGACCCAAGATCGACGTTCCGGCGAAGATCAAGGAATTCATGGACTTGGCCTACACTTTCCAGGGGGAAGAGCACAAGGCAAATTACCTGCTTGTCTCCTGGGGGGAAGCGATTGCGCTGAAGTGCGTCCTGCAATCGGTCAATATCACCTACGATCTGTTTTCCCCCGGAGGCAAACCCTTGCGGGCGAAAATGGCTACCCAGTTCAAAGAGTATTCTTACGAAGATCTCACCAAGGCCAAAGAGAATAAGCAATCGCCCGACATCACCCACCAGCGGACGGTGCGCCAGGGCGATACCTTGCCCCTGATGTGCCAGCGGATCTACGGGGATTCCCGCCTCTACCTCGAAGTGGCCCGGGCCAATGACCTGACCGATTTTCGCGACCTGACCCCTGGTTCGCAGTTGTTCTTTCCTCCCCTCGTCAACCGCAAAGGCTGATCTTGTATGGCATCTGATACCACCCTCACCGTCACCATGAAACTCCTGAGCGAAGGCTCAGACATCGGCGATCCCGGCATCATTTCGGTGCGGGTGACCCACGCGGTGAATGCCGTCGCCCACGGCGAGGTCTGGATCGATGATGGGGACATTGCTGCGGGTGAATTCCGGAACAGCAACGATCCCAAATTCGCGCCGGGCAAGAAACTCAGCATCGAAATCGGCCACGGCACCGAGACCGAGCCGGTTTTTGAGGGCATTGTCGTTCGGCACCGCATCCGGAGCCGGCGCAGTGGCACCTCAGCCCTGTGTTTGGAACTCAAGCACGAAGCCATCAAGATGCACCAGGCCCGCAAGACCCGCCACCACATTGAAATGACCGACTCCGACATCGTGGACGGACTCATCAGCGAGTACGGACTCTCCGGAGAAGTGGATGGAGACATGGACCTGGAACACGAAAAAATGATCCAGTACAATGTCTCCGACTGGGACTTTGTCATCACCCGCGCCGAGGCCAATGGCCGGGTTGTCTACAACGAAGAAGATAAGGTCGTCGTCACTGCCCCCCAGGTCTCCGCGTCGGATGGCGTAGAAGTAGTCCTGGGCGACAACGTGTGGGAATTTGAAGCGGAAGCAGAAGGGCGGGACCAGTATTCCGGCGGGGGTGGCCTCGCCTGGGACTACCTTGGACAAGAGGAGAAGACCGGGACGGCGGAAGACCCCTCGGACATCGAAGAGCAGGGCAATGTGGATGCGGCCGCGGTCGCCGGTGAACTCGGCGAGGGAGAATTTGAGCTGCGCCATCCGGGTGCCCTCACCGAAACGGAACTGATCAAGTGGAGCAGCGCTACCCTGATGCGTTCGCGCCTTGCCAAGGTCCGCGGCCGCCTGCGGGTCTTCGGCAACCTCGACTACAAAGTCGGGGGAACGGTTGCCCTCGATGGGTTCAGCGACGTCTTCAATGGTCCGGCTTACATTTCGGAGGTCATCCACAATGTCGTCGGTGGGATTTGGAGTACGGAAATCCAGATGGGACTCGCTCCGGAAAAATACCTCCAATTGCACCCCGACGTCATCGACGCCCCGGTTTCCGGCCTGGTGCCGCCCATGCGCGGCCTGCAGATCGGGACCGTCCGCGAAATCGAGGAAGATCCCCAAGGCCAATTCCGCGTGCTGGTCAAGATGGCCACCGTGAACGATGAAGAGGATGGCATCTGGGCCCGGGTGGCCCACGCCGATGCCGGAATCGACCACACGTTCTTCTTTCAGCCCCTGGTGGGCGATGAGGTGGTGCTGGGCTTCCTGGATGAAGACCCACGTCACGCTATTGTCCTGGGATCGCTGCACAATTCCGAGGACCACAAGCCGCCCATCGAGGACAACGATGATTTTGCCAAGAAAGGCATCGTCACCGTAGAAGGACTGAAGATGACCTTCGACGACGGAACGAAGAGCATCATCCTGGAAACCCCGGGCGGAAAAATGGTCACTCTGGACGACGACGATCAACAGATCGTGCGTATGGAGGACGAAAACGGCAACTTCATCGAAATGAGCAGCGACGGCATCACCATCGAAAGTGCGGGTGAAATCGTCATCAAAGCCACCCAGGACTTGACCGCCGAAGGCATGAACGTCACCCTTTCGGCCCAGGCCCAGTTGCTCGCCGAAGGGGCCGCCGGAATCGAAGTTTCCTCCAATGCGGTAGCCGTTTTGAAGGGTTCACTGGTACAGATCAACTGATCATACAATACAAAGGACATGGAAGACCACATCAACGACGACAAAGCATTCCTGGGGACCGGCTGGTCCTTCCCGCCCACTTTCAACCGGCGCGAGCAGTCGGTCGAAATGCAGAGCGGAGCGGAAAATATTGACGCCAGTCTTCGCATCCTGGTGACCACGCGCCTGGGAGAGCGGGCCATGCGCCTCAACTACGGCAGCAAAGTGGCCGACCGCATTTTTGAACCGATGGACCTTTCCCAGCAGGAATTGCTCCGGGTCGACATCTCCGATTCGATCTTCCTTCACGAACCCCGGATCGTCCCGCTGAATGTCCGGGTGGAGTTAGAGCCGCTGGAAGGGCGGATTACGGTGCAGGTCGACTACCGCATTTTGGCGACCAATACCCGTCGCAACTTTGTCTATCCATTTTACATCATTGAAGGAACGGAGATCAGGCCGTGAACGATTGCTGCCATACACAAAACCCCCTGCGTCGAGACGGGACCAGTCAACCCCAGCGGTTCCCCTTGCCCCTCGCCGAAGATTACGTACAGATCGACGAGCGGTCCTATACGGATATCCTCAATTTTATCCGCCACCTCGCCCGCGAGTTCAATTACTACAACGGCGGCAATGTCATCAATGGCGACTGGACCAGCTTTTTTCAGGATGATCTGAGCTTCCTGCTCGCCCAGATTCTGAAGATCGACCTGGACGCCTACCGCACTGCCTTTACGGCGGAGTACAGCATCGCGCAGTCTGAACTGGATTCGACGAGCGCTCCCAACGTGAGCGCCAATCTGCCGGTGCTCCTGGAGCGGGCAATTGCCTTTTTCTTGCAAGACATTACCGTCGGCGGGGTGACCTACCCGGCTTTGCCATCCCTGCTGGACGATTGGCACGGATTGTTGCCCCCGGCGGAAGCATTTGAAGGCGAGGACAACCTCTTTTCCCTCAAGGACGAAATCGGGGAAATGCGGGGCCGTTTGAGCCGCTTTACTTCGCAGTTGCAATTGGCGCATTACGAATCGGAAAACCAATTGACCGGCTTTCCCGTCATCGACAGCACTTGGTACAGCGACCTCGATTCTGCCTGGGGGGTGAGCAGTCCTCCGATTCTGGGATCGCCCCTCACTTACTATCCCCAGGGCGATCTGTACCAGGGCGCACGCGACGTGCTGACCCTGCTGCGGGCCACCTACGATACTTTTATTGGGATCCTGAATCAGTTGATCAGCCGGATTCCGGATTACATGGCGCAAAGTCTGGAACATTACGCGAGCCACCATCCCTCGACCGGTTTGTTTCTCGCTTTTGTCCAATTGTTCCAGCACGCGCAACAGCACCTCAATACGCTGGGCCGCAAGCACTTGCTGTACCACTACCAAGATGTACTGCGTTTTTCACGCCAACCGGCCGTCCCGGACAAAGCCGCCTTGATCTTCCAGTTGCGCAAGGGCACCGAAAGGTACGTTCTCGAAGAGGGGCGGCTGTTCAAAGCGGGCAAAGACGACGGCGGCAACCCGCTGTTTTACCGCAATGACCGGGAAGTGGCCCTCAACCAGGCGGTCATCGATCAGATCCGGACGGTCCACGTGGAGCGCGAGGAAGTGAACCAGGACATGGTGGTACGCGGCATCTACGCCGCCCCGATCGCGAATTCCGCGGATGGGATCGGGGGAGATCTCGACGGCGATGAGCCCAAGTGGAGCGCATTTGGGGAAGCGCAGACCCGACGGCCCGCGTCCGAGCGCACCATGGTCGACGCCGAACTGGGATTTGCCCTGGCCTCGCCCCTGTTCCAAATGAAAGAAGGGGACCGCAAGGTTTACCTGACCTTCTCGCTGAGTCGCCTGCGTCCCGGTTCTACCCTGCCCAATCCCCTGCTGGACGTCCCGAATCTGGGTGAGTTGGCCCAAGTAGAAGCCGACATTCTTCACGGACTCAAAGCGCAGTTCACCGGCGAAAAAGGCTGGGTCGACGCGAAGGTCGGCAAAGTCATGGTGGTGCGCGATGCTTCCGAACTGGCGGGACACGCTGAGTCAGACGCCAACTTTGGCATTGCGGGCCGGATCAATGACGACGACTTCGTGCTGGCGATTCGGATCGACCTGGACGAGACTGGCCCCTCGGTGGTGCCCTTTGACCAGAAATTGCACGGTTCGGGCTACGATACCCTGTGGCCGGCCCTGCGGCTGAGTTTTGATTCGCAAGGCAACAGCGTCTCCGAACTGGCGATTCCGCGCCTGATTCCGGGAAATGCTGTTTCGACGCAGACCCGCTACCTCTACGAGGGGGTGGTCTACAAGCCCAAGCAAAACGGAAACCTGACCCAGCTTTCCGAATTTGAAGAAGTGAGTGACTTCTCAGAATTGCTGGCCTGGAAATTTCCGGCTTTCTCCGCGGCTACGACCTACAACAGCTCGGATCGGGTCTTTTACAGTGGCAAAGTCTACGAGGCGCGGCAAGCGGTGCCCATCAACAAAATTCCCGACGAAGAACCGGGATACTGGCGGGAAGTTCGGGTGCTCACGTCCATCTACCAGCACTTGGAATTTGCCCAGCCCAAGCAACTCGCCATCAAGGTCGCGGTCAAAGGTGTCCGGGGCCTGAATCTGGAAAATGATCTGGGCCGCTTGAAATCCACGAAGCCATTTGAGCCCTTCGGGCCGGCGCCGGTTGTGGGGTCCCGGTTCTACCTGGGCTACAATGAGGCCCTGGGCAAGCGCCTGGAAAGCCTGGACTTTTCGATCCAGTGGCAGGATGCCCCCATTGAACTGGAAAAGCACTACGCGGCCTACCCCGGGATCAGCAAGTACGCCAACAACGACCAGTGGCGGGCCCGGGTAGCCGTCCTCAACAAAGGACTCTGGGAGACATTTGGCAGTTCGGTGCCGCTGTTTGAAAACCACAGCGCCACGCCTCCGGGCCAGCAAGGTGCCCGGCAGACGCGGGTGTTTTCCTACACCGCGGCCGATTTCGCGGGGATGGACCGTGAACTCGACTTGAGTGAACCGGGCCAGTTGGCCTCGGATACTGCGCGGGGTTATTTGCGCCTGGAAATTGCTACGCCAAACATTGCATTCGGGCACGGCGAGTACCAAAACCTGTACGTGAACGAGGGGATCCGGCTTGCGGGCCTCATCGCCGACGGTGACAATCCCACGGGCAATTTCCCCAACGAGCCTTACACGCCGACCATCAAAGAGATCGTGCTCGACTACACCTCGGTGGAGGTACTCGACTTTTCCGCGACGGAAAAGGCCGACTACGAACGCCGCATCGAGCAGTTTTACCACCTCCATCCTTTCGGCCACACCGAAGAGCACGCCTACCTGAGCAACGAAAAAATCGTCCGGCTGGTCCCTTACTTGCCCGACGAGGGCTACCTCTACCTGGGACTCAAGGACCTCAATCCGCCTCTGAATGCTGGCGTCACCCTGTCGATGCTGTTTCAGTTGGCAGAAGGCAGCGCCGATCCGGAACTGGAGCGGTTTGCTCCGGTGTGGAGCTATTTGTCCCACAACCAATGGGTCGATCTGGAGCCCTCGGAAATCCTGTTTGACAGTTCGAACGAGCTGCTGATTTCGGGGGTGGTCCAGTTTGAACTGGGCAAGGCAATCACCCAGGGCAACACGCTGCTGGACGGCAATTTGCACTGGATGCGGGCCCGGGTGGCGCAAAATACCGCGGCCATCCACAAGGCGATCGACCTCAAAGCTCAGGCTTTGCTGGTCAGCTTTATCGACCGGGGCAATACCCCCGGCCACCTGCGGACGGCCCTGCCCAGCGGCTCGATTACCGGCCTCAAGGTCAACCAGCCCGAAGTCAAAAAGATCCAACAGCCCTACGCGACCTTTGGGGGAAAATTGTCGGAAGAAAGCGACGAATTCCTCACGCGGGTCAGCGAACGCCTCCGCCACAAGCACCGCTCGATCAACATCTGGGACTACGAGCGCATGGTGCTGGAGCAATTTCCCGAAGTCTACAAGGTGAAGTGCCTCAACCACACCGAAGCCGACTCGGCCATCTCTTCGGGGAGCGATTGGGAGATTGCCCCCGGGCACGTGACCGTAGTGACGATTCCCGATTTGCGCAACCGGAATGCGGTGAACCCATTTGAGCCCAAGACGGCGCTCAACACCCTGGACCAAATCCAGACCTTTCTGTCGGAGCAGGTTTCCGCCTGGGTGGACCTGCGTGTGACCAATCCACTCTACGAAAAGATTCTGCTCGACTGCAAAATCGGGTTTGTCACCGGAAAGGATCCCGGCTATTACATCGGGGTGCTCAACGATGAACTCAAGCAGTTCCTTTCGCCCTGGGCGTTTGATCAGGAAGAAGAAATCATTTTCGGCGGAAAAGTACACCGCTCGGTGATCATCAATTTCATCGAGCACCGCGACTACGTGGACTTTGTGGTGGATTTCCGGATGGACCAAATCCTGAGCGAGACCGAGATTCTGGTCAATGTCAACGAAGCGGTGGCCAGCACCTCGCGTTCCATCCTGGTGTCGGCATTGGACCATACCATCATCCAGGTCAAGCCGGATGAGGTGAACTGCATCCCGGTTACGCCCGTGCCCCCGACGCCAACAACTGACTGCTGCGGCAACCCCTTGCCGCCTCCGCCTCCGGTCACCGTGGTGGATACGGGTACCGGTAACGATGCATCGACCGTGGACAGTGGGAATGACTCTCAAGTGACCGACCCCGGTTCCGATGACGCGGTCGTGGTTATTGGCGATCCTGGTGACCCCGGCGATACCAGCGATCCTGGCGATCCCGGTGATACCGGAGGCTCTACGGTCACGATTGGCTCCGGAATCTCCATCAGCAATGATGCGGACATCCGGGGGGACATCTACCACGCTGGCAACGTGGACGACCTGGTCACAAGCAGTTCCGGAGGCGGAGGAACCGGGGGAGCCGCCAATGCCAACCAACTCGTCGACGCCCCCAACGCCGACAACAACCCCACCACTTCCCAATGATCTCACAACCGATAAACCGGTTACCGCATGGCATCTGAAACGCTTTCCATATCCCGCCCTCAAGCACCTCGCATCAGCCTGGACTACGATGCATTGTACCAAGCGGGCATCAAACACATCGAAAAGCTGTCCGGCAATCTCTGGACCAACTACAACGGCCACGATCCGGGCATCACGGCGCTGGAGATCCTCTGCTACGGGATCACCGAACTGAGTTACCGGGCGGATTTTCCTATCCGGGACATCATCGCCCGCGATCCCGCGGCCCCCGCTCCGGTCAATCCTTTTCCCAGTCTGTGTACCGCCACGGGCAAGACCTATTCCGGGGACCTGCGCAATTTTTTCTCGCTGTCTTGCATTGCGGGAAATGCGCCCCTCACCGTCAATGACTACCGCAAGCTGCTCATTGACCTGCCGGGGATCCGCAACGCCTGGCTGGAACGCGTCGGGATCAACGAAGCGGTGGACAACAGCATCTCCCGCGATACCAGCGTCTACCTCTACGATCCCGTCACCGATCCCCACCTGAAGGCCTACCAGACCGGCACTGGCAAAGAAGTCAAGCTGCGCGGCCTCTATAAGGTCTACGTGCAATTCGAGGAGGACAAGGACTTCGGCGATCTGAACGACAACTCGATGGCCACCGAGGTCATCCTCAATCTGGTCACCGGGCTGACTGCTTTCGAAATGGAAGTCGAATTTCCGGTCTGGGAAAATCTCGATGCGGAGCTCGACAATATCCTCCCGGCGGATGTAGTCCCCTCTGAAGTGGAATTGGTTCCGGGTTCCTTTATCGAGGATCCGGATGAAGCCTATACTTTTGACTTCCAACTTACGCTGCGGCCCAGCGGGCGCTCGGTTACTATGGCCCTGCGGGCGCGGGTCGTTTCCGGTCAGGAAACCGTCCTCAACAAGGACGACTTCCGGACCAATCTCAAAGCGGAACTCGACGGCACGGCCAGCAGTTCCACGCCCTGGGTGATCGATTTGATTCAGCAATTCATTGAGCGCCGGACTTTGATCCAGCAGCTCTTGGATGATGTGCGGGAGGCCCTGGCCGACCACCGCAACCTCTGCGAAGATTTTTACGCGATCTACCCGATCAGCCTGCAGGAGATCGGGCTCGACCTGGAACTAGAAGTCGAGCCGGGCCGCGACTGCGAGTTGATCATGGCCCGCGCTTACCGGGCGATGGAACTGTACTTGTCGCCGGTGATTCGCTTTTACTCCCTCCGCGAAATGCTGGAAAAGGGCTACGAACCCGAGGAAATATTCCAGGGACCGATCTTGAACAATGGCTTCATCGATGGAGAAGAGCTGTCCTTCAACCAGCGGCGCGAAATCCTTTACACTTCCGATCTCATCAAGGAGATCATGGCGATTGAGGGGGTGAAAACGGTGCGTTACATTGCCCTGTCGCGCTACATGCGGGGCGAACTGCAAATCCAGGGCGCCACCGAATGCCTCCGCCTGATCCAGCCGGCGCGTTTCTTGCCCCGCTTGATCTACACCCGTTCGCAGGTGCGAATCGACGATGGGGGGGGCACCGCCAAAGCTCCCGATACCCAGCGCGCCCTCGAACTCCTCCAGGAATTCAAGGCCCTCGACCAACTCAAAGGCACTGCCGGACAGACCGATCTGCCCGAGCCTGCCGGCACTTACCGCGCCTTGGATGGCTACCATTCCATCCAGCACGAATTTCCGCTCAATTACGGCATCGGTACCGAAGGGCTGGCGTCTACCGAATCGGACAAGCGCAAGTCCCAGGCCCACCAGTTCAAGGCCTACCTCCTGTTCTTCGAGCAATTGCTGGCCAACTACCTGAGCCAGCTCGCCAATGTCCGCCGCCTCTATTCTTTCCAGGAGGACGAGGACCGGACTTACTTCACTCAGGCCCTGTTTCAGGTGCCGCAGGTGCGGGATTTGCTCGCCGATTTCACCGATCCGGGCAATTCGACGACCTGGGAGGACTACGTTGCGCTGACCCAGCCGGTCAACGCGAACCACTACCAGGTGCAACTGGACAACATCGCCGAGGACAAGGCGACCTTCCACGACCGCCGCAAGCGTTTCCTGGATCACCTGATCGCCCGTTTCAATGAATCTTTCACCGAGTACGCAGCGTACGTATTCACCCGAAACTGGGACGACGCCCAAAAATACAGCACCCTGATCGGGGACCAGGTCCGTTTCCTGCGCAAATACGATGAGCACAGCTACGACCGGGGCACCGCATTTAACTACCAAATCCTGCTCGACGGCTTCCAGGGGACCGACTTCTGGAATTCAGACCGGGTTACCGGCTTGAAGAAACGCATGGTCTACAGCCTGGGCATGCCCAAGGTGGAGCGCGAATACATCAGCCCGTTCAATCATTTTGAAATCTACCAGGACGGTTCGCAAAAGTACCGCTACCGCCTCCGCCAGGACGATGATCCGGGCAGCCTGAGCATTTTCTACGGTCCCAATTCCGGACTGGACACCGAAGAGGACATCCTGGACTGGCTGGAAATGGTGATCGAAGCGGCTGGGAGTGCCAGCAACTTTGTCGATGACAATGGCACCTTGCGCCTGCGGACCGATGCGGGGGTTTTGGGGACGGTGAGTTCTGCTTTCCTCACCAATGTCGCCGATGGCGATACCGCGGTTGCCACCCGGATGATCCAGGAGCGCATCGAATCGTTCCTGGAAATCGAAAATTTCCATCTGATTGAACATATCTTGCTGCGCCCCCGGGACAACAGCGGGGCGACCCTGGAAGTCCGCCTTGACCCTGATTGCCCGGAACTCAACATCAAGGATCCCTATTCTTTCCGCGCCAGTGTGGTCTTGCCGGTGTGGGCCAAGCGCTTCAAAGAATTCGATTTTCGGCGTTTGTTCAAGCGCATGATCCGGCTGGAAGCCCCCGCCCACGTCCTGCTGCATTTCTACTGGGTGGACGCCCGGCAGATGTACTACTTCGAAAACTGCTGGGCCGACTGGCTCAACGGGGAGTGGATTCCGGAAGACGCTTTTCTGCTGCAGGAGACCTCCGATTACGTGCAGCAAGAAAATGCATACAACCTGCGGCTGGAGCGGCAGATCGACCAGGGCGATGACAACATTGCGTTTGTACACTGCCTGGATATGCTGAAAAATCTCCGGGATGCCTACTACGTGATGGAGCCGTCCCGGATTGTCGACCAATACAAGAACTGCGACCTGATCGCCTATCCGGTGGATCCCGACGGCCAGATCGTGCGGGCCTGGATGCCGGACGAAAGCCAACTGCCTCCGGGCACCTGCCTGAACAAGTGCAACGGTGAGATCCGGGTATTTGACGCCGAGGCACTCCTGGATGCCGACGAAAACTACGAGCTGGAAATTTTTACGACCAGTTCGGCGGGGGAGACGACCTGCCACGCCGTGACCATCAACTTCATCGCCAATGGGCCGGCAGAGATCGAAACTGGACCGGTGAATCAGCACATCGGCAAGTACCAGGACACCGACGAAGTGGTCACCTTCGAAGATCCCGATGGCGACATCATTCAAGCGACCCTGATTACGGGTGTGGGACCGCAAAACGATGCCTTGCCTCCGGGCATGGCGATGGATCCGCTGACCGGAACCATTACCATTTCCGACGCGACGCTGCTGACTACGGGTTCTTACGACTTGGAAGTCAAGCTCATGGACGAAGAAGGCGGGGTGACCTTCCTGCAGTTTACCATTGAGGTACAGCCGGATATACCGGCTCAGTTCCAAGTTACCGCGCCGGACACCAAAAATGAGGATGCATTTGTCGAAGGGGATGAGATCTTCCGCATCTGGGACAGCGACGATGGCATTGCCAGTGCTTACCAGCCGGTAAATTCTAGTCCGACGCTCGACGATTTGGGGCTGATCGCCGAAGACTTTACCGACAACAATGGCTTCACGCAGAAGCGCTGGGTGATTGCACCTGGCCGGCTTTCCATTTGGAGATCGGCCCTGATGACCTGGTTCCAGTTGAATGGCTCCCACTACGAGTTGCCGCTGTACGTTTTCACCGACGACAACTGTGGCGGCACGACCCTGTCTCCGGTCCCCTTGCGCATCTACCGTGACAACGATCCCGAAGTCATTCGGGAGACGGCCCGCAACGAAGACGCCTATCAGCTCGGCGATGTCCTCGCGACCATCCGCGACCTCCCGGACAATGGCTTGACCTCGGCCACACCGACCGAGGATCTGAGTCTGCTCGGCCTGGGCCTCGTCCAATTCGGCACCACGTTTAAAGTCATCGTCACCGACGTCGCGACCTTCCAAACCGCCCTCAACAGTGAATTTGCGACGGCTGGGCGCCTCAAAAACTACACGTTTACCGCGAATACGGAAGACAATACGGGCGGTCGCCACCTCACTTCGGTGCTGCTGCAGGTCATTGCCGACCGCGATCCGGTTGTAACCAAAATCGTTCCGGTCAAGAACATGGACCTCCATTTCAACAATGATGAAATGGCTGAGGCCGAAGATCCCGACGGCAACGGTTTCCTGACTGTCACCCAGAAGAATACCGATCCTTACGAGCTTGCCCAGGCGGGCCTCAAGGGCATCATTGAACTGGACACCGCTGGGATAGCCCGGTTCCGGATCATTGTGGAAAATGAGAACGCTTTGCGCGGGGCGGTCAGCGATCCGAGTATCTTCATCCCGGTCGTCGGCTCGGCCATCAACGAAGTCGAGCAGACCTTTACCTTTGACTCGATTGATCTGTCCGGAGGCCGCGGCGAATTTTCGGTGCGCCTGGTGATCATTCGGGATTTTGATGGAGACATTCAGCAAGAAAACAACTCCTTGCGGGTCACCGTCTACCAAGACCCGACCCGCGTGGTCATCTGGCGGATCACCGGTGGGGAAGAAGACGTGAACCTGGATACTTTCAGTGCCGATCCGGAGCTTGCGAATATCCCCGGAGTCGCCTGGCGCACCAATGCCCAAGGCGAAATTGAAATCTACGTCGATGATCCTACTGAGATTGTGGCGGGACGTTGGGAGCTGGACGTGACCGTTTCCGACAGCAGCAATCCCGGAGCGGGCGCGGATGAGTACAGTATTTTTATCGAATTCCTGCCCCGCTTGATCAAGACTGAGTTTGAATTTGGAGGACTGCGGGTCAGCTATCCCCTTCTGTTTGGCGATGACTACCCAGATCTGATTCTTATCAGTGTGGACCAGGAAACCGCCCCGCCGAGTTCATTTGGCTTGGTGACCGGTATCGGGCTGCCCCCGGATACCAAGTGGGAATTTGTCCCAGGCAGTGCCTTCAGTACCACGACCCGCACCGAAATCTGGCAAGGCCGCGGTACGATGACCGGCAAGGAAGTCGTAGACGTGGAAATCTGCATCAAGCGGAAGATTTCCACCCGGACGTTCGGCACGGACACCACGACCACAACCCGGGTCAGCTCGGTCTCGGATACGGCACCGGAAAAGTCGCGCATTACCGTGCAGGGACTGACCGCTAGCGATAGCTCTCAGGCAAAAAGCATCGCCTCCGAATCGAACAAAGTTCTGGCGAACATCACTTCGGCGCAAAACTATACTGATAACCCACTCCTGCAGTCCAATCCCAAGCTGGTCGCCGACTACGCTTCCGGGAAAAAGGACCACTATGTCGGCAACGAATTGCTGCGGCTGACTGAGTCTACCGTTCAGGAAATCGAACGCCTCCAAGCCGAGATTCTTAGCAGTACCGGTAAGAAACGGGCCGATGCCCGGGCCGACTTGGCGGTGTACGCGGAAGCTTACCGGCAGCAGGTCCTCGGCGCGGTGGAATATTCCGGGCAGGTCCGCAACGGTGACCTCGGCGAGCAAGGCACGGTGAAACGACTCTTCGAGGCCATCGGTGAACAAATGAAGCGAATCAAATGAGCAACAAGAATAACTTTTCCTTGTTTCCGGAAATGTCGGCCCTCAAGTCCACGCTTTGGGAGTTGCAGGGAGAATTTGCCCAGGCCAAGCCGGAGTTGCACGAGGCATTGGAGGCGCTTGCTCCCCAGGGGCAGAACCGCCCTCTGGACGAGTTGGAAGCGGCCGCCGTGTCCCAGTTGACCGAGCAGGCACCGCCGGAACTCACGGCTACGATTGCCCAGGCCCGGACGATTTACGAGCAACTGGATCAGCTTTTGAGCGATGCCGATGAGCGGGCGGCGGTGATTCGCGGAGAACGCGACGAGTACACCCGCGATCTGGTTGCCGCTGCTCTTGAACCGAATTACCTGGAAATTGTGCGCCTCGCAAAGGAAATTCCTGCGCTGGGCTACGGAACCGAGGCCCTTGAACTGGAGCACGTCATGGAGACGCGGATCGGGGTGATGAACATTTTGCTGAACCGCACTTTCGAGGTGTGGGATCTGCGTCCGCCGCTCACCGTGAATGGCCAGGCGATCATCGATTTTTTTACCGGGATGGCGGAGCGCTTTGCGGCGCTGGTCCACGTGGATGCGATGCTGCCCGCCTGGGACCTGACCGGGGCCTGGATGCGGCGCTGGGATGAGACCAAACCCGAATTGCGCGCGGCGGTCCGCGCCGGCGTCCCCATCGGGCAATACGTCATGGCGCCGCCGCGCAACATCGACAACTACCGGAAGGGCAATCGGATTGCGACGCTGCAACTGAACTTCGGGCGCATGGCCTCGGCTTCGGTAGTGGGTGGCCTGTTGCCGGCCGGATTGGAACTGAATGCCCGCAACGGAGCGGTTCAGGTCAGCGATCCTGCCCGGCTGTTTCCGGGGGTCTTCAGCGATATTCAGCTCGAAGTCGTCAACGATGAAGGCTTCGACGCGGTGCTCGACTTGGGAGAAATCGAATTCGGCCTCGACTTTGAAGCCAGCTACACCGTTTTCTCTCCGGTCAATACTGACATGGTCCAGCAAGGGGATCTACTCGCTTATCCGACCGATCCCGATGGCACCCTATCCGGGGCGCAGATTGTCGGGGGCAATTATCCGCCCGGCATTCGGTTTGCCACCCGCAGTGGTGAGTTGACGGTCCACGACCCGGCCAAATTGGTACCGGGAATCTATGACCTCAAGATCCTGACCCGGGATGTAAATGGGGGTGAGACCTTCCACGACATCCAAATTGAGTTTGCCGCCGCCGTTTCGGTTACGGTAAATTACCAGGCGAACAGCCCCTATACGTTGCCCCTTTCCAATGATATCGCCCTGGCCAAACCCAGTGTCTCGACGGGCAGCATCCTTGGGGCGGCGCTGTTGAGCGGAAGCCTGCCCGGCGGGGCGATCTTGCAATCGGACGGCATCATCGCGGTCAACGATTCTACCCAATTGACCACCGGAAACTTTACCCTGGTGATTTCACTGACCACCTCGGTGGGGCCGGTGATCACCGCGACGTGCGATTTTACGATCAACTCAGACAGCGATCCGGAAGAGATCACCGCCAGCTACCTGACCGACGGGAACTTTACCCTGCCGCTGGATTCGGGCACCATCCTCGCCACCCTCGAAGTCTCTTCGGGAACCGTGACCAAGGTGTCCATCGTTCAGGGCAACCTGCCCGACGGGGTCGAAATGAAATCGGATGGCAATCTGGTGATCAGCGACAGCAAAGCCATTCAGCCCGGCCAATTCGCCGTGGTGGTTTCGGTTTCGACGGCGGAAGGCCCGACGGCCACCGCCTCGGTCACGATTGTTTTCCAGGAGGAAAGCAGCTCAGATACCTTTGCCCAGTACGAACTCACCCGAACCTTGAGCTTGCCCCTGACCAATGATTTCCTCATCGCCACGGTAGAGATTACGCCGGGTGAAGTGATCGGAGCGAAACTGGGCGAAGGGGAAATGGCCCCGGGAACAGTTCTCCAGCCCAATGGGGACATGATGGTGGAAAACGAAAAAGAAGTCGTTGCCGGACAGTTTTCCATGCAGATTGAAATTACCTCCTCGGAAGACGCCGTGCTGGTGATACCGCTCGACTTCGAAATCTTTGACGACAGTGACAAGTGAGGTGACCTGAATTTTGACTGAGCAATCCCATATCATCGGAAAACAGCACCTCAAGATTACCTTGGGGGACCGCGACCGCGCTTACGATACCCAGACCCGGGTGTTGGAAGTGTTTAAGTCGCAGGTGCTGCCGCGGATGCAAAGCTGGTTCGACGATCTCGTCGATCCGGAAGAAGTGATCCGCATTGACCGATTGCAGCTCGATCTGGGGGGAATCGACCTCACCAATTTGGAAGAGGATCTGGCCCGCAAGCTGGAAACTCAATTGCGGGATGCTTTTTTCCGGATGCGTTCCGGTGGTCAAGGCCCGGATTTGCCCAAGCTGGTGGTTGAACCGGCTTCTTTCAGCAAGATCGCCCTGCTGGAGCATTTTCTGCAGTACGGGATTCTGCCCTGGAGTGGGATCAATGGCCGGGTTAGCATCAAGGAAGTGGCGGAGGAACTGATCGCCCGGGAACCACGGGCGCTGCGGAAAATGCTCTTGGACCTGGCTCCGGAGTTTGCGGTGCGGCGGCGGATTGCCTTGACCTTTTCGGAAGAAGTGGTCGGGCAAATGCTCGCGGCACTGCAAGCCCACTGGGCGCAAAGTCTGCCGCAGTTGCGCCGGGAAACCAAGCGCCTGGTAGAGGTATTTCCGCTGGTTGCGGTTCCGCTATCTGCGGCGCAGCGCCGGGACTTGCTCCAATTTGGGGTGGCACTGGCGGTGGCCTCGCAAACCAATCTGCGCTTGCCCGAAGTCGCGCAGTTGAGCACCGCCCAGCTCCGGCAAGTGGCCCAAGGCACTCCTTCGGCCCTGCGCGCCGCCGCCTTTGCGGCGGGATTGTGGTTGGCCGAACGCGAGGTGGTGGGTGCGGAAGCCCTCGCCCGCCGCATCGCGGACTGGCCGGTGCCGAAGCTGGCGGCTTTTCCGGAACGACTTACCTCGGAGCTGGGAGAAGCGGAAACGGCTTGGGCGGCGGTGCGCTCAGTGCTGGCGCGGATGTTGCGCCGGGCGGAAATGCGCCGCGAAATGGCCAATGCGCTTTCCGCCGAACAGTTGCGGGCATTGCTGGCGGCGTTTGATCGGGGCTGGTCACAAATTCTGCCGCGCTTGAGCGAGGAAGTTGGGCGCTTTCTGAATGAATATCCGCTGGTGGCGGTTCCGCTGGCCGCCCGCACGGAAAAATTAATGTTTCGCTTTTTTCTGGCGCTCGCCGTGGCGGAAGAAACCGGCACGGTGCCGGTGGAGCTGACCGGACTTGCTCCGGAATTGTTGCGGCACTTGCGGGCGGGGGCACCCTCGGCCCGGAGCACGGTGGCCCTGGTTCTGGCGCGGTTTTTCGTGGCGGAAGCGGGACCGGCGCAGCCCGATGCATTGGCGCAGCGCTTGGAAAAATGGCCGGTGGCGCGCCTGGCCGAGCTTCCGGCGCGGCTCGCGACGGTGAGCGGAGCGGCGGAAACGGCCAATTCTGCGCTTTGGCGGACTTTGTTGGGCGATTGGGCGGGAGCCGAATCGCTGCCCAAGCTGTCGGCGACGGAGCGCAAGGCGATCATCGCGCGGGTGCTGGCCGGAAAATTGGTGCGCGGCGAGGCGGTGGCCGAGCGCAAGTGGTTGGTGGCCAGCCTGCGGGCATTGGTCCAGTACACCAATGCGGAAGCCCGGGGGATGACGGATGCCGTACCCAATCCGGCGACGGGCGCGGCAAGTGGCGGCCCGGTGGGCAATTGGACGGTGGAAAAACTGCTCCGGGCCCTGGAAAATAGCCGAAGTACCGGCAACGTGGCGGCGGCTTTGCCCGCAGTGCTCAAGCTGTTGGCGATGCGGGAAGAACTGCGGGATCAAGCGGAGAAAAGCGCCCCCCAACATCCGGCTTCCTCGGCAAATGCGGGCAAAAAAGAAGACAATTTGTCCACCCAAGAGCGGCTCTGGCCCCGTCGCCCGGTGGAAGAAGCCTATATCAACAATGCAGGTTTGGTCCTGCTGAATCCGTTCTTTTCCGGGCTATTTGATCGTTTGGGATGGCTGGAAGCCGGACAATTTGTGAATTCGGAACGCCAGGGACACGCGGCGCTTTTGCTACAGTACCTGGCGACTGGGGAAAGGGAAGTGGAAGAAGAATACACTTTGGCCCTGAACAAATTGCTGGTGGGACTGCCGGTGGAAGCACCGGTGGACCTCGCCTGGCGGCCGGATGCGGAGACGCGGAAGCGGGCAGATTTGGTGCTGGCTTCGGCGATTCACAACTGGCCCAAGATCGGGAAGATCGATCACCAGGAATTGCGGCAAGGATTCATTTGCCGGGAGGGAAAAATGACCGCTTCGGGCGCGAACTGGCAGTTAAAAATCGAACGTGGACCGTACGATGTGCTGCTGGAATTTATTCCTTGGAGCTACGGGATCGTGCGACTTTCCTGGATGGAAGCCATGATTGCGGTTGACTGGTGAAAAAACCGAAAATAATGCAGAAAAAGGCGAAAAAAACACGATTAATGTTTCCCGAAACGAAAAAATTCAGTATTTTTATTACTCCTGAAAAACGGAATTTACCGGGTCATAACTGGGAGTATACTATCACAACAAACTTGATTTTACATGGCAGGTGATAAGAGAATAACCGAGCTCCCCGCAGCGGGGGAACTGACCCTGGATGACTTGCTCGCCGTGGTTCACAATGGCGTAACCAGCCGGGTGACCCTCCGAGACTTGATCAAGGAATTGCAAATCGATATTCCGCAACCCAGGATCCGCATACGGCGGGACATTGAGAAGACGAATTTTGGGCACGACGAAGTTTTTGCCTACTGGGAAGGAAGCGACAATCGCTTCCTGAAATACAACCCTGAGTTTTGGTTGTACCGGTACAAAAAGGCCCAGTTGCGCACAATTATCAATAAAGAGACCAACAACCGGGAAAAGCGGTGGGTCAAAAAGCGCTTTGTGCATCCGAGCCACCAACACGGCCAAGGAAAACTGAGCGACAGCGATCCGACCGATCTGACGCAGGGGCCACGTTATTACGGAGGCGCCTATGCGGTACCGACCGGCTCCGGGGTACAGACGATTGCCATCCGCAACACCGAATGGGCGGTGGACAGCGACCCCTTCTCGGAAACGAAGTTGAATCTCGAACCCTGGAAATGGTACCGGGTGAAAGGTATGGCGTCAAACGCTATGATCTCCCCGCAGTCATTTCCCCGCGCCGAACAACCGACCCCCCGGGGCACCGGCTCTTCAAAATCGCGCATGGTGGTGTTCAAAGCGCGGATCGCAATCGACAATCCGCATCCTGAATCGGGACACCCCAAAATTTTCGGACCGTTCTCTGAAACATTCATTCTGTACCCCCATAAGTCCGGTGGGTTGTACCGAGGATTCAAATTTTTCCTGGGTTCTGAGGGTGCGCCTCAGCTCAGGTATCGAAACTGAATATAGAATTACAAGATATTTCCGAAAGGCATAACCGTAATCCGTTGCTCGCTACGGTGAGTTGAGCAAACCACGGTTCATCGAATCAAAGAATGGTTTGAACGAATCTACCGAGTGAACTGGTTCGAGCCGTAGGCTCATTAAGGGCCGCGAAGCTCAACCGATCTGGAAGAATCTACCGAATCGAATGGGGCGACCGCGTCGTAAGATGCAACTGTGCCGCTAGATTCACCTGATTTGGAAGGAGCGACCGAGTGGACTGGTTCGAGTCGCAAGGCTCAATACGAATCGCGAAACTCACTTGATTCAGAAGAACCAAGAGATTCAAAAAAGAGCTGTGTTAGGCTCACATAACTCACTAGAGCGCCCTTTGGGGCGAAACGGTATCAATGCGATGTGACGAATACTTTGGCTTATCGTAACGGGGCTATATCACTCATCCATCTGTGAACGCCCTCTCGCCGGGTACCAGTCCTCCCTTTGGGGAGAATGACGCGAACCTATGCTACATGCAAAGTAGTGTACTGCCTCCGGATGAAATGCTCGGCCTAAAAATCGGGCCTCCCTTTGGGGAGAAAACCTTAGGGGGATGCTTCCATTGCAATTGGGGGCTCCCCCGCTTTTTTATTGGTCAAGTGCGGTTGCGCTTTCGGGGTGAACCGCCCATTTTGATTGCTTCCTGAACGTACTGACTTTGCAGTCCAATTTACTTATGGCAGCCGAAGAAAAATTAGCCGATTGGCCCGTGCGCAATGCACTGCATCTGGAAAATGAGATCCGGTGGTTTGTCGCCCTCGCCGAGCGCCGCATTGCTCTGCATTTGCAGACCGAAACCGAGTCTGAATCTCCGATTGACGCCCCGGAGTTGGTCATCGATGGGACGCCTTATGCCGAGTTTGTTGTGGGAAACGCGCTGGCCGAGGAGGAACGGCTGATGCTGATTGCGGTCTTGCTGCCCTTTATCCGGCCGCAGGCCTTGGATGTGTTGCGGTTGCAGCACCAGGATGGCAGTAAGTTTGCCGAGTTTGGTGGCGTCAAGGCTCCCAACCATGCAGGGATGATCCCGACGGGCGAGACGATTTTGTTCTTGCTGGCGGGAACTGATCTTGTCTTGCGGTTTTTCTACCAGCAGTTGTTGGATCCGGATCACCCGTTGTTTCGGGGAAAATGGCTGCAAATGGGGACGGTGAGCAGCATCGAGCCGATCTGGTCGGCGCCGATTACGCCTTCCTCGGAGTTGGTCGCCTGGCTGACCACGGGCGATCTGGGGAGTCCAGAATTCGGGACCTCATTTCCGGCGGAGAAGATCGAAACCAACCGGGAGTGGAGCGAACTTGTGCTGCCCGGGTCGACGCTGCGCGAAGTGCAGGAAGTACTGGACTGGATCGTGCACGAGGATACGGTCATGAACAAATGGGGCCTGGGCCGAAAACTGGCGCCGGGTTACCGGGCGCTGTTCTACGGTCCTCCGGGAACGGGCAAGACGTTTACGACGACGCTGCTCGGACGGGCCAGTGGACGCGAAGTCTACCGGATCGACTTGTCGATGGTGGTGAGCAAGTACATCGGGGAAACGGAAAAAAATCTGAAAAATGTCTTTGACAAAGCGCAGTCGCGTGGGTGGATTCTTTTCTTCGATGAGGCAGATGCCCTGTTTGGGCAGCGGACCAACATTTCTGACTCCAAGGATCGCTTCGCGAACCAAGAGGTGAGTTACCTGTTGCAGCGGGTCGAGAATTTCGATGGGGTGGCCATCCTCGCGACAAACAACAAGGAAAACCTGGACAGTGCCTTTACCCGGCGCTTCCAGTCGGTGGTCCTCTTCCCGGTACCCAATGCCGACGAGCGCCTGCGGTTGTGGGAGTCGGCTTTGCCTCCGGCACTGGAATTGGGCCCCGATGTGGACCTGCGCATCCTGGCCCGAAAATTTGAGATGACCGGGGGTAGCATCATGAATGTGATTCGGACTTGCGGTCTGAACGCCGCCAAGCGCGGCAATCCGGTCCTGCGAATGGGCGATTTTATGGACGGCATTCGCAAGGAATTCCAAAAAACCGGCCAGATTATGGCTTGAGGAAGCGTGCGAAATGGGGCCAATGCAACGCTGCGGGGACGAGAAAAATTGGGGGGCAAACCCCGCTGATTTCCGCCGAAATTTTGTATTTTGATTGTCCAATCAATTTCGGCGAAGAATGAAACGAGCACTTGGTATTTTTTTGGTAGTGGTCTTTGCGGCCAGTCTTTTTTCCAGTTGTGTCGGTGGGCGAAAGCGCTCCGGATACTCAAGCAAATATCCTTGCCACCAACGCCATCCCTGCGACCACTGAGGGGGGAATGCGTTGACAAGTCCTATCCATTCGGCCTAATTTTTATTTCTTCACGCGCCTCCGGCGTCACAAAAGCTGCAGTGGTGCACCGGAATTCTTGTGTCGGTAGCCCGCGGTAAATCCCGGCCGGCTACCGGCAAAAGCTCCCTGCCGGGGACGATTTCCATTTTTTCTTTCCGTTTTTGCTCCGATCTGCAACCCTGAATCGGCGACGCGGTCTTTGGGGTGTAATCATCTTCATCGAGTACGACAATTAATAGTTTCACTGCGCTTTTTTAGAGCGAATCTTGAGAATTCCCGGAAGAATTTTCCTCGCCACTTCGGGACCATGACTCGCAAAGTGAGCCATGACCGGCGATGGTGAATTTCCTAAGTCCGCTTTAAAACCGCCCCTAGGCTTTAATCCAAGGACCGGCAAAAGATATCGGCCACCTCAGTTCATTGATCGGAGCCGAGCGGCATTCTTCCGTCAAATTTCTCCCATCGTGACCGGGTGTGCTGTATTGCCCCGGGCCGGTGTATGCCCAAACCTCTTCAAGAAATATGCGATACCAAATGCCCAAACAAATTTTACTGACAATCCTGGTCGCATTGACCGGGACGGCAGTTTTTGCCCAGAACCCTTTCACCGCGATGATCAATTTTCCGGTGAATGGGCACGGGCTGGATGAGCTCGCCGAAAACAAACTGGAGCGCACACTCAAGCGACTGGATTTACCCTACCGTTGCTACCGGGTGGAGATCATCGGCCATACAGATGCTGACGGCGGGACCGCTTTCAATGCCGGGCTGGCCAAACGCCGGGCTCAGAGTGTGCGCAATTGGCTGACGGATCGAGGGGTTCCTCATTTCACCATTGCTACTGATGCCGAGGGTGAGCAACGACCGATTGCGACCAATGCCTCCGAACCGGGCAAAGCGCGTAACCGCCGCGTCGAGCTCCGTTTTACCGCGGGTGGCGGCGACTGCGCCAAGCCTTTTGACTTTGATGTCTCCACGATGCAGACCGAAAACGACGCCCAAAGGGCGGCAAATCTGACTTACCTCCGCTCGGGAACGCGGATCTACATTCCCGGGAACTCATTGGTGGACCACGATGGAAATGCGGTGACCGGGCCGGTCACCTATACCTACAAAGAATGGCGCAACCCGGTTGACTTTCTCATGTCCGGCATCCCGATGGACTATCCGCACGCCTTTTCCGGCCAGCATTTTCAATCCGCCGGCATGTTTGAGCTGCGCGCTTTCCAGGATGGGAAAGAGGTATTCCTGGCTCCGGGTCGTTCTGCTTCCCTGAAATTTGCGGTAGCGGATACGGCGACGGGCTACGCGCTTTACGCCTATGATGAAAGCACCCGGCGCTGGAATCCACCGAATGTCGATCCGTTTCGTTGGGCACCAAACACAGGGAACCGGGGCGCAACTCCGCCGGGTATTTGCGAGGAAGCGAGCATCCTGGCGGTTTCTGATACCTTTGCCACCGGATTTTTGGCGCACCTTGACAGCGCTCTGATGTACCTGAATCAGCCCCGGCCTTGGCCGGGCAATACGTCAAATGTCCGGCCTACTTTTGCTTCCTGTTGGCGCAACAAGCAGTTCGCGGGCGTAGACTACATCGGAGATTTGGCGGCGTCTGAACATGAAGACTACTTGGGACTGGACCTCCGGGGGCAGCCGACTTCCCGCCGCAACAAGTGGTACCGGCTGCAACTGAATGATCGCCTGGGCCGCAACCCGGAATTGAACCACGTCAAGCACGTGGGCATGTACATTTCGGCGGCACGCTTCCGGCGGCTTCCGAAAGATTTCACTTCCCGGAAGTTCTCCGATGTGCGCCTCACTCCTTCCCGGGGCAATTCCTGGACGATGACCCTCAAGGAGCCGGGTCGCTTCTACCGCTTGCGGGTGCGGATCAAAGACCGCCGCCGGATGCGCACGGATCGCCGCCGCAGCGCATTGATCAGCTATCAGGAAGCGCTCCGGGGCCGGGCGGAGGGGTACGCCAATTCCCGGCAATACGCATTGGAGCGGGAGTTTTGGGAATACGCAAAGCTGCTGATGGACGAGGGGGAGCGCTGTCTGAGGATGGGGGAATGGCTGGCATTCTTTGCGCAGAATCCCCGTCGGATGAAGGCGCGCTATACGGAAGCCCGACTCAAATACCAGGGGCCGGAGCAGTTGGCGGTGGCCCGGAACACCTTGGATACTTTCCTTACTGACCTCAAACAACGTTACGATGCCGGCCTTTCTACACCTCCCCGTCCCCCGATGTTTGGGAAGATCTATCGGGATTCGACGATCAATGCTTTCATGGTCGATCTGACCATCGGGGGATTTGGGGTTTGGAATTGTGATCAGGCCGGGCGCCTCGTCAATGCAGTGACGGTGCAACCGCGCTACCAGGATCGGAGAGGCAATCCTTTGCGTTTGCACACGATTTCGGTGATCGACGAGCGGATCAATGGGGTGCTGAATTATTATGGCGGTTACGGAACCGCTAATCTCTCGCTCAGTCCGCAATCCACGTGGGCTCTGATTGGAATTGCCCAGGACAATCAGCGGTACTATCTGAACGGGGCGGAGGTGCGCGCTCTGGACTTAAGTGGAGCGAATCCGCCGATTCGGTTTCGCAAGATTCCGGACAGTGTTCGGTCGGCTTCGGGGCTACATGAGCTGCTGGCGACGGACCGCTACAAATCAGTTGGGATGCGCTAGGCGGCTTCGGGTCGGAAGTCAACCGCCGGTTCCACCGGGAATAGCCGCGCCGGGCTGGGGCTGCGTGTCCCGCATCTGATAACTTACAAAATCAATGGCCTCAATGACCTCGGGGCCATTGTCTTTGCGGACGGAGTGGATCACCTTTTCCAGCAGTCCTTCGGGACCGTAGCTGAAAGTAACGACCTGCGTTGTGGTTTCGTCCTGGTGCCGGGCGCGTTTGGTGATGGATTTCACGAGGTCATTGCCCGGGTTGTAGCGGAAGACTTTCTGGTAGCGGAACAATGCCTCGGGCTGGTCCCAGAGGTAGCTTTCTTCGATGGGATTTTCGAAGCCGTTGTATTGGCGGTTGACGATGCCCTCGATCACGCCATTGGGGCCCAGATCCACCTGGCGGACGATTTGCCGCTCCTGCATTTCGTACAAGTCAATTTGTCCTACGAGGGCGGGTGCCTGATCGTAAGGGATGAATTCCGAGCCTAGGGTGAGGATTTGATCCTGCAGGAGCAGGGCTTCATCGTCGGGGAAATCGCCGGGCTGACCGAACACCTTGACCGCAACCACGCCGGCGGGTGTGACCGACATTTCGTAGCGGTGCTCCCGCCCATCGTCGTAGCGGTAAAAGATGCTGATTCCGAGCGAATCGCGACGCGTAATCAGGCGGTCTTGTTCATCGAAGCCAAACTTGACTTCGGTGCTGGTGAGCTTTTCTCCGATCTGTTCCTGTACGGTCTGCTTGCTCAGCGCCCGGTGAAAGTCGTACTCGTTGCCGACGGTGATTTTGGTGAGGGTTTCGAGGTCACCCAGGGCCTCGGTCTCGAAGACCATGAGCTTGCCTTCGCGGTCAAATTCAAAAATGCGGCGACCGGTCAGTTGCAAGCTGCCCTCTTGGGCCTCGGCGGTGAGTTCGTTTTCCGCGTTGCTGTATTGATTGAACCGGATCTGGCCGAGGTTGCGCTGGCGGATGAAGGGTGCATTGAAGGGATGGGGCTGGTGCCGGGCACAATCGCGTAAGAAGTCGATGTGGTTGGGATCCAGAAGATTGGCTTCCGGCGAATAGGCGTGGGCTTTGCCCCCGATAGCGGGACCGTCCTGGGGAGCATTGTCGGTGGCGCGGTTACCGGTCGCCGGGGCATTGTCGGTTTCGGGGGGCGCGCAGGCAGCCCACAACAAGAGAAAACAGAGCCCAAGAAAGCGGAAAACGAAATTTTTCATCGGTTTTTCAAATTGCGGATTCTGTCTCAATATACGGGTTTTGGGGCGCTTGGGCTACCTGAATTCAGTTAAAGATTTGTATGCATGCATAACAAATTTTGGGTAGCTCCGTAAACTCCCTCACTGATTCATCAAAATAAACGATTATGGAAACCGCAAAACTTCATTCACACAGCAGCAGTTGGAATTTTCTGGTTTGGGCAGGATTCATCCTCTCTTTTGGTGCGACGGCCGTGGGCCTGATTGCAGCACCTCTGATGATCTGGGTCAAAGCCTTCCTGGGGATGGGAATAACCTTCATCACGGTATCCTGCTTTAGCTTGGCCAAAACCTTGCGCGACCAGCACGAGCAGCGCAAACTGATCAATCGGGTCAATGAAGCGAAAACGGAAAAATTGTTGAACGAGGTACGCGAAGTACAGTAAGGGTTCAGCATTTCAGAAATCAGCGGAGGGGCGAAGCGATTCGCCCCTCCTGCATTTTTGGTCCGGATATTTTTGCAAGGTGATGTAAATTTTACCGATCAATTGGGCGTTGGTATCGTCCTGAAAAAAGTTTACAGGTGATTGATTTGTCCTGGGTGGATTTAATGTGTTTATAGAATGACCTCACCTGGGTTTTCGGTTGGGGATTTCGTCGTTTTTAGGTATCCCCCCGACCAAGCCATCTTCCTTCCACCTAAATGTTTCCCGACCTTACGCTCATGGAATCACAACCCTTTTTCCCGGTCCCTGTGCGCCCGCGAGGCGAGCGGCGGAGCGCACGCGAAATGTTCCCCCTGGTCGAGCAATGGCTTGAGAGCAGCGAACGGCAGATCGATTTTTGCCAGC
>JBCCQH010000037.1:0-58140 GCA_039024435.1 Bacteroidota bacterium
GATGACCACCCAGATGAGGGAAAAGCCGAATCCCGCACCCGCCCGGGTAGACTGCACCAGGTGAGAAACTCCGACCGCGGCTCCCGCATAGAGCAGCCCCGGTCCGAGGACCCCCAGCCAACCTTGCAATCCCGATTTGCGCCCCTGGTTTTCCATTGGCAGCAAAATAGAAAAAAGTTTAGGAAATGGCAGGGAGGGCGGGGATGGAAGGAATTTCTGGTGCAGGCCGGAAGGGCAAAATGTGCTTCTGTGATTTTGCCAGGGAACTTTTCCCGCACCTCTTTGGCTGCTTTGCCGCTCGGCAGGAATGCTGATCAAAGCGTTGATCGAACGTGCAGTATTTGCATCGCAAATACAGAGCACGAAATTCCGCGAGAATTTCAATCCAGTTCCCAAAGATTGCGGGACCTGGACGGCTTCATCGTTCCAAACTGCTTATTTCCACTGCGCTTACGCCGCCGGCAACGTAAAAGATCCGGCCCCCCTGAACGATCACTTTCAAACCCATTTTGGGAAACACTTTAGTTCGCGGTTGCAGTTGGTTATCGACGATTGCAAAACAATGGGGACCGCTCAAGAGAAACCGATCCTCGTCGATGCGAATAAGTTGACTGAATATGGCTTTGGCTGGAGCGCGATCAAGGAGTTTCCCTTCTTTTAGTGAAATGCGCCAGAGTTGCAGGCTGACCGTTACGTAAGCTGTGTCTCCTTCGATCAAGAGCACGTTTCCGGGATCTGCCTTGGTTTCAAGGGTCCAAAGGGTTTCCCTCGTCGCCAGCGACACCAATTTGAAGTCCCCGGAGTTGTGGCCATAAAGTAGGTTGCCGGCACTTGTCAGCATCGCATTCCGGGTAAGACGCCGGCTGGGCCGGTACATGGCCCGGAACTTATTTTCCTGCTTATTGTAACGGACAATTTGCCCATTTTCGAGTATCCAGTAGTAATTTTGTTGGTGAATGAAGGGCCCGTCCTCGGGAGCGGCTTCGAATTCTCTACGGGCGATTTCCCGGCCGGTATCCGCATCAAAGACGTACAAGAATCCGTCCGAGGTGCCAAAGAATACTTTTTCATTGTGTAGCGTCACCCCGCCTCGCAACCAGAATTCGGTCCCCATGTCTGCCACACTCTCATGCACGCGGGGGATCTCGATACTGAATTTCAAGTCCCCTGTACGGTTGTCCAGTCCCACCAGGTCGCTTTTGCCTAACCTTTTGTAGTTGGAGATTTCGGTCAGACATTCGATCAACAGGGTATTGGAAGCTACGGTTTTTAGGTAGTGGAAATCACTCGCGTGCGAATACTCCCAACGCACCGTTCCCCTTTTCTGGTCGATGGACACCACTTTTCTGCCGCCATCCTGAAAACAGAAGACGGATCGTCCATCCGCAAGCAGACCCGAAGAAATATTGCATTCGGGTCGGTATCTCCAGGCTGGCGTTGTTCGTCCCATGTTTTGATCACAAAAGGAGACCAGCGGGGGCTCAGTGCAGGAAGCAACGCACAGCCAAACTGAGAGCAGGAGGTAAAATCTATTTTTCATCGCCACGGTACAATGTCAGACCACTCGGGCAAAACTTCAATCCCGATGAGGAAATTTTGGGTTCTTTAATGATCTCCGGAAGCAGTCTGGTCCATTTGCGGGATCGATTGCTTTTGGAGGAGAGAATTGTCTTTGCCCCAAGGACCAATGCTCCGGCAAAGATGAGCTAAGTTCCGTCCAACGTGGCCCATCGCGCGCAGCCCAACCCTTCTGTGGGTGAAGCGAGGGGTCCCGCAAGCCCTGTTTTGTTTCGTGCGGCTTGCGCCACCGGGGAGTCCAGATCACGCGCCACCACCTTGTCGCCAGAAAAATCCTACCAATTGCCGCAAAAAGACCGTTGTGATCCAAAAAAGATTCATCAAGTAGGCAAGCAAGGGTAACAACGAAGTGGGTGAGCGTTTGATTCTTAGGGATTCATTTATCGCGGAGCGAGCTAATCTTCATTCTCAAGCGGGAATGGACGTTGACTATCGTAGGTGCGATCCAGGAATCGGTCGCCCCGGTAGCGATCGAGTAGATCCCGTTCCCACACGAAGTACTTTTGTTGAGGGATGGCAACGGAACGTTCCCGGTCGGGTGGTCCCATTGCGTAAATGTCCATCAGAATCGTTCTGAGGTCACCGATCCGGGTATCGCCCAGCGATTGAATCAAGTTGCGTTCGCGCGGGTAGGTCCAGGTCAACACGGAGGTATCCCGATACACAAAATGGGCGACGTAATATTCCTTTCCATTCTCAAATCGCATCTGGATCCGGGTTTCAAGATCCTGACCGAGGAGATGGATCGAGGTAACATCGCGTTCCGAAACGGATCGAAACTCTGACCGGGATGGTTGCTTACGGGTACGGATCAGCAGGTGAAGCGAATCCCCCGCGTGGGGGACAATGAAACAACGTTCCGAGGGGGAGATACCAAATTCTGTACCTTGTGCGGCCCCCTTTAGCGGATTGAGTGCCTCACGCCAGGGGACAACAACCCGTAGGTCTCTGAGTGATAGATAGAGCACCGTCAACCCTTCGGAGCGGCCGGGGCACCAAGAATCGGCGAAGCGGATCTGGTGCTGGTTCCATCCCACGCGTGCGCATCCTTCTCCGGAGCGTTTTGATGGTTCTCCGTGCAGGAGATCCACGGCTTCGAACCGCTGGATTTTGGTGGTGAGCGGGCCATAAATGAGGTCTCCTCGGGAAGTTACATCGGCATTTTGGGCGGCTTCACGCAACTGTTGAAACAGGGCTTGCACCGAGAGTGTCTCTGCTTGTTTGTGGCCAGGATTAAACTGAGCAAACGCACCATTGCTCCCCGCAAGATGCAAAGATTCACGCTCGGTTGTGTCGTGAGCGCATCTGAGTACCAGCAATAGGATGATGAATTGAAGCTTTCTCATAGATGGCATTGAACGGGAAGGTAATCATATCCATTGGATTTATCGCACCTGTCCGGGTTGGGGTACTTGTGCTGAACGAGTTTACCGTCGCGGACGCTCCCGTTTTTTTTGCGTCATTTCCTTTTTTGGGGCGCTTTCTCCCCAATGTTTTAGGTGGATAAATCCGAAGTCCATCAGCATTGCAACGACCATTCTGGGAGGCTGTGCTTTACTCATAAATTAATTGCAAACACACAGTTTTGCATCGCAAATATGGATCACGAAATTCCGTGGGAATTTCAATCCAGTTCCAAAGATTGCGGGAACTGGACGGCTTCATCGTTCCAAACTGCTAATTTCCACTGCGCTCACCCCGCCAGCAACGTAAAAGATCCGGCTCCCCTGAACGATCACTTTCAAAGCCATTTTGGGAAACACTTTACTTCGCGGTTGCAGTTGGTTATCGACGATTGCAAAACAATGGGGACTGCTCAAGAGAAACCGATCTTCGTCGATCCGAATAAGTTGACTGAATATGGATTCGGCTGGAGCGCGATCAAGGATTTTCCCTTCTTTCAGTGAAATTCTCCAGAGTTGCAGGCTGACCGTTACGTAGGCTGTGTCTCCTTCGATCAAGAGCACGTTTACGGGAACTGCCTTGGTTTCAAGGGTCCAAAGGGTTTCCCCCGTCGCCAGGGACACCAATTTGAAGTCCCCGGAGTTGTGGCCATAAAGTAGGTTGCCCGCACTTGTCAGCATCGCATTCCGGGTAAGACGCCGGCTGGGCCGGTACATGGCCCGGAACTTATTTTCCTGCCCATTGTAACGGACAATTTGCCCATTTTCGAGTATCCAGTAGTAATTTTGTTGGTGAATGAAGGGCCCGTCCTCGGGAGCGGCTTCGAATTCTTTATGGGCGATTTCCCGGCCGGTATCCGCACCAAAGACGTACAAGAATCCGTCTGAGGTGCCAAAGAATACTTTTTCATCGTGTAGCGTCACCCCGCCTCGCAGCCAGAATTCGGTCCCCATGTCGGCCACACTCTCATGCACGCGGGGGATCTCGATACTGAATTTCAAGTCCCCCGTACGGTTGTCCAGGCCCACCAGATCGCTTTTGCCTAACCTTTTGTAGTTGGAGCTTTCGGTCAGGCATTCGATCAACAGGGTATTGGAAGCTACGGTTTTCAGGTAGTGGAAATCACTGGCGTGCGAATACTCCCAACGCACCGTTCCCCTTTTCTGGTCGATGGACACCACTTTTCTGCCGCGATCCTGAAAACAGAAGACGGATCGTCCATCCGCAAGCAGACCGGAAGAAATATTGCATTCGGGTCGGTATCTCCAGGCTGGCGTTGTTCGTCCCATTTTTTGATCACAAAAGGAGACCAGCGGGGGCTCAGTGCAGGAAGCAACGCACAGCCAAACTGAGAGCATGAGGTAAAATCTATTTTTCATAGCCACAGTACAATGTCAGACCAATCGGGCAAAACTTCAATCCCGATGAGGAAATTTCGGGTTCTTACCGAGCCATATTCGGAAACAAGATACGACACTCCGGCTCGAAATTCTTCGGATTGAATGAATCCCGGACGCTGCAAATGATGCATGAAGACCATTGAGCGACCGATCATTCGGCGATGACTTGGATTCTCGAAATCCAGTTTTGTTCGGCCGGCCAGTTGATACGCTCCTTCCAGAGCTCGATTTTTAAGGTGTCTTTTCACCTGAATTGCTCCCGCTCCTCCAATAATAGGCATCAACAACGGGGCAAACCCCGCCGTTCGGGCTAAATCAAACAATTGATTGGTGATAAACTTGTCGTATTTGGTCATTCTGTATCGGTCAGACTCGACAATTTCATCTACTCTGCGCTGCTCATACTCAACATAGTTCAAGTCCCAGATGATCCCATCCCCTCGTACCGCATCCGACCGCCCATGGACGAGCATTTTCTTTATTTCCTCCATGTTTCGCTTTAGAAGTTCAGTATTTATATACTCCATCGTCTGCATTCCATCTTTTGAGAGGCCACTCAACGAGTACTCAGAAAACCAGTGCAACCCACCGACATTGAACATGCTCGTGACTTCGGCGGCCGCATGGAAGAACTTAATGTTAGGGAACTGTTGATCGGCGATTTTTGTGAACCAAATGTAGTAGCGATGCACACCATCAATCGGCTTGTAATGGCGTGCCTTGATTGGGTTTTCGGGATCAAAATTCAAGGTGTTTTCGAGCGCCCGCTCATGAAAAGTACTCTCCCGTTCACGTTCGTCGGTGGTGAAGTCTCGTCCCGGTCCATCCTCGGGGGTAATCGTTACCGTTTCCAATATCCCATCTGTGGGATCACCGTTTGGATTGCCAACCCCCTCCATCCCCAGCTCCTCCGCCACCTCCATCACCACCGGCACCAGCGCCTGCCGCACTCGGACCTGCTGCCGCAACTGCGCCATCGTCTGTTCCCCGCTTCCGCGCGCAAATTCCCGCGCGGCCCGATCCCCCAGCCGCCGAAAATCCGTCCTTCCCTCCAGCTTCTCCACCACCCGCTCCAGCAGCTTCACCGAACCCGCCTGCGGCGATTCCATGCCTCCCGGCCCCGCAATAGACCCCCTGCCTTCCCCCGCCAATTCCCGCAGCACCGCCGCCACCCCCAACTCCGCCGCCGCCTGCAGCGCCGGTCCCCGTTGCGGATCGGCAAAGGGCCGCAACGCCTCTCCGGCCACCCGCAAGCCTGCCTTCCCCAGGGCGGCCAGCTTATCCAGCCCGCCCGGCGCCACCCCCGGAGGAAGGCTTCCCTGCGAAAGGGCCGCCCCCGGCGCCTCCGCGCCGGTCGCCGCCCCCCCGGCCTTCCCCAATCCCAGTTTCGCCCCCGCCGCCTTGGCCGCGCCGATCACCGCCGGGGCCGCGATCACCGCCGCCAACACCGCCAGTTGCAAGAGCGCCTCGCGGCGCACTTGCTCCTTCGTCTTGGGCTGGAAAAAGGCATTGCCCGTATTCCAGCCGTAATCCATACTTTCTTGTACCCAGGGAAGCTGGCGGTGCATTGCACCGCCCACATCCCAGGGATTGTTTCCGTTGAAATTCATCGCCTTGTTCTCCTTCAATTGGTGGTTCCGCCGTTGAGGTGCAGGTGAGCAATCGTGTCTTCCAGACCGTACTCACCAAAGGTTTTTCTCCAGGCATCGGCTTGCTGGATCGGATCGCTGATCGCCGCAATGGCCGCCAGAGCCGCATCCTCCTTCGCTTTGGTTTGGGTCGTTTCTTGGACGTAGCGCGCATTGCGCAGCTCGGCGGCCAGGGCCGCTTCCTCTTGCAAGCGGGCATTGTAACAATCGAGCGCCTCACCCTGGCCCAGGAGCGCATCTACGATCACCGAATCCGTCCGCAAGATGTAGCGCTGGACCCCAGTAATCACCCCCGGTACCGAGATTGCCACTCCGCCGCTGCTGTAGGTTTGCTGCAGGCCCACCGCTTTGCGCCAGTACACAATCGGCGCCGGATCGGTCCCGTCCACACAATCGGTCCATTGTTCGCTGACCTTCTCGGCAAATGCCGTGCGCGTACCCGTATGGTCCAGCACATTGCAGAGGTGCAACAAGATCGCCTTGCGGACCTCCGCCCGGTGGTCGGCATCCGGAATCACCGCCTCGATCAAATCGTCGAGTTGCGGGAGTTTGACCACCCTGCGCTGGGCGGCAAACCCCGTGGAAAAAACGATGCTCACGTCGTGCAAATGCGTGACGACGAGGTATTCCTGCAGCATCTGCCGAAAAACGAAATTGAGCACCCGACTGTGATTGATATTGTACAAATGGCGCACCGTGGTGCTGGCTTCGCCCGAGCGGATCATCGTCTGTTCCTGCTGGGAAACCGAAATGCTGGAACTGCTCCCAGAATTTCCGCCGAGGGAGCTGTTCTGGGTATTGCCCGTGGTGGTATTGACCTCCACGTCGCGGTAGCGTTGGGACTCATTGACCGCCGATTCCAGCGCATTGTGCAGGATGCCCATGCTTTCCTCGCGGATCTGATTTCTCTGGGTACTGCTGGCGTTGGTGACCTGGGTGCTGAAACCCGCTTGGGTGTTCACGATGCCCAGGAGATTGATGCCGCCCTGTGCGCCACCCCCGTAACCCGTCTGTTGAGCGAGGTTGTTCTGGGTGGCCGAAGTGTTGTTGGCGGTGGTGTAGGAATCGAGATTGGACTGGACCACGTCGGCGGCATGTTGGGAAAATCCGTCCAGGATATTTTCCGACTTGACCGCCGTGCTGGTGGCGTCGTCCGCGTAGTAAGTGGAGGCATACTCATTCGAATTGGTGGTGGACGACTTCACGTAGCTACTGGTTTGGTCGCGGTAGCTTTTCACCGTGAGAGTGGTGTGTTCGCCCGGTAGCAGGGAAAACGTCTTCACCGTTTTGCCCGCACCGTAATCCCCCAGAAAGGAGCAGGTTTTGTAGTGCTCGACGAGCGTGATCTGTGGATTGGAAATCGGTTTTTCCAGGAAGCGAATGGCCACTCTACCGCCGAATTCGGTGTAGACCTCGGGCATCAAACCATCGGCGACTTGTTGGGCGAGGAATTCGAGGGTATAACCGCAGATTTGGACCTTGTTGGCCTCCACCGTGGGCAAAGCGGTCAGGTGATTGATGCGGCCAGTGTGCATATTGGAATGGGAAGCGGTGGTTTCCTCCGATCCGAGTTGGGCCACGCGCAGCGTCGAGTCGCTGACCACGATGGTTTCCGGCTTGCCGTCGGCGGCCAGGTAGCTGGTTCCCGTTTCGGAGAGGAAGCGGATGCTGCCATTGCGCCGGCGCAACAATCCGGCATTTTGCAGCAAGATCGGGGTGGAGGAGCCCAGAGCATCGCGCCGCAAGGTGGCGATGATCTGTTCCAATGCCATGCCCTGCGCCGTCGCCCAGGGCGAATCCGCCGGTGGATTGCTGAATTGCGGATCCAGGTAGCCATCCGGAATGCGGATGGGAAAATAGCCATTGCTGGAGAAGCAAGACTTCTGCGGCAGGTTGTAATTGAGAATCGGAGCCGCGGAGCCATCGCCCAGCTTTACGAACGGCTGGGCCGAATTGCAAGAAGAATGGGTACTTGCCATAAGAAATGTTGAGGTTATTTGTTAAAATCCAATTTGTAATTCTCGTTAGGCGAGATTGTTTGTCAAATCGAAGTTATGGCGTTGTGCTAAAAGATGCAAGGGAAGGGGGGTAAAATTCTGCCTTTGGGGCCGGGCTCAGGACCAAGCGGTCCCCTGATCTATCCACCGGGATGGCAAAACTGCGCAATGCGGAGCAAGGATTGTTCCTCGGCCATTGTAAAAAATCTCTATTTTAAGGTTAGAGTAAAAAAACAAACTTCTATGCGGGGACCGATACGCCTCATTTTATTTTTGTGTACTGCGATTGTGCTCGGCACAGCCTCAGAAATGGCCCTTTTCGCTCAGGGAAGGACCTGCGCCACCGTTGACAAAGAACTCCTGTACCGGGACGCGGCGCAGCGCGCTCACGAGCAACGCACCGAACGAAGGATTCGCGCCTGGATCGATGCCCACGCGGACCGCCGGGGCAGTACCGTGACCTACACTATCCCGACGGTGGTTCACGTCGTGCAATTTTCCCAAATCAATGCATTGACCGACCAGTGTATCTTCGATCAGTTGGAGGTGCTCAACCGGGATTTTCAGAAGCGCAACGCGGATACCACCCTGGTGCCCAACGAATTTCTCGCCGTTCTGGGCGATGCGGAAATCGAGTTTTGCCTCGCCCGGCTCGATCCTGACGGCAATCCCACCACCGGGATCACCCGCACCATCAGCCCGATGTGGGCCAACCACAACCCCGGCGACGAGGACAGCCTGAAAGCCCAGGTGCATTGGCCTCCGGACCGCTACTACAATATCTGGGTGCCGAGTTTCATCAACGGCGGCATCCTCGGTTACGCCACCTTCCCTTCCCAACTCGCCGCCTCGCCCCAACTCGACGGCGTGGTCATCAACGGCCAGCACTTTGGCAGTGGCGACTGCGCCAATCCGCCGTATGACCAGGGGCGCACCCTCACCCACGAGACCGGGCACTGGCTGGGGCTGTTCCACACCTTCCAGGGCGGTCCCTGCCAGGGCAATTCGGCCGCGACTTGTGCAATTTCCGGCGACAATATCTGCGATACCCCACCCGTTTCCGGCAGTACATTTGGCTGTCCGGGAAACAAAAATACCTGCCTGGAAACCCCGCTTGATCGGAGTGACATGACCATGAATTACATGGACTACGTAAACGACGCCTGCATGTACATGTTTTCCGCCGGGCAGGTGGACCGGGTCCAGGCGATCCTGGGAACCGTACGGGCTTCCATCGTGACCGACAGCAACCGGGCGGCGGCCGGCTGCGAATGTGACGCCCAGTCACCCTGTCGGCCCACCGCCAGCTTTGAGGCGGACCGGCGCGTGATTTGTCCGGGGACCAGCATCAACTTTTCCGATGCCTCCGTGGGGCCGGCCACGAACTGGACCTGGACCTTCAATGGTGGGAATCCCAGTACCTCCACCCAGCCCAATCCCACCGTGACCTACCCCAACCCCGGCAATTACACCGTGAGCCTCGTGGCCGCCAATGCCCAGGGGAGCGGCACCCGCACCGTCGCGGGCTACATCACGGTGCGCCCCCGCGCGACCTCACCGCTCTTCGAAGGATTTGAAGGTGGATTTCCCAGCGATTGGAGGACGGAAAATGTCGACAACGCTGTTACCTGGGAAGCAACGGGATTGGCGGCGGCCAGCGGATTTCGCAGTGTCTACGTGGACAACTGGGACTACGATGCGGCGGGCACCCCCGACGATTTGGTGACGCCGCCTTTTGACTTTACGAACAATCTGAACGGCGACTTGAGCTTTGACTGGGCGTACCGGGAGTCGGTGCTTGGGACAGACACGCTCCAGGTATGGTGCTCGCCGGACTGCGGGGAGAACTGGACGAAGGTCTGGGAACGGGGAGGAGCGGATCTGGCGACGGCGGCGGGCACCAGCACGGTGACCCCCTTTCTGCCCAATTCCGGTGACTGGGCTACCGACACCCTGGGCTTGTCCGCTTACCTCGGGTCGAATGGATTCCAGGCCCGCTTCCGCAATGTCGGGGGCGGGGGAAATACCCTCTGGCTGGACAACATCAACCTGAGTGGAATTGTGGGGGCAGATGGCCCTTCTGCCGCGGAGGAAATCGGACTGGCGGTACGGCCGGTGCCGTTTCGGGGATCATTGCTGGTCGAGTATACTTTGCCGCAAGCTTCGTCGGTGGAGATCGCGCTGCTGGACTTGGCCGGTCGCACGCATTTTCGGGCAAATGCTGGCCGCAAAGCTCCGGGAAGCCACCGCTTTGCCGTGCCCGAAGTTGCCCTCGGATCGCTTGCGGCGGGCATGTATTTCCTCCGGATTCAAAGTGAGCGGGGGGAAGCGGTCCGCAAGGTGGTAAAAGGCCAATGAGCGCGCGCGGTTTCCGCTGCCGGGTCAGCGATTGGCCAGAACGGTGACGTTCCGCGCAACGTGGTGCATAAAAAATCCCAGCAGCGATCCCAGGAACCAGCCGGACAAGACGTCCATGGGATAGGCGTAGCCCGGCAAAATGCGGCTGAAGCCCAGCCAGAGTGGGAACACCACGATCCAAACCGGTAGGGGAG
Organism: Bacteroidota bacterium; assembly: GCA_039024435.1. Taxonomy (GTDB): domain Bacteria; phylum Bacteroidota; class Bacteroidia; order J057; family JADKCL01; genus JBCCQH01. The sequence continues at coordinate 10,581 of JBCCQH010000037.1, forward strand.
TGCTCGTCCCCCGCAGGCGCAGTCGGGTGAAGCGCACGACGCCGACCATTCCCGCCACTGACCAATCGGGCAAATTAAAGGTGTATTCATTGATGAAGGCCGGCAATTGGGTGCCGTGGAGGATACTTTCCACGACGTAGGGGGGCGGTTGGGCAAAGAAGCGGCTCAGGATCGTCGCCAATTGGAAGGAAATGATGAACGTCGCCAGCCCAAAAAACAATTCCAGCCACCAACTGCGCGGCCGCGACATGGACAGGTAGATCGCAAGCAAGGCAAACAGCGGCATCCAAAAAATGATATTCCCGGCAAAAACCGCAAAATCGTCGAGCCATCCCCCGCCAAAAGCCCGCCGTATTCCGGCAAAGGTGGCCTTGTCAAGGACGTAAATGATCTCGGCGATTTTGGACATGCGGCAAATTTAGTTCAATTCCTTCCGCTTCGGCACTTATTTTCTGGTCCGACAAAAGAAAATGATGCGGGGAGACGATTCCGCCCGCCAGGAATTGCCCTGGTAGTCGCCCCAGAGTTCCTGAACCTCCAAATTTGCCCGGCGAAACAGCTCTACAAACTGATCGTGACCGATGGCCTGCACCCGTTCCTGAAAGTCGTAGACTTTGTCTTGGTCATTGACGCGGATGTCCTTGATGATCATCCCGTTCTGGATGCGACGGTGAATTTTGATCCGCACCTGACCGATTTCTTTGATCTCGGCGGGCACCAGCCCAGCCAGCACCACGGGAACATTCAAAAAGTCGAGCACCATCATGCCTTTGGGATGCAGGGCTCGGCATACATTTTCCAGCACCACCAGATTTTCTTCGATCTCATCGAAGTAGCCAAAACTGGTAAAGAGATTGAGGATAAAATTCCACTTGCCCGGAAAGGGCTCCCGCATATCGTGGACCTGAAAGTTGAGCGAATCGTTGGCAAAGCGGCGTGCCTCGGCGATACGTTCTTCTGACAGATCCAAACCGGTGACCCGGTAACCCTGCTCGTTGAGAAAATAAGCGTGCCGTCCGCGTCCACACGCCAAATCCATAAAGGTGCAGTTGCGACTGGGGGAGAGGTGGGCAATCAAATTGAGAATAAACGTCTCGGCCTCAGCGAAGTCGCGGTGCTGGTACAGCAGGTTGTAATACGGAGAGTTGAACCAGGAAGCAAACCATTCTTTGGCCATCGCTCAGGTGCCTCCTTGGCCCAGTTGACTTGGGATCTGCGTGATTTTTTCCAGCTCGTCCACAAAAATGTCGAAGTGATCATCGGTGATGGTGCGCTTCATCAGCAGAGCCATCACGTGGATGTAGTGGCTGTATTTTTCGTACATGCGCTTGCCCTTGGGCGTCAGGTCCAGGTACACCGCACGCCGGTCTTCCTTGCTGTTGATGCGCTTGACAAACTTTTGCCGTTCAATTTTGTCGACGATACTGGTCAGGGTACTCAATTTGATGTTGAAGGCTTCCCCGATGTCCTTCATTTTGCGCCGGCCGTTGAGGGCGACAAATTGCAAAATCTCCATCTCGAGTTCGGAGATTTTGAAATTGTCTTTTATGTAGCGCTGATGCTTGCGGAAAACATCCCGCAGAGCGATCAGACTCTTTTCCAGCTTATGCAATTGAGCAGCGCCTTCGTTTTCCTGCATACTCATTGTGCCTATGTAGTTAGATGATTTTCAAAGCATACCGCGTTAGAAGATGGAACCCTCGAACCGCAAAACTGTTTCGTACCCTGAAGCGGTTGTTCAGTCTCGGAGCATTCAATCGATTGAATGACAGGGATTAAGGTGGTTTTCGATTTTCAGAATAATTCAAAATTAAAGCATTTTGAGAATCGAAAGGACGGATGGCTCAAGAAATTTTGAATTTTCGGAATAACGCAAGACGTGAATTATCCGCCAACTGATCAATACAACTTCTGACCCACCACCACAAGCGAAACCGGGCCGCGATATCTCGTCGCGACCCGGCAAAGTTGAATGATTGTTTGGCTGTGTGAGGTAAATCGGAAGTCAGTATGGTCTGTTCCGAGAGCAGTTATGGCCGGAGGAATTTTTTCGTTTCTACTTTTCCTTCGTGGAAGGTGCGCACCAGGTAAATGCCCGCGGCGTAGCCACTCAGGTCAAACTGGACGTTTTCTCCCGGGGTGGCGATTTGGGTTCCGAGTTGCTTGCCTTCGAGGCTGAACAGGGAGATTTCGCCGGCTTGGGGATGGTTGTCGTCGGGCAACAGCTCGACCGCTAGGCTAGCGTTCACTTCATCCCAGGCGAGTTGGGTGAGGCTGGCCTGCCGGGCACTTTTGATGTCCTTGCAGCCGTTGACGACGACCAGTCCGCTTTGGGAGCGGATGCAGCAGTTGTTAGGATCATTGGGATCGCAATAGGTGGCGACGAGGATCACAAAGTAAGTTCCATCACTGGAGTAAGTATGGGTAATCGGGGAGCCGGTCGCAATCGGCGAACCGTCGCCAAAATTCCACGTGTAGGTTGCCCCGGCCGGAATGGTGGTATTGGTGAAGGTGTAGCTGCAGGGATCTTGAAAGACCGGGTTGACCGTCCAGTTGGGGAACAGCAGTTGGCAGATGTCGTCGTCCACCGTGATCGTTTGGCAGACGGTCCTTGGGCACTTGTCCCCTTCGGCGATGGCGATGATGTTCATGCAGACGGTGTAGGTGCCCGGCGCGGGAAAGGTATGGGTGACCGGTGTGGTGTAGTTACCGGAGTAGAGTTCGTTGGGACTGCCGTCCCCCCAGACAAATTCCACGAAGGAGACGTAGCCGGTGGTGGTATTGGTCACCACAACGTCGAGCAGACTTTGCGTGAGGGTAAATGAGGGATCGTTCGACACCGTGTCGCAAGGTGCGCAGGAATCCACTTCAATGGTATAGGTAAACTGGTCGGAAGCGGGTACGGGGCAACCATTGTCCTGCACCTGTAAGACGAAGGAATTTACTCCGACATCAGAAATGGTCGGGGTCCAGCACACGATGGCAAATGGATTCAGCCCGCCACTGACGCTGATGGTCAACCCCGGCAAACCTTGCACCAGATCGATGTCCAGGATGTCGAGCGGATCGAGATCATCCGACTGAATGGTAAAGCACTGTTGTACGCCCACACAGGCTTTGGCATCGAAGGTACTTCCGCCGTCGAGGCCGGAGAGGACTGGAACATTGTTGTTGGCGCAATTGATGGTGCGGACGTGGATTTCTCGGGTGGAAGAACCAATGGTCTGTCCGTTGCGGATTTCATCGACGCGGAGGCAGACGACGGAGACTTCCGGATCGGGAGAGAGATTTTCGAAGGTCATTGCTCCGGTCAGGCCATTGACGGTGACGTTCCAGTTGGGGCCCATCGGGGAGGCGCCGCCGTAGCCGGGCCGGTAAAATACCGGCTGTCCGGGCAGGTGCATGCAGTTCACCAGGGTATAGGTCAGCAAATCGCCGTCGGGATCGGTGCCCCCCATATCGAAGGTGGCCGTCTGGCCATCGCAAATGTACAGAACGGGTTCGTTGTTGAAGACCGGACTGTTGTTGCAGTTGATGGGATTGAAAGATACCGTTCCGGTAGAGTAGATGCGGTTGGATTGGGGAAGGTTGAGCGAGGTCAGTTGGTTGCTGCGGCAGCACCGGAGCCAGTTGAAGTCCCACTGCGAGCAGCCACTGAGGCTTACCCCACAGAAGTTGTAGACCCGGGTCATGATATATTCCCGCGCTCCAGGAAACGTGCCTCCGGAACAAATACTGGGTGCGGTCGGACAAAGCGGAGTGACGTCGGTACCCCCCGGATTCTGGACGACCCAGCCGCCGTTTGCGGTCGGCGAGGGCGCATTTGTGGGGTTTTGACAGGTCCAGTTGAAAGAGGGGCCCTGGGGCGCAAACGTATCGGGGCAGTCCTGATAGACCCGGTAGGTAAAGATAATATCGCAGCTATTCCCGGGGGTGCATGCCCAGGTGAGGTCGTGGGCGAGCACGTGGGACGCTTCTACCGTCGGGGGTGCAGCGAGGGACCAAAATAAGCCCCAACAAAAGCAGATTCGTAAAATGGTTTTCATATCATTGATAGATTGAAGGATTGCAATTTGACGCAGAAGCGGTTTGGACTTTTTGGGAAATCTGCGGCACACAGGCGCAGAATCGAACGCAAACGGCCTCTGGGGAAGGGCGGATACTCCGCGGGAAAAGAACGGGGGCGACGAGGACCGCCGCCCCGGAAAAAAATGAATTGAATGAATGCTATGGTCAGCGGATATTTCGGGGGGCATTCGGACGCTTGCGCGTCGCGGAGCCGGTTGATCGGGCAAGAGAGATCCCGGGCGAGCCGGTGATAGCGGCCGCAGGCAAGAGGATTCCGGAACAAATCCGCCCCTCCGATCCTTCAGGTGATACCCTCGGTACGGAGGGGGCGGAGTTACGGGTAGGCGTCAGTAAGGGGTCGTGGCGATCATGGGGATCCCGATGCGGGGCGTGCTCGTTTTCTCAACTGGAGTCTCAAAAATGAACACCGGCGTATTGTACAACCCGCCGGGGACCTGAGATCCAAGAATCTCATGATCGTTTCCGTCGATGTTGTCGACGATGCAGAGGCCACCCGGCTGCCCGACGACGTTCGGGATGACCGGGGTCAGGAAGCGGATTAGGAAAATGCTCCGTTCGGTTTGCACATCACCGTTGTCGATGAAGATGGATTTGGTTCCGGCGAAAGGGTCCGAAACGATGGTAAACCGCACCCCATTTCCCTCTTCGTCTTCCACCTCGATGTTGTGCCGATCCGGCAGGTCGTTGGAGAACGGAATTGTGAAGTGCTTGATGATGCACGAGCATCCGTCGGGCAGCCAGGGCAGGAGATCCGGTTCGAACTGGAAGGCGTAATCGTAGCTTCCGTAAAAAGAAGGACTTACTTGGTCCAGATCGAAGCTGCGCAACTCGCCTTCGTTGCATTGGGTGCTCAACTGAGCCGTCGGAGCCGCCTGGGGCGGGGCTTCGGTGATCTGACAAGCCGAAAGAATAAAACTGGTAAGCGCAATAAGCAGGACGTTTTTAATTACAAATGCATTCATTTCGAATAAAAATAAGGTTGAACATTCATTCCACTTCGTCTCTGTTTCGAAGTGATGACCCAAGAAAACACCATTAATTAAGGTGACATCGAACAAAATCCCCAAATCCTTCCCCGATTCTCCTCGGACCCAGCAAGGAATCAAGGATTAATGGGTCTTTTTGGCTTGAAATGGGCATTTTTTTGGGGGTAACACCTTCCCCAAATCTACCCTGAATTTGGGCGGATTGCGGATATGTTTGTGGGAATTTAGTGGCACATTTTCCCAATCTCACCGATTTTTTCGGATCTTACCGGAAGATTTATGCGCCAACGAAAAGTCTCTCAACTGCTGCTTTTGCTGACGGCCGAAGACCTCGACGAATTTCGGACCTACCTGAAGAATCCTGCGATTCGCTCCAATAAGACGCTGCTGTCGTTTCTGGATCAGTTTAGGAAAAAGGTTTTGCCTTTGGCCGAAGGGGAGGATTGCAGTGTTGAAGAATTGATCAACGGGACCGACATCAATCCGCGGCGGGTGGACAAGTTGAGTTCCGCCCTCTACAACCTGACGCGGCAGTTTTTGGCCCAGAAGCAGTTTCTGCAGGACGAGCACGCCCAGTTGCGGATGCTGGCCCAGGCCATCGAGGATCGGCAGGCGGGGCACAAAGAATTGGAGCGGCTCTACGACCGCCTCTACCAGCAAGTGAGTGAAGCGCCCCGGGGCGCCGAAGCCCTCGCCAATACCCTGCGCCTGCGCTGGTTGCGCGCGGAAGCCGCCATCCTTTCGCGGGGAACCCGCTCGCTCTGGCAGGAAGATTTTCGGGACCTGCACCAATTGTTGGATCAGTACTACCACCTGCAGAAGTTGCGGCTGTACAGTGCCACCACGAATGCCCGCAACATCTACAACCATCCGGCCGCCGAACAAAATCCGCTGTTTCATCCCCAGGAAGCCGATCTCACCGCGATGGACGACGGCCCGATTTTCCGGGCTTACATCCTGGCCATCCGCATGTTGCGGGAAGAAGAAGAGACCGGCCGGAAGCTGTTTTTGGAGCTGCTCGACCTGCTGGACCGGGAAGCACCGCAATTTTCCCACCGGGAAGGGATGGAGCTCTACGGCTACGCCCTCAACTTTTCAATTTGGAACATCAATCTCGGTCAGCCGGAGTTCCTGGAACACGCGAGCACGATCTACCTGCAACTGCTGGCCAACCGGCTGATCCTGCAGCGCGGCGTATTTCCCCCCACCCAATTCAAGAACATCGTTTCGCTGCACTGCCGACTGGGCAAGGTGGACTGGGTGGAAAGCTTCATCGCCGACTACGGGGATCTGCTGCCGCCGGAAAAGCGCGCCTTTGCCCTGGACTACAACCGGGCGGTGCTGGCGTTTCACAAGCGTGACTACGCACTGGCCATTTCCCGCTTCCGGGCGGTCATCCACACCCTCAACGACGACGTGTTTTACGGAATCGACGCGCGGGTCTTTCTTTGGAAATCTTATTTCGAACATTACGATGTGCTTACCCGGGACCAAGTGGACGACATGTACCGGCTCTACGATGCATTTCGGTTATTCATCGAGCGCAACGACAAGATTTCCACCGGGCATAAGCTGACCTACCGCAACTTTATCCGGGCCTTCAAGCGGTTCATGGAGATTTTACGGGTGGATCCTTTGCGGGGCGATCACCTGGATGAGCTCCGCCAACACGTCACCGAAACCGATCCCTTTTCCAACAAGCGTTGGATGCTGGAAAAAATCGATCTCAAGCTCTCAGAAACTGATTTACCCGCTTGAAAGGAGCAGAACGGGGACATTGCGAGAGAAAAGAGCGGACAGCAATTCTGCCCCGTACCATGTGTATCCTCGGTACCGGGCACGCCGTAGGCACGCGAGGACTTTCCTGGCCCTGAATCAATGCCCTTCCCCGGAGTGCAAACCCACTCTCCGCCGCAATAAAATTTTCCCTATCTTCATCAAACTAGATACCTCGGCAACAACAAACTGAGATTGAGAATACTGTGAACATTCGGAAGTGGCACTATTGCAGTTGGACGCTGGTCCTAGCTTGGTTTCTGGGACAATCGAGTCCCGCCTCGGCCCAGCCCAAGGCGATGCGGAACCTGATGGAGGAATACTCCGGCGAAGCCGCGGTCTACCTGAAATCGAACCGGGCGGTCGAGTTGGAAATTGTGGATGGAGAACTGATCGCCACCGAAGAAGACGTGGAAGAAGCGCTCGTAATAGATGACAAATACGGTATTTTCAGCACGCGGGAGATCTATTGTGGTAGCTTGAATGAAGTTTCCGATATCCAAGCCGTTGTGCGCATCCCCGAAAAATCAAAGTACCGCGAAGTTCCGGTCGGGAACATCGAACGCAGGTCCTCCGAGCGCAAGGGGATATTTTACGAAGGTGGGACCATGGCCAAGCTGACCTATCCGGGGATGGTGCCAGGGGCCATTTCGGCGATGCGTTACCGCACGACGTACACTGACGCTCGCTTTCTGGCGGGCTTCTGGTTCCAAGCTTACTCTCCGATTCTCGAAGCGATTTACTCGATTACGTTTCCCGAAACGTTGGACCTGGACTGGAAACTCTTCGGGGAGGAACAAGCCGGGGTGAAATTTTCCGAATCCCGGGCGGAGGGGAAAGTTACTTACACCTGGACGGCGGAGCGCCTGCCCAAAATGGCGCGGGAAAGTTCGGCGCCCTCAGCGCGCTATTACGGGACGCATTTAGTTGTCTTTGTCCGCTCGGCAAAGATTGCGGACAAGCAAGTGAAGTACCTGGATGGGGTGGACGGGCTGTACGCTTGGTACCAGACGTTTGTTCAGCGGATCCGCCCGGAAAACGACCAGGAATTGCGGCGGATCGCGCAAGAGATTGTCCAAAATCGGTCTACAGATCGGGAAAAGGTGGCGGCAATTTTTGCCTGGGTCCAGGCAAATGTTCGCTACGTCGCTTACGAAGACGGCTGGCGCGGCTACATTCCGTATCCCGCCGCCGAGGTGTGCGCCAAGCGCTACGGCGACTGCAAAGACATGGCCAATCTCACCCGAGAGATGCTGCAAGCCGTCGGGGTCGATGCTCAATTAACCTGGATCGGCACCCGCGAATTGCCCTATACGTATACCGATTTGCCCACACCGCAAACGGATAACCACATGATCGCGGCGGTAAAACTGGACGGCAAAATCGAATTCCTGGATGCGACCGATCCCTTTCTCCCTTCGGGGTATCCCTCCTCCGGAATCCAGGGCAAGCAAGCCCTGGTGTCGGTGGATCGCGATAACTACGAGTTGGTGACCGTGCCGATTGTGCCCGCCGAAGCCAACCGTTCCGTGGACAGCATCGCCTTGCGGATCCGGGATGGGGTGCTGCACGGCACTTGCCAGGCTTTCGAAACCGGTTACATGAAGCGGGACTTTCTGGCCTATCTGCGGCGCGACCAGGATGCGAAATTGCTGACCTACCTGCAAGAAAGCCGGGTCTTGGGCAACAATAAGTTTTCCATTTCCGAGGCCGAGATCGACTCGGAAAAGGGCGGGGCGGATCCCCTGCGGGTGGGCTATGCCTTCACCGTACCGGACTACCTGCGAGCGGCGGCGGGGCGCTACTACATCAATCTGAACCTGGACAAGCGCCTGCCCTACGGGCGGATCGACCGGGAAGAACGGATGCTGCCCGTGAAGTTTGATTACCAGTATGAGGTGCGCTTCCACTGCGCACTGGAAATTCCGGAGGGCTACGCGCTGAAGGCACTCCCGGAAACGGTGCGTCATACCCATCCCCGCTGGGGCATGGAAATGGCCTACCGCACCAGCAACAATTCTCTGGTCCTCGAACAAAATTTCTATTTGCGCACTTTGCAGATTGACCCCAAAGATTTTGCGGCCTGGAACGATTACATCACCGCCTTGGAAGATGCATTTCGCACTACTGTCGTCTTGATCCCCCAATAACCCGATTATTGCCATGCCTACCTTTCGCCTTCTCCTCTTTCTGTTGCTGACCGCGCCGTCGGCATTTGCCCAAAGCCTTTCCCATACCAACTACACCTGGGCGGAAAACCCGAGCATCCACGCCCTCAATGAAAAGGAAACCCAAGCCCACGCGGTCATCCTCAAGGATGCTCGGATCGTGGAGTTTCGGATAGAGGACGAAATGCCCACCCGCTACCGCACGTTGCACCGGCTGGTTCACCTGAACGATCAGACCGGCATCGAAATGCACAACCGGGTCTACATCCCGGTACCGAGTGATGGGGAACTGGTACAACTGTCCGCGCGGGCGATTGCGCCCGGGGGTGAGGTCACGCTATTCAACCGCGACCGCCTGAAGCGCATCGAAAACCAGGATGAATACGGCGATATGCAGATTTTTGCCCTGGAAGGCGCGGTCGTTGGGGGAGAGGTCGAGTACCTGCTGACGGTCAAGTCGATGGCCCGTCCCGACGGACAGGAAACGGTCAGTGCTTTTTCACCGACGCGGGAAGCCATCTTTAGCCTGGATGCGGACCCTTATTTTACCGTCAGCGCAAAAAGCTACTTCTGCGGTGATCTCGACCTTGAGAAAGGCCACTCGGCTTATTTGCGCCTGGAAAACATCGAGGTCCGCAAGGAAGAGCTGTTTTCGCTCGACGATGGAAACCGACCCAAAATCTTCTACCGGGTAGACGAGGTCAACTACGAAGATGGGAGCAAGGCGACAATTTCTTCCTGGCTCAAGGTGCAAAAATTCCTGGCTTCGGTATTTCTGGTGGAAGAGAGTGAGGCGACGCAGGCGGCCCTGCGGGATTTCCTCAAGAAGGAGGTGCGCATCCGCAAATCGATGTCCGAGGAGGAAAAAATTCTCGCTTTGGAGGAGTACTTCAAGATGCGCTTCCAGATTCAGGAAGCGGAATCCGACGAGACGCGGGACCTGCAATGGGTACTGGAAGCGAAGATCGCCAGCGAGTTTGCCCTCACGCGGCTGTTCAATTTGGCGTTTCGGGACTGGGGGGTGGACCGGCGCCTGCTGGCGACGTGCAACCGCTACGAGCACCGCTTTGACAAGGATTTTTTTTCGAGTGCGAACGTGCAGAATTTCCTTTTTTATTTTCCGCAAACCGACCGCTACCTGGCGCCTTATGCCTACCAATACCGCTACGGATTGCCGCCGAATTACTACGCGGACCAGTACGCCTTTGAGATTTTGGACACCGAGCGGATCTCGCTTTACGCCGGTGTGCTCCCCAAGTTTCACTTCGTTGCCATCGGGGGCCACGAGGCCAATTTCATGCACAAAGACTACGATATCCGTTTTGCGGAGGACTACCGCAAGGTCACGGTGAATCTTTCCATTGACTGGGGCGGCAACCACGCTTCGGGCATCCGGGCGGATTACAACTTGCTCCAGGAATCCGAGCGCAAGGAATACCTGGAAGACATGTTTTTCACCTTCAATGACGATGGCATCGTGAGCAATGCGGCGATTGCGCACCCGGAAAATACGGAACTGGAATTGCCGGTGACCACCTCCGCGGAAGTTCAGATCCCTTCCATGCTGGAAAGGGCTGGGGAAGACATCCTCTTCAAAGTCGGTGAGATCCTGGGCGAGCAGTGGGAACTCTACCGGGAAGAGCTGCGGCAGCAGCCGGTGGACATGCCCTATCCGGAGAGCTACCGGCACCGCATTCGCTTTGCGATTCCCCCGGGTTACCGCATGGAAGGGGAGGAGAGTGCCCGGATTGAGCACAAAATGGAACTGGACGGAGGGCAAGTGGCGGGCTTTCACTCGGAAGTCACCGTGAATGGCCGGCAAGTGGAGATCGTGATCCGGGAATTTTATGCACTTGGATCTTACCCGATGGACCGCTACGAAGATTTCCGGAGGGTCATCAATTCGGCGGCGGATTTCAACAAAGCGGTCATTGTCTTTACCCCAGAAAAATAGACCCGTGGAAGTCTGAATTGAGGCTCTTTGGGTTGGGGGGCGATGATTGTGGCTTTTTCTCGGCGATTGCCTCGGCTTCGAACAACAATCTGGTGGGATTTGCGGTAATGATGTATATTGGACAATAACCACCATCCGAAAATCACTCCATTTCTCATGCGGAAGGTCATTTTACTTGTGGGCTTAGTGGCAGTACACCTGGGCGGTTTCTATCCGATTTGGGGGCAGACATGTACGGGAACCTTGGGCGAAAATATCTTTGCTGACGGAGATTTCGGCGTGGGCATTGCGAACATCGTGCCGTTTGATCCGCAGATTGCGCCGGGCTACATTTACCAGACAAATCCACCCCCCAACGATGGGTTTTACACGATTACCAATGATATCGGGCAGTGGCCGTCGAACTTTGGGTGGGCGCAGATTCAAGACAACAGCCCGAATCCGTTTGGCTATATGATGGTGGTCAACGCGAGTTTTGATCCGGGATTGTTTTACGAGGAAACCGTCACCGGACTCTGCGAAAACACCCTCTATGAGTTCAGTGCCGATATTTACAATTTGATCCAGGGCGAAAACCTGATTCGCCCCAATGTCGATTTTCTCATTGACGGGACGGTGGTTTACAATACGGGCAACATCCCGGAAAATTTTCAATGGAATACTTACGGGTTTACGTTCTCGACCGCTCCCGGGCAGACGTCGGTGACGCTTTCGCTGGCGAATAACGCGCCGGGGGGCATCGGGAATGATATCGCGCTGGACAACATCTCGTTTCGGCCCTGCGGTCCGGAGGCCTTGATCCTGCCGACGTCGGTTCTGACCATCTGTCCGGACGGCAATCCGTTGCAACTCAACGCCACGGTGCAGGGCAATCAGTACCCGACGCCCCGCTTCCAGTGGCAGACGAGTACCGATCAGGGCGCGACCTGGACGGATATTCCCGGCGCCACGGTTTCGCTCCTGACTATTTCGCCCCTGAGTTCCGGCACCTACTGGTACCGTTTCCTCCTCGCCAACGATCCCGCAAACCTCACCAATTCTCGGTGCCGCGTCATCTCCAATGTCAAAATCATTGATGTGGTGCCCAAATTTTTTACCGTGGTGGATTCCTTGTGCGAGGGCCGCAGCTACGCCTTTGGGGGAAATACCCTCACGACCAGCGGCACCTACCAAGATTCTCTGGTATCGAGTTTGGGCTGCGACAGCATCGTGACCTTGAATCTGACTTTTCTGCCCGACCCCGGCATCCAGGCCGATCTGGAGCTCAATGATCCCAGTTGCGATTACCTAGACGATGGCACGATTCTTTTGGGGACGATTTCCTTCGGCAATCCGCCCTACAGTGCGTTTCTGAATGGACAAGTGATCAGCCCGGGCCTGGTGGATGGCCTGGGGGCCAGTCCCTACATTGTGAACGTGGTGGACCGGTTCGGTTGCAGTTTTGACACGGTGGTGTTCCTGCAGCGTCCGCCGCCATTCAGTGTAGAACTGGGGCCGGATTGGGAGATATCCCTCGGGGACAGCATTGAATTGAATCCCACGGGCAGCGCACCGATTGCGCAGTACGCTTGGCGGCCGGACGACTGGGTGAATTGTGTGACCGATTGCCGTCCGGTGTGGGCCTTGCCCCGGGCGACGGGCAATCTCACGATTGTAGCGACTTCGGAGGCAGGATGTGTGGCCGAAGATTCGATTTTTGTCCGGGTAAATGCAGTCCGGCAGGTCTACATTCCCACCGCCTTCACGCCAAATGACGATGGGCTGAATGACGTGTTTAGCGTATGGGGGGACTTTCCGAGTGCCCAGCAGGTGGATGAGTTGCTGATTTACGACCGGTGGGGGGGAATCATTTTTGCCCGGACCAATATGCCCATCAACGACCCCACGCAGGGCTGGGACGGCACGGCCGGCGGGAAACCGGTGGCGGAAGGGGTGTATCCCTACGTCGCGCGGATCCGTTTCCTGGACGGGCAGGTTTTTGTGCGTTCGGGCAGCTTGACGCTGGTGCGTTGATCGCTCCCAAGAAATTTTTTTATAAGGTTTTGATTTGTCTGATTTATGCCTATTTTTGTTGAGTAATAAAACAACTTCCTTTCGCTTTTCATGTGTATAGCATTTTCCGAAAAGCTATTTCATTTTTTTGTTGCGTTCACATCTTTTCATAATCCAGGAGGATTATGCATTGTCAATTTTATTTTATCCAACTTAACCATGCCTCAATTTAATTTTACCCTCCCGCCACTTTTCAGTATTCTCAATGGATTGGTCAGCAAATGGGCCCAAACTCCGATTTCCCCGGAACTTTCCATCAACGACCCGGCCTGGAACGAGGCCGGCACCATGAACTTCGCCAAAGGGGTGGTCATGGCGAAAAATGACACCCGCTTTCTCTATTTAGCGCTGGACGTGACCGCCGATACGGGCAATGATCCCGGCACCGGCGACTATTTCTGGCTGACCTTTGACGTGGACGAAAACCGCGCCATCAGCTCAAACCGCGACGTAAACTACGGTACCTACCGCAATCAACCCGAAAAGCTCGGCATCCAAAAGTACCTCGGTCCCGGCCGCTGGACCGGCTTATCGGTCCCTCCGGAATCGGAAGTCAAGGTTGAATTCGGTCCCTCGCCCAACTCGGCCACGCCGCACCGGATCTGGAAATTCAAAATCGCGATGACGGAAATCAGTGCTTCCGCCTACAGTTGGTTCGGGACGCCGTTTACCTATTTTGGGTTCCGTGTCCGCTCGCAAAGTCCTGGATTTGTACAGGATACGCCGAGCAACTTTTACCGCGATTTCTCCAAGTTGAACAAGCTGACGTTTGCCACCAAGCCGACCGCGTACTACGGCGATCTGGGACCGGTGATCGGCAGTGTAGGCCTGATCCCCACCACAAAAATTGGGAACGACGGCAAAGCAGACACCGATAAGAATTACTTCATCCACGCGCAAAATGCCGCTTTTGGTGGCGTACTGAGCCTGATCGGAAATCGTTCTACCCTCAGCAATCTCTATTACAATCAGCAGGCACGCAAGTACCGCATTTTGCACGCCGAGCCGGGCTCCAACACGTTCGTTCCCCTGGTTTCTTCCTGGCGGAACTACAAGTGGACCGGATCCGATTACGACCTGATTGCGGTCGGAGCAGATGACCGGCAGCAGTATCCGCTGCTCAATCCTTCGGTGGATTACTCCATCGACGATCTGCTGATCCAGTTCCCTTCGATGGGCATGGACGCCGGAATTCACCGTTTCCGGGTAGAATTCTTCCGGGAAAACGGCACGACTCCGGTTCCGACTTCGGCGCAGACTTTGTCGCTGTTCATCGACAACCGCTTGCCCTACGTGGACATCGACAGCATCCGCCACGGCAGCCAGGAAGTGGGGGCCTGCGGCATCGAACAGATCGGACCGGCTCCCGACGGATTGAATTTCCGGGTGACCGCCCACGATCCGGAGGGCAACTTGCGCAAGTTTGACTTCATCGCGAACTACGGCGAGAACCAAACCCGCGTGATCTACCGCCAGTCCTACAGCGATGCAGTAGCGGCCGGTGCCAACTGGAGCGGGATGCAAAACTTCGCGATTCCGAGTACGCCCAGCATTCCCATGCCCTGGCGTCCTCCGATTCAGTGCGCTTACAGTTTCCGGGTGCGCGCCTGGGCGCGCACGACAAATGGCTACACCCATGTCGGGTACAGCAGTTACTTCAGGACGATGACTTTGTTGATGTAAGGCAAGTCATTGCGGACACTGCGGCGGAGCGCTATCCCTTGGGGATGGTGCTCCGTTGCGGCATCCGGGGCTTGCTTCTGGGTTTTTTGACCGAGGGCTTCGCGGTGTCGGTCGCGGAGGGATTGGGCGTGGTTTTGCGGGCCAATACTTGCTGCCCCCGGGTCCAATTGCGCGCGGGGTAGCGCAGCAGACCGAGGGTCACAATTCCCACACTCAGGAAAAACAGGTCGACGCCGGCTACGTAACCCATCCCGTCGGCGATGGCGATCCAGAACCAGTCGCCAGTAACGATGCCGTTGGTGATGGGCACCAAGAGCGAGAGCACGCCGCCCAAAGCGAGGTACCAACGGTAAACCGAAAAATAGCCTTTCCGGAACAAACCGGTGGCGATCAGGGCTACCCACCCGAGGAAGAAGACCGCATTGACGTAGGTAGTGTGACCGGGGGTGTCAATCGGGATCCACTTGTTGGCGAGGAAGAGCAGGGCGACCCCGGGGAAAAGCGCCAGCGAAACGCAAATCATCCATTTGGTGATCACATAGTGAAAACGGCGCTGTTTGTCGGTGTAGCGGGCATTGTCCCGGGCCTTCTGCCAAAGCATGATCCCACTCAGGAGCATGAAGCAGGTCATGATGGCCAGGATAAAGTAGATCCACTTTGTCAAGGGATTGCCGTAGGTGCCAAAATGCAGGCGCAGGAGCAGGTCGTCGACGGTTTCAGTATAGCCTTTCTCTACTGGATCAACGCGGGCAACCTCTTTGCCCCCGTGAATTTGGAGGGCGAGGACGCCGTTGCCTTGGATGGTGGCGTGGTCGTCCACGTAAAACAGCGCGAGGCCGGTTTCTTTGCCGTAATTGCTCACCCGGACCGTGGTTGTGGCGTAATCAGCGAAGGTGGTGTCGACCGTTTTTTGCAGTTCATTCAGGGACACCGGCGGAAAGTGGTAATTTACCGAATCGGGGCGGGCGGCCCGCTCGGGAGCCACCGCGGCAATGATTTGGTCGCGGTTGCCATCAAACAAAATGTAGGCACTCGGCGCCAGCAGTAAGGTCAGCAGCCCGAAGAGAGCCCCGGTGATGGCGTACATTACTTGGTAGGGGAGTCCGATGATGCCCAGGGAGGTGTGGCCGAGGGTCCAGATCTGTTTGGCGGAGCGCCGGATGGAAAAGGCGTAGAATTTCTTGACGATGTCCTGCCAGTGGATCAGCACGCCGGTCACAATCGCGAAGAGGAAAAATAGCGCGGTGAGTCCGGAGAGCCACAGCCCAATGACCGGAATCTGGCCAAAGAAATGCAGGCGGTAGAGGGTATCCGATACCGTAGTGGGCTTGGGATCGGAGGGGATCTCGGCGAGGGTCACCGGATCGAGTTTTGCCCGGAACCGCTGGAATTTGCGCGCGGTATCGCCGATGACGTGCTCGGAGCCAAAAAACTGAACCACCGGCATCTCCTCACTGGCCAGGCGCAAGGTAAAAGATTTTTCCGGCGCGAAGTTCGGGTGGTTGGTTTGCAGTACGGTCAAGACCTGTTCATAGTCAACCGGGGCTTCCTTGATCCGGCGCACGTCCTGGTTTTCCCAGTGGTAGATTTCGTGGCGGAACAGGGTAAAAGCTCCGCAAAAAAAGATCACGAACAGCGCCAGGCTGATCACAATTCCGGAAACGGTGTGCGTGTGGAAGAGCACATTGTAAGCGCGAAGGGGTAAGCGTTTGAATTTCATCAGCGCAGGAAGTATATCAAAACGCTACAGACGAGGGTGATGCTGAGGTATACGCCCCAGAGTTTCCAGCCGTTGCGGAACAGAAAGGCCACAACCATGGTCCCTACCCAAACGAAAAACGCGCTGAATGCGGTCGTGATCACCAGTGGGGACTTGTTTTCCAGCATTGCCCCGATCAGCAAGTGCAGGGCCATGGTCACCATGAATCCGCCGAGGATGCCACCGGTGATCTTCAGGATCCGGTGGGTGCGCGAAGAGAGGTATTTGGGATTGGCGGGCATTATTGAACGGTGAGGTCAAGGATAAGCAACAGGAAAGCGCCGCCGAGCAGTGCGTACAACAATTGCCGGTGCAAAGGCAGCAGAATCACAACCAGTGCGAAGACGGACAGCAGCCCGATGCCCCAGAGCCAGATCCCGGTGAGCCAGCCCCAAGTGGCGATGCAGAGGATGCCGGCGGTAAGGGCGAGCACGCTCCCGCCCAAGGACGACAGCCAGGGCCGATCTTGGAACTGTTGTTTAAGGGCACGGTGCTCCTCGGGAAAATATTTGGACTTGCCGTAATAAAACAACGCGGCAAGCACCAGACTGGCCATGATCATAAATGCACCTCGCTATTTAGAATGATTCTAAACCTTCTACAATAATACTCAATGTATGGGGACCGGCAAATACCCCATTTTAGGTAGGTTGTTGTGCATGTCGTGCTCGGACGCGAAACGACGTCCCAAACGCATCCACCTACCGGCGATCTCCCATCACACCAATTCCCGCTGGCCCATTGCCCGGACGACGATCTCGCGCCAGAGGTCCATGGTGAAGTCCTTGATCGGAATCTTCGCCAGGGCGTCGGCGGACAGTCCCATGGCGTGGAGGTAGGTGTCAAACCGGAGCATCGCCGACTCGCTGTTGTTGGGATTGGCGATGATCGTGCGCATCAGATCGGTCATGTCATTGGCGATGGCCCGGTAACGGGCTTTTTTCACCGTGGTGGACTTGGTGATGTCGAAGTCGGTATAGTCGAGCTTGCCTTTGGCGTGCTTGCGGGCTGCCCGGTCCCGAAATTCGGTGGTGATACCGGTGTTCAGTTGGCGGGCGCCTTTCATCGCCGCGCTGCCGGCATTCAGTCCGGCTCCGACGGCAGTTGCGGCCCCGGTCAGGACCAGGAGCGAGCCACTGATGCTGACGATTTCTTCCAGGGCAACGGCAAGGTTGCGCCGGATGCGCTTCTCGTTGATGTAGATCAGCTCGTTCTCGGCGGCGATTTCGCGCATGTCTTCGTAATCAAGCGGCTCATCATTGGATTGCCGTTCCAGATTGGCCACGTCTTTTTCCAATTGCCGGGAGGTCTCATCGATCCGAATGAGGTACTTGCCTTTCTTCTTCTTTTTGTCGTACGACACGATATCCTGATTGATCAGTTTCCGCCGCAGGGCGATGTCACTGGAATCGACGCGGTAGCGGTAGGCTTGGTCATCCACCATCATCTTAAACAGAGGTTGGGGGATGTACTTGTTGAAATTGGTGCGGCGTTCTTCCATCTGGGCCTGCTGAAACTTGCGCATGGTATGCAAGCGTTCGTAGGTCTGGGCCATGTAGACGATCCGCATGATCAGATTCATCCCGGCAAAGGCGATGTCCAAGCCGGGGATGGCTTTGAAGAGGGCAGTGGGCACCCCTTTTTGGGTCATGACCCACACCTGAGAGATCCCCGAGATTGTACCTTTAGAGCCGGAGAGGACCGCATTGATGCTGGCAATCACCGTCGCGAATTTCGAATTCTCGGAGTAGTCCTTTTCCTCGATGTTCACGTCCTTGGTGCCGATCTTCAATGCCGTGATGATGTTTTTGATCGCGAGGATGAATCCCTTGGCGCCCCCGAATCCCGCGGCAAACTGAGCTTCGAGAACGCCTTGGGAGATTTCTTTGTTTCCGGTGACGTTGTTCCGCTTGGATTGATAATTGCTAAAATAGGCGAGGCGGCTGGCATCTTCCGCGATTCCGGCAACGTCGGCTGCGCCACCGGTAACCACCTCGGCCAGTTCGAGGTTGGTGTATTGGCCGTAATTCATCAACTTTCCGAAGTGGTTGACCAGGCTCAGGACATTGGCGGCTCCACCGACACTGGAGGAAACTGCCGTCACTTCGGTCGGGGTCTGGGTGATGTAGTTGCTATCGGTGATGTAGGCGCGCCGGGTGTCCCCGCCGCTGAGGGCAGTCGAAAAGTTGTCGAGCCCATCATCGCCCAGGGTGGTGTCGGCGCTTCCACCGGCTTGGTTGGCCCCGGAACTCGCCCCCAGGGCAAACTTCATCCCGCCGCCGATTCTCCGCTTGCGATTGCGGTTGGTGTAGTCGGACTCATCGATGAATGCGGCGGGCCGGCGCGGGTAAATTTCCATGGTAGTAAGGCCGTTCGGATTACTTTCCCGAACGCGATCCACTATATTGCGCAAGGACACGCCAACCATGCTTTTGTTCTGCGCCCCGCGGCGGACATTTTTC
This sequence comes from Bacteroidota bacterium, assembly GCA_039024435.1. GTDB lineage: Bacteria > Bacteroidota > Bacteroidia > J057 > JADKCL01 > JBCCQH01. The sequence goes on from JBCCQH010000037.1 coordinate 29,510, forward strand.
ACCGCTTTGATCTCTTCTATGGTATCAATGATCAAATATTTCAAATAGGGCCGTTCGGGCTCCTTCTCTTTGGCCATTTTCCGGATCTTTCGGAGGTGGACCAAAAGGGTATCGCAGGCCTGGACGCCCCGGTCTCCGGCGGCGGTGGCCCCAGAGCTGGAAAACAGGGTCAGCTTGTGCTGGTAGCGCCCGATTTCACTCAGAATCGTTTCGTAGCGCCCCTTACCGATGATTTTGCCCGTGCCGAAGAGGCCCTTGCTGGGAGGATCCAGTTGTTCGAGATCATGGCGCATGATGAGCCGCTGGACCGGAGATTGGGCGGGCAGATGGACCTTTTTGAGTGATTTTGGCGCGCTCACTTGACTGTCATCACTTTGGAGAGCCTTGTCCCCCATGGTGTCGGCTTCCCGTTCCAGCGCCGGGCTGTCGTTGATGCCTACCGCGCCATCCATCGATTTCTTCAGGATGGTCGGCTCCACCCGGCCCTGCATCTGCTGTACCACGTGCCAGGCTTCGTGGGGGAGGTGACGTTCCTGGCCCGGACCCAGGTGGATATCGGGTCCCTGCGCGTACGCCCAGGCGTTGAGACCTTCCGGACGGGAGGAATTGTAGTGGACGCGTACATCGCCGAGGTCATAGCCGGATAAGCTTTCCAAGCCGGATTGCAGCCCCGACGGAAGACTCTGACCGCCCGCCGATATCTGCTGGCTGGTCATAGCCGACTCGTGCGAACTCGGTTCTGCGGATTGGATTTGGGTGGAAGTGTGGGGAGTAGTATCGGAGTTTTGGACCGATTTATTTGCGTGCATAATGCGCTCACTTTGGATCTTAACAAGTGAGGCGTTCTTTCTGTACGGGACGAATGTACGAAAATTTCTAGGAAATGGTTAAGCGGGTATTTTCCGGGTTTTCCACAAATGGTGTTTCGCGACACTGCCGGTAAAATTTCCGATCTCGCAAAAAACCGATCCTTCCTCATAATCAAGTCCTTTGCGATCTGTTAAGTTTTTGTAAGTGGAGAACTTAACGCGTAATTTGGGTATAAATCATTGATTATCAATTGCTTGAAAAATGCCACTAAAAATGATCAATTTGAAATAGCCAGCCCGTTTCCCTAAGTTCGAATTGCTTCCTAATTCATTTTACCTGCCTTTATAATCAACTTTGGGCCGGCTGTAGGTGCCGATCCCAACCGACTATTTAGTATAGATGGCTCAACGACCATTGCTTTACCTTTACGATTCGGATCTGAAGGAAATGGCGCTCAATACTTGGCGGCAAATTCCCCATTCCAATCCGATTTTGGTCGATCCCTCCGACCCCAACCCTGACGCCTGGACCACCCACGGCGCTGACCTCGCCCTGCTTGAACTCAGCGCCGCAACCGAGTCCCACTATTTCCGCATTGCCCGTGCCTTGCGCACCCACACAAATATCCCCCTGCTGACCCTGCTGGACATCCGGCAGACCGATCTGCCCTTGCTTGCGCTCGGGGCCGGGACCTCCGGCATCCTGGACCGCAGTCCCGCCACCCTGCAGCCCCAGTTGTCGGCCTTGCTCCATTTGGGCAAGTCCCACCACCATCCCCCGGAACTCGCCGTCGAGGAAGTACCCCAGAAATTCCAGGTCAAGATCCTCAAGCAAGGACTGTTTGTCCGCAAGCAAAACAGCCTGGTCAAGGTCCGCTTCGAAGATCTCCACTGGATCAAAGGCATGGGCAACTACGCCACCCTCTACACCGCTAAGGAGAAGTTGGTGGTGACCTATACCCTCAAGAACCTATTGGAATTGCTGCCCAAGCCCACCTTTGCCCGGGTCCACCGCTCTTACATCGTAAACCTGGATCAAATCGATTCGATCAATAGCGAAGGCATCTTCATCGGGGACCAGGCGATTCCGGTCTCCAAGGGCTACCGCAAATTTCTCCTCGACACCATTTACGTGGTCTGAGTCAACCCCGGACCTTCGTCCGGGAATTCCGACCATTCGTCCTTGCTTCAGCAAGCCTTCGTTAAGTAGCGGCGCATCTTCGTCATTCTCGCCGAAAACTCGTGGATTCGCACAATAACTTTGAACCAATGATCTACTACGCTGTCAAATACATCGCCGAAGATCTCAACACCTACGTGGTGAACCAAGGACTGGACGATGACCCGATCAAGGTCAAGATCAGTTACCTGATGAATCCCGACGGGACCAATGTCGATGTCTCCGACCAAGTACTCGTCTCCCTCTTCAATATCGAGGAAGAGAAAAATCATCCGGCACACCAAGCGTACCGGGCGGACAGTGATGGCGGGTACAGCTACCAGCACCAACCGGTAAATCTGAACTTCTATCTCCTCTTCGCGGCCATGTTTGCCGAGCATTCAGAGGCCCTCAAATACCTCTCCCTGGTCATTGCTTATTTCCAGCAGAAGCCTTACTTCGATTCCCGCAACTCGCCGGGACTTGATTCAGGAATCGAGCAAATGACCTGCAAAATCAAGAATACCAGCATCCACGACTACAGCAACGTCTGGAGTTCGGTGGGGACAAAAGCGATTCCCTCCGTGCTGTACAAGGTCTCTATGCTCAGCATCTTCACCGATGCCACTGCGCGCAAAGTGGCCGCCACGACCGAAACCGATATCCGCACCCAGACCCTCTGAATTCATGCCCTACGCCGATTTCATCTCCCTGGAACTGCAGCACAGCTATTACTCCGATGGCCTGTGCCAGGGGCTGACGGTAGTGCCGTCGGCGGAGACACAAACGCTGCTTCGCAAGCGCGGCATGATGTTCACTTCCGGCGACCACGGTTGCCAGATCCTTGGGACGCAGGACGCTGACGGAAACTGGAAGCGGATGGGCAGCGACTTTGTGCTCACGCTTTACCTGCAAATGGAAGACCGGCAGTTTCGCGGAATTACCGAATTGGGCTACGATTGGGACCAGGACGAAGCGATTTTCCTGGACAATGTATCTCACCTCGTCGCGGGAACGCCTTACACCTATTTGGATGACGGAGCGCAACGGGTCTACCTGAGTGGCACTTCCTTCGAAATCGATTTGGGGCAACCGCTTTCCCAGACGGCGACCGTCTCCCTCAAGGACGCCGACGACAATGCCTGCGAAGTTACTGACCGCCTGGGAGTGGGGTTTTCGAACAATGAACTCCCCGTCGGCACCCAGTATTTTCGGGCCGACCTCTCGGACCGCACCCTCGGCCGTTTTTCCCTCGCGGTCAGCGGTGGGGCCACCTTACAGCAGGAATTGGTCACCCAAGACCTCGGCGCTGGAGCCAAGGCCCTGGCCGTCGTTCAGTTTTTTGTGACCGCCGACATGACTGGATCCAGTTCGGCCGCACCCTACGAGTACGAATTGGGCTTTTCCAGCCGGACCACTACTTGGCGCTACATCATGTCGGAAGATCCGGGGACCGAAATCGTACCCGAAGTCAATGCGACCACTGTATTTAGCAAAGTTGACGTGGACGGTCAGACCGCCTACGCGGCGGATACCCAGCTCACGCTGGCCGAAGCCTACAGCTATACCTTCACGCTCCTGAAATCGGGAGAGTTCTACCAATACCTGCCGTATCCCGTACCCTCCGGGCTTGTGCCCGCAGACGGTGGGATCGTTTACGCCGATATGTATGTCCAACTCTAAGCGACAATTCCTCGCCCATGGCTGATTACAAAACTCCCGGCCTCTACATCGAAGAGGTCCGCTCCGCCACCAGTTCCACGACTTCCGTGGCCACCGCGATTCCTGCTTTCATCGGCTATACCGAAATGGCGGGCAGTGGGGCTACCGACCTCACGAATGTACCCACGGCGATTTCTTCGTTGTTGGAATTTGAAGCGGAATTTGGCGGGGCTCCGGCCTTTTCCCAGATCCAGGTCGACCTCGATGCCGATCTGGAGCCGGTTTCGGCCGAGCTGACCATCAATCACTACCTCTACCGCAGTTTGCAGTTGTTCTTCGAAAATGGGGGCGGCGAATGCTACATCGTGAGCGTGGGCGGCTACTCGGACGCGGTGCAACTGGGCGATACTTCTGATCCGGACAATTCGCCCGGATTGTTGGTGGGGCTGTCCGCCCTGGAGCGGCAACCGGAGCCGACCTTGCTGGTCTGTCCGGACGCTTGCCTACTGAGCGACGCGACCGAACTGGGAAGCCTGCACCAAGCCATGCTGGCGCAATGCGGGGAATTGGGGGATCGGTTTGCCATCCTTGATCTCTTTACCGGAGACGAGGGCGCGGAGAGTGATTTTCGGGACCAGGTGGGTACCGAGAACCTGAATTACGGAGCCGCCTACCATCCTTGGCTGGCCGGCAGCTTGTCCTTCGATGTGAATTACGATCGCGATATCTTTCAGATCGACGATGGGGACAACACTTATGCGTTTTATTTCACTGATTCCAATGGAGTCATCAGCGCCGAACTCAAACACAGCGGTTCCCTCACGGGCAGCAGCACGGCCGAAGCCGACTTGACCACCCTCGAAGCGGCATCGTACACGGGCGCCGCCGAGCCCCTGGTTTACGATCCGGTTCCGGCCGCCTACGATCCCATCGCTTACACGACGCTGCAAAGCGCAGGCGAGACGATCAAGGGCCTGTTTGATCAGGTGAAGGACCTCTACGGTTCCCTCACCCACGAGCACACCCAGGATACCTTTACCGATCTCCTCGCCGATTATACCAGCGAAAATGGCGACCAGACCCTCGCCGAACTTCTCGAGGATCTGTTCGTGCTCGACAAAAGCTACAAGTCCGTGTTTGGGAACACCAGTACAGCGGCCCTGGAGGTTTTGGTCGGCCCCTCTTCGGATACGGTCACCGTCTCAAATGTCACCGCCACAGAGGAGTACGACAGTTTGATCCCCGCTTCCGGAAGCACCAACAACGAGGTCTTCCACACCTACCTGGAGGGTAGGAGTTCCAACAAAAGCCTCTACCGCGACGAGGACGAAAACTACACCGAAGAAGCGGCCTGGGACGAATTTTGCACCCTCTACGATGCCACTGCCGAACTGGTAGCCGAGCTCCTGGATTCGGAAAATGAGTCCTTCCTGGGTCAAATGATCGATGATCTGGAGGAAGAAACCGGGGTCACTCCCGAGGAAGAGATCACTGAAGATGAGTTGCAAGCTTTGGAAGGCAATAGCTCCTGGAGCGCGATCCGGAAACTGGTGTTGCGCACCGCTTTCCTGCTGCCACCTTCGGCCACGCTGGCCGGAGTGTACACCCAAGTCGATGCGGACCGGGGCGTCTGGAAAGCGCCCGCGAACATAAGCCTCAACAGTGTCAACGGCACCAGCCTCAAGATCAATGACCGCATGCAGGGTCCGCTCAACGTGGACAGCACCGGCAAATCGATTAACGTGGTCCGCGCATTTACCGGACAGGGCATCCTCGTTTGGGGGGCCCGCACCCTGATGGGCAACGACTCTGAGTGGCGCTACGTCCCAACCCGCCGCCTCTTCAACTACGTGGAAGAATCTCTGGTCAGTGCCACCCGCTGGGCCGTATTCGAACCCAACGACGCGAAGACTTGGGTCCGCATCCGCGGCCTGATCGACAATTTCCTCAATGGACTTTGGCGCCAGGGCGCTCTGACCGGCGCCAAACGCTCCGAAGCCTACTTCGTTCGGGTGGGCAAAGGCAGTACGATGACCGAGCAGGACATCCTCGACGGAAAACTGATCGTGGAAGTGGGCCTGGCGGCAGTACGCCCGGCGGAGTTCATCATCCTGAAATTTCAGCATTTAACCTCAGAATAAGCATTCAATACACCAAATCTTTTGTCCTATGGCAGATTATAAGACGCCCGGCATCTACATTGAGGAAGTGAGCTCTCTGCCCCCCTCAGTGGTCTCCGCCGAAACCGCCATTCCCGCCTTCATCGGTTACACCGAGACCGGCGCCCCCTCTTCCGCCGCGGAAGCCGATCCGGTAAAGATCAGCTCCATGCTGGAATACACCGACACATTTGGTTACGGGAACGCAGAAGCATTCACCGTGACCCTCGATGCCGATGACAACATCACCGACATCAGCCCGACTTCCGCTCTGTCCGGTTTTACCATGTACTACGCCCTGAAGCTCTTCTTCGAGAATGGGGGCGCCGATTGCTACATCGTATCGGTGGGTGACTACACGTCCACCATCTCGGATACGGATCTCAAGTCCGGTCTGGACACCCTCGAACGCGAGGATGAGCCGACCATGATTCTTTTCCCGGACGCGCCGGCCATCGCCGACCTGGACAGCTATTACAGTGTGTACCAGCAAGCATTGTCCCAATGTTCCGACATGAAGGATCGGATCACCCTGATCGACACCATGACCTACGGGGACAGCGTGGACACCGGCAATACCGATGCCATCACCGCCATCGACGACCTGCGCAACAAGATCGGTACCCAGTACTTGTCTTACGGTGCGGCTTACTACCCCTGGCTGGAGACGATTTATTCTTACAGCTACGAGGACAGCGGCGTGACCATTTCCCAGGCGACCCGCAACAACTCCCTGACTCCGTACGGTGGAACGCTCGCCGACTACTCAGATACGGCTTTGTCAACCTACGATTCCGGATTTACCGCTACAGTGCGCAGCGCTCTGGAAGATGAAGCGGTCACGCTGGCCCCCTCTTCGGCGATCGCCGGAATCTACACCACAGTGGACAATGACCGCGGCGTCTGGAAGGCCCCCGCGAACATCAGCCTGAACTCGGTCGCCAAGACCACAGTCAAAATCAACGATTCTGACCAGGCCAGCATGAATGTGGACGCTACCAGCGGCAAATCGGTCAACGCCATCCGCTACTTCTCCGGACAGGGCAATCTGGTTTGGGGAGCCCGTACCCTGGATGGCAACAGCAGTGAGTGGCGCTACGTCTCCACCCGCCGCTTCTTTGCCTACGTCGAAGATTCCCTGCGCAGTTCCACCCAGTGGGCCGTCTTTCAGCCGAATGACTCCCGGACCTGGGTCGCCCTCAAGGGCCTGATCCGCAACTTCCTGTCCGATCTCTGGCGGCAAGGCGCCCTGACTGGGGCCAAGGAGGAAGAGGCTTTCTTCGTAAATCTGGGCCAAGGCAGCACCATGACCCAACAAGACGTACTCGACGGCAAGCTCATCATTGAGATTGGCATGTCGGTGGTCCGTCCGGCGGAATTCATCATCCTCCGCTTCTCTCACTATGTCCAAACCACCTAATCTTTGATACAAAATGGCTGAAGCATATCCCATCCCCAGTTTTTCTTTTAAGGTCGACTTCGGCGGGACCACCATGGCCTGCTCCGCAGTCTCCGGTCTCAGCGTCTCCGTTCAGGAACTGACTTACCGCGACGGTTTCAGTTCTTCACTGAACAAGCAGACCCTGGCCGGTCTTCCGGAAAATTCGCAAGTGACCTTGAGGAAAGGTGTCTTCAAGAACGACACACTTTACTACGATTGGTACAATGAGACCACCGGAAGCGAACCTTCCCGCATGAACGTGACCATCAGTCTGCTGGATGCGGCGGGTGATCCGGTCATGGTTTGGAACCTCAAAAACGCCTGGCCCATGCGGGTCACCAGCCCCGATATGAGTGCTGACGGCAACGAGGTTGCCGTAGAGACCATTGAATTGTCCCACGAAGGCATCACCATCTCGAAAGGCTGATTTTTATGGGCTACACGCTGGATGGATATTATCCCCCCACTGGGTTCTCTTTCATCGTCTACTTCGATGGGGTCTCGTCCAATGTTTTCGACGTGCGCTTCCAGGAAGTATCGACCATCGCGGCCGAGATCGAGGTGGAACCCTTGCGGGTCGGCGGCGACGCGCGCACCTTCTACAAGCCGGTCGCGCGTCGCTACCCACCGCTGATCCTCCGGCGGGGGCTGCTGTCTTACTCCGGCTTGTACGACTGGTTTGAACGCGCGATTGAGGACTACGACATCGATCCGGTGACCGTCACGGTGTGCCTGCTCGATGCGGGTCTTCTTCCGGTTGCCGTCTGGGTCTTCAATGAAGCCTGGCCGACCCGCTGGGAAGTCTCGGGACTGAATGCGGAAAACGCGCAGATTGTGGCCGAGTCCATCACCTTGGTCTACAGCAACTTTACCCGTTACGACGGAATTCCCTTTTAAACCTTTCGTGCATGCCCATCGAAATCCGTGAACTGACGATTAAAACCACCCTGGTGGACCGACCCGATCCCGCACCCGCGTCGGCTCCGCCTCCGTTCTTCACGAGCGTCCCTCCGCCCGTCAATGAAGAAAAGATTATCCGCGCCTGTACCGAACGCATCCTACAGATCATCCAGGACAACCAGGAAAGATGAGCAGTTTATCCTCCGGCGAATTGGAACAGCTTGTAATCACGAGCTACGCGGACGAAGATTACCGTTCGCAACTGGGTGAATACACCACACTGGTCAATCCGGGCTCATTCCGGCAGCAGTACAAGGTGGACTTCGACACCCGGCAGCCCATCGGGGCTTCCTCCGCTGACCTCCGGTTCAAAGGCATCCAAAGTCCGGTCCTGGATCTGCAACTGCTTTTCGATGCGACGGGCGCCATCGGTGGGATCAAAGATCCAGTGGTGGATCAAGTGGAAGAGTTCCGCCAAGTGGCCATGGGCTACGAAGGCGACATCCACCGGACACCTTACCTCAAGATTGCCTGGGGGGCGCTTCTGTTCAAGGGAGTGGTCCTCAGCATCAACGTGAACTACGTCCTCTTTCGGCCGGATGGCACGCCGGTTCGGGCGGTGGCCGACTGCATGTTTCAGCAGTCGGTGCCGGAAGAGACCCGGGCCAAAGAGGAAAACAACAACAGTCCCGACATGACCCACGTGCGCGAGGTGCGTGAAGGCGATACCCTCGTGGGCATGACCTACGGGATCTACGGGGATACGAAGTACTACCCCCAGATCGCGGCGATCAACAATCTGAAAAGCTTCCGGGACCTTACGCCCGGTGACCGACTTATCTTTCCGCCCATTGACGATACCAGCGCATGAGTCTCCGCTACGGCATCTCCATCGACGGCACCGCGATTCCGCAGAGCTACGAACTGCTTTCGGCCCGGGTGTACAAGGGAACCAATCGGATCCCATTTGCCCGGATTGAATTGCGCGACGGCAATCCGGCGATGGCCGATTTTCCGGTGAGTGGGGGAGATCTCTTTCTTCCGGGAAACGCCCTGGTGGTGACGGCGGGCCGTTCCGAAACCGATGAGCAGATTTTCAGTGGGGTCATCGTGCGCCACAGCATCAAAATGAGCATTTCCGGGGCCTCGATCCTGCGGATCGAAGCCCGAGATCTGGCCCACAAGCTGATTTACAGCCGCAAAAACGGGACGTGGTACGAAACGACCGACAGCGCGGTGTTCAGCGATCTGATTAACAATGCGGGCCTCACGCCCGGGACCATCGACACGACCAGTGTGACCTATCCCGAGCTGTATCAACTCAACAGTTCCGACTGGGACTTCCTGCTCACCCGGGCCGAAGCCAATGCCCGTTTGGTGATCGTGAACGACGGTGAGGTTTCCGTGACCGCCCCTGACCTGACGGGTACGCCGGAGAAAACCTACACCTACGGGCGCAACATCTACCGCTTGGAACTCGGCATGGACGCCCGCAATCAGGTGGCGTCGACCCAGGCCTGGGCCTGGGATCCGGTCACCCAGGCGTTGATTTCCTCCGAAGTGGGGGCCGAGCCCACCACGCTGAATACCCAGGGGGATCTGGATGGTCCCGACCTGGCGGGGCGCATGGGATTTGGGACTTCGGTGTTGCAACACACCGGGGCTTTGCTGGAACCGGAACTGCAAGCCTGGGCCGACGGTGCGGTATACCGCAGTCGCTTGGCGCGGATTCAGGGGAAAGTGACCATGGAAGGGGACAGCAGCCTGTTGCCGGGGACCGTGATCGGCCTGGCCGGGGTCGGTCTCCGTTTCAATGGCAATGCTTTTGTGTCGGCGGTGACCCACGTGATCCAGGAAGGGGACTGGATGTCGGAAGTCGAGGTGGGGCTGGACCAGAAGCAATCGCAAAACCGCGAGGCGGTTTCTGAGCCGGCGGCGGGGGGACTTTTGCCCGGGGTCGATGGATTGCAGACCGGCGTAGTGCTGGCTTTGGCGGGGGATCCGCAGAGCGATTTTCGCATCCGCATCCGCTTACCCATCCTGCAAGATGCCACCGATACCGGTATCTGGGCCCGGATGGCGACCTTTTATGCGGGAGTCGGGCGGGGCAATGCGGTCTTTCCCGAGATCGGGGACGAAGTGCTGGTAGGCTTTTTGCAGGACGATCCCCGGCAGCCGGTGATCTTGGGGGCTTTGTTCAGCCAGGCAAATGCGCCGGTGGTGGCCGAGCTGACCGACGAAAATCCGCAAAAGACGTTTACCACGGTCGCCGGCATGCAACTGCTCTTCGATGAGCAGGAGCAAGCCTGTACGATCACGACGCCTACGGGGAACCAGCTTTCTTTGACCGAATCGCTCAAAGCGGAAACGGACGGAAGCGCCAGCGCCAGCGACCCCGCGCAACTGGCGAAGAAGGGCATCTTTCTGCAAGACCAGCACCAGAATGCGATCACCCTGAATGGAGATGGCATCTTGTTGCAGGACAAATTTGGGAACCAAATCGCCCTCACTGAGGAAGGCATTCGCTTGACCAGTGTAGCGGACGGTATCCTGGAAGCGGAGGGCGAGGGTACGGTCAGTTTCAAGGGCGCCTTGCAGGTGACATCCGAAAAAGACCTGGGCCTCCAAGCTACCGGCAACCTGGACGCTGTCGGCAATTCGGCGGCTTCTGTGACCAGCGGGAGTGACGCATTGGAAGTGGGAGGAGGAGCGGCCAGCCTCAATTCCAGCGGCACTGCGACCGTGAACGGAGACCTGGGGGCCGAGCTTACCTCCGGTGCCACCCTCACCATCAATGGAAAAATGGTCAACATCAACTGAATCGCCATGCCATTTGCAGCAAGAATGAACGATGATCACGTCTGCCCGCTGGTAGATCCGGCCAGTGGTACGCCACACAAGGGAGGCGCGATTCTGGGACCGAGCATTCCGACGGTGAAGATCGGCGGACAATTCGCCGCCGTCCTGGGGGACACGTGTGCCTGCAATGCCGCCCCGCCGGACACCATCGCCGCGGGATCCGCCACGGTGTTCATTGGGGGAAAACCCGCCGCCCGCATGGGAGACATGACCGCCCACGGGGGCACGATCACCGCTGGAGAAATGACCGTCAACATCGGATAGCAATATGGCCAACCAAGTCAATACCGAAGAAGCGTTCCTGGGCACCGGCTGGGCCTTTCCGCCTTGCTTTGACGCCGGGAGTGAGACCGTTTCCGCGCAGGACGACATCGATCAGAGTCTGCGGTTGATCATCTTTACCCACCTGGGGGAGCGGATGATGAACCAGGAGTTTGGTTGCAAGCTGGGGACCTACCGCTTCGCGCCGATGAACCAGACAAATATCACCCTGATGCAAGACGCCATTCGCTCGGCCATCGTGCAGTGGGAACCGCGCATCACCCTCAATTCGGTGGAGGTCGATACGACCGAAGCGGTGGACGGCAAGCTTATGCTTTCGCTCGACTACACCGTCCGCATCACCAACTCCCGTTCAAACCTCGTGTATCCCTATTATCTCAACGAAGCCAATCTGTAAGTGGAAACCCGCAAAACGATATCGAATTACCTGCGCAAGGGGACTTCCCAGGGATACCGGCAACCGGCGGCCCTGGATGCTGATTACGTCAAGATTGAGGAACGTTCCACCCAGGATTTCCTCAACTATGCAGTCGAGCACAGCAGTCTGCTCAACTATTTCAATCAGCAGGGCGAGGTTGTCTCCGGCCGCTGGAAGCAGTTCTTCGAGCAGGACATCTGCATCCTGCTCGCGGAGTTCATCGTGTTTGACGGTGCGCAGACCATTTCCCTGGGTTCCACCGAATACAGTGATCTGAGCTTCACGCTCGAGCAAATGACGACCGAGGAAGAGGCCGACATCCGCAACAACGTGACCACCGGCAGCGATCTGCCCGAATCCTTGCAGAATCCCCCGGATGGGTATACGGTAGAAAGCCTGCTGGACATGGCCGAGGAATACAACCGGGTAAACAACCTTATTCTGCTGGTTTCCGCGGACATCAATCAGAATTCGGAAGCCTCGGAGTTTCCAGATTTCAAGGATGAGCTTTACAATCTGGAGCAGAATTATGAACGGGACAGTGCCGGGAGCGATCTGGCCTATCCCTACCTTCTGGAAACCCGTTACATCCGCCGGATCGCGGAAGACTATCTGGAACAAACGCTGAACGGGGCCGCGCAGCACAACCCGCAAGTGGCGCTTTTCATTGCTTTCCTCAAGCTGATGGGGGAGGCGAACAACGATCTGAACGCCCTGCGCGATCAGCACTTTGATTTTTACCTCCGCGACGTACTGCGGCTTTCGGAAAATGGCGCGGAGCCGGACTCCACGGTGGTCCGCATCGCGGCCAAAGACAGCGGAGATGCTTACTTGCTGGCCTCGGGTACAGGGTTGGATGCGGGCAAAGACGAGGCCGGCACCGCCCGCAACTACTACACCGACGAGGAAATTACCTTGACCGCAGCGACCCTGAGCGATTACCGCTCGATCCGGGTGGACCGGGATGAGCGGTCGGACGGCAGTCTGCATGGCTTGCGCATGCTTGCCGAATCCGGTTTGAGCTTGCCCGATGAGGAAGGGATTGCGCCCTTCGGGCAGATCCCCGAGGACCACTACGGGATCGACAATGCGCTGGGATTTGCGATTTCTAGCCCGTTGCTCGTACTTCAAGGGGGGGAACGGGAGATCGGTTTGACGTTTATGCTCAGCCCCGACTTTTGGTCGACATTTGAAGAGCGGATGGCGGGACTGGATCCGGCGGGTTTCCTTGCCGGTGCCTTCACCGCTAAGATTACCACGGCCGATGGCTGGCTTGATCTACCTTACACCGTCAGCTACGACAACTTATCCCCCGACCCAACCAATCCGCTGGCATTCTTTTTCTTGTCGTTCCAATTGTCGACCGGTGACCCCGCCATTGTGGCGGGCATCACGGAGAGTGATGCCGGCACCTACGACACCGAGCAGCCCATCCTGGAGTTGCGTCTGACCAGCAGCTCGGCTTACCGCGATGCTTGGTTTTTTCTGCATGATCTCAAAGTAAATAGCGTAACGCTTTCCGTTTCCGCTAGTGGTCTGACCGATCTGGAACTGCAAAACGATTTGGGCAGCATTGACATTGGCAAGGATTTCCTGCCCTTTGGGGCGGCACCCGGCACCGGAGCCAATCTCTACATAAGCTGTCCCGAAGCCCTGGGCAAACCGCTCAACGACCTAAAATTTAACCTGGAATGGAAGGACCAGCCGGAGGACTTCGGAGTGCTCTACGAAAACTACATTTCGGTGGACGACCAGCTCACCAATGAGGCCAACAGTGCATCAACCAATCCGGCCGATGTCCTCAGTTACTCGGTCGTCACCGGAGAGTCCGATCCGCCGGAAGATGTGTTTCTGGCCCAGGTGGACCTCCTGGACGGGGGCACCTGGGAATCCCTCTCCGACACCGATCTGAAACTCTTCGGGGACATGTCGATTGTCAGCGTCAATGACCTGCCCAGCAGCCGCAAGGCCACCTTTACCTCCCCCGGCACCTACCAGCCGGGCGCCAAAGAAGGGTTTATTCGCCTACAACTGAGTGGTCCGGAGGAAGCCTTTGGCCACGCCTGGTACGCGGAGAACCACCCGGAGATCGTAGCCCACAATTCCACCCAGGATGCTTACACCGAGGCCAATGCCTCCATCGCCGAAGCGAATTCCAACCTGGCCGCGGAAGATCAAATCGCCTACTACACCGTACAGTCCAAGGTCGACGTCCCGTCGGCGCCCTACCAGCCTACTTTGAGCCAGATTAGCCTTGACTACACGTCCTTGGTGTCAATTGACTTGACGGAGGGTTCGGACTACGAGTCCTGGTTCCAGTTGCACCCCTTTGGGATCATGGAAATCGAGGGAGAGGAAGGCGAACTGTCGCCGATCCCCCAGTACGAGGAGGATGGTTATTTCTACATCGGGCTGTCGGGCTTCACGCCGCCACAATCGGTCAGTCTGTACCTGCGGATGAAAGCCCCGGCAACCGGGGATACCGGCAGCGTAACCTGGAGTGGCCTGGCCGGCGATACCTGGGTGGAACTGACCTTGCAGAAAGACGAAACCGAGGGGATGTGCCACAACGGGATCATCACCCTGGAGCTTCCCGATACCCTGACCGAGGACCACCACGTGTTGCCTTCGGGACAGCACTGGATTCGGGCCAGTGTGAGCGAGTCGGTGGAAAATTTTCCCTGCATCACGCGCATCTTCCCCAATGCCGTACGGGCCACGTTTGAATCCCGTGATTCCGCCCACCTGCTGGACGGACTCGCGGCGGGCAGGATTACCGGCCTGACCGAACGCCTGCCGGAGGTCGACTCGGTGGAACAGCCCTACACAACAAATGGGGGCAAGCCCGCCGAGGAGGACGACGCTTTCCGCCTGCGGGTGGTCGAGCGCCTGCGCCACAAGGGGCGGGCGGTGTCTCCCTGGGACTACGAGCGGCTGGTCCTGGAAGCATTTCCCGCCATCCGCAAAGCCAAGTGCATTGTGCCTTCTCGCGAGTCCTACGTACCGGATGCGGGTTCGGTCTACCTGGTGGTGGTTCCTCGTCTGGGCGAGGAGGACTCGGTACAGATGCTGCCACCGCGGGCCAGCTCCGACCAGTTGCGCGACATCAGCAGCTACCTCGGGGGGCTGACTTCGCCCTTCGTATCTCTTCAGGTGATCCGTCCCTCCGAAGTCAATGTTCAGGTGGTGTGTACGGTCGCCCTCAGCGAGGGCCTGGACCGGGCCATTTACACCCGCAAGTTGAACGCGGAACTACAAGCTTACATCTACCAGTGGATGTTTGAAGGGGAGGATCTACCGCTGGGCAGCACCATCGAGAATTCCCTCATGGTGAACCACTTGCTCACGCTCGACTACGTGGACTATGTGACCGAGTTGGGGTTTCGGCAGAGCAGCCGCCTCAAGGAAATTGATTTGGCGGACAGCCCAGAAATCGATCTGGAACCGCCAAATGTCTACACCATCTGGACCAGCGTAGAGGAGCACGACATCACGATGGACGAAGACGCAGTCCGGTCCGGGATCGATCACCTGACCATCGAAGGGACCTTTATCATCGGGGGAGAAGCCGAATCTAGTCTGGGTGTCGGATTCTGGATCATTGGCGAATCGTTCAAGGTTTGGGACAGCGCAGAAGAAGCCGAGGTGGACCGCATCCAGTACATGATCATCAAATAACAATTCGCAATGGCAACCGACGAAAGTGCAAGAAGCACCCTGAAAAAATTGTTCGTAAAAGGCGCCCGGCCTACGGCGGAAGATTTCTACTTGATATTTGATTCGTTCGTGAATGTCTACGACGGTGCGACCGAGGACGAAATCGGGGGATTGCTGACCGGATCGGGCGATACGCTGAACGACCGCCTGAGTGGCCATGACAGCCGTCTCGACGACCATACGGCTCGCCTTGACAGTGCGGAACTCACCGTCAACGATCACGGAACCCGTCTGGGCACCGCCGAGAGCGACATCAGCGGGCACGATACCCGCCTGGACCGGGTGGACAGCATCCTGAATGAGAATGGGGGGAACCTCAAGGTGGAACCCTCTTCCAGTGCGAACGGCCAGGACATCTACCTTTTGCCCACTACGAACGGCAATATCGGTCTGGGGACGAATGATCCGCAGACTTTTGTGGACATCACCCAGCAAAATGCCACCCTCCGGGTACACGGCCGGGACCACGAGGACTACAATACCCAAGGTACAATTGAAGTTTACGGCTCACGCGACAACGACGGCGATGCCTTCGGTGAATTCCGGTTTTACAACTATGAAGCCGATTACGATGCGGAAGATTTTTGGGCGGCCAGTATCAAAGCGGTGCGGTCAAATCCCAATGGATCCGCGCTCGTTTTCAGCACCTCCGAAGATGGTACGGTCTCGGACCGCCTGTCCATCGTCGAAGATGGCAAGGTAGGGATCGGGACCGATGCCCCGGAGGAACTGGTTCACGTGCGCGGGGACAATGCCACCGTACGGGTAGATGGCCGGGCCGATTCGACGGATGGCCGAATCGGGACGGTTGAGCTTTGCGGCGCCAAAGACGGGGATGGCAATTCTTTCGGGGAGCTTTTGTTCTGCAATTACGACCAGAGCGCCGCTTCGCCGACCGACTTGCGCGTCGCCGGGATCAAGGCCATCCGTTCCGATACCGACAGCGCCGACGTGCGCATCCAGACCGCCAACAACGGCACGCTTGCGGATCACTTTACCGTCGATTACAGCGGTCAAGTGGGCATCGGTACGGTCGAGCCGAGCGAAATTCTGGACATCCGCAAAGGAAATGGCGTGCTGCGGATGGACGGACGGGATGGCGCTACCTCTTCGACCCAGGCGACCATCTCCCTGTACGGCGCGCGCAACAGCGACGGCAATGCGTTTGGGGAATTGCGCTTCCACAATTACGACGCCAATGGGGGATCCCCGGCGGATTTCACTGCGGCCGGCATCCGGGGTTTCCGCAGTGGGACCGAAGGCGCCGAACTGCGCCTCAGCACCGCGAAGAATGGCACCTTGGCGGATCGCCTCACCATCGATCCCGACGGCCAGGTCGGGATCGCTACGACCGATCCCCAGGCTTTGTTGCACCTCCGCCAGCAGAACGCCAGTCTGCGGGTGGATGGCCGCGCCGGAAACGACAGCAATTCCCAAGGAAGCATCCTGACCTACGGCGCCCGGGGTGCCGATGGGGTGATTTTTGGAGAGTTGTCCTTTTACAATTACAGCAACCAGGCAGCTTCGCCAACCGAGTACCTGGGGACGCGCATTTCCGGCGTTTACTCCGGGGACAATGGGGGAGAATTGCGTTTTGGCACGGCCAAGGACGGTACCCTGACCGATCACCTCACCATCAGCGACGAGGGGGCAGTGAACATCGGCAGCCGGTTTTCTTTCGGCACCGCCGGCGACTTTGCCATCAATGGCCAAGTGCCCATCGTTTTTGAACGCTATGAAGGGATCGGGGACAACTTGAATTACAATACGGGATATTCAGTCGAAGATTACAATGCCGCGATCATTGGCTACTTAACCGCGGGGGTAAACATCAATGAAGGTGGAAGCAATACCAACTTCATCCGCTTGCGGATGCAGGTTGAAACCAGCAAAAAGCCGGCTACCTGGAAGATCCGCGCCGATTTGGCCTCCAGTAGCAACCACGAGAACTGGTCAGTGGACGTCATGTTTGTCAGTAGAAAAATGTCCCTTCGCAATGGCTATTCATTCTAGGACCGGGGGCAGGACGCAAGGCGTATTCCCACCCAATCAATTGCTCCGGCGCCGGTCCTGCTCCTGCGCAATAATCTGAATCAGTATACGACCATCATCTAACGCTTTGTTATGGCAACCCAAGACAACGGAAGGACCAATCTCGAAGACCTGTTTTCGGACGGATCTCGCCCCACGGGGGACGATTTTACCTTGCTGATTGAATCGTTTGTGAACCGCTACAACGGTTCCCTCAACGACGAAATCGGGGAACTCAAGGTGGACGACGATACGCTGAGCAATCGCCTGCAGACCAATGATTCGCAGTTGACCAATCTGGAAACCACCACCGGTGATCATACCACCCGCATCACTGACCTGGAAGATTACGTCGGCACCAAAAGTGGAAGCATCACCAGTCTGACCACCGCCACGGAAGACCATACCACCCGCATCACTGACCTGGAAGATTACGTCGGCACCAGAAGTGGGAACATCACGAGTCTAACCGTCACCACTGAAGATCATATCCAACGTATCGCTGCCCTGGAAGGCGATGTCGGCAGCAATGCCAACGACATTGCTGCGAACGAGCTTACCCTGGTTCGGGTCGACTCCATTCTGACCGAGAACTCCACTGCTTTACAGATAAAGCCCCTTACCTATTCGGGGGATCAGCACATCGAGCTGCTGCCCGGCGGCAATGGCAATCTCGGTATCGGGACCACAACCCCCACGGAACTGGTGGATATCCGGCGGGAGAGTGCGACCCTCCGGCTCAATGGCCGGGCCGATGCCTCCCAAGGGGTCCGTGCCACCATTGAGACCTACGGCGCCCGGGACAACGACGACGAAGAGTTTGCCGAACTGTTGTTTTACAACTACGACGACAACGCTTCGTCGAAGCAGGACTATCCCGGTACGCGGATCCAGGGGGTACGCTCGGGAGCAAACGGAGCTGAACTGCGGTTTGCTACCGCCAAAAGTGGCACCCTGACCGATCACCTCACCATCGATCCCGACGGGCAGGTGGGTATCGGCACAACCGATCCCGATTCTGTTTTGCACATCGAGCACGCGAATGCCATCCTGCGGGTGGATGGACGAAAAGGAGAAGAAAGTGGTCGGTGGGGAATACTCGAAACCTTCGGGGCCCGCGACAGCGGTAACAATGCCTTCGGGGAATTGCGCTTTTACAACTATGACCGCGGGGTGGCGGCTCCCGAAGATAAACTCAGTGCCCGAATCACCGCCGCCCACTCGGATACTGACGGCAGCCGACTGCAGTTTGCCACCATGAAGGAAGGCACCCTGCAAGATCACCTCATTATCGAAAACAACGGTGATATCCTCGTCCACGGCAGCAAGCCCATCTTTTTCATTCGCTACGAAGGCATCGGGGACAACCTCAACTTTGACACCGAAGTCCTAGTGAGCGACTACAACGCCGGCATCGTCGGCTATGTTACGGAAAGCGTCAACATATCTGAATCCAATACCGATATGACTTTTATCCGGTTGCGGATGTTGGAGAACAACGGCACCTGGAGGATCCGGGCCGATCTACATTCTGAATCGGGCAACCCGGAAAATTGGTACGTGGATGTCCTTTTCATTAGTACGGCGATTTCTGATTACACGGTTTACCAGTCCACTTAACGATATGGCACAGCAACAACCACTCACGCTCAAAGGCTACTTCGTACGCGAAGCTACGCCGACCCAGATCCAATTCGAAGATCTGATCGACTCCTTCCTGCCCATGTCTCCGGACGATTCGGAGAGCATCTCTACGGTCAGCACCATTGTCGAAATTTCCCGGGAAAAAATCAACTTTCTCGACACCGTGAAGGACGCCGATCCGGACTTTACCGATCCGGAAAGCGTGCGCTCGATTGTCGAATACTTTGTCGGGTTGCTCACCAAGGAAGAAGACGCTACCGCCGTGATTGATACCGGTGTTTCGGCACGTGCCATTATGTCTTATCCCTCTGACTCCACCAGCAAATACCAGGGAAGGATCTGGACCGGAACGGGCACCAGCCCCGATCAGATCGGCATCTGCCTGACCGGTTGGGACGGCAGCATCATTTACGACCTCCCTTCGGATACCATCTCTGTCTACACCTAATCGCCATGGCCACTTCCACCACCATTTCCAATGCCGCTCCGTCCACCTCGGCTCAGGACTACACCTGGCTGCGGGAGCAAGGCATCGCCCACCTGCAGGAACTGGCGGGCGACGTCTGGACCGACTACAATGCCCACGATCCCGGGGTGACGCTGCTGGAGCAATTGTGCTTCGCCATCACCGAATTGGGGGTGCGCAGCCAGACGAGCATGGAAGATATTCTGGCCGCTCCCCCCGGCCAAACCGGCCCGGTCAACTTCTACACCGCCCGGGACATCCTGCACTGCCGGGCCCTTACGCTAAATGACTACCGGGCGCTGATCATTGATTGTCCCGGCATCCTCAATGCCTGGCTGCGGACCCAGGAAGCCGACGCCGGGGGTACGGTGGGCTACTACGCAGTCACCCTGGAATATGAATCTGACCTGGACCACGCCATCGAAGCGTTGGAAGCGCTGGACTTCGATACCGGAGATCCCACCACGCTCGAAGAACAGAAAGAAGCGGTCCGTCAGTACGTCCTCATTGTGCTGCACAACAATCGAAATCTTTGCGAAATCTTTCTGGATGACTTCGAAGAAGTCGCCTCCACCAACATCACTTTCCAGGCCAGCCTGGAAATCGATGCCAGCGTATCTCCGGAAGAGGTCCTGGCCCATATCTGGTACGACATCGAACAATTGTTTGCCCGGGCACCGGGATTCTATACCATCGGGGAACTGCAGGACCGCGGGCTGACCACCAACCAGATCTTTGATGGGCCCCAATTGCTGCACGGATTTATGGATCCGGACGAACTCGCCGAGACCGCGGCCTACGCCTCCGGGGCGGAGGACAGTTACGTGTACGCTTCCCACCTCACGCGGAAGATCATGGAAGTGGCGGGAATTTTGGGGGTGACCAATATGCTCATCTCCGGGGGGGTGATCAGCAATGAACGTTGGAGCCTGGTGGTTCGTTCGGGCTACGTCCCGCGCCTGGACATCGACAATTGCCGCGACATCTCCTTTACCCGGGGCAGCCTGAATCTGCAAGTGGATTACGATGAAGCCTACCAGCGGTATAAAGACCTGAAAGCCACCGAACCGGGGCGCAAGCTCACCAGTTTTGTGGATGACCTCGCCATTCCGTCGGGCGAATACCGCGCGCTGGACCAGTACGACACTTTGCAGAACGATTTTCCCAGGATCTACCGCATCGGGTACGGGGAAATGCCGGACGATGCCGATACTGCACGCGTCGCCAAGGCCCGGCAACTCAAGGCCTACTTGCAGTTCTTCGAGCAACTGCTCGCCAACTTTTTTCGGCAGTTGAATGCGGTCCCCGAATTGCTGGCGCTGGATGAGGCGCCCACCACAACCTATTTCCACCAGGTCACCGCGGACATTCCCGGCTTACCGGCGTTGTGGGCGGGCATCGACGACCTGGACAGCGATTACCTAAGTGGGGCTCAATCCGCCGTTGCTTCCGGCGACCTGGAAGAAATTCACACGCCTTCCGAAACCGTGGAAGATGATCGCCAGAACCGCTGGCTGGACTACCTCCTGGCCCGTTTTTGCGAAGATTTTACCGATTTTTCTCTGGTGATGTACGCCGCGGGCAACCGCGACTCCCTGGCGGAGAGCAAGCGCAATTTCCTGAGCAATTATCCGGAAATCAGCCGGTCCCGGGGTGGGGGATACAGCAGTTACGCCCACCAGGAATATTACCGGAACAATTACGAATTGGATTCCGACAACATCTCGGGATTCAAACTGCGGGTGGCCAGCCTGCTCGGGATCAGCCGCCCCAATGCCGACTACTTGATGCCGGAGTGGGGGTCCAGCATCGCCTTGAGTCACGGGGTTCCCCGCGAGGAGGCTTTGGCCTTCGTCAATGATTTCAACGCGCCCCTCGATGAACTCGAAGCGGTGTCGCCCCAAGCTTTGTACGTCACTTACGCTGAACTGGAAAATCAGGCGCGCATCTTTTACATGCTTGCCGGGGGCACTGGTGACCGAGTTCTGGGCAAGGTGACCTTCGTCGAGCACGAAGTGATCGAAGGATCGACCGATCCCACTTACGCCGAAGAGTTGTGCGATTCGCTGAACGAATACCTGGCCACGGCCCGGACCGGACAGTCCTCTTACAGCGTTTTGTTCAGTCATTTTTCGGGGATGTACAGCGCTACCGATAGCGAGCTGGACCAAATGAGCCAAGACACCGAGATCAACGATCTGATCGTGGGGTTGGTCAACACGGAGGCGCCCGAACTGGAGGTGGTAGCCAATTTCAACGTGCAGTATGAAGCGATCCTTCAGGAAGATGAGGTTGTGCAGTTGAGTTATTCCGACAGCGTGACCTTTTCCACCGAAGGGGAAGAAGATGCGATTGACAATCTCGAGACTGCCCTGAATACCATTTTGGCGGATATCCGCAGCGGCGATCTGTCGGAGGTAGACTCGGCAATGGTTTTGGTCTACGCTTTATTGCCTGACATGACCGAAGAGGAGCAAGCGCAAGTCCGGGATTGGTACAGCGCCAACTGGAACCTTTTTCAAGATACATACTACGAAAAACCGCAGATGCGTACGCGCAGTACGGGCACCCGCATTCAGTTGGTCCTGGTGAATTTGGTGCCGGAAACCCGTTTCACTTCGGATCCCATCCACGGCACCGACGAGAACGATGCGATTGCGGCGATGGATCTCGATAAAATCGAGACCAACCTAGAAAATATCCGCGCGGGAGAACTGGCCACCATTCAGTTAAAAGAACTGCTGGGGGCCGTATACGCCACCGATAATTGGTTCGGGACGACGGGGATCCGCTACGACAGCGAGGAAGACCTGATCGATCAGCTCATTGCCTTGCAAGGGGACACCGGAGCATTTGCGGTGGGAGACAGCGCGGAGGTGGGAACGCACTTCGTGGAACTGAGGATCGGCGAGGCAACGGGCACGCGCTATTACCATTCAATGCAGCTTTTTTCCACCCAAGCGGAGGCGGAGGCGGCGGTGGGCGAGTATACGGCCCTCGACTCTGGATACTTGCAGATGGGGGCGGAGACTGACCCTCAGGAACTCCTAAATTTTCACGTGATCGAGCACCTTCACTTCAATACCGGGACCAATGAAGGCCGTTATTACTACCTCTCGCTGATCGACGCTGACGATCAGGTGATGTTCAAATGGCCCTGGATGACCGAAGAAGACCGCAATCGGGTGCTCACGCAAATCCGCGACCACAAGACCGATCTGTTTTTTGATTATATCCCCCTGGAATCCAGCGAATCGGTCGTCGATGAGAGCAATACCCGCTATCGGGTCGATGTCTCATTTGCCCAGGACGATTTTGTGGGAACGGGCGAAATCGAATATGACTCACTCAACGACGCCGAAGCGGCGGTGACGGCTTTCCACGAGTTCTACCTGGCGGTCCAGGCCGGAGACTACGACGAGGAACTGCTGATCTTCACCAGCCCGCACCCCTACAATTTCCGTCTTTCGGTATTGCTGCCCGACTGGGCGACGGGGAATTTGGCGGACAGCAGCTACCGGGAGTTGGTGGAACGGACCCTGCGGGAGGAGTGCCCGGCGCACCTCTTGCTGGAATTGCAGTGGGTGGACAAGGGGATGATGCTGCAAGCGGAGACCATCGCCGATGCCTGGCTGGCCGCCCGGAGCGAGGACGAGCCGAATTCGCTGCTCATCGATGAAATCGCCCGGGAAATGAGTTTGTTCCTCACCCAGCTTTGATATGTCGGCCAATGCTCCCCATATCGCCCACCGCGTGGTGTTTGACTTGGAGGTCGATGGCCGGCGGGATCACCGGCCGCTGCAAGACCTGCAGAGCCGCTTGATCCACCAGTGCGCCATTCCGGTCTTGGAGGAGCTGTGCGACCGTTTGCTCCCGGCCGGACAAACGGTGCGGGTGGAGGACCTTAAAATTGAGGTAGGGGAGATTCGGCCCGAGCGCTTTGAGCACGAATTTCCCCGGCGCTTTCGGGAAGCAGCCGAGCGGGCTCTGCGCCAACTGATCGCGGCCGAGACCCGCAAGGAAGCGGCCGGGCGGTGGGGAGAGGTTTTTTATTCGGGGGAAAGGGAAACACCAACTGTGCTCAAGGAAGCTAGGCTGCGGGAGGAAAGGGGACCGGCGGTATCGGTAGGGCGCACGGAAGCTGATTTTCGCCACTGGGTGGAAACCGGGGCCTGGCCCTGGTGGAGTGCGGCAGTGGGGGAGCGCCAGCCGGTGGAAATGCTAACTGCGCTGCCGGAAACGGAATGGGAAGCCGCGGGGCGCGGATTGCGGGCGGCCCTGGGGAAAGCATCGGCCCGGCAGAGGATCTATTTTTCTTTCCGATCAATGGGCCCGGCGGCGTTTGCGGAACGAATCGCGGCGGAATACCCCGGGAATCTCGTGCAGTGGGTCGAACGGGAGGTGGCCGATTTCTCGCGGAAAAATGTCGGCTACCGGCTCAGTGCGAGGCAGCGGGAGCAATTGACCTGGGAGGTCCTACTGCAGTCCGTGCTGGCCACCGAACAAAATAGTCAAAACGAATACGATCATTTCTTGATCCGTTCTTTGCGGTCGCTCTCGCAAACCGAGGGCGAGATTTTTGAGGCTTTCTTTCTGTACAAAGCCGAAGGTCATGCGGGCGGGGCAGATGCCTCGCCGGCATCCGACCGGTTTTTTGACCAGCGGGAGAGAAGCCCGCGCGAGGAAGCGAGCCTTTCCCCATCTTCGGGGCAAGCCCAAAAGGGAGCCGCGATCCCCCTTAGGGAAACCCTGGACGATGCCCCAGAACTTCATTTGCCTGGATCATCTTTCCCCGATGCGGAGCCGCAAACGGCGGAAGAGGCTACTCGGATCCCCCTGGAATATCCCCCCGAGTGGGAAAACGATGCTGTCTTTTCCCCGCCGTGGGAACATTCGCCCGCATCCCTCCATCGTCCCCCCAAATCAGACTCCGAGGCCAGTGAAGCGGAATTCCGCTCCGCGCCCGAACAAGAAGCCCCGCAAACCCCGCAAACCCCACGCAAAGACCTCCGCACTGCGTCCCTGCCCCTGTCGGATGCGGTGCCTTTCCCCGAGGTCGATCTACCCGGGGACCAGTTGCCCAGCGACCCCAAATCGGGTGCGTCCCAGGAGTCCAGACCGAATCACCGAGACACCCCAGTTCCGCCCGCAATGGACGCTCCGCCCACCGAAATTTCCCGGCGCGAGATCTTCGCGGAGGACGGGTCACCGGCCCAGGAACACCGGGCTGCGGAAAAGGGGAGGGGCGGATCTGAGTCTTCCCCCGGGGAGAATTTCCCGGAAGACCCGGAGGTGAACCGGCCTCCGCGGAAACTTTCTCCACCAGAATCCTTCGTGGAGGAACCCACCCCGCCCAGCATTTTGCCGGAGACGCCGGCTGCCTCCGGGTTGCCTTCTGAGCGGTCCGCTCCGGGATCACAGCTCCACGACCAAGTGCGGCAGATCCTCCAACGGCCCCCTTCAAAGCAGCAATCCTTGCCTACCGGGGCGCCTCCCGATGCCCCTATGCCGCCCCGCTTTCGGCAGTTCTACGCGGACCTGGCCGCAGGCAAATTGCCGCCCCGCTCCGACGCGGCTGTGGCCCCTCTGTACCGATCAGCCACCGCACCGGAACGCCGCCCCGCCCTCTTTGCGGGGCAAGTCCTGCTCTGGGCCCTGGTTCCAACGATGTTTTCCCGCTTGGGATTGCTGAGGGAGGGAAACTTTCCCGATGCGGCGCATTGCCGCCGGGCAGTGCTCCTGCTGCACGCGCTCACCAGCGGAGAGACTTCCGCGCAGGAACCGGAACTGCTTCTGCCCAAGTTGTTCTGCGGCTTGCCGCCGGAAGCTCCGGTGGAATTGGAATTTGTGCCCACTCCGGAAGAGCAGGCGGAATGCGACAGTTTGTTGCGTTCGGTATGCCAAAACTGGCCACCATTGCGCAATTCCGATTTGGAGGATTTGCGCCGTACTTTTCTGATGCGCCCCGGGGTACTGATCCAGGAGGAATCGTTCCGCGAACTGCGGGTCGAGGCCGGTCCCTTTGATATGCTGCTGGAAATGCTACCGTGGTCTTACACTTTGATCTTTCAAAAATGGATGGAAATGCCTTTACACGTGCATTGGCGGACGAGTTGATCGCCGGCAATGCCGCGACCTTGCGCACTGAATTTGCTTGGTTGAGCATGGTCATAGAAGCCCGCATCGCGGGCTACTTGGGGTTTGAAGGGGATTTTCTTGCTCCGCACGCGATTTCGGCTCCCGCCCTCCCGGAAGGCGACTCGGTGTACGCGGACGTCGTGGAGCACTTTCGTTTGGGACGGGAAGAGCGGTTGTTGCTGATCCTGGCCCTGGCCTCGCAAGTAGCGCCCCAGCTGCTGGATGCATTTTTCATCAAGAACAAAGACCTCAATCGCTACTTTACCGAGTTTGGGGGGCAGGTCCCATCCTCCACCGGGGGCTTCCTCCCGACGCTGGAAACGGCGTTTTTCCTCATGGCCGGAGATGACCTAGAAAGCCGGCTGTACCTGCAGGCGCATTTTGATCCGGGCCACCGCCTTTTTGCCGCCAATGTCATCGAAGTGGAAGGCGCGCCCCAGCTTGCCTTTACCGCCCGGCGGATTGCGATCAGCGAAGAATACCTGGCCTTGCTCACCGAAGGAAGGGTTTTTCGTCCGGAATTCAGTGCCCGCTTCCCGGCCAAGCGCATTGCAACCGGGCTGGAATGGAAGGAACTGGTGCTGCGTCCGGAAACCCGGGAGCAGATCGAGGAGCTGCGGGGTTGGCTGCAATACGGTCGGGAAATGATGGAAGATTGGGGCTTGGGGCGCAAGCTTTCGCAAGGGTTTCGCTGCTTGTTCCACGGCCCTCCGGGCACCGGCAAGACCCTCACCGCAGCGCTGCTGGGCAAGGTCACCGGCCGCGATGTCTACCGAGTGGACCTTTCCATGGTGGTGAGCAAATACATCGGTGAGACGGAAAAAAATCTGGCCGGCATCTTTGACCAGGCCGAACACAAGGATTGGATCCTGTTTTTTGATGAGGCGGATGCACTGTTCGGCAAGCGGACATCCACCAACAACGCCCACGACCGCCACGCCAATCAGGAAGTGAGCTACCTGCTGCAGCGCGTGGAGGACCACGACGGATTGGTGATCCTGGCGACCAACTTTAAGCACAATCTGGACAAGGCTTTTCACCGCCGGTTTCAGGCGATGGTGGAATTTGCGATGCCGGGCCCCCGCGCCCGCAAACAGTTGTGGCAAAATGGATTTCCTGAGGATGTGGTGTTGGAAGAGCACATCAACCTGGATCGGATCGGGGCACAATTTGAATTGGCGGGGGGCGCGATCATGAACGTGGTGCGTTTTGTGTGTCTGAAAGCGCGGATGCGCGGTGGATCGGTGATCCGGGAAGCGGACCTCCTCCACGGCATCCGGCGAGAAGTGCGGAAGGAAGGGAAGACGGTTTAGCTTCGCAGCGTTTCCCAGGTTTGCGCATCCCACCGGCAACATGAGCCCAGTGAGCCAGCGCCGATCATGGCCTTCAGCCCAAGCCACCGGTTGTAATCAATCGACTCCGCTATTATCCGAGATTTGCGCCCGGTAATTGCTTTCCAGGACCCGGGCAAAGCCAGCTCTGTCCTGGCGCAAGAATTCCATTTCGGGGGTGTCTGCAATGATCGGATTAAACTCCCGCAAGTGCTGGTCACTCCAGAAGGCCAGTTCCGCAATGATCGGCGCCAAAGCGATTCCCCGCTCAGTGAGGCGGTAAAGGTTGGTTTTCTTGTTGTGGGGCGGCTTGGACTTGGAAATGATACCGACTTTTTCCAACAGCTTCAGCCGGGCGGAAAGGATGTTGGTGGCAATCGCCTCGTCGCTCTCCACAAAGTCTTTGAACGTACACCTTCCTTCCATCAGCATCTGCTTCACGATGACCAGCGTCCACCGGTCCCCCAGAACATCGAGGGCCGAGGTGATGGGGCAGTCGCACCGAAACTTAGTTTCCATGCATCCTCCACTCAATTTTTCCTTGCAAAATAAAATTAATCTGCATTATCACTTGCATTTAGAAAGCAATTGTCTATTTTTGCTTGCAAAGCAAAAGTAATAAACATTGTCTTCTCAGGCAACCGCGGGATTGCGCGCGTTTTGCCCGAGGAAATTCATTCCTAAACACAATTGTGCCATGAGTAAAAAGAAAACCGCCCTCGCATTTGTCGCCGCCGTCACCCGCCAGGATGCCGACCAAGTCCGCGCCCTCGCTAATGCCGACTACATCCAACACAATCCGTATTTGCCCACCGGCCTGGAACCCTTCATTGGTCTGTTCCCGGTCCTGGAGCAGCACGGTACCCAGGCCGATGCAGTTCGGGTTCTGGAAGACGGCAACTTTGTCGTTTTGCACCACCTCTGGAAAGGGGCGCAGCCTTTTGGGGCAGCAGAAATGGTGTCCTTTGATATCTTGCGCTTCGACGAGCGGGGCAAGATCGCCGAGCACTGGGATGCCCTCATGCCCAATACCCCGCCCAATCCCTCTGGCCGGACGCTACTGGACGGTGCTACCGAAATCACCGACCAAGATCAGACCGAAGCCAACAAAGCCGTGGTCACCGATCTGTTCCGCACGATTGTCCACGGCAGTCAGGAAGAGCTCGGTGCGATGATCACCGGCACTTTCCAGCCCGATTACCACCAACACAACCCGACGGTGGCCGATGGCATCCCGGCGGTATTCGAAGCCTTTGCCCGGGAAGGATGGAAGTATGATGTACACCACAAGGTGCTGGGGGAAGGCAATTTTGTCCTTTCCATCTCCGAAGGCTCGGTCCACGGCGTTCCATCGGTTTTCTACGACCTGGTTCGGTTTGAGGCAGGAAAAATCGTGGAACACTGGGACGTGATTCAGGAGATTCCCACGGAGGGCCTGGCCAATGACAATGGGATGTTTGGGTTCTAAGAGGCTGTTTAAATTTAAACCTGTGATTTTGCTATGGCATCTTTTTCCGCCTCTCTTCAGCTATTTTCTCGCCCATAGCTTTGGCTATGGACTCCAAAATGAGCTTTGAGAGACAAAAAAATCTGCGATAGCAAATTTCACAAACCA
>JBCCQH010000038.1:0-57227 GCA_039024435.1 Bacteroidota bacterium
CGAGTGACACCGTAGCGGTGACGGTCAATCCACGGCCGTTAACCCCGAGTATCACGGCGCCGAGCAACCTGTGTGTGGGCGATCCGCTGGTGCTGAGCACGAGTTCGAGCTGCGGCACCTACCAATGGATCGGACCGGGGGGATCGAGTGCGAGTACGTTGAGCAATCCCTTGCTGACCACGGCGGTCAATGCGACGTTGATCCCGGTGGGCGACTCGGCCTACGCCGGGGGCAATTGGGGAGTGATCTGCATCGACAGCAACGGTTGCGAAAGTGAGTTGAGCAATTCGGTTTCGGTGATGCTGAATGGCTTGCCGGATACCCTCACGGCCCAGAGCAATGCTCCACTTTGTGCGGGGGCGACCTTGCAGTTGTTGACCGGCAACGTTGTTGGGGGCACCTACGAATGGGAAGGTCCAAATGGATGGACGAGCTCCAGTCAGAATCCCAGCATTTTCAATGCCGATTCTACCCGTGCGGGCGGCTACCGGGTACGGGTTACCGTAAACGGATGCACCTCGGAGTGGTCCCCTGCCGATACGGTGGTCATTTACCCGAAACCCACCGTTGCGGTGCAAAACGATACCCTCAACTGCGCAACTGGCACCACGGGTCTCACGATCCAAGCCACGCCAAACCTGGGAACGGCACCCTTTGCTTTTGTCTGGAGTGGTCCCGGAAATTACAGCTCCACCCTCGAAGATCCCATTGTTCCGAACGCGACCTCCGCCGATCAGGGCAGCTACGTTTTGAACATGACCGATGCCAACGGTTGTGTGGCCGACCCGGTAACCGCGGTGATTGCCATTAACGATGCTCCCCTGACTCCCACGCTTTCCGGTTCGCCGGCGCTCTGTGCGGGCGATGCTTTGACCCTCAATACCAGCAATTACTCTGGAGCCAGCGTCCAGTACTATTGGACGACACCTACGGGGCCGGACACGACTTCCATCCCATCTTTGAATATCAATCCCGTTGATTCGACTTGGGCCGGAAACTACTCCGTTTATGCCGAAGTGAACGGCTGCACCACCCTGACCTCGGCGGCGACCACAGTGCAGGTCAATGCCCAGCCCATTGCCCCGCAACCTTCGGCCAATTATGACGCGCTCAACTGCGCCGGGGACACCTTGTTCCTGACTGCAAGCGGCAATCCCACCCACCAATACGCTTGGACGGGCCCGAATGGATTTTCGGCGACGGGCGCCAACGTTATCGTGCCCAATGCGGGCCCCTCCGCGAACGGCAGTTACACCGTTTCGGTGACCAATGGCCAGTGTGGAGCAACGGGATCGGTTGTGTACAACCAAATCAACCCCATTCCGGCAAGTCCGACGATCAGTGCCGGCGCCGTGCTGTGTGAAGGCGATGCATTGAACTTGACCACGGTGGCTTATTCCGGTGGCAGCGTCGCCTACATCTGGAATGCCCCCAACGGTTCCGATACAACTGCGGTGCCGAGTTATGGGATCGGTGCAGTCGATACCAGCCATGCCGGTTCTTATTCGGTAGTGGGAGTGGTGAATGGTTGTGCATCTCTGGCCTCCGGCAATGTCAACGTGGTCGTCCATCCCTTGCCCGCCGCGCCGGTGATCTCGAGCAATCGCGACACCTTGTGTGAAGGCGATACCTTGAGCTTTATCACCGCCAATGTCCAGGGAGATTACTTCTGGTCGGGTCCCGCCGGATACAGTTCGAACAACCAGATCCCTCCGGCCCTGAATGGAGTTACCGCCAGCAATGCGGGTACCTACGATTTGTACCTTTCGGTCAATGGGTGTACCTCTCCGGTAACGAGCGACACCATCGTGGTAGTTGCCCGCCCGGCTACGCCCACGATTCAAGCCGCCGCCGCGGCGATCTGCGACGGCGATTCCATCGGCTTGAGTACAAGTTCTGGTTGCAGTTCCTTCTTGTGGATCGGACCCGGCGGAGGCTCGGCCAATACACTCGCCAATCCCTTGCTGACGACCACTACGGGAAACACAGTGATTCCGGCGACCGATAGCGCCTACGCCAGTGGTGACTGGGCGGTGGTTTGTGTAAGCGCCCTGGGTTGTGCTTCGCTTCCCTCCATTCCGGTCAACCTACAGATTGCCCCCCAACCGAGTGCCCCGACCCTGAACAACAACGGCCCGGTTTGTGCGGGAGACGATCTATTGGTCAATGGAGCGAGTGGACACCCGAGTGCGGTATTTAATTGGGTGGGCCCGAATGGGTTTGTTTCCCAGAGTGCCACCAATGCCGTTTTCAATGCTGCACCGGCGGATTCCGGTTTGTACGCAGCGGTGGTGGTGGTCAACGGTTGTGTATCGGATACCGCATTCACCAATGCCGAGGTCAATGAAATTCCGAGTGCTCCGGTTCCTACCTCGAATGGTCCGGTCTGCGCGGGATCGCAACTGGACCTCTTTGCCAACGTCGCCGCCGATGCCTACCTGTGGACGGGGCCCGATGGATTTGTTTCCAATCAGGCCAATCCCAGTATTCCCGGAATTGACGCGGACAACGCCGGATTTTATGATCTCGCGGTTGTCGTCAATGGTTGCACCTCCGCAGTGGCCAACGTCAATGTCCAGGTCATCGGCGTGTTGACTACGCCGGTGCTGATCAACAATTCACCGGTGTGCGAGGGCGATACCTTTGCCCTGACCACGACGCCCTTTGCGGGGACGAATGTAAGCTACATCTGGTCGGGTCCCGGCGGTGTCCTGGACACTACCGTGACCGCCACTTACCTCGATACGATGGCCACCCTGGCCGAAAATGGGTTCTACTCGGTAACGATTCAGATTGCGGGGTGCAACAGCGCTGCCTCACCCCCGTCCTTGGTAACCGTGAATCCAATCCCGGCCGCTCCGGCGATCCTGACCGACACCTCTGTGTGCGCGGGTAGCCCCATTCAGTTGGTCACCAATGTCCTGGCCGATGTCTATTTGTGGACTGGACCGGACGGATTCGTCTCGACGCTGCAACAGCCAGCGGTGATCCAGCCGGCCGATTCGATCCATGCAGGGAACTATTCCTTGTTCGTAGTACAGAGCGGTTGTGCTTCACCGGTGACCACCCAATTTGTGGAGGTTCGGCCCACGCCCGGGCCGCCCCAGGTGACGAGCAATTCCCCGGTGTGCGCGGGCGATAGCTTGCTGCTGGACGCAAGTGGGACGGGCCAAAGCTATCAGTGGACCGATCCTTCCGGGAATGTACTCTCGACCACCGGTCCCAACCTGGTTCTATTCCCCGCTTTACCGGTGTATAGCGGAACCTTTGCCGTGGCCCAGGTACTCGATGGGTGTCCCAGCAATGCGCCCGCCCTGATCGACATTGTCGTGAATGACATCCCGCTCGACAATGCCTACGCCGGGGAGGACATCCTGGTCTGTGATGGACAATCCACCACCGAGTTACAAGCGGAAGTGACGGTACTGGACGGAATCTGGACCACCGCTACGGATGCAATCATCGTCACCCCAAGCGATCCCAATACGGTGGTGACCAATCTGCTGCCGGGTCAGCGGTACACTTTTGCGTGGACCGTCTCGAATCCCGGTTGTGGGGAAACTTCAAATGACTCAGTTGAGATTGAGGTTGCCCTGCCGCCCGACGCGGTGACCGACTTGTTCGAAGTGGTAGAAAACACAGATCTGGAAAATGGCGATGTCCTCGGCAACGATACGCTTTATGGGCGCGCAATTGCGCTCACCATCCTGAACCAGGTAGCGGCCGGGGATGCCTCGGTAACCCTGCAACAGGGCATCGATTACATCCCCAATCCGGGCTATTCCGGAGCGGACTCCCTATTGTACCAGATTTGTCTGGTTACCTGCCCCGACATGTGCGATACCGCCTGGGTGAGGTTTGACATCGGGCCCGATCTGATCGTCCCTGATCTGATCACCCCCAATGGTGATGGCACTAATGATGCCTTCCAGATTGTCGGCTTGGAAAATTATCCTCGAAACGAATTGTACATCTACAACCGTTGGGGCAATGAGATCTACCAGGCTGCACCTTACCAGAACAATTGGGAAGGAACCTACCGCGGGGACGAGGTGCCCGACGGGACCTATTTCTGGGTCCTCCTGAACGGCGAAAATGGAGAAGACATCGCCCGGGGCTACCTGACCATTCACCGATAATGCTTGAATGCCTAGAAAAATGAATCATCGCAATAATATGTACAAAGCAATCTTTTTCGGTCTGGCCCTTAGCCTTTCGCTGTCGGCGACCGGCCAGCAGATCGCCCAATACACCCAGTTTTTCTCAAATAAACTGGTTTTGAATCCGGCCTATGCCGGTAGCCGGGATGCGCTGTCGATCGTGGGCCTGGTCCGAAGCCAATGGACGGGGTTTACCGGAGCCCCGAATACGCAGACGTTGACCGTCCACACCCCGTTTGCCCGAAGTACTTCGGGAATCGGCTTGACCCTGCTGCACGACCGCATCGGGATTACGGACAATTTGCAACTCACCGGTTCCTACGCCTTTCGCATTGATCTGGGTAAAAACACCCATCTGGCGCTTGGCATCAGTGGGGAAATTCAGCGCAGACAAATGGACTGGGCCGCTTCCAATCCCTTAGATGTGGACGATGCGGCCATCCCTTGGACCCAACGAAACCTCGTTTTGCCGAATTTTGGGGCGGGGATTTACCTGCACAGCCGGCGTTTCTACCTCGGAGCCTCTGCCCCGCGCATGCTCGAGACGGAATTGAACTATTACCCCAGTGGGAGCAATCTGCAAAGTCTTGCCCTGTTGCGGCGCCACTTTTTTGGGATGGCTGGCTTAAACATTCCCCTCGCGGTGGGTGTCGAATTGCGGCCGCAGGTGTTGGTGAAATACGTGGCGAATGCCCCGGTGGAATTTGACTTGAATTTGGGCCTTTTGCTCAAGGAGCGGTTTTGGTTTGGGGGAACGTTGCGTACCCAAGACTCATTTGACGTATTTTTTCAGTACTGGATCAATCAGCAATTCCGGTTTGGCTACGCTTTTGACTTGACCCTTACCCGACTGAATCCTTACAACTACGGGTCGCACGAAATCATGCTCGGGATTGACCTGGGCCGGAGGCGCAAAGGGCTTGTACATCCCCGTTACTTTTAATTTGATCGATGATGAAAGCAATGAAATACCTCTTATTTCTGAGCCTTTGGCTCGTGTGGTTCCCGCTGGGCTACGCGCAGGATGCGCCTGAGCGCTCTTACGATCACCATTCCTACCAAGAGGCCATTCGCAAGTACCGGTCAATCCTGAAGAAGAATCCGGAGGACGGGGAGGCGCTTTTCAACCTCGCCAATTCTTACCGGCTGAATGGCGACTACGTAAATGCCCAGATTTGGTACGCCCAGGCGGTGGAGCATTCCACCAAAAACACGGTAGGATTGCACTACGCCCAGGTGCTTTTCAGCAATGGAGCCTATGGCCTCGCCGAGGAATGGTTTGGTCGGTATGCGGCCGTGGCCAAGAATCCGGTGGACATCAAAAACGCAAATTTACTCGCTCAGCGAGCCCGAGAATTGGCCGAGCATGGGTACGAAGACCAAGCCTACCTCATACGCAAGCTGGCCTGCAATTCGGACAAGCTCGATTTTTCCCCCACCAAACTCAACGGGGGGGAGTTCGTTTTTGCCAGCAACCGCAAGCCCAATAAAGGCAGCAAAAGTGAGCGTGATCCCTGGACGGGAGACCACTTCGTCGATCTTTGGGTCGTAGGATTTGATCGCCACGGCAACACCGGTCAGCCCTATTTATTTTCGCGTGCGTTGAATGACCGCTACCACGAAGGGCCGGCCGCGGTTTCTCAGCAAGGAAACGTCCTGTACATTACCCGAAACGATTATCAAAAACGCAAGCGGGGGTTTGATTCAAAGCAAAATACGCAACTCAAAATCTACGCCTGCGAACTGCGCGACGACGGCTGGATGGTCAAGGATGAGCTTCCGTTCAACGACAGCGAGTACTCCACGTGTCATCCGGCCCTGTCATCGGATGAGCGCACCCTGGTTTTTGCCAGTGACCGTCCCGGCGGGTACGGAGGGATGGACCTTTACGTGGTGCGCTACAAAAACAATGCTTGGTCGGTACCCCGCAACCTCGGGCCCGCGATCAATACCGGTGGCAATGAGGTATTTCCTACCCTCCACGAGAACGGACGGCTGTATTACTCCTCCGATTTGCAGGTCGGTTACGGAGGGCTGGATATTTTTGTGGCGGAGCCTGAATCTGAGCGGTGGGGCGCTGGACGTAACCTGGGTGCCCCGGTCAACGGTGCCCGCGATGATTTTGGCATCACCTTTATCTCCGGGGAAGAGCGGGGCTTCTTCACTTCTAACCGCGAAGGCGACGATGACATTTACTGGTTCCGGGACCTGCGTGGATTGCGGGCCCGGGTGCGGGTCGTCGATTGTGAAACCCGGACTGCAATTCCCGAAGCGAGTGTCTATCTGACCACTCCGCAGACGGAGCTTTTTGCCGCGGACCGCAACGGGATGGTGGAATTTGCGGTGGAACCGGGACAAGAGTATCAACTCCAGGTCACCGGGGACGGCCTCTACCTGACCGATGATTGTGATGGCAAGGTTACCCTTTCGATTCCCGAAAACGAAATTGGAGAAATTCCGGTTGCAGAAATTGCCGTATCGCGCGAAAACGATTGCTGCCACGCATTTGTCGAGGAGCGCATCGGTCTGTTAGCGGGTCCGGGGGCAAACACAGAATGGGATTTCGGTGACGGTACCCAAGCCCAGGGAGACAGTGTCGAGCACTGCTACCGGGCAAATGGGACCTACCGGGTTTCGCTTCAGACCCGCGATTCGATCACTGGGAGCTTGTCAAAGGCCGAATCCAATGCCATCGAGGTGGTCAATTGCCGCCCGGCGCCGCCCAAACCGCTTGCGGTGTTTGGGCAGATCACCGCGGGCGAAACGGGGAAGCCTTTGCCGGGCGCGACCGTGCGGCTGCGAAATGCCTGCACAGGTGACACCACGGTGGTGCGTACCGGTCCCGATGGGCGCTACGCGCTTTTGCTGCCCCGTGATCCCGACTGCGATTTTTGGCTCATCGGGGAGCACCCCGATCATCCCCGGCGCAATATTCCCCTTCCGATCAAAGGGCAGTTGTTCCCTCAGGGACTGCTCGCCGATGTCCCCCTGGGGGGAAGTGGAGTGCCACTGGTTGCCGACGTTTCTGATCCGGGGTTTGATCCCACCCAACTACCAGAAAGCAACTTACCGGAAGATTTGGATCCGAGGACATTTCCCTCGCCATTTGGACTCGCTCCCGCTCCCGCTTCCGAGGAATCGGTCATCCTGGAAGAGGGGACCGTAATCGAGTTGTACCACATCTATTTTGATTACGACGAATATTACATTCGGGGAGATGCCGTTTCGGACTTGTACTTCTTGTTGCAATTGTTGCGCAAGTATCCGGATCTGAAGGGTGAACTGGGTGCACACACCGACAGTCGGGCGACGTACGATTACAATTTGAAGCTGTCCGACAACCGAGCGCGCAGTGCCAAAGAATGGTTGATCCGACGCGGGATTTCGCCGGATCGAATCCGCACGCGGGGATACGGGGAAACCCAATTGCGCAATCGCTGCGCGGACGATGTACCGTGTACCGAATCGGAACACCAGCGCAATCGCCGGGTAGAATTTACGGTGACCCACTTCGACGGAAAGGTAGAACTCCAGAGTCAGGAATACGCAACTTTCCTCCGGCAAGACCGGCCATAATCGAGGTGCAGGGAGGAACCTAGGCAAGGACATTCCAAGGGACTGATTCCGGAAAACGGCTTGGTGGGGCGGCAATTGTCGTTTCCCAAGTCCGTTCTGGTAACGCCCAGTCTGGTTTTACCCCCGGCGG
This sequence comes from Bacteroidota bacterium, assembly GCA_039024435.1. Lineage (GTDB taxonomy): Bacteria > Bacteroidota > Bacteroidia > J057 > JADKCL01 > JBCCQH01. The sequence goes on from JBCCQH010000038.1 coordinate 7,867, forward strand.
TTCGTCAGTGCCGAAGGACTCACCCCAAACTCTTTTTTAAAGGTTTTCGAAAAGTAGGACGGATTTGAAAATCCAGTTTGAAAGGCGATTTCGGCGACATTGTAGCGCTGACTCAAGATGAGTTCTTTGGCGCGGTGGAGGCGGACCGAGGAAATCAATTGGTTGGGGGATTTGTTGGTAATGGCTTTGAGCTTGCGCTGCAACTGGCGCTCGCTCACGCCGACCTCGCGCGAGAGCATCTCCACGCTGAAAAACTCATTGCCGAGGTTCTGATCGATGGTCTGCAAGACGTTTTCCAGCAGCGAATCATTTTGCGGGACTTTTTTCCGCACACCGCGGTCGGAGGTCGATTTTCCCCGCAAAGTATCGCCCACCCAGTAGAGCAGGAGGGAGTTGCCCGATTCAAAGTCGTAGATGCTTTTATAGGTTTTGAAGTGGAGACCTGCGCCCACCAGCAGATTTTTCACCGTTTGCGTGAGGACGATCTGTCCGGGGACAGGGGGCGTGAGTAGGGCAGTGGCCCAACGGTCAGTCGCTGGCCCGATGAAATGGGTCACCGGCACTTCCATGATGTGGATGCCAATCGCCAATTGTGCCGCCCATTCCTGGATCGCTTCCACCAAGTCCATGCTGCAATGGACCGCTTTGCTGGGGCCTTCGAAGACTGCGGTAAAGGTGTGCTGGTCGTACTGGACGATTTTTCCCCGGTACTGGCGCACGTACTGATCGATCAAAGAATGGTGCTCCATGCTCAGGGTCGGAACCGCAACGCCGCGTCCGTGGACAATCGTGAAGAGCTGTCGGTCGTAGTGGCTGGCCGGCTGGTCTTTCCGGATGAACTGCTTCATTTCATCGAGCACTTCGTCCGTATTGCCCACCCAGAACAGGTGATCGGCCCCGTCGAGTTCGACAAATTTGGCGTCGGAGATCCGTTCGGCGATGAAGCGGCCTTCCTCGATCTTGACATCGATGTCGTGGGTGCGCTGCATGATCAAAGTGGGCACCTTGATCGACCCCAAAATATCGATGATGTCGACTTCGGTGTTCATTTTGGTGAGAACCAGGGCGGCGCTGGGGCTGGCCCCAGAGCGGAGATAATTGGCCAGCCAATCCATAAATGCCTTGTCGTCGGCTTTGGAGGGAGCGAGCGATTCCAGGTTCATCTCCCCGCTGCCCCAGTTGTACTCGATCATCTCGTAGACGACCTGCCGTTCCTCGGAGGTGGGTGCCCAGGGATAGTGGGGCGCAAAGATGCGCTTCGCAAAGATGCCAAAAGTGATCAGCGAAATTGTCCGGTTCGGGTAGGTGGCGGCAAACAACGCCGAGGCCGAGCCGCCTTCGGAGTGGCCAAACAAAATCGCTTTTTCCGAACTGACCGCATCCATGACCGCGCGAATGTCGTCCATGCGCTCTTCCAGCGTCGACAGTTCGACAATTCGGTCCGAAAGTCCGGTGCCGCGCTTGTCAAATAAGATCACGCGCGCTATTTTCGCCAACTCTTCGAGAAAACGAACCAACTCCGGGCACGCCCACATCAAGTCGATATTGGAAACCCAACCGGGAATGTACACCAAGTCGACCGGGCCGGAGCCAAACACCTGGTAGGCGATATTGATGCGCCCGCTCTTAGCGTATCGGGTACTGGGTTTCATAAAGGAATGGCTAAATGCTGATAACCGGTTGAATCACAGATTTCCGGGGGCAAACCCCCGGACCAGAAGCGTGATCGAGCGCAGGAAAAGTACCTGGATCTAAAGTTGCACGATCACCGTCGAAAATTACACGGCCAAACCCGGCTTGTCAAGCCAATTCGGGACAAGTTGCCCATTCACTTGTCGGAAATGTTGTAGCCTGTCGGATTTGTGCTAGGCATCTGTCGGAAATTTGGGGATGTTTGACGAGTTTGTGTTAGCATAAATCCGGCAGAGCCCACCATATTTGAAGGGTAAAAGGGACAACAAGCCCCCAACGCACACAACCAACTAAGCCTCATTATGATTCATACCGTTTTAGGTGTGTTAAAAGAACAGCTCAATGCTTACTATAAGATCAAAGCCAAAGTAGATGACGATTTAGTGAAGTTTATTGACAGCGGTAGCAACGACCCGGTCTCCTTCACCAACAATGCCGTCACCCCGTTTTTGATCAACGTGTCCGAAGATCGGACTTTCCGCAAGCCGGACCAGTTCCGGGGGATCACCCAAAATGGGATCCGCACACAGGTCAACCCCGAAATCAGAATTGAATTGCTGGTATTGTTCGTGTCAAAATTCAGTGACTACGCCCAAGCCCTCAATTTTCTCTCTTATGTCATAAAATGCTTCCAGGCGCGTCGGATTTTTAATCCTCGCAACGCGCCGGCTTTGTCCGGGGAGAACATTGAAAAGCTGATTCTGGAACTGGTCAATCTGCCCTTGGAGGAGCAAAATCAGGTTTGGCATTCGCTCAACACTTCTTACTTGCCTTCGGTTTTGTACCGCATCCGGGTGCTCACCTTCCTCGACGATGACAGTCTGCAATTTGTGGGTGAACCCGCCGGTGAAATCAGCCGCCAACTCAATCAAACTGCGGGATTATGAGCCAGTACCAGGAATTTTTGCGCCTCGAAATTGCCCACGATTATTTCGCCCCCGCCGCCGCACCCGATTTGGTGGTGCGGCCCACGCCGGCGACCACCCGCTACCTCGCCGGCCGCGGAGGTCTCCTAAAAGGCACGCTCCAGGGTTTCCGACTGCTGCTGCCCGCGCCCGATGCTATCCCGAATCCTCGTTTCGGTCCGGATGACCGGCTCACATTTCAGGTCTTTCCTGAATCCGATACCTTCAATCTGATCACCGACCTGCCTGCCTCCGGCCACCACTTTCACTTCACCAATCAGGAGTTCAAGGGCGCCGCGGGCACCCTTAGGGCGACCTCCCGGCCGGGGAGCGGATCTCACCGCGGATTTCCCCTCGCCGCCCAGATCGATCTCCACCTTGCCGATGCCGAAGCCGCCGCGGAATTTCCCGTCCGCTACCGCATCGCCTTTCCCGCCCAATCTGAGATCTGGAAGTACTATTTCGTAGCCGAGAAGAACACTACCGACCTGCGGGTCGAAGACCGGGAGGCCAAACTGACCTTTCATGCCGTCGACGCGACCACCCTCGCCACCGACCGGGTCGGAAAGTCCCTCCGTACAAATTATCCCGACGCCAACCTTTTCCTGTTCGAATCCACTCACCCGATTGCCGGGAGTGTACAGGGGCGCAAAAATCTACAGTTGCTCCGCGAGGGGCACGTGATCATTCCGCACCTTCCGAACCCGGATGTCCGGGACGCCGCAATGCGAATCATCAAGCTTTAAGGGGGGAAGATCGAGTCCAATGGGTCTGCCCGGCAGGTCCACTGTTCCGTTCCTCCCTCCGCATAGAAAGAACACAAAATTTCATTAACCAATAAACGCACTAAAAGATGTCAATCTATAAATCCCCCGATGTGTACACGGAGGAGGTGTCTACCGCGCCTCCGTCCGTCGCCCAAGTGTCCAGTGCGGTTCCCGCCTTTCTGGGCTACACCGAAAAAGCGGCCCCTGGCGGCAAGAATGCCCACAATACCGCGGTCCGCATTTCCACTTTCCTGGAATTCAAAGAGATTTTTGGCGGACCGGAAAGCACCCGCTTCTCCGTCAATCTCGATCCCAATGGCACGATTGCGGAAATCAATGCCGATGCGCCGCAGAGTACGCTCTACTACGCACTCGATTTCTACTTCAAAAACGGCGGTAGCGCGTGCTACGTGATTTCCGTCGGGAACTACGACGATGCCTACACCAAAGACGCCTTCCTCTCTGGTCTGCACACCTTGAGCAAAGAAGATGAACCAACTTTGATTGGGCTGGGCGAAGCCACGCGGTTGCCCGAACCCGATTACTACGAAGTCCTCCAGATGGCCCTCGCGCAGTGCGCCAATTTGAAAGACCGGTTTTGCATCCTGGACGTGTTGCCGGGAGATGAACGGGCAAATGGCTTCCGCAACGGCATCGGCACGAACAACCTGAAATACGGCGCGGCTTACACGCCCTACCTACAGACTTCGCTGAATCACCGCTACGACGATAGCAGCGTCACCATTTCCGGCCTTTCCTCGGTGGAAACCCTCGGCCACGCCACGGATCTGATCCGGGTGACCTACGCGGGTCCGGCTGCCGACTCTCCCAAGTTCAAAATCAACAAAGGTACCGCCGGCACCATTGCTTTCTCCATTTCGGCGGGCGTCCTCACCATCGCCAATGTCGGAGAAGGTGTAACCGTTACCGCTCTCCTCGACGCTTGGGATGCCTTCCCCGAGAAGGGCAACTTCAACCTCGAAGCGGTGAGCACCGGTCCCGGCTTGGTGGAATCGCTGTCGGTGACCAATCTCGCCGTTACCACGGTCAGTACCATGACCCTGGCCGAAGCCAAGAACAGCAAAACTGCGCTTTACAGCCAGGTGGTAGCCGAATTGGCGAAGGAAAGAGTCGTCCTGGCCCCGAGTGCCGGTGTGGCGGGTGCCTACTGTGCCACTGACCGGGACCGCGGCGTCTGGAAATCCCCCGCCAACATCAGCCTGAATGCGGTCATCGGCCCCATGGAAAAAATCACTTCCGCCGACCAGGAAAGCCTCAACCTCGATCCGGACAGCGGCAAGTCGATCAATGCCATCCGCAGCTTTTTCGGTAAGGGTACGCTGATCTGGGGTGCCCGCACCCTCGCCGGCAATGACAACGAATGGCGCTACGTATCGGTCCGCCGCCTCTTCAACATGATTGAAGAATCGACCAAAAAGGCCTCGTACTTCGCAGTATTCGAGCCGAATGATGCGGCCACCTGGCTCAAAGTCAAAGCGATGATCGACAGCTACCTGTACGGCATCTGGCAACAAGGCGCCCTGGCCGGCTCGGTCCCGGAGCAAGCCTACTTCGTGAACATTGGCCTGGGCAAAACCATGACCCCGCAGGACATCCTGGAAGGTCGGATGATCGTCGAAATCGGCATCGCTGCGGTGCGCCCAGCGGAGTTTATCGTGTTGCGCTTCTCCCACAAATTGCAAGAAGCTTAATTCCCCTTTTCAACTTCTAATCAGCATTTAACATGGCTTTGACCAAAGATCAAATCGCAAATGACTATCCGCTTCTGGTGTACAACTACCGCGTGGATGTCGAAAATACCTCTTTCAGTTTTTCCGAAGTGTCCGGACTCGAATTGTCTTTTGAGCCGATCACCTACAAGGAAAGCCACAAGGTCAGCGGCAAAAGCGGCCCCAACATCATGTACATGCCCGGGATGATTCAACCGGTCAACATTTCCCTGAAAAAAGGCCTCGTCAAGAGCGCCAGTATGGAAGTGTTTTACAATTGGATCAACAGCATCGAGCTGAACCGGGTCGACAAGAAGGACATCACCGTCCACCTCCTCGACGAAACCGGGGCCACCGTGGTAAGCTGGAAAGTGGTGGATGCCTTCCCAACCAAGCTTTCCGCTCCCTCCTTTGACGCCAACTCCAATGCGGTCGCCATCGAATCGATGGACCTCATGGCCAGCCGCGTCATGATGGAAGAAGTGTAAATCGGAAGTTTCCGATTTACAGAATGAGTGTGGAAGGAAAGAGTGAGTAGCGGAGGCGCGAGACGAGGTGGATTTGTCCCCGGTCGGCAAAGGAACATTCCCCAACAATGTTCCCCGCGTACCGCTCACCGTATTTCCCTGCATTCCGAGGATTCTATTTTCAAGATCGTTTTTCGCGGCCTGTGCCGCAATAAATTGACAAACTGATGGCAACAGAAAACGCAAATAGCAATGTGAGCTATCCGCTCGCCGTGTACAACTACCGCGTCATCGTGGACAACCAGGTCACCATGTCCTTCTCGGAGGTCGCCGGACTGGAAATCGAGCACGAGCAGGTCCTGTACCGGCACGGATTCAGTTGGCTGATGGGGGATCACCTCCTGCGCGGTCAGCGCAAGCCGATCAATGTCGTCTTGAAAAGGGGAGTCGCCAAACAACGGCAATTTTTGTACGCCTGGATCCAATCCGCCGACAAGAAGGACGTGAGCATAGAATTGTGCGACGAGCGGGGCAATGCCATCGTCAGTTGGGACGTGACGCGGGCATTGCCCCTGAAATTGGATGCGCCGGGCTTCAGCGCCAGCGCCAACCAGGTGGCGATTGAAAGCCTCACCCTGGTCGCCCACGATTTGAAACTGACCTACCACGAATAATTGAAAGCATGGACATCGTCGATATCCTGAATCCGGACCCTTACCTGTCGCACCGCTTTGGCGTGTTTTTCTTCGCCGGCGGGCTGATCCCCAACCCGATTGACTTCAAGTTTCAGAAGGTCCAAGGCATCAGCGCCGAGGTCCAAACCGAGACCGTCAACCAGGGCGGTCAGAATCTCTTTGCCCACCGATTGCCGAAAAAAATCAATTACGGCAATCTGGTGCTGGAACGGGGATTTACCGTCGGCTCGCCGCTCAATATTGAATTCAACGAAGCCCTTTCGCGGTTTCGTTTCCACCCCTCGAATGTCTTGGTCACCCTGTTCAGTGAGATCGGGATCCCCATCGGCGCCTGGATGTACCTGAAAGCCTACCCGGTGCGCTGGAAAGTTTCCGACCTGGACGCCATGGGCAGTTCGGTGGCGGTGGACACCATGGAACTGGCCTACGAACGATTCCAAATCATCCGCATTTAAGAAAATATGGCCGTCGAAATCAAAGAAATCGTGATCAAGGCCGTGGTGCGGGAGGACGGAAAGTCCGCCCCTCCCGCGGACCAATCTGCCTTGGACCAAACGGCGATCATCCAGGAATGTGTCGCCCAGGTACTGAAAGTTTTGCAAAAGAAAAACCGCCGCTGACATGGGAATTCTCCGCCTCTCTAAACTCGAAAAACTCAAAATCCACTCGTACCGCAGTCCGAAAAGAACCGGGGTGGGCGACACTTTTGAGGTGATGTTCAATCCCGAGACCTACTCGGTGAACTACCAAAACGTCTACGACCGCAAGCAAGGCATCAACACCAGCGGCCGGACCGCGCAGTACGCCATGAGCAGCCCGAGCCGGCTGAACTTGACCCTGATCCTGGACGGGACCGGAGTCGGGGTCTACGGCCTGAGCATCCTCGGCAAATCCACCGACGTCTACCAGCAGGTACAGGAATTTCTCCGCTTGACCTACCGGATGGACGGAGACATCCACGAACCCAAGTTCCTGACGATTCGTTGGGGGGACTTGACCTTCAAGTGCCGCCTGGAATCGGTGGACGTCCGCTACTCACTTTTTGACAAAAGCGGGATTCCGCTGCGGGCGGAATTGACGACAGCCTTTCTGGGGGACCTGGAGCAATCCGAGCGCCTCAAACTGGAGAACAAAAATTCGCCCGACCTGACCCATACCCGCATCGTGGGAGCGCACGACCTGCTTCCGCTCATGTGCGAAAAGATCTACGGTTCGCCCCACTACTACATTCAGGTGGCCAAGGCGAACAACCTGCTGGATTTCCGCAACCTCAAACCCGGGCAAGAAATCTTCTTTCCCCCCATTGAAAAATAAGCTATGCCGTTAGTTACCGCAACCATCAAGAGCGACGAGATCGTGATGAACCCGAACTTTGAGCTGCTTTCCATCGACATCAGCAAGGAATTCAACAAAATTCCTGTGGCCGAGCTGAAATTGATCGAAGGGGACATTGCCCGGAATGAATTTACCATTTTGGATGGCGGATTTTTCGCACCGGGCAAGCAGGTGGAAATTGCCCTTAAATACCAAGATGATTCCGCCGAGGAGGAAGTCGTCTTTGTCGGGGTGGTCGTCCACCAAGGGCTGGAACTGAACCGGACCGGGACGACTTTACTGGTGGAAATGAACGACGCGGCGGTGAAAATGACCGCCGTGCGCAACAACGCGCTTTTCGCCGACAAAAAGGACAGTGCGATCATCCAAGAGTTGGTTCAGCAAAATGGCCTGACCGCCGGAATCATCGCCGGAACGCCCCTGGCCCACGCTCAGATGGTGCAGTACTACGCCTCGGATTGGGATTTCTGCATTTCCCGGGCGGAGGCAAATGGTCACCTGCTGATCGCTGACGATGGCAAAATATCGACTCAGGAGCCCAAGATCGGCGCGCCGGTACTGCAGCTAGAACTCGGGCGGGACCACATTTTTGACTTTGATTTGCAAGTCAATGGCCGGGACCAATTGGGAGCGGTAGAATCCGTCGCTTGGGACATCGCGAAGCAAGCCCTGACCAAGCCCCACCAAGGCGAAGAATTCAAGCTCGCCCAGGGCGACCACAACCTGGACCAAATCACCAAAGTGGTCGGTGGGGAGAAGGCCACCCTGGTGCATCCGGTCGCGTTGCACCCCACCGAACTCAAGTCTTGGGCCGATGCCCAAGTGGTCAAGTCCCGGCTTTCGCTGGTGCGCGGCACCCTCCAAATCCCGGGAACGGTCAAGGTCAAAGTCGGCCAAACCATCGAAATCAAGGGGGTAAGCGAGCGCTTCACGGGCAAAAACATCGTTTCCGGAGTGCGGCACCAGATCACGGCAACTGGCTGGGTGACTTCGCTCCAACTCGGGATGGACGCCAACTGGTTTTCCGCGCGGACCCGCGTCGTCGACACCCAAGCAGCGGGCCTCCTGCCCGGCGTCAACGGATTGCAAATCGGCCGGGTGGTCGCCCAGGAAAAAGACCCCAATCACGAATTCCGCTTGAAGGTCGACATTCCCGCATTTGACCGGCAAAAAGGCGCGGTCTGGGCCCGGCTGACTTCACTGGATGCGGGCGCCGAGCGGGGAGTGTTCTTTCGTCCGGAAGTCGGGGATGAAGTCGTCGTGGGATTTCTCAATGACGATCCGCGCCAAGCCATCGTGCTGGGTTCCCTGCACAGCTCGGCAAATCCGCCCCCGGTGACGCCCACCCCGGAAAACGGGGTCAAGGGGCTATTTACCCGGAAGCAATACCAGTTGCAATTCGACGAGGAAAACGAAACCATCACCCTGTCCACCTCGGCGAAAAATCGCATCGCCATCGACGAAAAGGTGGGCTGCATCTCGATTCAGGATGCCCACGGCAACGTTGTGGAAATGGGTCCGGACGGCCTGCTGCTTGACTGCGCCCAGGACTGCACCATCAAGACCAAGGGAGATTTCTCCCTTGACGCCAAAGGCAACGTCAAGATTGCCGGCAAAAAAGTCGATTTAATTTAACCGTTTCCCCCAATCTTTCTCCCTCATTTGGTTACCAACCCTCAAACCCAATTCAAGATGGAAAACAATTTTCTCGGACGCGGCTGGTCTTTTCCGCCCACCTTTTTTGCCGGCGGGGCTGAAGTTGCGCTGGTCGCCGGAGAAGCCGACATCGAACAGTGCTTGCAAATCCTTCTCTCTACTGCGCTCAACGAGCGGGTGCTGGCCTCCGATTTTGGCTGCGAACTCAGCCGCTTCCTTTTTGAGGAAATCGATCAGGGCCTCATCAACGAACTGCGCAGTGCTGTTTCCGACGCCCTCCTCAAGCACGAACCCCGGATCGAGGTCCAGGAGATCACGGTCCAGGAAACCAGCGGTGAGGCCGGACTGCTCATCATTTCGGTGGACTACCACATCCGCACCACCAATAACCGCTACAACTTTGTCTTTCCCTTCTACATCAACGAGGCCACTCGCTAAATCCTGACTGCAATGCCACTGGACACAATCATCATTGACGGCGACCAAGTGATCTTTCAATCTCAGATGGGGCTGGCCTCGGTCGTGGTCAAGCCGGGCGAGATCGCCGGCTCGGGCAAAACCACCCTCAATGGGACGCCGGTTTGCGTGTCGGGTGACGAAGCCCAGGTTGCGGTGGCGGGCTGCGACTACACCACGCCCATCCACGCGAAGCCGGGCAAGGGCACCCTGAAAATTCACGCCCTTGCGCCGGACCAACTCGCCGCGCTCACCGCCAGCGGCGGCAAAGCGGTGATCCGCCAGGGAATCCTCTTTGATGCCCGCTTCGAAGTCCAGGTACCCGCCCAGGACATCAAGCCCGTCGCCGCCGGCGGAGCCCCCATCCCGGACGCCGCCCCGATGTATTTCGGCAAGGGCGAGTTCAAATCCACCAACGCCAAAGTCAAAACCACTTAACCCTCTGATTGAACCACCATGATCGGCAATGTAAAATCGAATCCACTCCTGTACCGCGATGGCACCAGCCAGCAGGACCGTTATCGGGAAGCTTTGGATCCGGCCTATGTCCAGGTCGAAGGCCGCCGCCCGGAAGAGCTCATCCGCGAAGCCCAGCGCCTCGCGCAAGAGATTCAGTTTTTCGATGACCAGAATCACCCCGCTGCCAACTGGGAAGCATTGCTCATCGATGATGCCGAGGCTTATCGCCGCAAAGGCGAGACTGGACGGGCGATCCAGCGCCGCCAATGGGCCGAAAAACTCGCCGCCTACGCCCAACATCCGGAGCGCTTTCGGAACGACCCCGAGGCACTCGCGCGGCTCTCGCGCCCCCACGTGGTGTTGTTCCTGACCTTTTTGCAGTTGTTGAACCACATCAAGACCCAAATCAACGGCCTGACCGAGAAGCACCTTGATTTCTTCTTCCGGGAGCGGCTGGGGTTCACGCCCAAGGCGGCCGTCCCCGACGTGGTCAATGTCTTGCTGGAACTCGCCGCCGAGGTCGGACAACTGGAAGTGAAGGCGGGCACGGTACTTTTCGCGGGGAAGGATGCGGAAGGCAACGAATTGCACTACCGCACCGACCGCGATACGGTGATCAGTGAGGCGCAGATCGCCCAGGTCAAAACCGTTTTTGTCGACAAAACCATCCGCACGGTCCGTGACGTACACGCGGAGCACCGCCGCGATCTGGACAAAGGTTTCCTTCCCATGCTGGAAATCGCCCTCGGCCAGCCCGAGCCGGGCGATCCACTGCCGGAGTTCCCGGCAGGAGTGGGCAATCTGCTGCAATTGGCGAGTTTGCTGGAAAATGGAAATGCCGCTGCGGAGCGCTACGTGGCGGAATCGCTGGGATTCTCCCGGCAGGACAATTTCCGGGACTTCCGCCGCCTGATGGATATCCACCGCAATGATCTCAATTCCACCGTTTCCGTGGAGCCGAGCGATTGGGAGCTGGTCTACCAGATCTTGGAGCGGGCCTACCAAAACCGCTGGAAAATCGGGCGGCGGGCCGAGTTGCGCACGATCCGGGAAAGTGGTGGATTGGAGGGGGTGGCCCGACTTCAGAAACACGTATTTGGCCGGCCGGAACCGGGCGATGACTTGCCGTTGTACCGGGGAAAGATCGCCGTATTCGCCGATGTATTTGCCGATCTCACCGCCGGAGAAAACCAGCGCCACGAGGCAAACGAGTACATTCTCGAAGAACTGCGGCTTATCACGGAAGACTTTGTCAAGTTGGTTCAGGTCACGGGAAAGTCGGCCGCGACTGCGGAAGAATGGGATTCGGTGTACGCGATCCTGGAATTGGCTGATCGCAAATTGCGGAGCCTTCCCCTGCCGGTGCCCGTGCGCCACGAACTCGCAAATGTATACGCTGAACCGGACGCCCCGGCGACGGCTTTCAGCTTGTACGGGGAAGCTGGGGAAAGCAAGCGGTTTAAGACGTTTGGTGGAGATCGGCCGGGCAGTGAAACGCCGTTGCGGCCGGCGAACCTGGGCTTTGCGGTGAGTTCGCCGCTGATTCAACTGTATGAAGGCCGGCGCAAGCTTACCGCTACGCTGGCCCTGGATCCGGAGCGAGGTGACCGGGAGGAATTGCGGGAATTGTTTGCCGGTTCCGAGCCGGAAACTGCCCCTTTTACCGTTCTCCTCACCGGGGAAAACGGTTGGTTTGCACCGGATCAGGTGCAGTTTACCTTCGGAGATTTTGTGGTTGGGGAGCCGGAAAGTCTTCCCGCGCTGGTTATCGATGGGGGTGAGGCCCGGGTCCGGTCTGGCCGAGACTTTGACGATACCGATCTGGGAAAATACCTGGTCGACAACGACGGGACCGTTTACGAGATTGTACACCGCAAGTCGGATCGGGAAGTAGTGTTGCGGGCGATTGGGCAGGTTGCGGCCCGGCCCCAAATTGAGCAATACGCCCCTGAGGGCATCTACCTGAATGCGGTGCAGGCCAGAATTGACTTGCAAGAAGAGGAGCCGCCGGTTCAGCCCCTCGGTCAGGGGGTAAACGATGCCCTGGTACATTCGGAGTTTCCTGCACTGGCCTTGGTGCTGCGGCATTTTTCCGATCCCACTGCCCCTTCGTCGGCCTTGCTCAGTCACTACCAATCTCTGGTGGATCTGCGCTTGGAAAGGGTTCACCTTCAGGTCGAGGTCGCGGGGATACGGACGATGACCTTGCTGAATGACCGGACGGAACTCGATCCCAAGAAGCCGTTTGAACCGTTTGGGGTTGCACCGGAAATTGGCAATAGTTTTTACGTTGCCAGTCCAGAAATCAGTCAGAAACGCCTCGACGCGCTGGCGCTGGAATTGACGTGGATGAAGTTGCCGGAAGATTTCCGGGAGCACTACGCAAACTATTGGAAGGTCCAGGCGGATGACGATCGGCTTGCGCCTGCTGCCTACCGAATCCAAGGCGAGGGCGATTTCCGGGCCCGGGTATTTTTGTACGACGGCCGGGCGGAACTGGAAATCGCAGATGCGGGGCTGTTTTCCCGGGGAGGAAAAATTGAGATTGGCGGGATTCCCGCACGCATCGCGGAGATTGCCCGGGGGTTTAACTACGAAAGTCGGACGGATTACCGGACCCAAGGCGAGGTTACCGAGTGGGACCGCTATTTCCGGTTGGAACTTGATCACCGGGACTTTCAGCGCGCGGTTTATGACCGCTTGTTTCGCAAGCAGGCTTTGTCGCAGAAGGCGGCGGTTCGGAATTTAGATCTGAATCCACCCTACGTACCTAAGCTCAAGCAGGTCCGGCTGGGCTACACGGCGCACACCGAAATTTCCGTGACGGAACTGAACACGACGGGGGAGGACCGCTTGTACCACGTGCATCCTTTTGGCCATCGCCGCCTCACCGCCGGGGAGTTGCCCCACTTATTGCCGGTGTATCCCCACGCCGGGGAGTTGTACCTGGGACTCGACCGGCTTCGCACCCCGCAGATCTTGTCCCTGCTGTTCCAAATGTCCGAAGGCAGTGCCGATCCTGAAGTGGCGACGCCGCGCTTGCATTGGAGTTACCTGCGGGAGGACAATTGGGTAGGGCTGCCCGAATCGGCTTTGCTCTCGGACACGACCAATGGCTTGATGAACACCGGGATCATCCAGATCGCCATTCCGGCGGATGCGACCGGGAAGAATTGCTTGCTGCCGGGGGCGCATCACTGGCTGAAGATCAGTTGTGCGGGGAGTACCGGTGGCATCTCGGACACGATCCAGGTCCTGACCCAGGCGGTCAGTGCCACCCTCAGTAGCCAAGCGGTGGCACCGCAGCACTTTGTGGACCTTTTGCCCGCCGAATCGATCACCGAAACCCAAGAATTCAATCCGGCGATTCAGAAGATCACCCAGCCTTACACCTCGCGCAAGGGCAAGCCCGCCGAGCAAGATGCGACTTTCTATACCCGCATCAGTGAGCGGTTGCGCCACAAGAACCGCGCCCTCAGCATGTGGGACTACGAGCGGATGGTGCTGGAACAGTTTCCGGAAGTTTACAAAGTAAAGTGCTTGCCAGCTACGCCGGAGCCGCACAATCCCGCTTTGGGCCAGGTCAATGTCCTGGTGATTCCCGACATCCGGGGCAAGCTGCCTTTCAATCCATTTGCGCCCAAAGTGCCGACGGATACGGTGTTGCGGATCCAGCAATTTTTGGACGAACGCACCCCGGCCTTTGCCGAGGTCCGGGTGGGCAATCCGACTTTCCTTCAGGTCAAAGTCCGCTGTACCGTGAAGTTCAAGCCCGGCTACAACGAAGGCTTTTACCGGCCCAAGCTGGTCGACGAATTGAAGCAGTTCCTGGCGCCCTGGGCCTACGGCGAGGGCGAAAAGATCTCGATTGGCGGGACAATGTACGCCAGTGTGATCGTCAACTTCATCGCCGAGCGGCCCTACATCGACTACGTCGCGAACCTGAAGCTGTTCCAAAGCGAGGATGGCCGGCGCTTCACCGATGTCCGGGCGATCCACGACCGCAAAAATCAAGTAACGGTCACCCGGCCGGACACCGTGCTGGTATCAGCCCCGACCCACGAAATCGACATCGTCGACGAAAATGGCTACGACGAAGACAAATTCGAGGGGATCAACTTCATGAAGGTCGAACTGGACTTCGAAGTGGGAGAAGACCTGATCCCCTGATCCTGGTTTCTCCACCACCAGCCTACATACCAACTCTACTTAACTACATCAACCTCATTTAGAAACAACGGCAAAATGGAAATCAATAAAAAGAATCGGACCGAACTGAAGAACTACTTCCTGGCCAACAAGATTCCAACCCAAAAGGATTTTGCGGAATTCATCGACGCCAATCTCAACCAGGCGGAAGACGGCATCGTCAAAACCCAGGGCAACCCCGTCGCTTTGCAGGCGGAGGGGGATGCTGGGGGACCGCAGGAAGCTTTGCACCTGTTTGGCAGCTTTTCCGATCCCAATCCCAGCTGGGGCATGAATCTGAATCCGCGGGTGGATCCGGAGGTGGCCGAGAGCAACCAGCCGGGACTGAACATCAAGGATGCCTCCGGCGCCAGTCGCCTTTTCATCAAAGCGGGGAGTGGCGAGGTGGGGGTTGGGACCATCGAACCCAGCGCCCAGCTTTCGGTGCAGTCCCAGGGCGACGGTCCTTTGCTGACCGCCATCTCGACCCGCTCGGGGGACGCCAATCTCTTTGAAGTGGCCCAGGAAGCCAATGACGGGGTGCTGTCGATCCGCAATGGCAGCGGCAAGATTGTCTCCCGCTTGAGCGGTACCGAAACCCGACCGAGTTTCCTTCTGAGCCGGGTGGGTGTCGGCACCGATCAGCCCGAGACGCACCTGCACGTCAAAGGGCCGGGGTCGGAGATTCGCATCTCCAATACCCAAGCCGGAACCCCGCCCCGGTTGAGCCTCTACCACGAGAACGGTAAGTTCTGGAACCTGAGCAGTCGGGGCAGTGAACTGGAATTCAGCCCTTCGGGAAACGATGCCAATTCGTTCGGGATCACCGAAGGGGGGGGGCTCCGGATCCGTGGGGTAGGGCGCGAGCATACCCCCGATGGCCACCTGCACCTCAGCAACGGCACGATCATGTTGGGGGGCAATAATGGAACCGGCCAAAATAGGCACTCTGCCTCGATTTCGGCGGGCAATCATGCCAGAAACTCGCTCAACATTGTCGGCATGTCGAACGGCACCGACTCCCGCTCCCGGAAGGTAGATATCTGGGCGGAAGGTGGGATGACGGTGCGGGGCCACATCAAAATTCCTTCGGCCTTTGTGGTTGCTTTTTCGGTGGCTCTCACCAGCAGTTCGCTCAAGGGCAATAGAAATCCGCTTTCGTTCGGGCAAATCAATTACAATGTTGGGGGGCACTGGAAAGGCACGACCGCTTTCATCGCTCCGGTAGCGGGGGTCTACCTGTTTTCCATGCACATGCGGAACAATACGGGGGACGATGTCGCCTGGGCCTTGCGGCTCAACAATACCGGTTACGTAAATGGCGCTTCGGGCAATGAGAAAAATGAGCGGACCTACGTGCGTGCCCGGCTGGACAATCACTCAGCCTCCCGTACAGTGATCACGGTACTGAAGGCCGGGGATCGGGTCCACGTGCAACAATTCGGTGGCGGCAACGACAACTATTCGTCGGGCTTTGAGGGAGTGCTGCTGGTCGCCCTGCCTTGATCAATTTCTGCTCTGATTTCTCACCCAACTCGAACCAACTGTGAAAACATCCGTCACCATACCCAAAGCCCTGCCCGAGGAGTCGACGTTGAATTACGTGTATCTCCGGGAGGAAGGCATCAAGCACATCCAGCGACTGGCCGGGGAGATCTGGACCGATCACAACGCCCACGATCCGGGGATCACGATTCTAGAACAGCTCTGCTATGCGATCACCGATCTCGGTTACCGCATCGACCACGCGATTCCCGATCTGCTCGGGGTCGATGGGGCCAGTACCTACCGCGATCTCTACGGGCCGGCGCGCCTGTTGACCGTGAATCCGGTAACGCTGCTGGATCTCCGGAAAGTGGTCATCGACATTCCCGGCGTGAAAAACGCTTGGGTAGAAACGGTCCGCGAGTCCCCGGGAGAGGGCGGCTCGGAAAATGAAACCCCGACGCCGCTCAAACTCAAAGGGCTATACCGGGTGGTCTTTGAGAAAGAAGAATCGGCGGACGTGACTTCGGGACTGCGGGCCCGGGTGCGGGCGCGGCTGCATGCCGGACGCGGAATCGGGGAGGATTTTGCCGAAATCAAGCAGTTGGATGCTCAATTCATCCGCCTGCACGGCACCGTGGAGATGGGCAAGGTCGAGGACATCCACCAATTTGTCGCCGATGTATTGCTGCGCGCGGCTTCCCACATTTCACCCTCGGTGCCCTTTTATACCCTGCAGGAGCGGCTGGATGCCGGGATGCAGGTCGACGAAATTTTTGATGGTCCGGCGCTTGCCCATGGATTCATCGACGAAGCGGACCTGCGCCGCACCGGCCGCAAACAAGACCTCCAGACCTCCGACCTCATCCGGGAGATCATGGACGAAAAGGAGGTCCGGGCGGTCAACGAAATGGCCCTTTCCACCGGTTCCGAAACCCGGAAACGTTGGGTGCTATCGCTGGACCGGGAAAAAACGCCCAAACTGGACGTTGAGGGCACCCTGGATTCCCTGCAATTTGCCCGGCAGGGCTTGCGGGCCCGCCTCGATAAGGCCCAGGTGCTAAAACTGTACCGTCAGAAGCGCGACCGGGCGCGCTATCCGGAATTGCCGCCGGAGCAGCGGGACATCGTGCTCCCGGAAACACCCGACCGCCAACTCGAAAGCTACTATTCCATTCAGAATCAGTTCCCGACCAATTACGGAGTCGGGGCCCTCGGGTTGTCGCCTAGCGCGCCGGCCCCGCGGCAGGCCCAGGCGAAACAACTCAAAGGCTATCTGATGTTCTTTGAGCAACTGCTGGCGAATTACTTCTCGCAGATCGCGCACTTTCGGGATCTGCTCGGGTTCGGAGGTGAGGACCGGAGAACCTATTTCAATCAATCGCTCCTCGACTCCGTTCCCGGCCTCGAAGCGGTCCTCAAGAGCCGGGAAAGCTACGCGGACTACTTGGAAGCGGCGAACCGCGACACGGAGGTCGGATTGGAGCGAAAAAATCGGATCCTGAACCACCTGCTTGCCCGCTTCAGCGAGGCCTTTACCGATTACGGCATGGTCCTGCACGACCCGGACCACACTGAAGGGCAGTGGGGGGCGAGGAAATTGATCACCGGGAAGGCCAATTTCTTGCGGGAATACCCCGAGTTGAGTGGGGGAAGGGCGCGGGCGTTTGATTACACTCAGCCGGCCACGGAGTCGCACAATATTTCCGGATTGGAAAAGCGCATCGCCCGCAAGCTGGGGATCGAGGACTACACCCACCGTGTATTGGCGAGTGGGGAGCAGGAAGGCTTTCACTTGGTCGAACACATCCTGCTGCGCCCCCGGGGAGCGCGCCCCGCTTCGAAAGCGGAGGAGGTGCCGCTGCACCTGACCGATCTGTTGTTCAGTGAAGCCATTGCTGAGTTTGCCGCCGGCGGTAGTGCCGGGTACACCCGGTGCAGTGCGGTTGGGCACGGTCTATTGGCCGGCGAAAGCATCGAAATCGTGGGGACGGAGGGTTACGCTGGCACTTATCCGGTGACCGCGGTCACGGAGGATGCCTTCGAAATCGAGGTGGACTTTGCCGGAAATGAATCCCAGGGCCGCTGGAAGCGGACGAGCGGAGCGGGTGACCTCTATTCGTTGCAACTGTCTTTTGCTTTGCCAAACTGGCCGGCGCGCTACCAAAACGAAAATTTTAAGCGGTTTGTGGAAAATACGATCCGCGAAGAAACCCCGGCGCACTTGACTGTGTACCTGCACTGGCTGGACCGGGCAGAAATGCAGCGATTTGAACAAGTTTACTCCGATTTCATCGCTCAATTGCGGGCACAGTAGCCCGCCCTTTTCTCAAGCAAATGACTCCATCGCAACGACATATCATCAAGCGGCAAGTGCTGGAAATCCACGTGGATCCCGGGTCCGATGTCTCCGCAATGCAGGCGGAGGTCGGCCGGATCGTCCGGGAGGATCTGTTGCCGATCATCGGGGAGTTGTGCGACCGCATGACGCCACAGGGAGAGCACCTCACCATTGCGCGCCTGGACCTGGACCTCGGGGAACTGAGTTTGCCCGAGCTACCGGAAGTATTTGCCGGAAAGTTTGCCGACGCGATCCAGGAAGCTGCCTCGGAGGGGCCCCTCACCGTACCCGATCCAACCGATACGCCCGCGGCGACGCCCCGCGAGGATGCTCTGGCCTTTTACCTCAAAAACGGAATCCTGCCCTGGTGGGTGACCGCTCGGACGAAAGCCTTTTTGGAGGAAATCCTGGAAGCGCGTTTGGCGGCGCCGGATGGTCGATTTCGCGCATTGTTGCGGGAGATTGGCCGGGGAAAAAGCACACGGGAACGCTTTATTTACACTTTTTCGGCAGTGCAGGTCCGCCGTGCTTTGGAAGTGCTGACCGGGCGGGCACTCCCCGAGTTGGGAAAGCTTGCGGGGGCGATGAGCGCTCTGGTGCGCCAGCATCCGGAGAGTTTTCGGGAGGGATTGCGTCCGGAGGAAATCGGGCCGGCTTTTTGGTCGGCAGTGTTTGGGCAGGTGGCGCTTACCCCGGAGGCGGAGGAGGCGGCGCGGCGCGCAGTCGTGCAGGCGTTTTGGCAGTTGGGGGCGGATTTTGGGCCGCTAAGGAGACAAATTTCGGGAACGCAACTCGCCGCTTGGTTGCCGGCGCTGGGGCAGGATCGAGCGGCGCAACTGGCCGCGATTGCCCGGGAACTGGCTTATCTGCAGCACCACTACCGTGCCAATCGCTGGTTGCAGGCATTTGCCCGCCAATTTCAGAAAGCGCTTCACCAGCCCCAATTTGCCCAGCTTCCGGTGACGCAGTTGCGGGAGGTCCACGCCCTGCTCCAGCGCCTCGTCGAACAGCAGAAAGGGGGCGGCCCGAGTGATGCTACCCTCGAAAAGGCGATCACCCAAAATCAGTTGGTACCGGTGGCGCAGTACCTCGACCGCCTGGAAGGCCAGTTGCGGCGGATGACTCCCGGGATTGCGGCTGCCCTCGCTCCGGATTCGTCAGCCGAGACCGATTTTATTGCGGTCGAAAATGCGGGTTTGGTGCTGCTGTGGCCATTTTTGTTGCGGTTGTTCGAAAACCTGGATCTGGTGGCGGAGCGGGCGTTTCGGAGTGAATGGGCGCGCCACCGGGCGGCCAGCGTGCTGCAATACCTGGTTTTGGGGGCGGAGGAAGTGGTTTTTGAAGAGCAAATGCCGCTCAACAAGGTGCTGTGCGGGATTTCCCTGGAGGAGGCCATTGCGGTGGAACCGTTGACGGAAGCCGAGCGGGAGCGGGCGGATGGTATGCTGCGGGCGGTGATTTCCCGGGGACCGCACTGGAAAAATCTCTCGGTCGGGGGACTGCGCGCCTCGTATCTGCAACGCGAAGGGCTGTTGCGCAGCCGGGACGGACACTGGCTCTTGCAGGTGAAAAAGGAGACCTACGACATCACCCTGGGCAAGCTGCCCTGGTCGTTCAACGTCGTGAAATTGCCTTGGATGAACGAATTACTGATGGTAGAATGGATGTAATCGCAATCAATACCCCGATCCAGGAAAATGCGCGGGTGCTAACCCGGGAACTGGCCTGGTTGAAGCAGGTACTCGAAACCCGTCTGGCGCTGCATTTTGCGCAAGAGACGCCTTTTCGCTCGATTGATGAACTGCCGGCTCCCAATTTGGTGGGGGCGGGGGGCTACTATGTGGAGTTTGTCCGGGAAAATGAACTCAACGCGGCCGAACGCCTGGTGCTGTTGCTGGCGTTGGTGCCGCATCTGCAACCGGGGCTGCTGGACATTCTCCTGACCAAAAATGGGGCCTACGACCGCCGTTTCAGCGAGTTTGGGGGACAATTGCTCGACGGACACTCCGGACTGATCCCGACGGCGGAGACGGCGATGTTCCTGTTGGCGGGTGATGATCTGGCGCGGCGTTTGCGCTACCAGTACCTCTTCCGCGCGGAGCACGCGCTCATCCGGCGCCGGGTGATCCGCGGGGCGCGGCCGAAAAAAGGGGGACCGCGTCTGAGTGGGGTGTGGATGGTCACCGATGAATACGTGGACCCGCTCACGTGCGGACTGCCTTTCCAGCCGGCCTACAGCGAGGATTTTCCCGCCCACCGCATCACGACGCAACTGGAGTGGGAGGACATCGTGGTCCGGAAAAAGACAGGGGACAGCCTGCGGGAGATCCAGGATTGGGTGCAGTTGGGCCAACGGCTCATGGGTGAATTGGGGCTGGGACGCAAGCTGAAACCGGGCTACAAAAGCCTGTTTTACGGGCCTCCGGGTACGGGAAAGACGATGACGGCGGCCTTGCTCGGCAAGAGCACCGGCAAGCCGGTCTACAAGGTCGACCTGAGCATGGTGGTATCGAAGTACATCGGGGAGACGGAAAAAAACCTAGCTAAGGTGTTTGACCAGGCGGAGCACCACGATTGGATCTTGTTTTTTGACGAGGCGGACTCGCTGTTTGGGCAACGGACCCAGGTGAGCAGCGCCCACGACCGCTACGGCAATCAGGAGGTGGGCTATCTGCTGCAAAGGATTGAGGATTTTCCGGGTTTGGTCATTCTGGCTTCGAATCTGAAGGAAAACATCGACGATGCGTTTACGCGGCGCTTCCAGTCGATGGTGGAATTCCGGATGCCGGGGGTCACCGAGCGGCACCAATTGTGGAAGCACTCGTTTTCGGCGCGCCTGCCGTTGGCGGCAGAAATCGATTTGTGGGAACTGGCCGAGCGCTACGAGCTTTCCGGAGGACTCATCATGAACGTGGTCCGGAAAGCCACGCTGTGGGCATTGACCCAGAAACAGGCCACCATCGGCCAAAAAGAATTGGAAAGTGCGATTCGCGAGGAATTGCACAAGGAAGGAATCATATTGAATTGACGATGAAAACACCCCAAAAAACCAGCGAAAAACAGCCCCCGGCCTCGACAGCACCGAAGGCCAGCGCGCAACGCGCGCGCGGAACGGCCCAATTCGAGGACAACCGTCCCGGTGAGGTCCACCAATTGAAATTGCGGGCGGGCATGCAAAATAGCGCGGCGGCTCCCCCCAGCCTTCCCCGGGAAGGTCGGAAAGGTTCCCACCGCTTCCGGCAAATCGCCACCGCTATGGGGCAGAAATATGGCGTGGACACCTCGGGCATTGCCGCCACCCACAATTCATCTTTCCCCGCCCGGGTCAATGCCGAGGCGACCATCCAAAAGCAAAGCATCCACTTCGCCCCGGGCAAGGACACCGATTTCAATATGAAGCACGAAGTGGCCCACGCGATTGACAATGCACTCCACGGGACGCCCCGGGGCAATGCAATTGCCAATGGCTACAAGATCGATACCACCCGGGAAAAGGTAGCGGACCGCATGGCCCGGGAGCCGCTGGTCCCGCGCCCGCCGGAGAAAGCCCCGCGCGGCAAGGCCTTGAGTACCCACCACGGGGAAGTGGTCCAGCGCCGTCCTTACGCGGAGGAAGAAAACATCCTGGGCAGTATGAACCAGGGCGACTTGACCCCAGCCAATGTCCAGGCGATGCTGGACCTGGTCAACAAAAAACAATCGAAAACTACGGCGCGAAAAATCGCGGCGGAAACCGAGACGGAGTCGGCCCAGTTGGTGGCAGGTTTGGGGCCGCAAGCGCTGCCGAATGTCCGCCAGCAATTGCTCAATTACGTGGCGGGGTCGTCCGCAATCCAAAATGACATGCGTGCGGGGGGAAATCGAGGTGCTCCCCTGGTCCAGGTCATGCAAAACATCCGGGGCCAGATGGCCAATGCGGCCCAGCCCCGGATTGTGTACCGGATGTCGGGCTACCGGGTGGGGGATGGAGGTGTACCCTACGGTCGCCAGGCGGCTCCCGCAATCAATGTCGGGGATTTTGTCGCGGACCAGGGCTTTCTTTCGACGTCGCGGCACCGGCAGTTTGTGCTGGGCCGGGAAAATTCGCAGCGGGTGGCCGATACCTACTTGGGCATGGTGAATTACGTGATCAAGGGCACCAGTGGGGTCAACATCGCCATGGATTTGGGCACGGTACACGAGTACTCGAATCGGGTGAAGAAGATGATCAAGGATGAGGATTACAATTCCCTGGTCCGGGCAGAAAAGGCGAACCGGATTCCGAACTATTTCAAAATGGCGATGAAGAAATTCGAATCGCCCGCGGCGGGGCAAGCGGAAATCTTGTTCGAACCCAATACGCAGTTTGAGGTCATGAGCATTCGGCGGCGGGAGGGGAACAACCTGACCGAATCGGATCTCCAGAAGTATCCCAATCTCACTGAGATCGCAGAGGTGGTTTTGGAGGAGCGCCCGGCCAACGGACCCGTTAAAGATTTGTTTAACGGCAATTGATGGCCCCTCGGGGGGGCTCGTCTTTGTACACCCCGGTGACTTCAGTTTATCGCCATCCCGGGGCCTGGTTAATCCACAATTCATTCAGCCAATATGAAAACTCACACCCATAAATCGCCCGAGAAGCAGTCCTCCACCGGGTCTGAATCTACCTCGGAAGCAACGGCGGGCGGCAAGTCGGCCTTCTCGGACGAACGTTCCACGAGCGTCGCCCAACGAAAACTCCGCGCGGGCATGGCGCAAAGTCCCCGCGATGCGGGAACGGTGCAGTTGCAGGCGGCGATGCAGTCTCCGCCGGCGGCGAATTCGCCCATCTCCCCGCCCAAGGCCAACCGCACCGGTCTGCCCGACCGACTCAAATCCGGCATCGAACAACTATCCGGCCTGGCCATGGACGATGTGAAGGTCCACTACAATTCCAGCAAGCCGGCGCAGTTGCGCGCCCACGCCTACGCCCAGGGTACAGATATCCACGTGGGGCCGGGGCAGGAACAGCATTTGGCGCACGAGGCCTGGCACGTGGTGCAGCAGAAGCAGGGCCGGGTCGCGCCGACCCGCCAGCTCAAGGGCAAGGTCGAGGTCAATGACGATGCGGGATTGGAGCGGGAAGCAGACGTGATGGGGGCAAAGGCGCTCAACCGCGGCGGGAACGAAATGGCGGGCTTGTCCCCGGTGCCGCGCCGGGCGGAGGCTCCGGTGGTACAGTGCGATTTTTGGGACGACTACGCCGACGAAACCAACGATGGCCTGGGCTTCGAAATCGAGCGTGAAGTCCAGTTATTCGTCGAGAAGCTGGAAGAGTTGCTGGTGGCGAGCCAAGGCGAGGACGAAGACCGGAGAATTTTTCGCTTGGTCGAGGTGGAGGAACTGCTGGCGGGGGCCACCCAGAACATTCGCAATGGGGTCCTGGCTTTTGCCTACGGAAACGAGGCCGATGCCGGACCGATCGAACAAATGGTCATTGCGAAGTTGAAGCAAAAGTTTGGTTACGATATCGTCGAGGAATTCAAGCGGCGCTTCCTGGGTCCGTTGGGCTTCAATGGGATGAACTTCCGAACGAAGGGGCTGCACTACGAATATTTCAAAAAGAATCCGCGCAACAACGCGGTGCGGACCGGAATGCTGGGGAAATACGGGGGACACCCGGAGGCGGAAGGATGGCTCAAGGACGTGATCGAAACGGCGTCCGACGTTCCCCGGCAGATACAGGTTCCGGTGGGTGGGAAATACTACAAGTTGATGCCGCCGGGCAGCAACTTCATGACATCGTACTCGGTGTATTACATTTCCTGGGACGAATTGCAAATCATCTTGGGACAACAAAACCTGGCGGACAATCTGGGCTTGCCGGTGAGCAGTTACAGTGCGGTGTATTGCGTGTACGAGATCGAAGCGACGCAAGCCACCACAGTCTACCAGTCCACGGTTGCCCCGACGGAGCAGGTGGCGCGGCGCCACAACCTCCGGGGAAAAAACCAAGGCGGTAGAACGCAGACGTTGATTTTGGACAGCAACACGGGGCCTTGGCGCAAGAATCCGGTGCCAGTCTACTTCCTGGATCCGGACGAGGTAGAACTGATGGCCCTGAGCCGTTTCATCGATGTCAATTGACATTGGGAATTTTCAATTGCTCAATTTCTGATTTCCAGTGTATGGGAAAATTTCTCAATACCTGATTTCTCATTTCCAATGGGCGCGTTTTGAACCCGCAGCTTACGATTGTTAAAAAACGGCTCCAAACTTGATTTTTACCGTAGACGCACGGGATTGTGTGCGGCGTGGGGTTTGCCCTTGATAGTTGCCAATTGCTTGATTTCCAATTTTCCATCGAAACTTTCCCGTGATCCTCGGTACGTCGCCTAATCCCATTAATCGACGATTGGAAATAAAGCGAAGCGCCGATGGGAAATTGGAAATTTTCCCATCCGAAATGTTCAACTCCGTTGGGTAGATCGAGAATGCCCAGATGACACTTTGTGCAAAATTTACGATTCCTGCCCCTTGCCAATGACGAATCTTTGCCTTAAATTCGATTATTCGCTCGGACTTTCCTTGCCCTAAGAACTTCTAGTCATCGACAACCACAACGTCAACAATCGCCGATACAGCTAATTTTTAAAGTTTAATCTGGTTCCGAATGTCGGTCCTCTTATGATCCTAGGCTCCGAGGACCGAACCCACTCGATCTTGCGCTATTCCGCGCAGTGATCGCCAAACCTAGTACTCCAAAACGGACCTTGTTTTGCTCGATAACCTTGTTTTCCCGGTTGTACAATCGGGACCAGAGAACCTTTACCCGATGTTTTTTCAAACAAATTGAAATCCATTTCATGTATGGCATCTTCAACACCATCTGGTTATACCCCAGTAATTAGTATGCCTGGGATTCCAGCGCCTACTTCGGGCAATCCCACCAGCTACTACAATGGCCTCGGACTGACCGTGACCGGAACCGATCTTGGTTCCGCCGGAATCAAGTACGAAGTTTCGGGATCCACCCTGGATCTTCTGGCCATGACGGGGGGGCTGACCAGCTTTTATCCTCCAGGTTCTACCTTGCCCGATGGGGTCACCTTGTCCCCCGCTCCCGGAACCGTGGTCACGGTTACCCATATCGTTGACATGACGGTTCTGCGCAACAAGGTTCCTTCTGGCACTCCTTATATGAGCTACAGCATCATCCAGGGCGTCACCGCCGCTTCTGCTCAAGCAGCCTTCCAAACCTACCTGGCGGCCCTTCCGCTGGCGCAACTGGATTCCACCTGGAATGCAACCCAGTCCACGCCCGCTTCGGGGCAAACCCGGGCCGCCAAGGAAACCCATTATCTATCGCTGGTCATGACCGCCCAGCGCTCCTTGTTCATCCCGGGCGGTGACAAAATCGGGGAGGCGGCGGTCAATGGCACCACCAATAACAACGAGTTTACCCTTTCCTTTGGCGTCGGATCACCTACGGCAAGTACCTACAATGCCATTTCTCCGGTGCTGTTCCTGCGCAACATGCCCGACTTCGACAACGTCCAGTGGACCGACCATCCTTTCATCACGTCTACCGCGGCGGTGGTGCCCCCGCTGGACATTTACGTCAAATTTGAAGTCTACAATCCGGCCACGAGTACCTACGTGCCGGTCAACAGCAATCTGACGGTCGAGTTAAAGAATTACAACGTCATTAACTCGACCACCATCACGTCCACCACTACCAATGCCAATGGGATCGCCCAGTTCAACGTCCCGGGCGGGGCCACGGGGGAAGATTACTTCTTCAAGATTCTCAATCCCACCGCTCAGGTGTTTGAGCAGGGGGGAACCGTTCCGATCACCTTGCCTTCCGAGTGGGCGACCAAGGGCGACGGTACCCGAAGTTGGCAAGCAGTCAACGGCGAGGATGGCTACTTTGACAACTTCTTTGGCAGCCTGCTGGGGACGCCCTCCCGACCCCTGACCTACCGCATCGGAGTGGACTACCACGTCACCTTTGAGTACCGAGTGATCTTTTTGAACAATGACCATGAAGGGGCTAGATTCCGGGATCAAAGAAACACGAATCACTTCATTCCCAGGACCACCCGGGTGGAGATGTACACCGGAGATCTGGATGCCCCCCAGTTTCCCTACACCGACCACTTTGCCATGGGGGGATTCACGAAGATCGATGAATTCCGCCTCCCCGCCAATGGCGCCTACAGTGGGCTCACCTTCACCGCCGAGCCCGAGCGGGACGTGTTTTTCAAGGTGTTTTTCGAAATTGAGGATGCCTCAATCAACCTCGAAAAAGCGGTGGTGACCCATCCGGTTCCCCAGGCCTGGCTGACTTCGTACGGCGATACCAACTACAATAATGCCAGCTACGACCTCAAGGAAATTCGCACCTCCAGCATCGGATCGCCGACTTCCCCCCGGAACTTCCTGTGCGATGACGCGGAATTCGGGAAATCGTTTGACTACCTGTTCAACCTTTCCGAGTACAGCTATCTGCTTTACCACCTGACCGATGGGACCACCCTGGAGTGGCCCGGAGTCGAACTGAGCTACAAAGATTGGATTACGGGGGCCTTTTCCTGGCCGGTTGGTTCCATTCAGATCACCAACAATGCCGGTCACCGATTTGACCGGGACGTGCTCATTCACGAAACCGGACACCAGGTTTGGTGGTGGTCCGGCAACTATGGCGGAGCGGGCGTCTTCTGGGAAGTGGCTTACTCCAATCTCAAGCTCGACCACTTCGCCAATCAAATCGCCAATGAGAAGCACGCCATCATCGAAGGCTGGGCCGAATTTTGGGGCGTCGTTTTCACCGGGTACTTCTATGAAATCCAGAATGTCTACTATGACCAAATGGGAACCGCTTTTGCGGTAGAAGGAACCCCCAATCGGGGCATGTCCGTGGAAGGATTGTTTGCTGTGGCCCTGGCGGAGATCTTCTTCGAAATGGTGGTCACTCCGGCTTTGCCTCGCTATCGCAAGTGGCGTTCTCTGGCGCTTAATGTTAATGTTGGCAAAGGCCCCTACAAATCGAAAGGCTACCTTCAGGTCAATGAAGGCGATGATGGCAATCCAATCCCAGCCCCAGGCAACGGTTGGATTACCGACAGCGGGGTCCAGACCCGTTTCATGGACATCATCTGGAAGCCGGCGACCGCACTGGATTACAACGTGCAGGAGCCGACCACCCGGGAGTTCATCGACAATATGCTCGGGGCTCCGGCCAATGCTTCCATCGCCCACATTTTGCGCGGTTACTGGCAGGCGCAAAATCTCGCTGCGGACCTCCCCGTACTGAATTCGGTAACGGTCAGTGGTGGCCCGAACGCCAGCACTTCCGCCCCGACCAGTGTGACCATCAATGGGGACAAGTTCTCCGTGGACGTAAATCCGAGCTATCGCACTGCTTACGTCGAGTGGGAAGTCCTGGTCAATTCTGCCATGTCTACCAACGTGACCGTGACCTCTTCCACCCAGATGACGGCCCTGGTGCCCGCGCTTCCGGCCGGTACCTACAATATGATGGTTCACCTCAAGGTTCGGGGCAAGATCCAGCGGACCGTGACCCTGCCCAATGCCATCACTTACGCTTAGTACTCAACTCTGAAATTTCACCATTATCATGATAGAAGGCTTTGTTCCTTTAAGCAAATCCATACGAAACTGGCCCGCCTTTCTCGGCTCGGCCAACTTCCTCGACGACATTGGGTTGCGCAGCTACGAGTCCCAGATCGAAGGGAAAGTTCTGTACTACGCCGGCCAGGTCGTCTACCTGAAAGACATTGCGTTTGATTTTCCCTTGGTCGAAAATCTTCAGGTAGCCTTTCTCAACAGCGGCACGGTCACCGTGCTCGATTTTGAGCTTGAGCTGCGTCCGGACCTCTACCTCCGCCTGCCCAACCTCAATTTTTCCTTGCTCTACCAAAGCAATTTCCTCTACCCCGTGGAGCAGGTGGGACAGGAATGGGTCCGCCAAATGGTGGGCAACCAGCCCAAACCGGTCGAAGTCAATTTCGGGGGCATCTCGCTCACCCTCGAAGGTGAAGACATCGACGTGGACTTTACCAGCACCCCGACGATCACCATCGATACCGTGCAGATCGGTGATTCGGACATCATCGTGCAGCTCGCGGGTGTGACGCCCTACTTTTCCAGCAAGCAAACGCCGCCGCTGGGCGCCCCGGCCGGGTTCCGCGGAGTAGCGATCCAGGATGCGACGGTTACGTTCCCTGCATTTTGGAACTACGATGAAACGGGCTCTACGGGGGTGATCAAAGGCCGCAGCCTGGTCATCGGGACCGGTGGATTCAGCGGCACCCTTGAGCTAGAAGCCAAGCAAGGCGTCTCCACCACGCCCCTGATCGAGGTTCAGTTCGGCGAAGGCTTTGCCGCCAGCCTGGACACCTTCAGCGTCACTTTCCTCCAAAATAAGATCGTCGGCAGCACCATCCGCGGCGGTCTGAAGATTCCCGGATTCAAGGACGCCGCCAGCAACCCAGCCGACATTGACATCGATGTGTACCTCGGGACGGGCGGTGACTTTTCGGTCACGGCCAGCGAACAAAACGGACTCAAAGAAATCATTTTCGGCGATGTCTTCTCGATTCGGCTCGATGCGGTCGGAATCGGGCGCAAAGACGGCGACTTCTTCCTGGAAATCGGCGGGGCGATCAAATTCCTCCATCCGGTCATCGCCGGTCTGCTTTCCGATGAAATCGTCGTGAACAAATTGCTCATCTGGAGCGACGGCAGCGTCGAAATCGAAGGCGGAACCTTGCCCTTGCCCGACGGGGTGACCCTGACCCTGGGGCCGGCAAAAATTGCGCTGACCGCTTTGCATTTCGGTTCGCACCAGCAAATGCACAACGGGATCGAGCGGAAGTACCGCTACTTTGGTTTCGACGGTGGCTTGAGCTTGGACCCGGGCGGCGTGGATGCCCGCGGGGAAGGGATCAAGTTTTACTACAGCGTCGATGACGCTCAGGTGGGACAGCCGGCGCACCGCTTCCTGCGGATCCAGAGCATTGCCATCGACATTGTGATTCCGGGCAATGCCAGCTCGGAGACGGCCACGGCGCTGATTCAGGGCTACTTGGCCATTCGCGATGCGGGCGGTTCTACCGAGTACTCCGGTTCGGTCAATTTCCAGCTTCCCAAGGCCCGGATCGCCGGGGGAGCCAGCATGCAGTACCAGCCGGACGAACCGGCTTGGATCGTGGACGCGCACTTAGAGCTGGCCGCGCCGATCCCCTTGGGTACGACCGGATTGGGCATTTACGGTTTCCGGGGGTTGATCGGTCAGCGTTACGTCGCCACCAAACCGGCGGCGGGCCTGAGCGAGGAAGATTCCTGGTTTGACTACTATAAAGCACCGCCCCAGGAAGGCGTTGTGGTGCAAAAGTTTGAAACGCCGGGGGACACCGCCGAGTACGACAATCCCTTCTCGCTGGGCGCGGGCATCTCGCTGGCCACTACCCCAGACGGTGGAAAGGCATTTTCCAGCAAGCTCTTTTTCCTCTTGTCGCTCCCCGAGTTGATTTTGCTGGAAGGCAAGGCCAACGTGCTGGGCGAAAGGGTCGGGCTGACCAGCGATGATCCCCCCTTCTTCGCCTACATCGCCTACGAACCGGGCGACTCGGTGGAAATCGGATTTGGGGCCGATTACAAAATCCAAAATCCGAACGGCCGCGTCCTGAAACTTTACGCCGAAGTCCAGGCCAAGTTCTTTTTCAACAACAGCAAAGCCTGGTACGTCAACTTTGGAACTGAGCAAAAGCGGATTACTTCGCGGGTCTTGAGCTTGTTTGATGCGACGGCCTACCTCATGCTGTCCGCTTCGGGCATCCGGGCGGGGGCCGGCGTGGAGTTTGCCTTTGACAAAAACTACCTCGGTGGTGCCATTCGGGCTTCGGCGCGGGTGTACATCGAAGTCGGGGGACGGATCAGTTTCGAGCGTCCGCAGATCGGTGGATTTGCCATGGTCGGCGGGCACATCGACGTGTACTTCCTCTTTTTTGGTTTCTTCCTGAGCCTCGACACCTCGCTGGAGGTCGAAGCACCCAAGCCATTCCTGATCAAGGGCAGTGTGCGCCTCTGCGTTGGGGTGACAATCGGCTTCTGGAAATTCAAAAAGCGGATTGAGAAGTGCTTCACGGTGGAATTTACCTGGGAAAAGAGCACTCAGGTGGACACCTCGCCGGTATCGCCATTGGATGTTTCTTCCCTGGCAAATAAGCCGCCATTTGCCGGAGTCAATATCCTCACTGGGGATACCTTTGACCTGTACTATTTCGGTACTTCGGAGCCGAGTGCCAGCCACTCTGGTTTTACGCAGACGGTGATTCCGCTCGATACTTACATCGATATCGAGTTCCGCAAGGGCTTGATCGCCAATGCCATTGCCAACAAGATCGGCGGGGTGAACAATCCCCCGGAGCAGTACATCGACCTGGTTCCGCCCAAGCCGGTCGCTCGGCAGGTGGAGCACGAGTACCGCATTTCTGAGCTGGAAATAAAGGCGTGGAACGGCAGTGCCTGGGTTGATTATCAGCCCTACGAGGCCTTGTCGACACCTTCGGCCCTGAGTTCGCTGAACGCGAATCCGGCCGCTTACAAGTCGGGTTTCTGGCAGAAGACCGGCAACGAGTACAACAAGATTCGCTTGTTGGCCCAGTCGCCCTTCAACTACATGGAAGCGGGCCAGCCGGGCTGGTACATTCCGGAGCAATTCGGCATGACTGCGGCGAGTCTGTTCTGTGAATGGCCGGCATTGGAAGAGGAATGCATGCGCTGGCAACCCTCGGAGTTGGGCGACACCTATCCCGATGGCCAGTGGTTTGACCGGGGCGGAATCCTGGTTCGGGTCGTCGGCGGGGATGGTGAAGTGAAAAATGAGGCCAATGTCTTCGGAATTTTGCCTTCGCTTTGCTTCCCGAACGATGCCTGCGTCGAGATTTTCTTCCGCGATCCTTGCGTCAAGACCAGCTTCAAGCTGAGTACGACCGCCAGCGGAATCACGGTCGAGTATTACGGCTGGGCCCCCAAGGGCAGCGCCCACCTGTACGATCTGGTGAGCAGCGAGTACATTTCCCAGGGAAATACCTTCACGACGATCAGCTACAACGATCCCGATGAGCCGATTCGGAAGATTCGCATTTGCCCGGCGCAACCGGCCCCGCAAACCCTGCTCAACCTCCAGATTCAACTGGACGAAGTGTGCCGGGCCCTGAATGAGACGCCCAATCTCAGCACGCGGGACCGCAATGACATGCTTGCCTATAAGCTCAGCCTGGAGCAGCAAATCGAAAGTTTGGAGGCCATTGGTTGCCTACCAATTGCCACGGCTGCGGCTCGGACTGCGGCTCCGGGGGGGAAGGAAGAACCCGCCCCAATCCCGGAAGATCCCGGACCGAGCGAGAAAGAACGCTGCGTCACTTGCTTGTACGAAGTGTGCTGCCTGACCGAGTCCGCCTACGAGTACAACCTGCTCATTCCCTCGCAGGCGGCGATTGCTTCGGATTTTCAGGATACCATCGACGGGACCAACAAGATTTTGGCTCCGATCTGGCGGCCGGATACCCGCTACTACATCCGGATGAAAGTCGCCGATACGGTCAATGGAGGCAACCCGGACGAGTTTGAGTACTACTTCGGTTTCCGGACGGCCGGGCCCCTGGGGTACTTCCACGAGGACAGCAACGCCAACTACATCCAGAATTCGGGCGATGACCTGTACCAATATGCACTTACTGGGCTGCGGGCTTACATCGATTATGATCGTTCCTATCCCAATGCGGACGGTAAACTGATCGGATCTAAGCCGCTGTTCTATAAGGACACCAAGTTGCGACTGTTCTTCCTGAAGCGCTACGTCTACCACTTCCTGGAAGGCTGGCCGGGCTATCAGGGCATGGACCCACTGAGTGGGGAGTTGCAGGTTGTGGTCAAGGATCCGATTGAGGACATTACCCTGCTGAATCCTCCGCCCCCGAACACTTCTCAGACCACAATTCCCGTAGCAGGCGAGGAATGGAACCGGGATTTCCGGCCCTACCTACCGGAGGACCTGCAATCCTTGCTGGACATGGCAACGGCCTCGGGTTGTGTGGTGACGGGTGGATTGTCGATCGCTCCGGCGAGCGTATTTACCACGATCGGATTGAACTATCTCAAGCCACTCAAGCTGTACACCGCGATCCTGAACAACCTCTACGAGGGGGATTCGCGGGAAGTCCACCGCTTTGTATTCCAAACATCGCGCTACGGTGATTTCCAGGAGCAAGTGGAGAGCTTCCGCTTACAGGACGACGACGGCAACCAGCGCGATGCGGTGTTCCAGGTCACAGTGGACGTCACGAATGCTGAAGTGGATTTGGCCTACAACATCATCCAGGGCAATCCGGTGGGGCCGAGCCAGATCCTCGCGGAGACCTACCCCGACCCGATGGAGCGGATATGGATGGGCGTGTTCAAGGCGTCGCCTTTCGATCCGCCGATCAGTACCGAATTCAATGTGATTCGCCAGCAAAGCACCAACAAGGTGATCGCCATCTGGATCCGCAATCCGGAACCGTTCAACGATCCCAAAATCCCGGCGAACAAGTTGAAGCGTATCATCCGGGTGGTGAACGGCACCTCGGTCGACAACAGCTACAAAGCCCTCTATTCCAAGGATGTTTCGGAAGCATTCATCATGAATCCCCAGAAGAACATTACGGCTTCGTCTCTGTC
Organism: Bacteroidota bacterium; assembly: GCA_039024435.1. Classification (GTDB taxonomy): domain Bacteria; phylum Bacteroidota; class Bacteroidia; order J057; family JADKCL01; genus JBCCQH01. The sequence continues at coordinate 40,752 of JBCCQH010000038.1, forward strand.
CTTCCGGTTCCGCTACATGGAATACGATGGCGTCAGCTACGTAGCCACGGCCCAGATTTATACTGGTCCCATCCAATTGTAGTCAGCAAGCTGAAATTTTAATCGAAGAAGACCCATCAATATGAATATTATCTTATCGGGAGAGCACAAGGTACAGTCTCCCTATCTATACCTGCAGTCGGTCGGATCCGACGCTTCGGATGGCAGTGCTCCGGGCATCCACTTGCGCTGGGATCTGCTGCGCAACCTTGGGGATACCCATTTGCCCAAAGGCAACCTCGCCTCGGGTACGGTGAACTTCAACCGCGCCAATGACTTTGTGAAGTTGTACCGCTCGCAGTACAACCAGCGCTACGAGAGCGTCGTTGACCTCAGTACGGACTTGCCCATCACGGTCGATGATGTGGACCGCTTCTGGGTGTTTCAGGCCACGGGCTTCCAGTTTCCGATCTACCTCTACTTTCGGAATCCAGCGCAGTACGACCTGGTACGGACCCAGTACAACCCGGCGACGAACCCGCTTGATTTTGTGCGGAATTACGGCAACAATCTGATCGAGGTGGACTCACCCCAGGAGTTGTTTTTCGCCGCCAACCTCAAGGTAGAAGCCACTCCCGGCGCCCAGACGCAAATGCGGATCGAAGGGCTATCGGTTGAGGAAAACGTTCCATTACCGGAAAAATTTGTCTCCTGCCGCAAGGTACTGGACGTAAATGACCTCTGCGGCGAACCCAGCAATGAGTCCTGCTGTAACGGTCCGAATCTCATCCCCAATCCCAGCTTTGAGCTGAACGGGGGCTTTTCGACGGATTATACGTTGTCGGGAACGGCGTTGCCGGGCCGCTACGGCTACGTGTCCGATGCGTCCACGATGAATCCGCGGTTTTGGATTGGTACTCCGCAAGACGGCAATCGCTTCCTGGCGTTTGACGGATCCACGAGCCCCAATCAAGTGGCGGTCGGCTACACCCTTCCGGTGCAGGCCCGCAACCGCTATTGCTTCTCGTTTTGGGCGATCAACCTCGATCCCAATCCGGGGGCGGTCCTGCAGATCAGCATCCAGGGCAATTTCAGTGGCACGGTGAATTTCACCTTCCCGGTGACGGGACAGCAGGGCGTTTGGACCCAGTTCCAGGACTACTGGACCGCAGGTCCGTTTGACTCATCGGTGACGATCAAGATCATCGCTACGACGACGGCTTACGTGGGCAATGACTTTGGGCTGGACAACCTGAGCTTCTGCGAAGCCAATCCGGTGAAGTTTGCTGGCCCCGTGAAAGATCCGGGCAAAGGTGACGAAACCCCGCTGCCCGAGACGGGTCGGGGGACGACAGACGGTCCTTCACTGGCATTTGACGCGGGCAAGGGCGGGGATGAAATTCCCGGTTCGAATTTCCGCGGCCCGACCAAGGGCGAAGAAGGAGAAGGGGGCGGTCCCACGGTCGGCGGCCCCACCGAAACCTCGAAGTGCGAGGCGCGGATCGTATCCGAAAACATGCGCGGTGTCCGATTTGATGTTAACGGCGGCTTTGTGAGTGAAATTCGCCTGGAGACCTACCGGGCGTACATCAACAATGCTACCTGGAGCAATAAGGGTTCTTACGCCCTGACCACGGATACCGGAACGGCGATGAACCGGCTGGAAAACTTCGGTTGGTTGATCAATGGGCTTTGGGAAAAGTTCAACGACGGGGCCAAAGTCCGCGTGCAGAACTACCAGGACCGCTGGACCCAGCCCCGGGGATTGGGATTCGGAGTGCAGGAGTACATCACCCTGAGCAATACCGATCCGCTGGCCCAGGCCATACTGCCCGGCGCCAATCCGGTGGATGGCAGCATTCAGGTGAGTTACCTCGATATGCTCAAGCTGGTGGCCCTCGACTTTCATGCCGCCCGCATGCTGGGGGTGGGGACCATCGACAACTTTTCGGTGGGGAACGGTGACTACATCTACCTCATGGAGTACCGGACCGAGGGTGAACTCGATGATTTTGGGGGTGAACGGCCGGTAGCCCACTATTATATGGGCATCCCGACGAGCAAGACCGATTTCCGCTTGCCCCCGGTGCCGAAACCGCTGCCGGTGACCTACGGATTGTTCATCGAAAATGCCACCAACCAGCCCACCAATCTCACCGATGACCAGGGCTACACCCCGGATGGGCGCTCCCGTTTTATCAATGTACTTGTGGAGCAAGATCCCCAAACCAGCGGCCTGGGGCCCTTCTTCGTGCCGTCGGATGAGTTTTGCTCGGAAGACCAAACCGAACCGGTATTTTTCGGCTTGGAGTACAAAAAGCAGGGTGAAGCGCAGTACCGCAAACCCGAACTGTCTAACGATCCTACTTACCAGGACCTCGATTCGCCGGCGCAAAACGAGACGATTCCGTTGCCGAATCACGGGGAGCAAACCAAACCGATCTACATCCACCAGGAAACCGAATCCGGTATCCACGAGTATGCGGTTTACGGCATCAACTGGTTTTCCCGCGTATCCGACGTGAGTGCGCCAGTCCTGACTGACCAGACGCAGTTTGTAAAAGCAAATACCTTGCTCCCGCCGGCCAATTTCCGGGTGCAGCTCATCCAGTCGGAGAATCCGTTGATCCTGACCACGGGCGCCGAGCAGTGGTTGCTCGGTCAGATTTCGGGAACGGACAAAACGCTGGTGCGGGTGACCTTTGACTATTTCCATACCCACGACCTGAACTACGATTATGGAGACGAGGTGGAGTTGTTTTTCCGCAAAGCGGCTCCGCAAAATATCCTCGGTGCGGTGAAAAGTGTCGTGGATGACCCAACCGACAACCGGAAGGCCATCGTACGCACCGAAAGCTACGTGCAGGCGAGTACTGGCGTCACGGTCAGTCCGACCATCGCCGGATCGCTGTTGCCTCAGTTTGTGGGTGGCGTGATGGTCGTCGGTTCGGAGACCTTCATCGTCGACGACGCGGTTGCGTCCAACGTTTCCGGAGAGGGACCGGTATTTACGGTCTTGAAAATCGAAGAAGGGACGGCGATTGATCCGAACGGAACCGGTCAGTTCACCACGATTCTTGCCTACAATGGACCCGAAGAAGGGGCGCTGTTCATGGCGGTGGAAAACATGGCCGATCCGGCTTCTTGGGGCTCCCCCAATCCCCTCACGAAAAAGGTGACGATTGGGGACGGTTCCTGGGCGTCCTACACCGACAACATCATTGAAGACGGTGAGCCCAAGACCGAGGTAACCCGGGGCATTTGGGAGTCGGCCACCATTGCCGATCTACCGGATGCCTACTCAAACGTGATCGGCGTGTACACGATTCAGTTCAGTTCGTACGTCTTGGGCAATCACCCGCAGTCCGGGGATCCCGATCCGGTGGACTGGTACAAAGGCATCGTGCGGATTCCGAAAGCTTCCGATCCCAACGGCCCGCGGAAGGTCTTGGAAGTGCTGAAGGTAGAAAATGTCGGTACGAGTTCGGCCTTGCGGATCACGGCGGCTGACGCGACCTACGATGCGTCGGACCCGATCCAAACTGGCTCCGGCATCACTGTGAATTACTACCCTGGCTACAAGCTATACCTCTACGCGGATATTCCTAAGAATTTTGTCGACGGGAATATTCTCCCGCTGCCGGGCGAAGGTTCGCGCAAGACGTACATGGCTTCGCGGACCTTGGATACGGCGAACAACTACACCTCGCCGGTCGGAGTCCCGGACATCCTGTTTGCCCAGGAGCTCATCGATCCGCTACCGCCGGAATTGCCCACGGGAGCGGTCTACGCGAACCGGCCGGATTTCTTCTACAAATCCACCTACGCGTTTAACGTTGCGTTTCAGCAGCAGCCGTTTGCGGCGGCGTTTTACCGGGCGACCGAAGAACGCTTGCTGACCGCGTTGTACAAGCCGGAGACGGTGACGGCGGTGAAAAAGGCACTCAAGGAACTCGGCGACGACGATCCGTACCGCTCGGACCGCTGGAAAAACATGATCAGCTTTGATTATGCCTACAGCAACCCGTCGAATCCTTACTACGATCCGACCGGTTCGAATCCGGACGGTACTTTTCGGCGCTTCCCCCGCGAACCCGGCAACTACCGTTTCCCCCGTCCCGACCGCGCGCCGGTATTTGACGGAACCCAAGAGCCGGGAGCCATTTTGGTGGAAGTCCAGGATGCCATTTACGGGGCATTTACGCCGCTGACCGAGCAACCGCTCATGTGGCAATACATCGAGGGTGGAAGCTACGAGCCGAATCCACTGCCGCAAAATGTACGCAATGCGCAAGGCCACTTGCTCGATCCGTCCGACGACAACTTCCGGCAGGCCCCCATGGCCAAGGTAATCGGGACGAATGAGATCCGCTTTGTCGACTTTACCCTGGATGGTGCGGGCAACAGCCTGATGTTCTATTCGGTGCGGGAAATCGGCAACCGCGGCAAGATCGGTGATCCCAGCCCGGTTTTGGGACCGGTGTTCCTCGTGAACGCCCGGCCACCGGAAGCACCGATTGTCCGGAAATTTGAGAGTACGAAGCTTGCGGTAGAAGGCATTCCGGCGGGGGATGGGATCCAGTTTGAGATCAATGGCTACTCGGACACCCAGCGGGTGGACCGGCTCCGGATCTTGCGGGCCTTTACCGCGGTGGACGCCCTTACGGTGCGCACCATGGAAGTGGCGGCGGAATTTGAGGTGGCTGATCTGCGGCTGCTCCCGGACAGCCCCATGCGGATCGTGGATGCATTCGACGGGGTAACCAACCTGCCCTACGGCGAACCGCTCTACTACCGCCTGGTCGCCCTGCGCCGCATCAAGGATCCCGACGGAAACATCGATTATGCGCCGTCGCAGCCTTCCAAGCTGCTGGTGACGACCCTGGTCGATGAGCTTACTCCGGTGGCGGTCACGTTGACCGCGACGGTGGGGACGGTGACGGCCACGCAGTTGCAGAACGTGACCCTGTTGTGGAACAATGGCGCTCCGAATGGCCGGCACGCATTGTACCAGGAGCAGAACGGGGTCTGGATGGAAATCTACAACACCAGTAGCAATCCGGCCCAGCACAGCTTCACGCTTCCGCAGCCCCTGGAACGCGCGGAAACGCACCGCTTCAAGGTGCGGGTCTGGAACGCCAGCGGACTCACCAATCTGGAGGAAAACGTGTTTTCCATCAGTGGAGATTGTGGCGACCTGGCCCAGTTGCCGCAAGTGGTCAACCTGGCCGACTCCCTGGAGACGTACACGCCGCTCAAATCGGGACGGGCGACGCTCTACCTGGCGGCTCCGGGTTCCCTGACCTTTACCGATGTGACCGACGTTGCGCCTTGGGGACATACGTTTGGCCAATTGGAAATCACGGTGGTCGATGCGGCGAACAATTCGCACACCCTGAACGTGACTACGGCGGGTGGCAGTGTGACCTTTAACGATGGCGACGGCGGATTGGACCTCAGCGGAACCACGCCGAACCAGAACTACGCGATTTCGGTCAAGGTGATCACGGATGTATGCCCAACGGGATTCGTCCACGACTATGTCCTGGAATACTTCGGCAATCCCTGTGTTGCGGTGCAGCAGGTAGGCGAGTTGCTTTCCTACACGGATGCAACGCAGACCTACAGTCCCTTCCGTTCGCGGCAGATCGACCAAACCAATCCCTATCCGGGCAGTATGCAGTTCACCGACATCATGGTGGTGCCGACCGGCCATACCTTCGACAAGATTGAAATTTTGGTGGAGGATGGCCTGGGCAACACGCACCAAAAGGTGATCAATACGTCGGGTGGAACGGTGACGTTCAACGACGGTGAGGGCGGCCTGGTACTGGGAAGTGGCAATCCCAATGCCAGTCTCCAGGTGACCGGAATTTTCTACACGGACCTGTGTCCCACCGGGGTGGCCCGGGGTTGGGACGTCGACTACATCTAGGTTCAATTTAAGTGCAATCAATGAGCAAGCGGGCACTGCATTCGGCGGTGTCCGCTTGTCTTTTAATTGGGTGGAGGCCGGCTGTGATTGCGATTCGGCTGCTTTTCCGGGCAAAAGAGCCCACTCTGCCGCTGGGATACTTACTCCACTACTCGCTGCAGGAAGCCGCGGACGCGGTCGTGGTGCTTCACGAGGATCACGGTCTTGGGGGAGCTTTTGGCGATTTGGTAGGGGAGATTGCCGAAGAAAAATTTGCGGAACCATGGCTGGCGGGTCGCTCCGACCACAATTGCATCGTACTCGGAGCCGGCCCGGACGATCCCTTGCTCTACACTCTCTGATTTGATGATCCGGGTGTCCACGGCTGCGAGGTCCATTTCGCGGAGGCGGTTTTCCACTCCTTGGAGCAGGCCTTGGGTCCGGTCTTTCTGGTCGACCGGGGCGCCAGGGGCCAGGACACTCGCCACGGTGATTGATCCCTCCTTTGCCCGGGCGAGGGAGGCGGTGTAGGCTTCGGCCCGCTGGGCGTGTTTGCCCCCGGCGGTAGGCAGCATAAAGTGCCGGGGCAGTCCTTCTCCCGCCAGCTTGATCAGCATCAGATCGGTGCGGGCATTTTTGACGACGGCATCGGCGACCTCGCCCAGGATTTTGTCTTTGGTATTGGTGTAGCCTTTCCACCCCATCAAAATGAGGCTGCACCCGCGCGTCCGGGCCGTCTCCAAAATGGAGCTGGCGATGCGCCGCCCGATCATGACCAGCGAGGTGAAGGGCACGTCAAATTCCATGGCGTGGTGCTGGGCCAGTTCCAGCAATTCGCGCTGGCGTTCGATGGTGTTGTCGGCGACGGCGGCGGTGACTTGATCGGGAAAGCTGATGACCCGCAGGGCGATGACTTCGCCGTTGCGGTCCTTGGCGATGCGGGCAGCCATCTCGATGAGCTCCGGGACGGTGTCGGGATTGGCGATGGGCACGAGCACGCGGAAATCGGTGCCCTCGCGGACGGTACTTTTTTCCATTGCTACCCGCAGAGCTTCCTGGGGCGCTTCGTCGTCCTCGCCCTCATCGGTCTGGATGGGGGAGAGGAAGAGGTAGGCCAAAAAGCCGACCAGCAGGATGGAACCGGCAAGCACGACTGGAACCACGTGGCTGACGATTTGCCCGAGCAAGAAAAAGTTGGCCAGAATGCCGATCGCGGGCAAGACGGGCACTAGGGGCACCCGGAAGGGGCGCTCGATATTGGGGTATTTGTGCCGGTGGATGATCAGAGCGGCATTGACCAAAATCAAAACGGTAAGCAGCACCACGTCGGCAAAATGGGCCAGGCTCTCCAATTCCAGGATCAGGGCAAAACCGATGATGAAAGCCCCCACTAGGATCAAAGCCGGAAGCGGCGTCCGGGTTTTGGGACTGACTTCGCCAAACTTGGCCGGGAACTGGCCCAACTGGCTCATGGTGAGCGCCACGCGGGATCCGGCCATGATGGAAGCATTTGAAGCGGATATCATGGAAAACAATCCTCCGGCAATGATCACCATCGACCCAATCGGGCCGAGAAACATCTTGGCGGCGCTGCCCATCGCGGCTTCGGTGTATTCGGTCAGGTCTGCAGCAATGATCACCAGGACCACGAGGGTGTAGAGCAGGGTGACCACCGCCATGGAGATGAAGATGGCCCGGGGAATGGTTTTCACGGGATTTTTGACTTCACCGGCCGAGGCGGCAATCGCGGAAAAGCCGAAGAAAGTAATGAAGACCAGCCCCGCCGTACTGCCAATGGCGACGATGTCGGTGCTGAATTTTTCCCGCAACTCCACAAAATCAACGCTCCCCAGGCCACCCACGACAAACCAGGCGAGTAAGGCGACTTTGGCGAGGGTTACGATGATCTGAAACTTACCGCTTTCTTTGGTGCCCTTGATATTCAGGAGGATGAGTAAAATGGTCGCTACGATGCCGGAAGCCATTTCGAAAGGCGTATGCCAGATGAATTCGATGAAATAGCTGGAAAAACTCGCGATGTAAAAAGCGCAGGAAGAGGTGTAGCCGAGGAACAAGGCCCAACCCACAACGAAAGAGAGTCCTTTGGGGTAGGTTTTGCGCGCGTACAAGTAGCCTTCACCGGAACGCGGATAAATGGAAACAAATTCGCAGTAGGTCAGGGCGGTAAACAGGGCGACCACTGCGGCGATAAGAAAAGAGAGGACCGCGGCGGAGCCCACGTTGCGGATCGCGAGCCCAGAAAGGGTAAAAATCCCGGCGGCGATCATCGTACCTACCCCGATCGCCAGTGCTGTGGTGAGGCCAAGATCACGGGTCAAATGCGCCTCAATGTTCAGCGATTGCTGATTTTTTGTATTCGTTTCTGCCATAGCGCTTGCAAGAATATAGACCTTTGGTTGCGGTACAATTAATGAAAAATTTCGGGGAAATGGTATAGTTGGGCTGCCCGGGCAAGATGGACGGCTATTGCCACAATCGCCCAATGAATGGCTTAGAGAACGGTTTTACCCGCCAACGATTTTGCGGACCCAACGTCGTATTCCGGACGTCTTTGCGCAAAAAGCAGCTTTTTTTGGCGAAAGATGAAACAAACTCAGCGGTTGACTCCTTTTCTAGTCACAACGCGCAATTTTCCCAATAAACTTTTCGTGAAATTGATAGACAGTACCAAATTTCTGTCTCAATCTGCTGTGCTTGCTTTTATGTACTGGGCTTGAATAGGCCTTTTTTTACCCTCATTTTTCAACATCAAAAATCACCATGAAAAAATTTACTCGCTTTACGATGGCGATCCTGGTCGCTTTCCTGTTTGGATTTACGCTAGATGCGAATGCCCAGCAGTGGCTTGGGGCTTTCAACTCGACCGGCAGCATCAACCGGACCGGTAACGTCGGAATCGGTCAGGCCGGCACTCCGCTGGCAAAACTTGACGTGCGCGGCGACAATATCCTTCTAGCTCCGAATGGTACGACTGGTTTTGTCACGAAGTTTGTCGGTTTGGGTGAATCGGGAGGTAGCTGCAACATATTTGGTTATCGGGCCCAGACTTCTTCGGACAACTTCATCAACGTCGGGATCAAGCGGCCTTCCGGTTTGATTACCGCCGCCGATGATTACCTTTTTGGTCCTACAATTGCTTGGGGATCGACCGGCCAGGGGCCGATTCCTTGTCTTCCCGGTGGAAACTGCATCGGCCCGCGCCCTCGCGCGCTGAACATCGAGTACGATGACAATCCGGATGGCTGCGGCAAGATCGTTGCTTCGTTTTTCGGCCCTCCCGGCGGTCTCGTTTTCCAAACTTTTGGCAGTATCCGCGTCAACAGCACTTTCATTTCCTCGGATAGCCGCTACAAGACGGATGTTCAGGATTTGGGCAATGCCATGGAGCAGATCAGCCAGCTTCGCGGGGTGAGCTACGGATTCAATCAGCAAGAATTTGAAAACATGAACTTCGCCGATGGCCGCACCAATGGCTTTATTGCCCAAGAGGTCAAAGACGTGATGCCGGAGATCGTGGCCCAGGATGCCCGGGGGTACTACGCGATCAATTACGACGGCGTTATTCCGGTCTTGGTGGAAGCCTTGAAAGAGGAAAACGACCGCGTAAACGAACTGGAAGCGACGGTACAGGACCTCACCCGCCAGTTGGAAGAGATCAAGTCCCTGCTGGCTGGTAGCCCGAGCCTGGGCAAGGCCGGGGGTGCCACTGACCTGGGGGTTGCAACGGATGTTCCGGCCCTGTACCAGAATCAGCCGAATCCTTTCAGCGGCAATACGGTGATCCCGTACTACCTCCCCACGAACGTCAAGTCGGCCCAGATCCGCGTGACTTCGGTCAATGGACAGGAAGTTTCCGTCTTGCAACTGACTTCCCGCGGCAAGGGTGAAGTCAGCCTGAACAGCGCGGTTCTGAACGCTGGGGTGTATACCTACTCTCTGATCGTGAACGGTGAGCGCGTTGCCAGTAAGCGCCTGGTCGTGAACTGATTCGACGCGGAAAAGCGCAATTTTTGGACAACCGCATCGGCCATTTTGGTCGGTGCGGTTGTTTTGCTTTGGGGCGAAGGGAAAAGGAGTTTTGGGGCCGCGATTGGGTGGCCCAGCGAAAAAAATCCCAAATTTTTTTGGGATGGGGTAGGGGGAATGCCACTCGGGGCGTAGTAATAGCAAACGCAACCGAACGCCTGCCGGGTTGCAGACCGGCGAGCGTGATGGAAGCGATTTATCACCTGAAGTGTAGCGTTCTTTGTATTCCACATGAAGATGTACATCACACTGCGTGCTCTCGGACCCGTAATTTTCCTAAGCTGATGGGTCACCGAGAGCACGCTTTTTTTGTTGGGGGAAGTATTGGAAAGAGTACGTTCGCGAGTACAATTCTGCCGCGATAAGCGTCGTTGTTTCTTTCTCAGTGCGTCGACTAAATTTCTTCGTACTCGGCGAGTAAGGCCACCTTAGTTTGGCGCTAAAATCGATATAAAGCAATCCAATGACATGCATTTTGCCGGTTAAAGGCCTTATTTCCCTCTTAATAGAGCGGTTATTTAAGTGCTTTACGGGCCGGTATTGATTCGATCCAACAATTTGAGCCAATCATCCCAAATCGATGCCTTTCACGTCTGGCGGTCCCGCCAGATTTCCCACTGCTCCGCAACTTTCCGCAAGTGTTCCTGGCCCTCGACCGAGGTGCGCATGTACGCGGGAAGACTACCGATGCCTGCCCGGGCCGCCCAGATGCCCGTCGCCACCGCCGCCAATGAATCCACATCGCCCCCGATGCGCACGGCCATCTGCAGGGCACCAAATGCGGTTCGCGCGTGCGCGAGCAAGTAGAGGAGACTGCCGGTGGTGTGCATCGCATCGGAAGGGAGTCCGTAGATGCCAACCGGAAAGAACGGAGCGGGGATTGGTTGTGGACCGCAAAGAACCGCGTAGTCGGACGGGGCCAAGTCGTCGGGAGCCGGTAAGGACGCCACCCGTTCCAGTAGGCGGTCAGAGGCACCATTGATCCCGAGGACTTTTTCCCGACAAAAATCGATCAGCCCGGCGGGTTCACCGCGGAGCGATAACAGGTAAAAGCTCGCCCAGGCAATCGCCAGGCTGGAAACGTGGGCTTTGGGGTGGGGGTGGGTAGCATTGGCATTGGCGAGGGCCCAGGCGGTGATTTGCCCGGGGGGCAGCAAGCCCAGGGGAACCGCACGGACCGCTGCGCCATTTCCGGGATGGGGGCGGGTGGCTTGAAACTGGCGGACTTCGGCGAGCGATTTTTCTCCGGAAAAAACCCAACGCAGACTTCCGTGGCCGTTGCGCCCGTAGCCTTTGTGCTTTACGCCGTCGGCATACTCCGCTGCGATCCCGGCGTAGATGACCTCGGGATCCGGACTTTGTCCCGAGCACAAGGCCCGAATCACTCCCAGTAACATCTCGGTATCGTCGGTATAGTCCCAGGGCCGGTAGTGCTCGGTGAAGAGTTCGGGGGCAACTTGGGTCTGGGGGATGCGGTCGCGCGCGTTGATAAAGCTCCGGAAATCCAGGTTGGCGGCAATCCAGCGGCGGTCCTGGAATTCGACCCCCGCCCCAAATGCATCGCCAATGGCAAATCCCAGCAGTAAGTCATGAAGCACCATGCCCCAAATAGCAAAAGACCCCCCCCAAATCAAAAAGCCCCGCAATGCAGAGCTTTGATTGGTTGTCGAGGTGACTGGACTTGAACCAGCGGCCACTCGCCCCCCAGACGAGTACTCTACCAACTGAGCTACACCTCGATCAGTTGAAAGGATTGCAAAGTTACAAATTGTTCTTCAAATCCTCCAAAAATCCCCGTACTTTTAGCAGCGTCTCCATGGTTTTCTGCTCGTACTCAAGGTCTTTCGGATTCGTCTTGAGCTTTTCCCGCGCTCCTTTGAGGGTAAATTTGCGGATTTTGACCAGGTAATAGATTGTGCGCAAGGTTTCAATGTCCTTGTCCGTGTAGATGCGATTGCCCTTGCGGTTCTTCCGGGGCTTGAGTTGGGGAAATTCGGATTCCCAAAAGCGGATCAATGAGGGTTTGACATCGAGCATGCCCGCGACCTCACCGATGGAAAAGTATTTTTTCTTGATCTCTTCTTTTTCCGCCATCAGTCCATGGATTCATTGTATTGCTGGGCCTGCTTTTTGAAGCCGACATATTGTTCTGGCGTCAGGTCAGAGTAAAAATAATCGACCGGATCGATTTTTACCCCATTTTTCTTTACTTCGTAATGCAGGTGGGGACCTTTGGACAGGCCGGAGTTTCCGGAGAGGCCGATCAGGTCGCCGCGCTTTACGCGTTGGCCCTGCTGAACGAGGACTTTACTTAGGTGGGCGTACTTTGATTCGTAACCGTAGCCGTGATCCAGATCGATGTGGCGGCCGTAACCGTTGGTACCGCCGCCCGCATACTTCACGACGCCGTCGGCGGTAGCGTAGATGTGCGTACCAGTGGGGGCACGAAAATCAAGTCCGGTGTGCAGCTTGCGCACCTTCAGAATCGGATGCATCCGGTAGCCAAAGCCGGAAATGAGGTCGGTGGAGATCGGACGGATGGACGGCATGTGCATCAGTTCGTCTTCCCGGGTTTTGAATTTTGCGAGGAGGGCTTTGTAGCTGGCCATTTGGACGTTGACCTTACTTTCCATGCGGTTGAGCCGCTCTTTGGTGGCCTGCAAGGCTTCTGGTTCCAAATCTTTGTAGTCGGCGGCGCCCCCGGTACCAACTTGCCATTGTTCTTTCAGCGGTTCGGCTTTGAGGATGGCGCGGTAGACTTCTTCGTCCTTTTCGTGGAGTCCTTCAATGTCGGTTTCCAATTGCGCGATGACATCATCAAACTTGCCAATCTGCTCCTTGAGGACGTCATTTTCGGCTTTCAGGCGCAGCGTTGCCGGGTTGTCGTGCAGATAAAGCAGATAAGCTACGACTCCCGTTGCGATGACCGCCGCCACCAGCGTGTAGGACAATACGGTCCTCAGGGCAGAACTCCAGGTAAACTTTGCTTTTTCGAAACTACAGGAGTCTGTATCGTAGTAATACTTGATTTTCGCCATAATGAATGAAAAGCTGTTTTTTTTCTTACTTTTGCAGCGTTTGATTTAAGTGTTCAACTTGGCGTATTCAAATGAGAGACATAGCGAGTTTTTCCTAAGTGGCTCACGCCGATTCGACGCTTTTTGTGGGTTATCCACAGGTTATCCACACGGTCAAATTTAGAAACTTTTTAATGAAATACAAAGGACAATCAATTTTGTCCACACGTTTCTGTTAAGAACCAATAGCTGTACGGATATGAAGACGTCCAATGAGATACGGAAGCAATTTTTAGACTACTTTTCGGCTCGCCAGCATGAGATAGTTAGGTCTGCGCCCATCGTGGCAAAGGATGATCCCACTCTTCTCTTTACCAATGCGGGAATGAACCAATTTAAAGACAATTTTCTGGGAATCAAAGCTCCCGCCGCCCCGAGGTTAGCTGACACCCAAAAATGTCTACGTGCATCTGGCAAACACAACGATTTGGATGAAGTAGGTCACGACACCTACCACCATACCATGTTTGAAATGCTGGGAAATTGGTCATTTGGGGACTATTACAAGGCCGAAGCCATCGAATGGGGCTGGGATCTGCTGACCAATGTCTACGGAATCGATCCGGACCTGATTTATGTAACCGTTTTTGGAGGTGACGCGGACGATAATCTGGGGGAAGATGTTGAGGCGGTGGCCGAGTGGCAGAAATGGATCGGGGATGACCGCATCTTGCGTTTCGACAAGAAAGATAACTTCTGGGAGATGGGTGAAGTCGGGCCTTGTGGTCCGTGTTCGGAGATTCATATCGACCTGCGCCGCCCGGAAGAAAAGGCCAAGGTGCCCGGTGCCGAACTCGTCAATGCTGATCATCCTGAGGTCATCGAAATTTGGAACCTCGTCTTCATGGAGTTCAACCGCAAAGCGGATAAATCCCTGGTGCCCTTGCCCGCGAAGTGTGTCGATACTGGCATGGGACTTGAACGCCTGGTCATGGCTCTGCAGGGGGTCAAATCGAATTACGACACGGATCTATTCCGTCCCTACATTGATTTCTTGGAACGGGAATACGGGGCGAAATACGGACGCAGCGAAGAAGAAACGATCGCGATGCGGGTGGTCATGGACCACATTCGGGCGATTGCCTTTTCGATCACCGATGGGCAGGCTCCCTCCAACAACAAAGCGGGTTATGTGATTCGCCGGATTCTGCGGCGGGCTTCGCGTTATGCGTTTACCTTTCTCGGGATCAACGTACCGTTTTTGTATCGCTTGGTGCCGGTACTTGCGGAGATCTACCGCGATACATTTCCCGAGGTGGGGCAGCAACAAGAGTACCTTGGTAAGCTCATCGAAGAAGAAGAGAAGAGCTTCTTGCGTACTTTGGAACGGGGTACGCAGCTTTTCGACGAATATCTGCGTGAGCGGGCGGGCGGTGAGCGGCTGATCAACGGTGCTTTTGCCTTCAAACTTTACGATACCTATGGCTTTCCGAGTGACCTCACACGGATTATGGCCGAGGAAAAAGGCTGGCAAGTCGACGTGGCTGGTTTCAATGCAGAAATGCAAAAGCAGAAGGACCGTGCCCGGGAAGCCGGCGAAGTCCAAACGGGCGATTGGGTCGAAATCAATGCCCTGGACGATCTGCCGGTATTTACTGGTTACGATACCCTGGAGGGAACAGCCCGCATCATGCGCTACCGGACCTTGGAGACGAAGAAGAAAAACAAAACCCGTAAGGTCTACCAGCTTGTGCTCGACACCACGCCTTTCTATGCGGAATCCGGGGGGCAGATCGGCGATACAGGGACGCTGCGCAAAGGCGATGCGGTCATTCGGATACTCGATACGAAGAAAGAAAATGAACTTATCGTACACGAAATCGACCGCTTACCGGAGTTTGCCGAGGGCGATTGGGAGGCTCAAGTAGATCCGGAACGCCGCCGCCGAATCAAGGCCAATCACTCCGCTACTCATCTGGTGCACGCCGCGCTGCGCGAGGTGCTCGGCCAGCACGTGGAGCAGCGCGGCTCGCTGGTTTCCGACGCTCTATTGCGCTTCGATTTTTCCCATTTCCAGAAGATGACCGAGGAAGAGATCACCCGGGTCGAAGAAATCGTCAATGCACGGATTGCGGAGGGAATTGCCCTCGATGAACGCCGCGCGGTCCCCATTGCCGAAGCCAAGGAACTGGGGGCTATGATGCTGTTTGGGGAGAAGTACGGCGATCAGGTCCGCGTGATCGTGTTTGATCCGGAATTTTCGATTGAACTGTGCGGAGGGACCCACGTCACGAATACCCACGAGATCCGGTTGTTCAAAATCGCCAGTGAAGGGTCGATTTCGGCCGGGGTACGCCGCATTGAAGCCTACACCAGCGACCGGGCTCTGGCCTACCTCGGCGACAATCTGGCGACCCTGGAGCAGATCAGAGCTTTACTCAAGCAGAGCCAGGATCCGGCCAAAGCGGTTGCGCAATTGATCGACAGTCACAAAGCCTTGGAAAAGGAATTGCAGAAGCTGCAGCAAGCCCAGGTCGGGCAGCTCAAGGAAGGGCTCCTCGCGAGGATCAAGGCGGTGGGCAATTTTCGTCTGCTGGCCGAGGTGGTGGACGTTCCTTCGGGCAAGGAACTGAAGTCGCTGGCTTTTGATTTGCGGAAGGACCGGAAAAATACGGTGATTGTTCTCGGCATGGTCAATAATGGCAAGCCGATGTTGAACGTGGCGATCACCGCGGATCTGGAAAGCGCTGGTACTTTCAACGCGGGTCAACTGATTCGGGAATTGGCGGCTGAGATCGGCGGCAAGGGGGGAGGCCAGGCGGGATTTGCGGCTGCAGGGGGCCGTGATGCAGAGGGTTTCCCCAAAGTGATGGCCAAAGCGCTGGAATTGCTAGAAGGAGCGTAATCCTGCACGCGGACCCATGGCGACTTATTTACGGCGTAATTCAATGCGGTACCTAATCGGGAAAATCGGTCCTATGATTTCTTAGGTGGTGTTTGGGGATTGCATTTATGTCCCGGAAGGTGATGAATTTATGTAATCGAGGGCATCTCTTCTGCTTGTTCCTAGCGCGGGAAATGTAGATCTTCACCTTGTTCTCATAGCAATCGTGGGTTAAACGAATTAGCATGCCCCAAAGGGCCCCGTAACAGATCGTCAAGTGCGATCTGTTTTGGTTTTTGGGCTGGTGCTCTGACCGGTCTAATTTTTCAAGCCTCAGCTTCGTTTCTTTGCCATTATATCTGTGTCAGAAATTTCGCCGGCAGCGGGCGCAAGTCTCGTGCGCCTTGAGCGAACGAATTTTCTTCCTTGTCAGCAAATTACCAACCAATTTTGGTCGCTATTGGGTTGCGATTGTCCGGCGGTGTTTCATCCGGAGCGACCAGGGTGATTTAACAATCCAATTCTGGAAGTAGTCAGCTGGGCCAAGTATTGGTCCGGCTTTTTTGTTGGTTTGAGTTTTCGCCGGGAGTTTCCCGCCGGCAAGTTGGCGGGGTTGGGGAAAACGGCCTCCTTGC